>NZ_JBCPWO010000005.1:0-462910 GCF_039581385.1 Comamonas sp. A7-5
CGGCTCGAAATCCTTGGCCTGATAGCTCAGCTTGCTGTAGATGTGCGGGTAGATGGAGAAGGCCGAGACCTGGGACAGTGCAATCACCGAGCCATCCCCTACGGAGTTACGCAGATTCTCCAGTGCGATGCGGCCGCCGGCACCGGGCTTGTTTTCCACCACGCCCATGTTCTTGGAGTAGCTGGTGCCGCCCATTTTTTCGGCCACGCGGCGGGCCACCGAGTCACCGGCACTGCCTGCGGGAAAGCCATAAAGAATGCGCACCTGCTCCAGCGGGCCACCGCCCTGGGCATAGGCGCTGCGGCTGGCGATGCCGCCGAATGCGGCCAGCGCGGCACCAGCGCCCAGGCCTTTGACGAAATTGCGACGACCTTGCATGACTTGTCTCCTGCTTGAAATACGGACTCTTCGGTCCTGTGGAATCAATACACGTCTCAATCTTTGGCACTGAGCTGGCTCTGGCACTCTCCAAGCCAGAGACATCGAGCAAGGGCAGCCCCGCAGCGATGGTGTCGTCCCCCTTGGGGGAAGGCGCAAAGTGCCTCAGGGGGTAACACTTACCGAGGAGCCATGCGCAGCGCACCATCCAGACGAATCACCTCGCCATTGAGATGATCGTTGTGCACGATATGCACGGCCAGATCGGCAAACTCCGAAGGCTTGCCCAGGCGCGAAGGAAAGGGAATGGATGCCGCCAGCGACTGCTGCACGGGCTCGGGCAATTCCTTCATCAACGGTGTGGCGAACAAGCCTGGCGCCACGGTGCAGACACGAATGCCGTGCTGGGCCAGATCACGCGCCATGGGCAGCGTCATGCCGACCAGGCCGCCCTTGGATGCGCTGTAAGCCTGCTGTCCCACCTGGCCATCGAAGGCTGCCACCGAGGCGGTGTAAAGAATCACGCCGCGCGCGCCATCCTCCAGCGCCGCCAGCTTGGCGCAGCGTGCGGCAAACAGCCGCGTCATGTTGTAGCTGCCGACAAGGTTGACGCGAATCACTCGCTCAAAGTCTTCCAGCGGTGCGGGTTCGCCATCGCGGCCGATCACGCGCTTGGCCGTGCCGATGCCGGCCACATTCATGAGAATGCGCGCATCGCCGCCCCATTGCTCGCGAACGGCATCCAGCGCGGCCGTGACGCTGGCCGCATCGCAGATGTCGCTCTCCAGCGCCAGTCCGCCGATCTCGGCAGCCACCACCTTGGCCTTGTCGAGCTGACGATCCAGCACAGCAACCCTGGCGCCTGCGGCAGCCAGCGCACGCGCCGTGGCTTCGCCTAGGCCCGAGGCACCGCCGGTGACGATGGCAATCTGATCCTGAACTTGCATATCACTATCCTTTTAAAAGCTGCTTGCGCTTTCTGTCATTGGGCTCAAGCCTGTTCTGGCTCAGAGATTGGGCTTCAGGATCAGGGCCAGCGTTTCGTCATAGAGGCCTGCCACCACATCGGCGCGATGCTGGAGCACGGCACGCTGGTTGATGGAGCCCTTGTCCGTGACTTCGCCCAGGTCCAGCGAGGGCGCCCTGATCGCCGCCACTGCCCGCGCAATGCGAGTGGCACTGCCGGTGGCCGTCTGCGCCAGCTGGTTCAGAACCGTCTGCAGATGCTGCTGCACGGGTTGGCTGTGCATGATCTGCTCCAGCGTCGCCCCCGCGTCCAGGCCGCTTAAGGCCGCACAGGCCGGGGTCCCGAAAATGATGGCGCCGACCTCCTTGCGATCCAGGCCGGTCAGCACCACATCCTGGATATAGGGCGCGCCGGCATGGATGATCCTGGCCCGCAGCGGCCCCACGTTGACGAATGTGCCCGTGGCCAGCTTGAAGTCTTCGGCAATGCGGCCGTCAAAGCGCAGACCCTGGTTGCGATCCTGCGGGTCGCGCCACTGCACGGCGTCTCCGGAGCGGAAAAATCCGTCCTCGTCAAACGCCTCTGCCGTGGCTTCGGGTGCGCGCCAGTAGCCGGGCGTGACGTTCGGTCCGCGGTAGCGCACCTCCAGCTTGCCATCCACAGGCGCCAGCTTGAGCTCCAGACCCGGCACGGGCACGCCCAGGTCTCCCGAGCGCACATCGGGACGGTTGATGAACAGGGCCGAAGGCGAGGACTCGGTCATGCCCAGGCCCGTGCCCATCACGATGCGCTCGCCGCACTCGGCCTCCTGCGTGCGGTGCAGGCTATCCCAAACGGGCTGCGCCAGAGAGGCTCCGGCGTAGAAGAACATCTTGACGCGCTTGAGCAGGCTGCTGCGCAACTGCGCATCGCTCTCCATGGCACGGGCGATGTATTCGAAGCCCGTGGGTACGTTGAAGTAAACGGTAGGAGAGATCTCGCGCAGATTGCGCAGCGTCTCGGCAATGCCCGCCGCCGTAGGCTTGCCCTCGTCGATATAGACAGTGCCGCCGTGATAGAGCGCGAGGCCGATGTTCTTGTTGCCTCCGAAAGTGTGATTCCAGGGCAGCCAGTCCACCAGCACGGGCGGGCCTTTGACCATATCGGGCATGGTCTGGGCAATCTGCTGCTGGTTGGCACACCACATTCCGTGGGTGTTGATCACGGCCTTGGGCAGCTTGGTCGATCCCGAGGTGAACAGGAACTTGGTGATGGTGTCGGGCCCGGTGGCCTGCATGGCGGCATCCACCGCAGCTGTAGGCTCGGTTGCCAGCAGGTCGGCAAACAAGGTACAGGTCCGGGCATCGACGGCCGGCTTGCGGTAAACCACCTCACAGCCCTCGGGCAGCACGGCGCGTACCGCCTTGTCATAACGCGCCGCATCGGCAGCAAAGATCAGGCCTGGCGTGAGCGTATCGACCACATGGCGCAGCTTGGCGTAATCGGTGCTGACCAGTGAATAGGCCGTGGAAACCGAGCAATAGGGCACGCCTGCATACAGGCAACCCATGGCCAGCATGGCATGGTCGAGATCGTTCTCGCTGAGGATGATGACGGGACGCTCTGCCGAAAGCTTTCTGTCCAGCAAGGACTGCGCAATGCTGCGCGCCGCTGCCAGCGTCTGGGCATAGTCGATGCGTTGCCAATCACCGGTGCTGCCGTCGGCCAGTCGTTGCCGCTGGGCAATGAAGGTCTGCTGCGGCGTGGTCTGCGCCCAGTGCAGCAGCCTGTCAGTCATGCGTGCTGCGTGCTCTGCCAGCTCCCGGTCGGAGCGCACGTAGAAAGTGCCGTCGCCTGCCTCCCTGACCTGGATGCTGCGCACGCCGAACTCCAGCTCACGGTAGCGAGGCCTACCCCCCTCTACCACCTGGCCGAGGGCCTGCATGGCTGTGTTTGTCTCCTGCATTGTCTTTGTCTCCACAGCGTTGTTTCTTGAGAGTGCTTTCAGTCCTTGCTGACCTTGGCGGCCCGCCCGGACAGAAACTCCTGCAAACGGAACTTGGCTTCTGGCGCACTCTGCGCCACGGCAGCCATCAGAGCTTCTGTCATCAGCCCCTGATCGGCGGGCTGATCGGCAATCCTGGGCAACGCGTGCATCAGGGCGTAATTGGTCATGGGGGCGTTTTCGGCAATGCGCAGCGCCAGCTCCACGGCCTTGTCCAATGCATGTCCTTCGGGCACCAGATATTGCGACAGACCAATGCGCTCACCCTCTTCGGCCTTGTACACACGGCCCGTGAACATCATGTCGGCCATGCGTGCGGCTCCGATCAGGCGCGGGATGCGCACCGAGCCGCCACCGCCGACGAAAATGCCGCGCGAACCTTCGGGCAAGGCATAGAAGGTACTGCTGTCGGCCACACGGATATGGCAGGCGCTGGCCAGCTCCAGGCCGCCCCCCACCACGGCACCATGCAGGGCGGCGACAACGGGCACCGCGCCGAACTGCACCTGGCGCAGCGCCTCATGCCACATGCGTGAGTGCAGAACGCCCTGGGCCGCATCGCGTTCGCTGAGCTCGCTCAGATCCAGGCCGGCGCAGAAATGCGGTCCATCGCCATCCACCACTGCAGCGCGCACGCTGGCGGGCAGATTCATGAACACATCGCGCAGACCCAGCACCAGCCCATCGGACAAGGCGTTGCGCTTGGCGGCACGCATCAGGCGAATGACGGCAACCTGTTCGGCTTCGCCACGGAACTCAACTGCAATTTCTTTATGAGTCATAACCATTCCTTTTGCATCATTATTGTTATTTCAAATAACTAAATGCAAGACGTCCTCGGCCGTTTGCTCTCAGTGCTTTCCCCGATTCGCGCAGCAGGAGTGCACAACTAGTCCAGGTGTGACATTCACGAACGCGGCGACTTCGCATAATGTGACCTCATGACATCACCCAGCCAGTCCCGCCCCAGCCAGTTGCTTCAGCCCCAGCGCGCACCAGTTCCCGCGCGCGATGCTTCCACGCTTTTGTTGCTGCGCGACTGCGCCGACGGCAATGGTTTTGAAGTGCTGATGACAAGGCGTGCCGATCAAGGCATCTTTGCCAATGCCTATGTTTTCCCCGGTGGCGGCCAGGAAGATGAAGATGCAGCCCCAGCCAGTCATGCGCTGGCGCGCGTGCGCCCCAGCATGATCGCCGAGGCGGGAGATGAACGCATTACTCAGGCTCTGGCAGGCATTCGCGAGACTTTTGAGGAACTGGGCATCCTGCTGGCCTATGACCAGGCCGGCCAACCCGTTCCACCGGCCCAGGTTCAGCAACTGGACCGCAAGGCATCGCTGTATGAGCAATGCCGCGCGCGCGGCTGGACGCTGGCCGTGGACCAGCTCTGGTATCTGGCCCACTGGACCGCACCACTGGACCTGCCCAAGCGCTTTAACGTGCCGTTCTTTGTGGCCCGCATGCCCGAGGGTCAAACGGCGGTGGCCGACGAAACCGAGCAGTTCGAGCCCACCTGGATTTCTCCGCAGGATGCGATTGCGCGCTTTGAAGAGAAAAAGCTGTTCATCCTCTTTCCCACCCAGCGTACATTGCAGCGCATCGCTCACCAACCCGATACCCAGGCCGTGATCAATGCCCTGCTAAGCGAGAAGCCGCTGTGGCAGGCCTGCCCCCGTGGCGGCCACCTGAAAGGCAAAGACACACGTCATACCGAAACCGATATGGCCTATGGCGAACTGGAAATGGTGCTGCCCGACGGCCACGGCATTCACCATCTGGACTGGCAGCCTGAAAAAGCCGTGCCGCTGCGCAAGAACCTGCTGCGTTTGACGGCCCCCAACTCCGGCATGATGACCGGCCCCGGCACCAACAGCTATCTGGTCGGCGATGTGCATAGCGGCTATATCGCCATCGACCCCGGCCCGGACGATGCCGCACATCTGCAGCGCCTGCACGATGCCGCCGGCGGCGATATCCGCTACATCGTCTGCACCCATTCCCACCCCGATCACTCGCCGGGCGCCGCGCCGCTGCAGGCCATGGTCCTGCTCTCCGGCCATGCCAGGCCTCCCATCATGGGCCTGCCGTCGGCACCCACAGCGCGCGCCAACAGTCGCTTCAGACCCGAGGTGACGCTACGGGACGGAGAGCGCATCACGCTTACCGGACAAGGGGCAGAAGGCGAGATCACGCATACGCTGCAAGCCATCTTCACGCCCGGCCACGCGGCCAACCACCTGTGCTTTCTGCTGGAGGAGGACGCGCTGCTATTCAGTGGCGATCACATCCTCAATGGCAGCACCACCGTCATCAGCCCGCCGGACGGCAATATGATCGATTACCTCGATTCGCTGGACAGGCTCCACTCCATGTGCCTGGAGCACGACATTCGCTACATCCTGCCCGCCCATGGCTATGTGCTGGGCTTTGCGCGACATCAGATCACCCGCCTCAAGGCCCACCGCCTGGCACGCGAGGCCAAGGTACATCAGGCCATGCGCACCAAGCCCGACGGCAGCATTCAGGACTGGGTGGCGATTGCCTACGCCGACACACCTCAAGCCCTGTGGCCCGTGGCCCAGCAATCGCTGCTGGCGCATGTGGAGCGCATTCAAAAGCTCTGCCTTGGCAGATAGCGCCCAGCGACTGCCGCGCTAGACCTGTGGACAACTAGGACATGGCCGGAGCATTAAGCTCTCGCCATGTCTGAATCCCTGCCTGAACAAGAAAGCATCCGCCTGGCCAAACGCGTGGCGGAGCAAGAACAATGCTCGCGCCGCGAAGCCGAGCTCCATATCGTCGCGGGCAATGTCCAGGTGGACGGCAAAGTGGTGCAAGTGCCCGAAACCCGCGTGCGCCCCGACCAGGTAGTGATCCTGCGCAAGGATGCCAAGCCTGAAGCCATTCCGCCCGTCACCATCCTGATGAACAAGCCTGCGGGCATGACCCAGGGCCCGGCCTATGGCCGCGTGCGCAGCGCGCATTCGCTGCTGAGAGAAGACACCAAGGCCAAGCTGGATACGCCCATGCCCCAGCTGGTGCTGGATCATCACTTCAGGAATCTGGAGTCGTTTCTGACGATTCCCCTGCCTGCCAGCGGCCTCATCGTCTACACCCAGGACAAGCGCGTGGCACGCAAGCTGACCGAGGAAGGCATGTGGCTGGAACAGGAAATCATCGTCGGCGTGGAGGGCCAGATCATTGAAGATGGCCTGGAAATTCTGTACGAAGGTCTGCCCATTCCCGGCGGCAACGGCCATCGTCGCATGCCTCCCTGCCATGTGAGCTGGCAGAGCGAAAACCATCTGCGCTTTGCTCTCAAGGGCATTGCGCCCGAAGAGATCGAGAAGATGTGCGCTGCCATCGGCCTGACGGTGGTCAGCATGCGCCGGCTGCGCCTTGGCCGCGTCTCGCTGGCCAAGGTGCCCGAGGGCCAGTGGCGCTATCTGATGCCCTGGGAAAGGTTCTGAACGGATCGACCTTCGCGCGCCTCGAGCCGGACTCGGCCGCGGCGCGCGCCGGTCCGCTCAGTCCGCCTTAAAACCCGTCGCTGCCACCGCCTTGCCCCATTTGACGGTATCGGCAGCAATGATGTCGGCAAACTGCTGCGCGCTGGTGCCCGTGACTCTGAAGCCGGCCTCCTGTAGCCGCGCCTTGCCGTCGCCCGATTGCAGGACCTTGAGCAGATCGGCATTGAGCTTGCTCACCACTTCCGCAGGTGTCCTGGCTGGCGCCACGATGCCGAACCAGGAGCTGAACTCCAGGTTGCCAAAGCCCTGCTCCTTCATGGTCGGCAACTCGGGCAGTTGCTCCACACGCGCGCTGCCCGTGCTTCCCAGGGCCACCAGCTTGCCGGCGCGCACCTGCGGGATCGCCATGCCGGAGGAAGCGAACACCCCCTGCACATCGCCGCTGAAAATGCCGCTCAAGGCATCCGAAGTGCTCTTGTAGTGCACCACCTCGGGTTTGGACTGCACGGCATCGCCAAACATATAAGCCCCGAAATGCCCCGGCGTTCCCGCTCCGAAAGTGGCCATGAACAGGCCGTTTTGCTGCCGGGTCCAGGCCACGAAGTCCCTGACATTGCGCGCCTTGACCTTTTCGGGATTGACCAGCAGCACGAAGTCGGAACTCACCACCTGGCTGACGGGGGCGAAATCCTTGCGCGGTTGGTATGCAAGCCGTTGATAGGTATTGGGAGCGATGCTGAGCTGTCCGGTCTCGGCCAGCATGATGGTGTAGCCGTCGGCCGGCGCACGCGCCGCCTCGCTGGCTGCGATCAGGCCGGCGGCACCGGGCTTGTTGTCCACCACCACGCCCACGCCACCCCAGGCTTCAGAGAGCTTTTGTGCCAGCAGCCGTGCCACTACATCGGGTCCCGTGCCCGCCGCAAAGCCCACAATCATGCGCACCGTCTTGCTCGGATAAGCCGTCTGGGCCTGCGCGACTCCTATGGCTGCGCCGCCGCCAGCCAGCAGCGCCAGGACCATCAGCCGACGTCGCCAGGCCCGTGCAGAAACGGGTCCGGGCAGGTTCTGGGCTTGCACTGTTCTCATGTTTTGTCTCCTTGTTGCGATGCTGTTTCACAGCACTTCGAAAAACCGCATGACGACCTGCTCCGGAAAGCGCGCTCCCGCGCCCACGAACAGGCGCTGCCCCAGCCAGGCAAAACGCTTGGAGGCCGTTTCAAAGCGGGGCGCACAGCGAAAGTAGATCGCCGAGGGATCGACCGTCTCGCCGCGGCGCAGGCGCTGCATCAGCTCGGCCGGCCCGGTGCGCAAGGCCTGGTTGCTCACATAGATCAGGTCGCCGCCGTCGGTTTCGATGACATAGCGCGCGTCCAGCTCGGCCACTTCCTCGCTGACCAGCAGCTGGAAGTCGGCCCCGCCCGGCAGCACACGCGCCGACCAGTCCTCTGCCTGCACCTGGCCGCCGACGATGGGAATCACGCGCCGCAAGCCGCGTGTCGTTTCGCCCACCTCCTGCGCCGGCCCCACCTGCACGCGAAATTCGGCAAAGTGGCGCAGCCCTGGAGCGGCAATCTGGAAATCATGGTTTGGCGACAGCATTGCTCTCCTTGCGATGTCTATGCACAGGGACATGAGCGTAAGCACTGTTGAAGAATTCGCTGTCCCCCAAGAAGATGACAGCCCACGCCAAGACACACCGATGAGAACCTGGAAGCTACCTTCGACGACTGACGCCATGCCGGCTGGCGGTATGGCCCAGGCCAGCGCCTTGCTGGCCGGTCTGGTGGAGCATCTGGGACAGAGCTGTTTTGCCCAGGCCGCACTGGAGCAGCTGAGCGCCATCGCGCCAACGGCCTCGCTGTCGGTGTATCGCATCGGCAGCTGCCGGCCGCGGCTGTTTCTCTCGGCCTCCCAGGGCGTCCTGGACACCACGCGCCAGTGCTGGAGCGCCTATCTCTCGGGACCTCAGCACGAGGACAGAAGCTGGGGCCAGGAATGGCCCGGACATATGCGCATGCCAGGCGCGCGCAATCTGGTCCATGTGCAGGCCAACGAGGTCACGCCCTTGCATCGCCTGTGCGTGTATGACGCACATGGCGTGGCTGAGCGCATCTCGATTGCCGAGCCCGGTGCAGATGGCTCGGTGTTTGCCGTCAACCTCTATCGCCATGCGCACCAGAAACCCTTTGCCGACCGGCATCTGAGCGACTTCGCGGACCTGTCCAGCGCCCTGATGGCTCTGACGCACAAGCACCTGGCGCTGACTGCGGACATGGCTGGCGGCGATGAGAGGTGGCCGGCTCGCCTGCGGGAGCTGGCACCGGGTCTGACGGCACGCGAACTCGAGGTCTGCCTGCGCCTGCTGCGCGGCATGACCCAGGACGGCATTGCGGCCGATCTCGGGCTGAGCGCAGCCACCGTGAAGACCTATCGCAACCGCGCGTTTGCGCGGCTTGATATTCACCATCGCCATCAGCTGTTCGCGCTGATGGTGGAGTGAATGCCGGGGGGACGCCGGGCGCTGCCCGAGCGAGAAAGAAAGTGTGAAGTGCGCCGATAAGCCGGATTCTGTGCACAACGGTTGCCCGCCATGTGACCGCCATTAATCTTGGCCATCAGTCGCCTGATGGCTCGGTGCTACCTACCCGCACACTCCGGGGGCCCCGTCAACGTGTGCCTACTTGGTATTGCTGCGCGTAGAGATTGCCCGTTTCACCCTGGTTGGTCTGCCTTGCGGCACTCCTGCCAGACTCGTCTCTGTTGCTCTGATCCTCACCTCACGGTGGACAGCTGTTAGCTGCTACGCCGCCCTATGCAGTCCGGACGTTCCTCCAGTACGGTCTTTCGACCCAACGCAAGCGTTGGCCTTTCGGCTAGTACCAGCGGCGGTCTGGCGCACTTCACGGCGCGCATTATCCCGCGTTCAGAAAGAACTTGCACAGAACTCGCGCCTGAACTGCTCGGGCGGCAGGCCGGACTCGCGCTGAAACATGGCAATAAAGGCCGAGGGCGTGCTGTAACCCAGGTCGTAGGCGATCTGCTGCACGGTGTGGCCGGCCTCCAGTGCATCGATGGCCTGCAGATAGCGCATGCGCTGACGCCACTCTCCCAGGCTCATGCCCAGCTCGCGCTGGCAGTGGCGCGCCAGTGTGCGCTCCGTCATGTGCACGGTCTCGGCCCATTCGGCCAGGCTGCGGTGGTCGTCGGGGCGCGACTGCATGGCGTCCAGCACCTGCACCAGCGCCGGATGCCGGGCCACGGGCAGAAAGCTCAGCTCCAGCGGCGTGGCTCGCAGCTGGTCATGCACCACCCGTGCCAGACGCAGGTCTGCGTCAGTCACCGGGATCTGCACGCCCCTGGCGCCGAAGTCCGCCAGCACGGCTTTGACAATCGGCCCCAGGCGCATGCAGCCCGCCGTCTGCGGCAGATCCGCACACAGATCAGGGGCCAGATAGACGGAGCGGTACTGCACCGCATGCTGCAGATAGCAGCTGTGCACCACGCCCGGCGGAATCCACACCCCGTGCTGCGGCGGGCACAGGATATGACCCGTGGGCACGTCCATGCTCAGACTGCCGTGGGCCGCATAGTTCAGATGCCCCCAGCGGTGGCTGTGCGGCGGAGCCTCGCTGTGTTCGCCGAACTCGTCATAACGGAAGTAATAGCTGCCAGGCACTTTGTCGGTGTCCAGTATCTGTACGGCATGGCGCTTGGCGACCGGGCCGGGAGTCGGGGCTGAGGCAGGCATGGGTTCGTCCGGCTTGAGTTATGAAATGTCTGAAATCAGCAATGCGCTTCAAATACGTCAAGCGCATCATAAGCACCTCAAGGAGTTTCATATGGGTGCATACCTATTACCACTGGGCGCGGTGCTGATCTGGTCGGTCAACACCGTGGTCAGCAAGTTGGCCGCAGACAGCATCAGCGCGGCAGAGATCGGGTTCTTTCGCTGGCTGGTGGCCGCCGTGCTGTTCACGCCCTTCGTCCTGCCCTCGATCTGGCGCCAGCGCGCCGACATCAAGCCCCTGCTGCCACGGATCTTCGTGCTGGGCGTGCTGGGCATGGTCATCTACCAAAGCCTGGCCTATTACGCCGCCCACTTCACCACGGCCACGCATATGGGCATCATCGGCTCGCTCACGCCCATGCTGGTGCTGGCCCTGGCCGTGTTCATGCTGGGCCAGCCACTCACGCATGGCGGCATCTGGGGCTCGCTGCTGGCAATTGCGGGGGTCGCGCTGGTGGTTTCATCGGGCCGGCTCAGCCATCTGGCGTCCGAGGGACTGAATCTGGGCGATGCCATGATGTTCCTGGCCATGCTGGCCTACGCGGTCTACAACATCCTGCTCAAGCGCTGGCCCATGCCGCGCCTGGCCACAGTGCAACTGCTGTATCTGCAGGTGCTGGTTGCCGTGGTCGTGCAGTTCCCGCTCTATCTCTTCTCGCCCAAGACCGGGCTTGACGCCAGCAACCTGCCGCTAGTGGGCTACGCCGGCATCATGGCGTCCATCGCCGCGCCGCTGCTGTGGATGAAGGCGGTGCAGACGCTGGGGCCCGGGCGATCGAGCATGTTCTTCAATCTGATCCCGGTCTTCACCGCCCTGATCGCGGCTTTCGCCCTGAACGAGCCTCTGGCGGCCTACCACGCCGTGGGCGGCATCATGACGTTTGCCGGTCTGCTGCTGGCCGAGCTGTGGAAGGCCCCGCTGCGCGCACGGCCTGCCCTGGCCTGCGGTGCTAAAGCAGCAGATTGAGAATCGCGTAGCTCATCAGCGACAGCAGGCTGACCACGAACACCAGCATGACCCAGGGGCCCCAGCGCTGCTCGCGCCAGGAAAAACCGACCAGCAGGCCTACGCAACAGACCCCCAGCAGCACCAGAATTGTGTTGAACGTGAGCAAGAGCAGTCCTCCCTCAAACAGACTCTGCCCCATTGTTCCCGATTGCAGGCCCAAGGGGAAACACCATCTCCCCTGGGCTTGACCTGAATCAAGCACAAGCCCTGCAGACCCGGGCCATCGGCCTGCCCGGCGCTGCCATCGGCCGCGTGCATCACCTAGGGTTTTCCCGCGTTTTATCGATGCACACCTGCCTCATGCCGGTGCACAGCCCGCACCATCTCTGCTCATAAGAATTTGCATTCAGGGCCGCTCAGAATTTCTTGTTGGACAGCCCCTCGCTGCCTTTCGATACTGCCGCCACAGGAACACCGGCCCGCGCCGCACCCCATGTTCCAAGACACACAGGAGCGCCGGCAAAAGCGCCCCATGTGCTCGCTGCACTTTCGCATACAGGAGACTCCCCATGAGCAGCCCGGCTTCCGCCACCCACCCTCTTGCCGGCCATGCCGGTGCGCACGCGCACCCCGACATGGACGCCACCTACCGCAAGATCACCTGGCGCCTGATCCCCTTTCTGGTCTTTCTCTTTGTCCTGGCCTGGATAGACCGCGTCAACGTCGGCTTCGCCAAGCTGCAGATGCTGCAGGACCTGCAGTTCAGCGAGGCCGTCTACGGCCTGGGCGCCGGCATCTTCTTCATCGGCTACTTCCTGTTCGAAGTGCCCAGCAACCTGCTGCTGGAGAAGATCGGCGCACGCAAGACGCTGGCGCGCATCACCATCCTCTGGGGTGCTGCCTCCATGGCCATGGCCTATGTGACCACGCCCACCATGTTCTATGTGCTGCGCTTCATCCTGGGCGTGGTCGAGGCGGGCTTCTTCCCCGGCGTGGTGCTGTATCTGACCTACTGGTTCCCGGCCCGCCACCGCGCGCGCATCAACGGCTTGTTCATGACCTCGTTCGCCATCGCCGGCGCCGTGGGCGGCCCGATCGCGGGTGCCATCATGAACGGCATGCAGGGCGTGGGTCATCTGGCCAACTGGCAATGGCTGTTCATCCTTGAAGGCATTCCCTCGGTGATCGCCGGCTTCTTCGTGCTGGCCTGGCTGCCCGAGAAGCCCGAGAACGCCAAGTGGCTGAGCGTCGCCGAGCAGCGCGCCGTCACCGCCGCCGTCGCCCAGGAGAGCCAGCAGGGCCACAAGCAGCATTCCTTCGCCGACGCCTGCCGCAACTACCGCGTCTGGCTGTGCGCTGCCGTGTACTTCTGCATCGTCAGCGGCAACGCCACGATCGCCTTCTGGTCGCCGTCCATCATCAAGGAGATCGGCATCCAGAACAATCTGCAGATCGGCCTGATCTCGGCCATTCCCTTTCTCGCCGGCACGCTGGCCATGGTCTGGAACGGCATGCATTCGGACAAGACCGGCGAGCGCCGCATGCATAGCGCCATCGCCGCCTTGATCGCCGCAGCAGGCCTGATCCTGACCGGCATGTTCCTGCACAACGCCGTGCTGGCCCTGTGCGCGCTGACGCTGGCTTCCGTCGGCATCCTCGCCGCCTTCCCCGTGTTCTGGTCCATTCCCTCGGCCTTTCTGGCCGGCACGGCGGCCGCCGGCGGCATCGCCCTCATCAACTCCGTTGGCAACCTGGCCGGCTTTGTGGCGCCCTACATGATCGGCGCGCTCAAGACCAGCACCGGCTCGCTGTCCTCGGGGCTGTACTTCGTGGCCGCGCTGGAGTTCCTCGCCGCCTTCCTGGTCGTGCTCTTCGTCAAGAAGCAGTGACCTCCTGACGCTGCCTGCGCAGCGCCGCCATGCGGGGCCCACGGCCCCGCCTTCCCCTTTTTGAGCTTTCCGCCATGCAACTGCAATTCACCACCCCCGAAGGCCAGACCCTGGCCCCCATCTTCGACACCCTGATCGTCGCCGGCTGGGCCGGACGCGACCATGCGGCCATCGAGCACCACATCGAGGAGCTGGCCGCGCTCGGCATTCCGCGCCCCAGCGCCGTTCCGCTGTACTACCGCATCGCCAGCAACCAGCTGAGCCAGAGCAGCACGCTGCAGGTACTCGGCCCGGACTCCTCGGGCGAGGCCGAGGTCTTCGTCTTCAGCCATGGCGGCGAGATGTTCGTGAGCCTGGCCTCGGACCACACCGATCGCAAGCTCGAAGCCTATAGCGTTGCCTTCTCCAAGCAGGCCTGCATCAAGCCCGTGGCCACCCAGGCCTGGCGCTTTGCCGATGTGGCCGGCCACTGGGACGAGCTGATCCTGCGCTCCTGGATCGTGGAGGACGGCCGCGAAGTGCTGTACCAGGAAGGCACGCTGGCCAGCCTGCGCACGCCCCAGGACCTGATCGCAGGCTACACCGGCGGCCAGAGCCAGCTGCCCGAAGGCAGCGGCATGACCTGCGGCACCATGGCCGCCATCGGCGGCATACGCCCTGCCACGCAGTTCGCCATGGAGCTGTACGACCCGCGCAGCCAGCGCAGCATCCGCCACCGCTACCGCAGCGAACTGCTGGACATCGTCGCCTGAACACGGAGCTACCCATGACTTCAGTCTCTCCCCGCCTGGATCAGGTCTCCGAGCGCCTGGCCCAAGGCCAGACCAGCGCCTTGCAACTGGCCGAGCAGGCACTGGAGCGCGCCACGCAAGGCGAAGGCCCGCGCGTCTTCACGCGCCTGCTGCCCGAGCAGGCCCTGGCCGAAGCCCGCGCCAGCGATGTGCTGCGCGCGGCCGGCCTGGCACGCTCGCCCCTCGAAGGCCTGCCCATCTCGGTCAAGGATCTGTTCGATATCGCGGGTCACCCCACGCTGGGCGGCTCCAGGCTGCTGGCCGATGCCGCACCCGCCACGCAGACGGCCGAAGTCGTGCAGCGCCTGCGCCGCGCGGGCGCGGTCATCGTGGGCACGACCAATATGACCGAGTTCGCCTACTCGGGCCTGGGGCTGAATCCGCACTACGGCACGCCGCGCAATCCCTGGCAGCGTGACATCGACGGCGGCCGCATTCCCGGCGGCTCGTCCTCGGGCGCGGCCATCTCGGTGACCGACGGCATGGCACTGGCCGCCATCGGCTCGGACACCGGCGGCTCGGTGCGCATTCCCTCGGCGCTGTGCGGCCTGACCGGCTTCAAGCCCACGGCGCGGCGCGTTTCCATGCAGGGCGTGCTGCCGCTGTCAGCCAACCTTGACTCCATCGGACCGCTGGCGCCCAGCGTGCGCTGCTGCGCCGCGCTGGACGCGGTGCTGTCGGGCCAGTCGCCTGGCGAGCTGCGCGCGGCATCGCTGCAGGGCCTGCGCCTGCTGGCGCCCACGAATGTGGTGCTGGACGGCATGGACAGCGCCGTGGCCGCAGCCTGGCAGCGTGCGCTGTCGCAGCTTTACGCGGCCGGCGTGCAGATCACCGAGGCCGTGGTGCCGCCCTTTGCCGAGCTTGCGCAGATCAATGCCAAGGGCGGCTTCACCGCCGCCGAGGCCTGGGCCTGGCACCGCAGCCATATCGACGGCGCCGGCCGTCTGGCCGAATACGATCCGCGCGTGGGCACACGCATTCTGCGCGGCAAGGACATCAGCGCGGCCGACTACATCGAGCTGCTGGCGCTCCGCCAGCAGTGGATTGCCCGGGTCCAGGCGCAGATGGCCGATCACGACCTGATGCTCATGCCCACGGTGCCCGTGATCGCGCCCAAGATTGCCGAGCTCGAGGCCAGCGACGAAGCCTATTTCGCGGCCAACGGGCTGATGCTGCGCAATCCCACGCTGATCAACTTCCTCGACGGCTGTGCGGTGTCCCTGCCCTGCCACCGCGCGGGCGAAGCGCCCGTGGGCCTGAGCCTGGCCGGCACGGCCGGTCAGGACCAGCGCCTGCTGTCGGTGGCGCTGGCCGTGGAGGCTTTGCTGGCCCAGGCCTGATTGCAGAGCAAAAAACAGGAGCTTCTAGCGCTTGACTGCTATCGATTTCAGATAGAAAACACTCTGAAATCGATAGGTATCAGTCGATAGCAGCTCCTTTTTTATTCAGTACTGAGGCACGCCCCAATGCACGGCAGGCATTGGCGCCCGCACCGGTGGTGCCTGCTCCTGCGCTTTATGCGTCCCCTGCCAGACGGGTGCCGGGCAGCCGCGCCACGGCCTGGCCATGGTTCAGCGCAAAGGCCGTGGCCACCTCTTCGGCGGCGCGCACCACGGTTTCGGCCAGCGGGTTCTGATGATCGTTGCGCCAGCAGGCCACCAGCGGCAGCGAGGGAAACTCGCGATCCACGCGCAGCAGGCGCAGGCGCTGCTCGGCCAGCTCGCGCTGGATGATGGCCGGCGGCACGGCCGCCACGCCCAGGCCGTCGCAGACCACACGGATCATGGTCGCCACCGAGGCAATGCAATTCATGTGCGGCGAGGCGTTGCCTTCGGCGCTGAACAGCTGCTCGATCACCGCATACGGCTCGGAACCGCGCGCAAAACTCATGATGGGAAAAGCCGCCAGCTCGGCCAGGCTCAGGGTCTCGTCGCCTATGCCCAGCTTGGGGCTGCCCACCCAGGCCATCGCGAACTCGCCCAGCGACAGATTGGCAATGGCACCGCCGGACACGGGCTTGGCCTGCAGCGAGACATCGAGCTGGCCCTTGAGCAGTTGCTCCGACATATGGATGGTGGTGTCGCAGGCGATCTCCACCTGCAGCCGCGGATAGCGCTGCTGCAGCAGCGCGAGAAAGTCGGGGAACCAGCTGTGCACGATGGATTCGATGGCGCCGATGCGGATCACGCCCGCATAGGCCTGCTTGTCCAGCATGTCTTCGCGCATCTCGCGCATCAGCCGGAGCATGCGCTCGGCATGCACCAGAGCCTTGGCGCCGTCGGCCGTGAGCGTGACCTCGCGCACGCCGCGGTCGAACAGGCGCACGCCGAACTCCTGCTCCAGCGTGGCGATGCGGCTGGAGACCGCTGCCTGGGTGGTGTACAGCCGCTCGGCCGTCATGCGGAAGTTGCGCAGCTCGGCCAGCAGCACAAAGGTTTCCAGAAACCGTAGATTCATGGGCCGATGTTAATCATCGCCCGCGGCCTTGCCCACTTTTCGGGTCATATCGATATAGCCCATTCGCAGAACGCTTGCGTGCACAATGCTCTGTGTCTGCGCAAACAGCCTGCGCTGCGATCCACTGTCCCACCACCCCTTATTCGCGGAGGTCCGATGAGAGCTGACAACATTCTGCAAACGATTGGCGACACGCCCGTCATTCACATCAACCGTCTGTTCGGCAGCAATACCAACGTCTGGATCAAGTCCGAGCGCAGCAACCCCGGCGGCTCCATCAAGGATCGTATTGCGCTGTCCATGGTGGAAGACGCCGAGAAATCCGGCGCGCTCAAGCCCGGCGGCGTCATCATCGAGCCCACCAGCGGCAACACCGGCGTAGGCCTGGCCCTGGTCGCAGCCGTCAAGGGCTACAAGCTGATCCTGGTCATGCCCGAGAGCATGAGCATCGAGCGTCGCCGCCTGATGCTGGCCTATGGCGCATCCTTTGACCTGACTCCCAAAGAAAAAGGCATGAAGGGCGCCATCGCCCGCGCCCAGGAACTGGCCGCCCAGACGCCCGGCGCCTGGATTCCCCAGCAGTTCGAGAACCCCGCCAACGTGGCCGTGCATGAGACCACCACGGCCCAGGAAATCCTGCGCGACTTCCCCGACGGCATCGACGCCTTCATCACCGGCGTGGGCACGGGCGGTCACCTCTCCGGCGTGGCCAAGGTGCTCAAGGCCAAGTTTCCCAACCTCAAGGTCTATGCGGTCGAGCCGGCCGCATCGCCCGTGATCTCCGGCGGTCAGCCCGCGCCCCACCCGATCCAGGGTATTGGCGCCGGCTTTGTGCCCAAGAATCTGGACGTCAGCCTGCTCGACGGCGTGATTCAGGTGGAGGCCGAGCCCGCACGCGAATACGCGCGCCGCGCCGCTCGCGAGGAAGGCCTGCTGGTCGGCATCTCCTCGGGTGCCACGCTGGCCGCCATTGCCCAGAAGCTGCCCGAGCTGCCGCCCAGTGCCAGAGTGCTGGGCTTTGCCTACGACACGGGTGAGCGCTACCTGTCGGTGGAAGGCTTCCTGCCCAACGCCTGATCGCGCCGCGCGCTTTCCTGCCACGCCGCACAAGATGCGGCGTTTTTCATGCCCGTCGCGGACCTTGCGCATAGCCCGAGTTCGACGCGCGGTCATCGGCCCATGCCAATGGCCCATGGGACAAGCGGTCATCCCGTACGCTTGACACCAATCCAGGGCACTCCCCTACCATGGGGACAAGATATGCCACAAGCATGAACCGGGAGTATTTCCATCTTGTTCCGATTTTTTGAAAAACAGGTAGCCCCCTATCCCGGCCAGGAGCCCAAGGTTCCGCCCAAGGGATTCTTTGCCTTTGTCTGGGCCTGTACCCAGGGCATGCGCGGCTGGATTGGCCTGATGACCCTTACCTCGGCCCTGCTGGCCGCCTACGAAGCAGTGCTGTTCGCCATCATGGGCCGCGTGGTGGATTGGCTGAGGACGGTCTCGTCCGCCAACTTCTGGGCCGAACAGCAAGCCACGGTGCTGGGCATCGCCGCCATCCTGCTGGGCAGCGTGGCGCTGCTGGCCCTGCACACCACCGTCATGCACCAGGTGCTGGCCATCAACTTCCCCATGCGGCTGCGCTGGGTGTTTCACAAGCTGATGCTGGGCCAGAGCATGTCCTTCTATGCGGACGAGTTTGCCGGCCGCATCACCACCAAGATCATGCAGACCGCGCTGTCGGTGCGCGAAGTGGTGTTCATGGTGGTGGACGTGTTTGTGGGCGTGGGCGTCTACATGATCGGCATTCTGATCCTGGCCGCCAGCTTCGAGTGGCGGCTCATGATTCCGTTTGCGCTGTGGTTCGTCGCCTATGCCGCCGCCTGCTTCTACTTTGTGCCGCGCCTGGGCCAGATCGGCAAGGAGCAGGCCGATGCGCGCTCCATGATGACGGGCCGCGTCACCGATGCCTATACCAATATCGCCACCGTCAAGCTGTTTGCCCACACGCGCCGCGAAGCCGAATACGCACGCAATGCCATGGAGGCCTTCAAGGCCACGGGCTATGCGCAGATGCGTCTGGTCAGCCTGTTCGAGATCACCAACCACCTGATGATTGCCCTGCTGCTGCTGGGCAGCGGCGGAACGGCTCTGTATCTATGGACGCAGGGTCAGGCCTCCGCCGGCGTGGTGGCGGCCGTGATTGCCATGGCGCTGCGGCTGATGGGCTACTCGCACTGGGTGATGTGGCAGATGACGGGCCTGTTCGAGAACGTGGGCACCATCCAGGACGGCATCACCACGCTGACCAAGCCGCGCACCATCGTCGATGCACCCGACGCCAAGCCGCTGCAGGTCACGCGAGGAGCGATTGCCTTTGAGGGTGTGAGCTTTGCCTACAAGGCGGGCGGCAAAAAGGTGCTGGACCATCTGGACCTGCACATCCGCCCCGGCGAGCGCATCGGCCTGATCGGCCGCTCGGGCGCGGGCAAGTCCACGCTGGTCAATCTGCTGCTGCGCTTTCACGAGCCTCAAAGCGGGCGCATCACCATCGACGGCCAGGACATCCGCAGCGTGACGCAGGACAGCCTGCGCAGCGCCATCGGCATGGTGACGCAGGACACCTCGCTGCTACACCGCTCCATGCGCGACAACATCCTCTATGGTCGCCCGGACGCCAGCGAAGCCGAGATGCACGCCGCGGCAGACAAGGCAGAGGCGTCGGACTTCATCGCCACGCTGACCGACCTCAAGGGCCGCAGCGGCTACGACGCCCAGGTCGGCGAGCGCGGCGTCAAGCTCTCGGGCGGCCAGCGCCAGCGCGTGGCGATTGCACGCGTGATGCTCAAGGACGCGCCCATTTTGCTGCTCGACGAAGCCACCAGCGCGCTGGACAGCGAGGTGGAAGCCGCCATCCAGGAAAGCCTGGACTCGCTGATGGACGGCAAGACCGTGATCGCCATTGCCCACCGTCTGTCCACCATCGCGGCCATGGATCGCCTGATCGTGATGAACGAAGGCCATATCGTGGAGGAAGGCACGCACCAGCAACTGCTGCAGCGTGGCGGCATTTACGCCAAGCTCTGGGCGCACCAGAGCGGCGGCTTTCTGGCCGACCAGGACGAAGCGGTGCAATAGGCCGGTCTGGGTGTGAGTCCAGGCCACAATCGCCCGTAGCGCTTGGCACACGGGCGCACACCGCTCATCGCATGCATGCGCCAGAGATCACAAAAGGGGAGCATCGCTCCCCTTTTGCATGCTTCCATTCCACACGCGTCAATACGTTTCAGTTCCAGCTCGCAAGAGAGTGAGCCTCTTCGCCAAGGACCGCATCACAAAGGGGCACGTTGAACGGTTTGCAGGACTGGCTCACCGCACATTCGATGCTCAGCTTGCTGGAGCATGTACTACACACCGACCCGTTCAAGAGCTGCCAGACGGCTTTATGTCGTTCATGCGACGGCATTGAACGAAGCAGGCCGATCAGGGGCACAGATAATGCAAGACAGCAAGAGGTCAACGCAATGAGCCCCACCTACGGCAAACTGAAACCCATCGATTACGCACAAGCCTCAATGACTTTTGCACTCAAAGATGGCTCGACATCCGGAATTCAGAACCCAGAGACAACAGAGCTGATCAGTGCGGAGCGCTTCAGCGAATTCATCAACCACCTCTACGATGCGGCTTCTTTGCCGGAGGCCTGGGTTCCCTGCCTGGAGGTGATTCGCACGCATATGCGCAGCAATTTTGCAGTGCTGATCATCCGCCAGACCGAGGGAGACAATATCGGCTTGGTGGTCACCGCATCCGGAGGGCTCGAAGGCTTGCTTACGCACGACGTCTACAGCGAGCACAGTCCTTTCCTTGGCATGCCCAAGGAGCAATTCAAGACCATTCCCGACCTGATGTCCGAAAGCGAATGGCGCAGCAGCGTCTATTACAAGGACTGGTGCCGTGTGCACAATATTTTCCATGTGATGGCTGCCGATATCGTGACTACCGATGGCAGTGTCTACGGCCTGCGGATCACGCGCCCCGAGTCGGAACCGGCCTTCAGCCAGCGGGATCTGGATCTGGGCCGCATGATCATGCCGCACATCCGCCGTGCGCTGAACATGCATCTGGCGCTGCACCATGATCGTCAGGTCATGTCGCTGTACAGCACCGTCACGGCTCGCTTGATGGTGGGTGTCGTCATCCTGGACCAGAATGGCCAAGTGCTGGAAAGCAATCCTGCGGCCAAAGGCATTCTCGATGCTCAGGATGGCATCCGGATCTCCGGAGGCATGCTGGAGGCTGAATATGCAAGCGACAACCGAAAGCTCCAGCGACTGGTCAAGGATGCCTTGCTGTCCTCCCTGGCATCCGCGTCCGTCATGACCGAAGGCATCTCGATTGCCCGTCCTTCGGGTCAGCTCAATTGGGGGCTTGTCGTCCAGAGCATTTCCTCGGGTGACAACGCAGAGGCCAAGAGCCGTCCCTGCGTCGCGGTGTTCATGCGCAACACCGATGGCAAGGCCGATCCATCCACACATCTGGCGCAGCAGCTGTTTCAGCTCACGTCTGCAGAGACCTCGCTGGTGATACAGCTGACCCATGGCTTGACGCTGGAGGAGGCAGCCAAAGAGCTGGGCATTCGCCTCAATACCGCAAGAGCTCACCTGCGCTCCATCTTCTCCAAGACCGGCGCCCGCCGTCAAAGCGAGCTGGTACGCTTTTTTCTCAATAGCGCTGCCTGGCTGGGAAGCAAGAGCGGCTCCTGATCCTCGCGCGGCAACCGAGTTCCAGGCCTTGAGCTACCTGTACTCATCGCCCTGAAGCAGCAGGGCAGGCAGGGCGCCTCAGCGGTCTGAGGGCCGCCAGGGAGCCGCCGCGAAAGCCTCCGTCACCCATTGCTTGAACGCCTTCATGGCGCCCGTGTTGTACTGCCCCGAAGGTCGTAGCAGGTAGATGCCCCCGGTATCTCCCAACGTCCATTGCGGCAATATGCGGACCAGCTCTCCAGCATGGATGGAGGGCATGAGGTGCCAGTCACTGCCGGCAATGATGCCCACCCCTTTGATTGCCGCATGAAGCAAGGCTTCGTTGTCGTTGCTAAGAATGGAGCCGCTGACGCGCACCGATTCGGCGGTCTTCGCAGCCCTCTTTCCTGCCGACTGAACCAGTCGCCATTGCGGAAAATCCAGGAGGCCGGTGTAGCCCAGGCAGTTGTGATGAGCGAGATCCGCAGGCCTGTCTGGCGCTTCATGGCGCTCAAGATAGCTGGAGGATGCACACAGAAGGCGATACTGATCGCATAGCCGCGTGGCAACCAGCCGGCTGTCCGCCAGATTGCCGATACGTATGGCGGCGTCAAAACGCTCTCCCACAATGTCCACGATGCGCTCGCTGTACTCCACTTCGAGCGCTACCTCCGGGTAGGCCAGGGAAAAATCCGCCAGCATGGGGCTGATCCACCGCCGCCCCATCGTCGCTGGCATGGACAAGCGCAGGCGCCCCCGTATTTCCTGCGCTCCCTGCGCCGCTTCCTGCTCTGCATCCCGAATCAGATGGGCAGCCTGGCGCAGCTTTTCGACAAGTCGCCAGCCCTCGCTGGTGAAATGCAGCTGGCGCGTGGTGCGCTCCACCAGACGCACGCCCAGTCTTCGCTCGAGCGCCTGCATGCGCTTGGAGAGCACCGAAGGGTGACGCGCCAGCAATCGTCCCGCAGCGGCAAACGAGCCCTGGTCTGCCAGTGCGACCAGCGTGGCGAGCTCATCCGTGTGCTGGCTGTCGAATATCTCCATGGTGTCTGTAGCAATTCAGGGGGTGAGGATGATCGAGCCTTGCGAGCGTCCTTGCTCCAGGTCTGCATGCGCCAGGGCTGCGTCCTTGAGCGCGTAGCTTTTCCATATGCGAGGCGTGAGTATGCCGGCTGCGATGGCGTCAAGCACGTCCTGCGCACGGCTCTGATACTCCTCTATCGTTGCCGTATGCGCGGCCAGAGACGGACGGGTCAGAAACAGCGAGCCCTTGGCATTGAGCACGCCGACCTCAATGGCAGGCGGCAGGCCCGATGTGGCACCAAACGACACCATCAGTCCTCTGGGTCGCAGGCAGTCCAGCGAAGCCAGGAAAGTGTCTTTTCCGATGGAGTCGTAGACCACGTCCACCTTTTGGCCCCGCGTGACCTGCATCACCTGGGATGGCAGTGACTGCGCGTCAAAGACAAACACATGGTCGCAGCCTGCCGCCTTGGCGCGTTCCACGCTGGCGGGCCTGGAGACGACGCCCAGAACCTGGGCGCCCAGATGCTTGGCCCACGCGCACATCAGCTGTCCGAGAGCACCGGCAGCGCCATAAATCAGGACTCGGCTGTCTTGACTCACCTGGCCGGTGGTCTTGAGCAGGTACTGAGCCGTGATGCCCTTGAACAGGACCGACGCGGCGGCATCATCCGCGAGACTGTCCGGAAGCCGGATCAGACGATCAGCGGGGAACAAGCGCGCACTGGCATACGCGCCCAGCGGCCCGGTTGCGTAGCCAACACGGTCCCCTGACTTCAGGCCCGACACTCCCGAGCCCACGGCGGCCACTGTTCCCGCGCCCTCCAGACCCAGGCCCGAAGGCAATGCAATCGGCACCAGGCCCTTGCGCTGATTGACATCCAGAGGATTGACACCGATGGCGGTCTGCTCGAGCAGAACCTCGCCCGGCCCCGGTGACGGCAGATCCAGCTCTTCGAGCTGCATCACTTCGGGCGCACCTGAGCTGTAGATTCGAATGGCGAGGGCCATGACTTTTCCTTGTGAATAACGAAGAAACCATCGTATTCATGCCACCTGCGTGCATCAACATGAGCACATGCACATAATAAGTGCATGTGGTGCAGCAATCACCCTATGACGCTCCGTGCTTGGCCGAAGCCATGAAGCGGACTGCCACTGACACACCGCCAGTTGCGAGACAAGGTAGCCAGTCAGCTAAAGCGAAATCAGACGCTTGAAGCGAAAGAAGATTTACAAGAAAGCTTGATCAATGAGCATAGAACTCCCCAAACACGCGCAGCAGCAGGCCATTGCCTCCATAGAACGCTATTTCCGCGAAAACATGGACGAACCCATAGGCAATATGCAATCCGGTGCCCTGCTGAATTTCTTTCTCGCGGAAATAGGCCCCTGCATCTACAACCGTGCCGTGGCCGATGTGCAGGAAAACCTGCAGGCCAGGCTGCAGGAGCTGGACTATGAGGTCGGCAAGGAAGAATTCAGCTACTGGACGGCCAAGCGCGCTGGCAAGCGCTGAGATGATGTCTGCCCGGCGCCTGCAGGCAGCTCTGCGGCCAGACCAGCCGGCACCGACTGCGGCGGCGTTGGAGAAACTGGCTCATGCCCTCAGGGATGAAGGCATGAGCCAGGCCGCGCTCTACCGCCTGTTCCAGACCGAGCATGCACGCTCGGACCTCGATGAACCGCGCCTGGAGGCGCTGGCCGGGACCATGGACCTGATCTGGGGTGGCGGCTGGGCCAAAGGCCATGCCTTGTTCGAGCAGGAGCTATCGCAAGAACGGCTGGACAGCGAGTAAGACGGGGGCCGGCTGGCATACCATCGCCGCATGCGTCTTCTCCATACCTCCGACTGGCATCTGGGCCAGCACTTTATGGGCCGCAGCCGTCAGGCCGAGCATCAGGCCCTGATCGACTGGTTGCTCACCCAGGTGCAGGCCCATGCCGTGGATGCCGTGCTGATCGCCGGCGACATCTTCGACACCGGAGCCCCGCCCAGCTATGCGCGCGAGCTGTACAACCAGCTCATCGTGCGCCTGCACGACGCAGGCACGGCCTTGCTGATCCTGGCGGGCAATCATGACTCGGTCAGCGTGCTCGATGAAAGCCGAGAACTGCTGACCTACCTGGGCGCCCAGGTGGTCAGCTCGACCGGTGATGAGGCCCGGCATGTCGTCACGTTGCCGCGACGTTGCACAGCGCGGGAGCCTGGCTGCATCGTCTGCGCACTGCCCTTCATCCGCCCGCGTGATGTGCAGCAAAGCCAGGCCGGACAAAGCGCACAGGACAAGCAGCAGGCACTGCAAGTCGCGATTGCATCCACCTACCAGCGCGTGTATGCCGCAGCCCTTCAAACGCAGAATGAGATACAGGCCAGCCAGGGCGAACTGCTGCCCATCATTGCCACCGGCCATCTGACCACGGTGGGTGCCAGCAGCAATGAATCGGTGCGTGAAATCTATGTAGGCGCACTGGAGGCTTTTCCGACCAATGCTTTCCCGCCAGCCTGCTATATCGCCCTTGGCCATATCCACAAGCCGCAGCTCGTCGGCGGGCTCGATCACATTCGCTACAGCGGCTCTCCCATCGCGCTGGGCTTTGACGAAGCCAGGCAGACCAAGCAGGTACTGCTGGTGGATCTCAATGCCGGCGGGCTGCAGGCCGTCACCGCCCTGCCCGTGCCGGTGTTCCAGCCCATGGCCTCCATCACCGGCAGTCTGGCGCAGATGCCTGCCTTGCTGAAATCTGCCTCGGCCCAGGCACAAGCCGATCGACCGGTCTGGCTGGAGGTGACGGTACAGGAAGACGACTATCTCTCCGACCTCACGGCGCGCGTGCAGGCCATGGCCGAGTCGCTGCCCGTGGAGATTCTGCGCATCAAGCGCCAGCGCAGCCAGGCTGCGGCACAGCTGTCCGGCGAGGCCCGCGAGTCGCTGGATGAACTCACCCCGCTCGATGTATTTGCGCGCCGACTGGCCCAGGAGAGCCTGGAGCCCCGGATGCAGTCCGCGCTGACCGAGAGCTATCGGCAGGTGCTGAACGCTCTCGACGATGAACGAGGAGCTGCGGCATGAGAATTCTCAAACTGCGGCTGAAGAATCTGAACTCGCTCAAGGGCGAGTGGAACATCGACTTCACCGCGGCCCCCTTTGCCGACAACGGCCTGTTTGCCATCACCGGATCCACGGGCGCTGGCAAGTCCACGCTGCTCGATGCCATCTGCCTTGCGCTCTATCACCAGACGCCGCGCCTCGACAGCATCAGCGGCAGCAACGACATCATGACGCGCCACACCGGCGAGTGCGAAGCCGAGGTGGAGTTCGAAGTCAAGGGCGTGGCCTACCGCGCCTTCTGGAGCCAGCGCCGCGCGCGCGGCAAGCCGGATGCCGCCCTGCAAGCTCCCAGGGTGGAGCTGGCACTGGTGGCGGACGGCAGCATACTCACCACCCACGTCAAGGACAAAACCCGGCGCATCGCCGAAATCACCGGACTGGACTTTGCGCGCTTTACCAAGTCCATGCTGCTGGCCCAGGGAGGCTTTGCCGCCTTCTTGCAGGCCACGGCCAATGAGCGCGCCGAGCTGCTCGAAGAATTGACCGGCACCGATATCTACGGTCGCATCTCGCAGTCCGTTTTCGAAAGAGCGCGCGACGCCCGCCAGGCCCTGGAAAAGCAACAGGCTCAGGCACAGGGCATGCAACTGCTGGATGCCGGCACACGCGAGCAGCTGCAATCCCAGGCGGCACTGCTACAGACCGGCTTGACGGATCTGCAGGCACGCCACCAGCAGCTGCAAACCGTACAACGCTGGCAGGCACAGACCATGCAGGCCATGGAGGAGGTGGAGCAGGCGCGCAATGCACAAGCGAACGCCCAGCAAGCGCTGAGTGATGCCGCGCACGATTTGCTGCGCCTGCAGGCCCACGGACCTGCGCAGGCAATCCAGCCCATGCACCATCGCTGGCAGCTGGCACAAGACCAGCAAAGCGAACAGGCCGCGCAATTGCAGCAACTGCATACCCTGCGGCTGCAAGCCCAAAGCGCGCAATGGCATCAACACCAACAGGCCCGGCAACTGGCTGGCGATCAGCTGCAGCAGTCAAGGCTGCAGCTGCAGTCTGCACAGGCCCGGCAGGCCGACTTGACGGCATGGCAGCAAGCCCATGCCAGCCACGCCCTGCTGGGTGAAAACCTCAGCGGCTGGCGCGAGCAGCTGCAGCAAGGCCAGCAACTGCAACGGCAAACCGTCCAGGCAGAAGGCCAGATGACGCAGTTGCAGAAGCTCGCCCGGCAACTGCAGCAGCAAGCAGATGCACAGACGCAGCAATCCACGCAGTCGACACGGCAAGTCTCCCAGACGCTGCAACAGCAGCAGGCCTCAGAGCAAGCCCTGCAGCAGCAGTTGGCCACGCACGGCAGCCTGCCTCAGCTGCGCAGCCACTGGCAAAACGCAGAGCGCCAGCTGCATCACTGGCAGCAGTTGCAGGAACATGCCGCACTGCGCCAGCCCCTGGACGTGCAGCAGCAGCGCAATTCGCAGGCGTTGAGCTCCGTTGATTCCCGCATTCAGGAGCAGCTGGCGCAACGCGATGACTTGCGTGCGCAGTACAAGGCACTCAAGGAAAAGGCGGCCGACAAGCAAGCCCTGCTTGACCAGGAGCGCCTCATCCAAAGCCTGCAAGAGCACCGCGCCGCGCTGCAGCCCGGAGATGCCTGCCCGCTGTGCGGGTCTCAGGATCACCCAGCCATCACCGAATACGCGGCGCTGGATGTATCAGCCACAGCCGCTGCTCTGCAGCAGGCACAGAGCGAACTCGAGTCGCTGCAGCGCCAGGGCGAACAGCTGAACACCGCGCTGGCCACTGCCCAGGGTCAGCAGCAGCTGCAGCAGGAGCAGCACCAGGCCATTGCCCAGCAGATTGAAAAATGGCTGTCACGCTGGGCTGACTTGCGCGCACAGAGCGCAGTGCCGCTGGATGAGGCGGCATGGCAGCAGCCCGAAGCACTGCGCACCGCTTGCGCTGAAGCCGGGCAGCAGATTGCGCAGCTGCAACAGAGCCTGGCCGATGCCGAAACTGCCGAACGCCAGCTGCAACAGTCCAAGGACGCCTGCCAGGCGGCTCTGCAACACCAGCAGCAGATCGAGCATGCACAGGCCAGCACCCGGCAGGCTCTGCAGAACAATCTGACGCAGCAGGAGCAGACCGCTCAGGCACTGCAAGCCTTGATGCAGCAGGCCGGCGACCTGCAAACTCGCTTGCAGCTTGCCCTGCAGACGGCAGGCTACGCATTGCCCGAGAGCGCGGACACCGCAGACTGGCTAGATGCGCGTCAGCAGGAATGGCAGCAATGGCAGCGCCAGCAACAGGCAATGCAAGAGCTGACCCCGCAGATCGACCTGCTGCAACGCCAGGTCGAGCAAGCCGCAGAGAATGCCGAGCACTGGCTGCAACGCAGCCAGGCCCTGCCCGATCTGCCCGCCGACGCCACCGCCTGTACAGCGCCACCCGCCGCCACGCTGCAAGACTGCAGAGTTCTGCTCGAGCAGACTGCGCAGCAGCTGGCCAGGCTGCAAGGTCAGGCAAGCCAGGCACAAGCCACGCTCGAGCAGCTGCAGCAATCGACGCGGCAGGCCCAGACCGAATGGCAGCAGGCGCTGCAGGCCAGCCCGTTCTCCGACGAAGCGCAGTACACCGCAGCCCTGCTGTCCGATGCCGAACAGCAAGGTCTGCAGGCACTGAGCAACCAGCTTCAGGGCGCGGCACAACGCGCAGCCGCCTTGCAGGCAGACGCCAGCCGGCGCCTGACCACACTGCAGACACAGGCGCTCAGCGATGAAGCACCCGAAACCATTACCGAGCAGATTACCCAGCTGGAGACCGAACGCGCCCAGCAGGCCGAGCAGCTGGGCGCCCACCGCGCCCGCCTCAAAGATGACGATGACCGCCGCGCGGGCCAGCAAGCCTTGCTGGCCCGGATTGCCGAGCAGGAGCAGGACAGCGATCTCTGGCAACACCTGGACAGCCTGATAGGCTCCTCCAAGGGCGACAAGTTCCGCAAGTTTGCACAGGGGCTGACGCTAGACCATCTGCTGCATCTGGCCAACCGGCACCTGGAGCGCCTGCACGGTCGCTATCTGCTGCGGCGCAAGCCCACGGGCGAGCTGGAGCTGGACATCGTGGACGGCTGGCAGGGCGATGTGGCGCGCGACACGCGCACGCTCTCGGGCGGCGAGGCCTTTCTCGTCAGCCTGGCACTGGCACTGGCACTGTCCGATCTGGTCAGCAGCAAGACCTCGATTGACTCGCTATTCCTCGACGAAGGCTTCGGCACGCTGGACGGCGATACGCTGGAGATGGCCCTCGCCGCGCTCGATGCACTCAACGCCAGCGGCAAGATGATTGGCGTCATCAGCCATGTGGAAGCGCTCAAGGAGCGTATTCCGGCGCAGATCCGCGTGGAAAAAGCGGCCGGAATCGGCTACTCCAGACTGGTGATCTGAAGTCTGGTTCAGGTGCCAGGCGGAGGTGACGGCATCATGCCCGGGCGCGGCGGCCGCATGCCGCCGGGCCGCCCCGGACCTCCTGGCCCACCCGGGCCGCCTGGCGGCATGGAGCCCTTGACCTGGCAGAGCTTGTCGGCACTGTCGCTGCGCACCACCATGGTCTTCGATGCCAGCATCACCCCTCCCAGGTTCTGCACATCGAAGACATAAGGCGTCTTGTCCGGCTCCTGCCCGACCACGTTGTCCACATCCAGGCGGGTATCGGGCTGGCCCTTGTCCTTGTAAAGCGGCGCCTGCGCAAAGATCTCGCTATTGAGCGCATCGCTGAACAACAGCTGGCTGGTCAGCCACGATGCAGCGCTGTCCGCCGGGTCGTAGCTGCCTTGCAGAATGCGAAAGTGCACATGCACGGCACGGCCGCGATACCAGCCGGGGTAGCAGCTGTCGAAGCGCGCCACGCCATTGCCGTCGGTGCGCTGATAGCCGCGAAAGAACTGCTTGTTCACATCGGCGGCATCGTTGTTGCACATGCGGTGAATCTGGCCCGAGTAACCGCCCGTGTGATTGGTATGCCAGATCTCCACAATCGTGCCCGGCACCGGCTCGCAGCGCTCGTTGACCACGCGAATCTGCATATGCAGCGGCAGGCCATCCCAGCCATCGCTGACATCCATGCGCTCGGGAGACAGCGTGTGACAGGGGCCGATGGTGGCCTCGCAGGTCAGGCGGCAACTGCCCGCCAGCCCTGCACTGGCAAACGGGTTGATGCCGCGCACAGCGGCTGTGATGGCCGCCGTACCACCGCTGAGCCATGGAGCAGCCGCTTTCCCCACGCTCCTCACCGACTCCGCAGCGGGAGCTGCGCAGCCGAGCAAGGGAATGACGGGCAGCACCCCCAGCACAGCACCGGAATGCTGCAGCCAATGTCTGCGGGTAAGCGGCAGGAAAGAGTCGGAGGATGAATAAGGCATGGAGCTTTGGCGTCAAGTCAGACTGGCTGCATGCTAGTGCACGGCAAGTCATTCAGGCGCTTGCCTTGCGAGCTTTACCGCAACGATACATCTACGCAGCGCCCCCCAAATTACCCTTAACCGGCAGATCTCCAGCACTGCCAAACACTCACCAATCCATAGCAAACACCACTTTAATTGCGGGCGTAATAGATTGATTTCACTAAAGAAACATCAAGACTTCAAGCCGCCATCCACCCATCAAGTCTGGTGTTAACCCTCTGCGCCGGCCTGTCACTCGCTTCAAAGATGCATGCACTGGCGGAAGGCCAGGATAACCACCCAGAGGAGATGAAGTAGATGACACAGGAGACCCAGAAAGCCGGCCGCCGCAACCTACTCAAAGGTGCCGCGGTGGCTGCTTCCGCCATGTCCGTGCCCATGATAAGCACGGCCCAGACCACGTCCTGGCGCTTTCAGAGTACCTGGCCGGCCAAGGACATTTTTCACGAGTTTGCCCAGGACTTCGCGAAGAAAGTCAACGACATGACTGGCAACCGCCTCAAGATCGAGGTGCTGCCTGCCGGCTCCGTGGTGCCAGCATTCCAGTTGCTGGATGCCGTATCCAAAGGCACGCTGGATGGCGGACACGGCGTGATTGCGTACTGGTATGGCAAAAGCCAGGCCGTAGCGCTTTGGGGGTCCGGACCGGCCTTTGGCATGGATGCCAATATGGTGCTGGCCTGGCACAACTATGGCGGAGGCAAGGAGTTGCTGGACGAGATCTACGGCGGCCTGAAAATGGACGTGGTCTCCAAACTCTACGGCCCCATGCCGACCCAGCCGCTGGGCTGGTTCAAGAAACCCGTGGCCAAGGTGGAGGACCTGAAGGGACTGAAATTCCGCACCGTCGGCCTTGCCGTGGATGTGTTTACGGAAATGGGTCTGGCAGTGAACCCGTTGCCTGCCGGTGAGATCGTTCCAGCCCTGGATCGCGGCCTGCTGGATGCCGCCGAGTTCAACAATGCATCCAGCGACCGCGTGCTGGGCTTTCCGGATGTGACCAAGAACTGCATGCTGCAAAGCTTTCACCAGTCGAGCGAGCAGTTTGAGGTGCTGTTCAACAAGACCAAGTTCAACGCCCTGCCGGCCGAGATCAAGTCCATCATCGAGTACGCCACCCAGGCCGCCAGCGCCGACATGAGCTGGAAGGCCACCGACCGCTATGCCAAGGACTATGCAGAGATGCAGTCCAAGCAGGGCGTGAAGTTCTACAAGACACCCGACGCCATCCTGCGCGCCCAACTGGCCGCCTGGGACAAGGTGACATCCAAGAAGGCCGCCGAGAACCCCATGTTCAAGAGGGTGATGGACTCCATGCGCACGTTTGCCCAGCGCAGCGGGCGCTGGCAAAACGATACCGACCTCGACTTCAAGATGGCCTGGAACCACTACTTCGCGCAAAAACGCAGTTGATGCCGACACAGCGCAGCCCAGAAGGGGCTGCGCCTGTCTGCCTCCCGCAACCCCGCCCCGGCAGGCGGGCATCCCATCCTCTTCGCACCTCGCTGCATCATGCAGCGGAGACTGCCATGCAAAAAATTCTGCTTGCTGTCGATGCGTTCTCGACCTTTATCGGCAAGGTGGCGGCCTGGGCCGTGGTGCTGTTGACAATGCTGATCAGCTGGGAGGTGTTCTCCCGCTACGCACTGAACAAACCTCACGCCTGGGTGCTGGATGCACAGATCATGCTCTACGGCACCATGTTCATGCTGGCCGGCGCCTACACCCTGTCCAAGAACGGCCATGTGCGCGGCGATGTGCTCTACGGCTTCTTCAGCCCGCGTGCGCAGGCTGCCGTGGATCTGTGCCTGTACATCCTGTTCTTCCTGCCTGGCGTACTGGCGCTGACCTGGGCCGGCTGGACCTATGCCCACGAATCGCTGGACATTCGCGAGCAGACCTTCTCTGCCCATCCGTTGCCGCTGTATCCATTCAAATTCATGATTCCGCTGGCTGGTGGCGTGCTGCTGCTTCAGGGTCTTGCTGAAATCGCCCGCTGCATGCTGTGCCTGCGCGACGGCCAGTGGCCCCGTCGCGGCGCAGACGTGGAAGAAGTGGATGTGGAAAAGCTCAAGGAAATGGTGCAGGAGGGCAAAGCATGAAGATGCGCAAGGAACTCTGGTTCGGCTTTTCCATCATGGCCCTGGTCGTGCTCTCGGCCATCGTGCTGCTGCTGGGCGTAGAAAACATCACCAACGGCCATCTGGGCTTGCTGATGCTGTCGCTGGTGGTGGTCGCCATCATGCTGGGCTTTCCCACTGCCTTCACGCTGATGGGCATGGGCATGATCTTCACCTGGCTGGCCTATGAGCGAGATACCACACGCACACTGGATTTGATGGTGCAGTCAGCCTACAAGAGCATGACCAATGACGTGCTCATCGCCATCCCCCTTTTCGTCTTCATGGGCTATCTGGTCGAGCGCGCCAACCTGATCGAAAAGCTGTTCAAAAGCATGCACCTGGCCATGGCCCGCGTGCCGGGCTCGCTTGCTGTGGCCACGCTGGTGACCTGCACCGTATTTGCCACCGCCACCGGCATTGTGGGCGCCGTAGTCACGCTCATGGGTCTGCTGGCACTGCCAACCATGCTGCGTGCCGGCTACAGCACGTCCATGGCGGCAGGGGCCATCACGGCGGGTGGCTGCCTGGGCATCTTGATACCGCCTTCGGTGCTGCTGATTCTCTATGGCGCGACAGCAGGCGTTTCCGTCGTCCAGTTGTATGCCGGCGCTTTCTTCCCTGGCCTGATGCTTGCCGGCCTGTACGTGGGCTATGTGGTTCTCATGGCCAAGATCAAGCCGGCCTGGGCACCACCGCTGTCAGCCGCCGAGCGCCAGGTAGCTCTACCGCCCCTGACTCGCGAGCTGCCCGCCACCGCTCAGCAATACGCCCCCATGCGCCTGCTGGCCGCACTCAAAGGCCAGCGCAATGCACAGGTTCCCACGGGCTACCTGCTGCGCCAGCTGGCCGTGGTGGTTCTGCCCGGAATGCTGTTCCTGCTGCTGGCTGCGAGCAGCTGGCAGGCAGTGACGACGCCGAAGGTGCAGGAACAGTTCGAGATCCAGCCCATAGGCATGGAAAGCGGCAGCTCCTCCAGCTCCGGCACAGGCCTTGCCGAGCCGCCCATAGAAGGTGGCTTGCAGGAACCACCCACCGAAGGAGGGCTGCAGGAGCCGCCCGGCTCAGAACCCTCCAGCACAGTGGCAGCAACGGCGCCGGCAGAGCCTGAAACAGGCAGCAACGCACCGGGCGTGCCTGCTGCCAGCCAGGCTGAAACCCAGCCAGCCCCCACCTGGTGGTGGATTGGCTTTGCACTGCTGGGGACCTGCACCGCACTGTTCTATCTGTTTCTGAGTTTTGCGCGGCTGGAAATCTTCAAGATGCTGCTGGGCTCGTTCTTTCCGCTGGTGGTGCTGATCCTGACCGTACTCGGCTCCATCGTCTTTGGCCTGGCCACGCCGACCGAAGCGGCTGCCATGGGCGCCTTGGGCGGCTTTGTGCTTGCCGCTGCCTACAAGCGCCTGAGTATCGATGTCGTCAAGGAGTCCGTGTACCTGACTGCCAAAACCTCGGCCATGGTCTGCTGGCTGTTTGTGGGCTCGGCCATTTTCTCCGCCGCCTTTGCATTGCTGGGCGGGCAGGAGCTCATAGAGCGCTGGGTACTGTCCATGAACCTCAGCAAGATAGAGTTCATGATCCTCTCTCAGGTCGTGATCTTTCTGCTGGGCTGGCCGCTGGAATGGACGGAGATCGTCGTCATCTTCATGCCCATCTTCATCCCCCTGCTCAACCACTTTGGCGTTGACCCGCTGTTCTTCGGCCTGCTGGTGGCGCTGAATCTGCAGACGGCCTTCCTCTCTCCGCCCGTGGCCATGTCTGCCTTCTACCTCAAGGGAGTGGCACCGCCTTCGGTGACGCTCAACCAGATCTTCGTGGGCATGATGCCCTTCATGGGCATACAAATCCTGGCCATCGTGCTGCTCTACATCTGGCCGCAGATCGGTCTGTGGCTGCCGCAACTGCTCTACAAATAACAAAAGGCCACCAGCACATCACTATCAAATGCATAGCTGACTGCGCTTGTTCCATAGCAACTTCGTGTTCAAAGAGATGAGAGCATGAGCTGTATCAAGCGCAAACCGCTATCTTCCTAGAAGCAATAAGCACAACAAAAGCCGAGGTCACCATGGCCTTGTCGCGCAGTCATCAGGTCTTTGCCGTACCATCCAGACCCTTGCTTGATAGGTACAAGCCATGATCCGGATCGCAGAACTCAAACTCCCTCTCTCGGCGGTTGAATACCACCCCGAGAACCACACCGAATACCAGCCCACGGACAAGCTCACGCAGCTTGCGGCCGAGCGCCTGGGAATTACGGCCGCCGCCATTGCAAAGCTGCATGTGCACAAGCGCAGCTTCGATGCGCGCAAGGCGGAGCTGCTGGCCGTCTACATCGTCGACATCACTCTGGCCGATGAGAGCCAGGAGGCCGCGCTGCTGACGCAGTTTGCCGACCATCCCCATGTCAATCCCACGCCCGACATGAGCTGGAAACCCGTGGGCCAGGCCCCGGCGGATATGAACGAGCGCCCCGTGGTCGTGGGCTTTGGACCCTGCGGCATGTTTGCCGGGCTGGTGCTGGCCCAGATGGGCTTCAAGCCCATCGTGCTGGAGCGCGGCAAGACCGTGCGCGAGCGCACCAAGGACACCTGGCGCCTGTGGCGCAAGCGCGAGCTGACGCCCGAGTCCAATGTGCAGTACGGCGAAGGCGGCGCCGGCACCTTCTCCGACGGCAAGCTCTACAGCCAGATCAAGGACCCGCGCCATCTGGGCCGCAAGGTGCTGACCGAGTTCGTGACCTATGGTGCGCCGCCCGAAATTCTCTACGCGGCTCACCCCCATATCGGAACTTTCAAGCTGGTCAAGCTGGTCGAAGGCATTCGCGAGGAAATCGTGCGCCTGGGCGGAGAAATCCGCTTCGAGCAGCGCGTGACCGATGTACAGATCGAAGAGGTCGACGGCCAGCGCCAGCTGGTCGGTCTGCAGGTGCTCGACCAGGCCACGGGCCAAAGCTATGCGCTGCCCACCCATCATGCCGTGATGGCTCTGGGCCACAGCTCGCGCGACACTTTTGCCATGTTCTACGAGCGCGGTGTGGCCATGGAGGCCAAGCCCTTCTCCGTGGGCTTTCGCATCGAGCATCCGCAAAGCGTGATCGACCGCGCCCGCTGGGGCAAGGATGCCGGCCACCCGCTGCTGGGCGCTGCCGACTACAAGCTGGTGCACCATGCCAAAAATGGCCGCGCCGTCTATAGCTTTTGCATGTGCCCGGGCGGCACCGTGGTGGCAGCGACCAGCGAACCCGGGCGCGTCGTCACCAACGGCATGAGCCAGTATTCGCGCGCCGAGCGCAATGCCAATGCCGGCATGGTCTGCGCCATCAGCCCCGAAGACTACCCGCAAGACGCCGAGAGCTTTGCCTGGGCCTTCGACGGCAAGACCTTTGGCGTCGAAAAGCAGCAAAAAGGCGAGCATCACCCGCTCTCCGGCATTGTGCTGCAGCGCCAGCTGGAGTCCCAAGCCTATGTGCTCGGCGGCCAGAACTACAGTGCGCCCGGCCAGCTCGTGGGCGACTTTGTGACTGGCAAGCCCTCCACCGAATTTGGCGAGGTGCAACCCTCGTACAAGCCCGGCATCAGCCTCGGCGATCTGCACCAGGCCCTGCCCGCCTATGCGATCGAAGCCATGCGCGAGGCCCTGCCCGCCTTTGGCAAAAAGATTCGCGGCTACGACATGAAGGATGCCGTGCTGACCGGTGTGGAAACCCGCACCTCGTCCCCGGTCAAGATCGGTCGCGGCGCCGACTTCCAGAGCGACAACACGCGCGGCCTGTACCCGGCCGGCGAAGGTGCCAGTTATGCGGGCGGCATTCTGTCGGCCGGTGTGGACGGCATCAAGGTCGGCGAGGCCGTTGCAGCCGCGATTCTCGGCGTCGAGGTGCCCTCATCGGGCGCGCGCGGCTCGGGCGGCGCCCTCTAAACGAGGCAGGCAGCCGCGCTGCACCCACTCCCAGGCATGCCAGCCCTGCCGCTGGTCACCTTTGATGGGCGCTTCCATACCAGACGTCATGGCTTCACAAGTTTTTGGACGCTGACTGACAATGCACCAGGTTTGGCATCGCTACGCTGGTGACTTCATTGCACGCCAAGCGTCTCCATGAAACCTCTGCGACCTGCCCCTGCCTCCGTGTCCCTGGGACTGGCCTGCTGGCTGGCGGCAGTCAGTGCCAGCGCACAAACCAGTGATCCCGCTGCTGCGGCGGACAAGAGCGCCGACAGGCCCTCGGCGCTATCGGGCTGGATGCTCGGCTACGCCCCCCTGGACTGGCATTTCTCCGATGCCAAAAAGGAAAACGATTTCGAGCCCGACGAACAAAAGCACGCCTATGTCTGGCTGATCCAGGCCGAGAAGGAGCTGGACGAGCGCCATATCGCGGGATTTGCCTATTTCAGGAACTCATTCGGCCAGCCCAGCCAGTACGCCTATTACGGCTGGCGATTCAGGCCTTTTGACAGCGTGCCTGGCCTTTTCTTCAAGGTCACGGGCGGCATCATTCACGGCTACAAGTTTCCGTACAACAAGAAGATCCCGTTCAACAACAGGCATGGCTGGGGCATCACGGCCATTCCGGCCGTGGGCTATGACTTCAACAGCAACTGGGGCACCCAGATCAATGTGCTGGGCAATGCCGGCGTGATGTTCCAGCTCAACTACACGGTTCGCTAGGCCGCAGGGAACGACCTGTCAGGCACCGCGCAGCCTGGCAAAGTCAGGCGCACGCTTTTCCAGAAAGGCCGCAATGCCTTCGCGAGACTCCTCGCTGCCCTGGGCCTCGACCATATGGTCGGCCTCCAGCGCCAGCTGCTGCTCCAGGCTGTGGCGGTGTGCCACCCGGCACAGTGCCTTGATACGCGCGGTCGCCACTTCCGGCCCCTGGGCCAGTTGCCGCGCCAGCTCCAGCGCTTGAGCCAGGGCCTGGCCCGGCTCCGTCAAACGGTTGATGCAGCCATGCGCATGCATGCGCTCGCCGCTGATGCGCTCGCCCGTCAGGCAGAGCTCGGTCAGCAATTGACGGGACATGAACTCGGCCAGAAACGAAGTCGCGCCACCGTCGGGTGTGAGGCCGACCTTCACATAGGCCACCGAGAAAACCGCCGACCTTGCCGCCACCAGCATGTCGCAAGCCATGGCCAGAGAAAGGCCTGCACCCGCGGCAGCGCCCTCCACCGCTGCGATCACAGGCTTGGGGCAGTCGCGTATGGCACGAATCAGATGGTTGAGATCCTCAAGCTTTAGGCGGCGTTCGGCCAGCGGCATCTCGCGCCTCCTTGCCAGCTGGTTCAGATCGCCGCCAGCGCAGAAATGACCGCCCTCGCCCGTCAGAATCACGGCGGCCACCGAGGCATCGGTGCCGGCCGCACGCAGCGCTTCCATGACCGCGTGGTAATACTCGGGAGACAGCGCATTGCGCGCTGCCTGGTTGTTGTTGGAAAGAACGAGAACAGCGCCTTCGCGGCGGGTGACAAGAGCAGGATTCACGGCAAACCTCCTGCATCCGACTCTAGCGATGCCGGCACGGCCCGCCTAGCGGGCGGATGCCTTCTCTTGTCACCTAGCGGACGCCCTCAGCGGCGCGGTCCCCAATGGCCGCCGCCGTGATGCCAGCCGCCAGGACCATGGTTCCAGCCCCCTTCATGCCAGCCGTAGCCGGGACGTGGCGGCATGGCCCAGCGACCGGGACGCCAGTTATAGCGTCCGCCGCCCCAGCCCCAGGAGCCGCCGATCCAGACATAGGCCGGCGAGGGAGCCACCGGGATCACCTCGTTGATCAGGGGAGGCGGGGCCATGGGTGCATAGACGTCGCCCGCAACCACCTCGGTTCCATAAGCCGGATAGGCCGGGGCCACCACGCAGCCCGTAAGCAGGGCAGCGGAGCCGCCCAGCAGCAAGACCGGCAGCAGTCGGCGGGTCATGGTTTGAGAGATGAAGGACATCGCAACTCCTGAAAGTCCGGGGACATGTATATGCTCCTACAACGCAAAAGCCCCTGCCGGTTGTTGACAGGGGCTTGTGAAGCAGCGGTAAAGACCGGCTACTGCCGTTTACACATGCGTACGCTTAGCGGGCGTTCTGCAGTGCAGCAATGCGCTGCTCGATGGGCGGGTGGGTAGAGAACAGCTGGCCGATGCCACCGGCAATGCCCATGGCCGCCACGCTCTTGGGCAGCTCGCCCGGATGCATGCCGCCCAGACGGGCCAGCGCATTCATCATGGGCTGCTTGCGACCCATGAGCTGGGCAGCACCCGCGTCCGCACGGAACTCACGCTGGCGCGAGAACCAGGCCACGATCATGGCGGCGACAAAGCCCAGCAGGATATCCAGCACCACGGTGGTGATCATGTAGCCGATGCCGGGGCCCGAGCTTTGCTCGTCGTTGCGGCGCAGGAAGGAGTCGACCGCATAGCCGATCACGCGCGAGAGGAAGACCACAAAGGTGTTCATCACGCCCTGGATCAGCGTCATGGTCACCATGTCGCCATTGGCGATGTGGGCCACTTCGTGACCGATCACGGCCTCGACCTCTTCACGCGTCATGCCTTCGAGCAGACCTGTGGACACGGCCACCAGGGCCGAGTTCTTGAAGGCGCCAGTCGCAAAGGCGTTGGGCTCGCCCTCATAGATGCCGACCTCGGGCATGCCGATGCCAGCCTTTTCAGCAAAGCCGCGCACGGTGTTGACGATCCAGGCCTCGTCGGCGTTGCGCGGCTCGTTGATGACCTGCACGCCCGATGTCCACTTGGCCATGGGCTTGGAGATCAGCAGCGAGATGATGGCGCCGCCAAAGCCCATGATGAAGGCAAAGCCCAGCAGGGCGCCCAGATTGAGGCCGTTAGCAGTGAGGTAGCGGTTGACGCCCAGCAGGCTGGCGACGATGCCCAATACCGCCACCACGGCGATATTGGTCAGTAGAAATAAGGCAATACGTTTCATCGAGGGTGTACTCCACACAGGGGACAAAATGACCAGAACCCCTGAGGCACCGCCTGTGCAGGACGAATGCGCATCAAGCCAGTTCTGTTTCTGGCAGTACCCGTTGTTGTGTTGTTTGTGCGGTACGTGGGGCTCGGAAAACTAGAGAGTCATCATAGAAGGAAAAGTTCTGGTTTTGCAGGCACCAGTCCGGGATTCCCAATATGGGAATTGGTAGATAGGGCTTGCCGGCCAGATTGCAAGACTGGGTCCGCAACTGATGGTCCAGCCAGCCATCGGCCTCGGCCAGCGATGCCAGCCCTGGAGCCTGCCCCAGCGGCACGCAGATCACATGCGCGGTAATGGCCTTGCGCGGCTGAACCAGCTTTTCCAGCAGGGCATGGCCTATGGGAAGAAAGCGCGCCTGCGCCCACAGCACACGCCGGGCCACAAACAGCTCCTGCCAGCGCTTGTCGCGCAGCGCATCGCACAGTGCCTGCGGCGCGAGCAGCAAGCCGCCGTTCTCGTCCAGCACCGTGATCGAATCGCGCAGGCGCCCGCGCTGCGCCCCCACGCCCTGGCGCTCTATCTCGGCCGCCTGCAGCGCGTTGAGCCGCTGCTTGAGCAACGGCCAGTGCAGCCAGATCAGGCCGTTGAAGAAGTCATGCAGATTGTCGCGCGTGGGAATGCTGCGCCGGCTGTGGATGAATGCCTCATAGGCCTGGCCGGCAGGCAGCTGCAGCTGATCGACGAACTGCCAGCCCGGCAGCAGTCCTTGGGCGGCAGCCACCTCCTGCAAGGCCCGGGCCACGCCGGCACCGCCCAGCACCCGGTCATGAACCTGACGTCCAAGCGCTTGCAGCGGTGCCAGCCAGGGCGCCTGCCAGTCAATGGCCCAATCCACTGACGGCATTGCGGCTGGCTGCATCAAGGCAGCACCTCGTCCTGATGCCCACGCAGATCGCGCACCGCCACGCGGGCCGTGCCCTCGTCACGCAACTCGAACACCTGGGTCGCGGCCATGAGCTTGGTCAGCGAGGCATAGCCATAGTTGCGCGCATCAAACGACAGCTTGTTGCCGATATGCGTGCCCACCGCAGCCACACGTGCCCAGCCGGCTTCGTCCTGCGTCGCCTTGACGGCATCGCGCAGCATGGCAATGAGCTGCCTGTCTTCCTTGAGCATGTGCGAAGGCACGCGCAACGTGGTGCATGCCGGGGCCGCAGCGCCCGTGCCACCTGCCACCTTGCCATTGCTGACAGGGAGGGTCTGCTCGGATGGCTGGCTTGCCGCAGGCACTGCACGTGGAACTGCATCGGCCTCCAGCGCCTCGCGGCGTTCGCTGCGGCTGACAATGCCGTCGCCGAGTTCCTTGAGCGCATCGAAATACAGAAAGCGCGAGCAGGCGTTGACGAAAGCCCTGGGCGTCTGCTCCGCACCGAATCCATAGACCGCAGCGCCCTTGGCGCGCAAATGCATGACCAGCGGCGTGAAGTCGGCGTCCGAGGAAACGATGCCGAAGGCATCGGGCTTTTCGGTATAGAGCAGCTCCATGGCATCCACCGTCATGGCCATGTCGGTCGCGTTCTTGCCCTTGGAGTAGTCGAACTGCTGCATGGGCCGAACGGCGTACTCCAGCAGCTTGCTCTGCCAGCCATGCAGACCGGCCTTGGTCCAGTTGCCATAGGCTCGGCGGATATTGATCAGGCCGAAGGTGGACAGCTCGGTCAATATCTCGTCAATCATCTCCGCGGGCGCGTTGTCCGCATCGATCAGCAAGGCAATCTTGGGCTGGACATCGTTGGGCATGCAATCTCCTGAGCGCTGTTTGGCCAAGCCTAACCGAGGCCTTGTATAAAGCCAAATTAAAAAAGGAGCAGCTTGCGCAACTCCTTTCTTGATTTCAGACCGGAAACACCTTTAATTCAAGTGAACACAGGCGCTTGCAGCTACTGTTTTTAATCCTGCATCTTCCAGGGCAATGCTTCGCCAAAGCGCAGAGGCTTGAGCTGCGCACCTTCGCCGTATTCAAAACTCACGGGCGGCGTCCAGCTTTCCTTGACCAGGGTGATGGTGTCGGTGTTGCGGGGCAGGCCGTAGAAATCGGCGCCGTTGAAGGAGGCAAAGGCTTCAAGCTTGTCCAGGGCGCCAACGCCGTCAAACACCTCGGCATACATCTCGATGGCGGCGTGGGCGCTGTAGCAGCCGGCGCAGCCGGTCGCGGCTTCCTTCAGGTGCGCGGCATGGGGAGCGCTGTCCGTGCCCAGGAAGAACTTGCTGCTGCCGCTGGTGGCGGCCTGCACCAGGGCTAGACGATGGGTTTCGCGCTTGAGGACCGGCAGGCAATAGAAGTGCGGGCGCACGCCGCCCAGGAAGATGGCATTGCGGTTGAACAGCAGATGCTGGGGCGTGATGGTCGCAGCCAGGAAATCATCGGCCTCAGCCACGTACTCGGCGGCTTCCTTGGTCGTCACATGCTCCATGACGATCTTGAGCTCGGGAAAATCCTTGCGCAGAGGCTTGAGCTGCTGCTCGATGAACACGGCTTCGCGGTCGAAGAGGTCGATGCTCTGATCGGTGACTTCACCATGCACCAGCAGCACCAGGCCTTCGCGCTGCATGGCTTGCAGCGTCGGGTAGATCTTGCGCAGATCGGTCACGCCATGGTCGGAGTTGGTCGTGGCACCTGCGGGATAAAGCTTGCAGGCCACCACGCCGGCCTCCTTGGCGCGCACGATTTCCTGAGGGCCCAGGTTGTCCGTCAGATACAGCGTCATCAGCGGCTGGAACTGGCTGCCTGCAGGCACGGCCGACAGAATGCGGGCGCGGTAGTCCGCAGCCATCTCCGCCGTGGTGACCGGAGGCTTGAGGTTGGGCATGATGATGGCACGGCCCATCTGGCGGGCAGTGTGCGGCACCACGCAGCGCATGGCATCGCCATCGCGCACGTGCAAGTGCCAGTCATCGGGGCGGGTAATCGTGATGGTCTGAGTCATGGCCGACATTGTCCCATCTTCGCTGGCGACAGGCCCGCACTCAAACCCATGCGGGCCCTGTCCTGGACCTGCGCACAGCGCGGTCATGGGTCCAGCTCTTGGGTATTTCCCAGGCCTTCCTCTGGCATTTGGCGCTGAAATCCTCAAAAATGGGGTCAAGGAGGAAGTCTCATGTCTGTTCCTCAAGCTCTGGCCGGCACACCATTCCGGACCGACTTTCTCAGCGCCAGCGACGCAGCCCGGCTGGTCGCGCGCATCGGCATCACCCAGGTGCTGCGCCTGATCAGCCAAGCCCTGGAGGCCGACTTCGGCCGCTGGCAGGACTTCGACAAAAGCGCGCGCACAGCCGCCCATTCAGCCAGCGGCGTGATCGAGTTGATGCCGGTGGCCGATGCGCGAGACTACGCCTTCAAATACGTCAACGGCCACCCGCACAATCCACGCCTGGGCCTTCCCACCGTGATGGCTTTCGGCGCGCTGGCCGATGTCGCCACCGGCATGCCGCGCTTTGTCAGCGAGCTGACGCTGACCACGGCCTTGCGCACCGCCGCCACATCCGCCATGGCTGCGCGCCATCTGGCGCGCGCCGGCAACCGCAGCATGGCGCTGATCGGCAATGGCTCGCAAAGCGAATTCCAGGCTCTGGCCTTCATGGAGTTGCTGGGCGTGCGCGAGCTGCGCCTGTTCGACATCGACCCTGCGGCCTCGCAAAAGCTGCTGCACAACCTGCAGCCGTTCCTGCCCGATTTTTCCGCTACGGCCATCGTCTGCACCAGCGTGCGAGACGCCGTGGCCGACACGGACATCGTGACCACCGCCACCGCCGACAAGACCCGCGCCACCATCATCCCCGGGCATTTGCTGGAGCCCGGCATGCATATCAATGCCGTGGGCGGTGATTGCCCCGGCAAGACAGAGTTCGATGCCAGCGCCCTGCAGCGTGCGCAGGTCTTTGTCGAGTACGAGCCTCAGACGCGCATCGAGGGCGAGCTGCAGCAAATGCCCGCCGACTTTGCCGTGACCGAGCTGTGGCGCGTGCTACAGAAGCTGGCGCCGGGCCGGACATCGGATGCCCAGATCACCCTGTTCGACTCCGTGGGCTTCGCGCTGGAGGACTACTCGGCGCTGCGCACCATGCATAGCCTGGCGCAAGGCGCAGGCCTGCTGTCACAGATCGAGCTGGTGCCGGAGCTCGCCGACCCCAAGGATCTGTTTGCCATGGTGAGACAGGCAGCCAGTCCCCAGATCATCAATCTTGCGGCCCGTAAGACGGCCTGAAGCGGAGCGGCTCATGGCATACACATCGTCCACACTGATCGGTCTGCCCACCGATATCGGTGCCTCGCGCCTTGGCGCGGCCATGGGGCCCGATGCCCTGCGTGTGGCCCAGCTCGGTCCTGCGCTGGAACGGCTGGGGGTGCAGGTCAACGATCTGGGCAATCTGAGCGGCCCCGCCAACCCGCGTGGCGCGCGCGATGCCCAGGGTCTGCGCAATCTGGCCGAATGCCTGAGCTGGAACCGGATCGCCCATGACGCGGTGCTGCAGGTGCTGCAGCAACACCGGCTGCCCATACTGCTGGGTGGCGACCATACGCTGGCCACAGGCTCCATCAGCGCCGTGGCCCGCCATTGCCGCGCCACGGGCAAGCAGCTGCGCGTGCTCTGGCTGGATGCCCACTCGGATTGCAACACCCCCGAAAGTTCGCCCACGGGCAATCTGCACGGCATGCCGGTTTCAAGCCTCTGCGGACTGGGACCGACGGAACTGGCCTCGCTGTCCGGCACGACTCCCGCCCTGCCCGCCTCATCGTTCTGCCAGATCGGCCTGCGCAGCGTGGACGAGAGCGAAAAGCACATGATCCGAGAGCTGGGGCTGGAGGTCTACGACATGCGGGCCATCGACGAACTGGGCATGCGTGAAGTGATGCGCCGCGCCCTGGTCAGCCTGCTGGGACGCAACGACAGGGACATCCACCTGCATCTGAGCTTTGACGTGGACTTTCTCGATCCTGACATTGCTCCCGGCACCGGCACACCGGTACGCGGCGGCCCCACCTACCGCGAGGCCCAGCTGTGCATGGAAATGATTGCCGACTCCGGCCGTCTTGCCTCGCTGGACATTGTGGAGCTCAACCCGGCCCTGGACCTGCGCAACCAGACGGCGGAGCTGGTGGTGGACCTGGTGCAAAGCCTGTTTGGTCAAAGCACGCTGATGCGCGCCCCCCGCGGCGTGCTGCAATGCTGACCGGCAGTCCGGCCCGGCCGCCATGAAAAAAGGCGCTCCTGCGAGCGCCTTTTTGCGGCTTGCCTGCGGTATCAATGCTGCAGGATCTTGTTGAGGAATTCCTTGGTACGCGGCTGGCGGTTTTCGGGATGGCCGAAGAACTCTTCCTTGCTGCAGTCCTCCAGAATCTTGCCGCCCACGTCCATGAAGATCACACGGCTGGCCACCTTGCGCGCAAATCCCATTTCGTGGGTCACGCACATCATGGTCATGCCTTCATGAGCCAGGCCCATCATCACGTCCAGCACTTCGCCGACCATTTCGGGGTCCAGTGCCGAAGTGGGTTCGTCGAACAGCATGACGATGGGATCCATCGACAGAGCGCGCGCAATGGCCACGCGCTGCTGCTGACCGCCGGAGAGCTGGCCGGGAAACTTGTCCTTGTGAGCGGTCAGGCCCACGCGGTCCAGCATCTTGAGGCCACGGGTCTTGGCGTCTGCAGCACTGCGGCCCAGCACCTTCATCTGTGCGATGGTCAGGTTCTCCGTCACCGACAGGTGGGGGAACAGCTCAAAGTGCTGGAACACCATGCCCACGCGGCTGCGCAGCTTGGGCAGATCGGTCTTGGGATCGTGCACTGCCGTGCCGTCCACAAAGATCTCGCCCTTCTGGAAAGGCTCCAGCGCATTGATGGTCTTGATCAGCGTGGACTTGCCGGAGCCCGAAGGGCCGCACACCACCACCACCTCGCCCTTGTTGATATTGGTGGAGCAATCGGACAGCACCTGAAAGCTGCCGTACCACTTGGAAACGTTCTTGAGTTCAATCATTTTTCACTCCGACTTTTGTCAGTGATCCATCGCAGCGCCTGCAGCGGGCTCGGTCAGGCCTGGGACAGCCAGCAAGGGCCGTCCCGCAGCCGAGGCCGTCGTCCCCCTTGAGGGGGAGGGCGCGAAGCGACTCAGGGGGTGTTTCATCGAATAATGGCGATCTTCTTGTGCAGACGCTTGACGAACCAAGACAGTGCAAAGCAGATCACAAAATAGGTCACGGCAGCCGCCAGATAGGATTCGATGGGTCGGCCGAAGTTCTTGCCGGCGATTTCGAAGCCCTTGAGCATGTCGTAGGCACCGATCGCATAGACCAGCGAGGTATCCTGAAACAGGATGATGGTCTGGGTCAGCAGCACGGGCAGCATGTTGCGGAAGGCCTGAGGCAGCACCACCAGACGCATGTTCTGACCATAGGTCATGCCCAGCGCCTGACCGGCAAACACCTGTCCACGTGGAATGGACTGGATGCCGGCGCGCATGATTTCAGAGAAATATGCTGCTTCGAATGCCACAAAGGTGATGATGGCCGAAGTCTCCGCGCCGATGGGCTTGCCGATCAGCATGGGCATCAGCAGGAAGAACCACAGGATCACCATCACCAGCGGGATGGAGCGCATGCCGTTGACATAGATGGTGGCAGGCAGGTCCAGCCACTTCTTGCCCGACAGGCGCATCAGCGCCAGCAAGGTGCCGAAGAAGATGCCGCCCAGCGTGGCGATCACGGTCAAGGACACGCTGAAATACAGCCCCTTCAGCACAAAGTTGCTGAACAGGTCCCACGAGAAAAACGACCAGTCGAGGTTGAGATTCATATCAGTGGCCTCCACCGCTGGCTGCAATCAGACCGGGCACGCGAGAACGCTTCTCGATGAAGGCCATGATGCGGTTGATGATGAAGGCAGAAATCACATACAGACCTGTCACAGCCATATAAATTTCGACGCCACGAGCCGTCTCTTCCTGGGCCTGCATGGCGAACATGGTCAGCTCGGCCACGGACACGGCAAACGCCACGGACGAGTTCTTGAACACGTTCATGGCCTCGCTGGTCAGCGGCGGAATGATGATGCGAAACGCCATCGGCAGCAGCACATAGCGGTAGGTCTGGAAGGTTGTGAAACCTACTGCCATGCCGGCGTAGCGCTGGCCCCGCGGCAAAGCCTGAATACCGGAGCGCACCTGCTCGGCAATACGGGCAGAGGTGAAGAAACCGATCGCAAACACCACCAGCACAAAGCCCGGCAGGGACTTCATTGCGGGGAAGATAGCCGGAACCACGTGGTACCAGATGAACACCTGGACCAGCAAGGGAATATTGCGGAACAGCTCCACCCAGGCATTGCCCAGGCGCACTATCCACGGACGATCGGGCAAGGTACGCAAGGTACCGATGACTGCGCCCAGCACCAGAGCGATGACCAGCGACAGCAATGCCACCGACACGGTCCAGCCCCAGGCCGACATCATCCAATCCAGATAGGTGATGTCACCGTTCTTGCCAAAACAACTCTGCCCGACCTCTTGGGTAATGGTGTCCTGACAGAACACCTGCCAATCCCAACTCATACGAGCACCTCTTTCATTCTTGGTTTATGAGGGCAAACGCTCACACCGGCCCTCGCAACAAAAAAGCCCCTTCTAACCGCTTGGCAGAAGGGGCGGTACACCTATAGGCGGGATTACTTGACTTCGTAAGCTTCCATGGGCTTGTCGTTGGGGTGAGCCCACGCATCCTTGGTCGCTGCCGACAGTGGCAGACCCACCTTCACGTTGTTGGGAGGAATGGGCTGCAGGAACCACTTGTCGTACAGCTTGGTCAGAGAACCATCCTTGATCTGACGCACGATGGATTCGTCCACAGCCTTCTTGAAGGCGGGATCGTCCTTGCGCATCATGCAGGCGATGGGTTCCACCGACAGCACTTCACCCACGATCTTGTAATCGTTGGGAGCCTTGGACTTGGAGATATTGGCAGCCAGGATGGAGCCGTCCATGATGAAGGCATCGGCGCGGCCGGTTTCCAGCATCAGGAAGCTGTCGGCGTGGTCCTTGCCCATGACTTCCTTGAAGGTCAGGCCGTCGGCGCGCTTGTTCTTGCGCAGGGTCTGCACGGAAGTCGTACCCGTCGTGGTCACGATGGTCTTGCCGTTCAGGTCCTTGATGCCGGTGATGCCGGAGTTGGCACGGGTGGCAATGCGCACTTCTTCCACATAGGTGGTGAAGGCAAAGGCTGCATCCTTCTGACGAGCCGTGTTGTTGGTGGTGGAGCCGCACTCGATGTCCACGGTGCCGTTCTGCACCAGAGGAATACGGTTTTGCGAGGTCACGGGCTGGTACTTCACTTCCAGCGCTGTCAGGCCCAGTTGCTTCTGGATGTCCTTGAGAATGCGCTCACCCATTTCGGTATGGAAGCCTACATATTTGCCATTGCCCAGCGTATAGCCCAGGCCGGACGATTCACGCACGCCCAGAGTGACGCTGCCGGTGGACTTGATCTTGGCCAAGGTGTCATTGGCCTGGGCAAACACGGTGCCAGTTGCCAGTGCGGTTACGGCGATGGCCAACAAATGCTTCTTCATACGGATCTCCTATTGGTAAGGACCAAAAACGCTTGCCACTCCTTAACGCATCGCCCTTTGTGAGGGTGGACAGGTTGCGTTAACAAATGTACTGCACACATTGTGCAGTCATGAAGATGGCTGAAATGCAATCATTTCTAAGACTTTTCCCGTAGGTGATTCAGGAAGGCAACCACCTACTTACCGCCTCAATCTTGTGTTGCAAAGCAGCACCTCTTTTTGTGCAAGCTGCGAACTCTAATGCTTTCGTGATTTCACAAGCCAATGCCGATGGCAAAAATCCTTATGCGCAACTTGCATATTCAGTATTAACCCGATGCATAACATTAGGGTTTTCACCAGTAAAACACCTAAAATCACGGCAAGCTGGTCACACAAGCAAAAAAAGGGCCAACTGGCCCTTTTGGAAGAAAAGCAACACTCGATCAGGTTACACAGCCTTGACCTCGCCACCCGCAATCTCGCCCTGCTCCTTGAGGAAGTTCCAGAGCGCGGCAGCTCCTCCCTGAGGGGCATCGCCCGTGGGTTTTTCCCGATAGGCCCGCACTTCCATGTCCATCTGAAAACCGGTCACACCTTCGGGCACTGCACGCACCAGTCGACCGGACTCCAGATCGCCGCGTACCGCGCTGTAGGGTAGAAAGGCCACGCCATGACCTTCCAGTGCCATGGCCTTGAGGCCTTCGGCCATATCGGTTTCATAGACGCGCTCGAGGTGCACGGCCTCGGACGCTTCCTTGAGGATCAGCTCCGTCACGCGGCCCAGGTAGGCGCCGGCGGCATAGCCCAGGTATGGCAGCGGCTGGCCCTGGCGGCCGGGCAGCGCAAAGATGGGGTTGCCGTTCTCGTCGGGCTTGGAGTAGGGAGCCAGCACCTCATGCCCCAGGCTCACCATTTCATAGCGCGATGGGTCCAGCTGGAAAGGCTGGGAAGAGTGGTAGTAGGCAATCAGCAGATCGCAGCCGCCTTCCACGAGACGCATCACCGCATCGTGCACATTGAGGGCGAACAGACGGCTGCGGAAAGGGCCGAACTTCTCATGCACGGCCGACACCCAGTTCGGGAAGAACGTGAACGCCAGCGTATGCGGCACGGCAAAGCCCACCATGCCCTTGCCCGCACTGACGTGGGCACGCAACATGGTTCGGGTGCTCTGCAAGGACTGCAGTATCTCCAGCGCCTGCTCGTACATGGTCTTGCCTGCTGGCGTCAGTCGCGTCGGATACGAGCTTCTGTCGACCAGATCCGTGCCCGCCCAGGCCTCCAGCGCCTGGATGCGGCGCGAGAACGCAGGCTGCGTAACGTGGCGCAGCTGGGCCGAGCGGCTGAAACTGCGGGTTTCAGCAAGGCTGACAAAATCTTCAAGCCATTTGGTTTCCATAGACTCTCATTATCCGCTGCCCTGCACCAAAGCTGTGCAACGGAGGTAATCCTTGTTGGCTAGTAAACGGGACAAAACACAGACTCGACGATGAGCCATGCCTTGGTCGCCAGACCCTAGGGTAATGCCTGCCGCCGGACGTAAGCCCTGCGACATAGATACCTTGATAATATTTGTTCACATCTATCCGGTGTGTCTACTCGCTCCAAGCCATCCCGGCGCACAACGCCGTGAAGGTCAAGGAACAACATAAGGACTTACGCAAACAAGAATGCAACAACGGCCTGCCTCCTGAGGCAATCGTCTTGCCTGAACCCGTTTTGCGTAAGTCGTGAACATAAGGGCATTCTCATCGAGTGCGCGCGGATCACGCCATTCAGGCGAGCTGCCCTGACTCCTGTGTGTTTTTCTGACTTTCCGCGTTCATGTCCTCCACTCCTCCCGAGACCGATGGCGCAGCCGATACCGGCGCGCGCCCGGACGAGCCTCGTTCCCTGCGCATTGAAGACTGGCTGACCGTGATCATCATGGCCGCTCTGGCCCTGATCACGTTTGCCAATGTGCTGGTGCGCTACTTCACCAACTCCTCCTTCGCCTGGACCGAGGAAATATCGGTCTTTCTGATGATCTTGCTGGCCCTGGTCGCAGGCTCTGCCGCCGTGGCGCGCAACCAGCATATCCGCATCGAGTTTTTCTCGGACAGCGGCTCCGTCCAGCGCCGCAAGGCTCTGGCCCGGTTCGGCTCTCTGATGGTGGCATTGCTGTTTGCCATCATTGCCGTGCTCAGCGTGCGCGTGGTCTGGGACGACTTCCGTTTCGAGGAGACCTCACCCGGCATCGGCCTGCCCCAATGGTGGTATTCGATCTGGCTGCCCGTGGTCTCGGCACTGATCACCGTGCGCGCCATCGGTCTTTTCATTCGCCAGGGCAAGCCCGGCGCCTTCCCTGACGAGCCCGTGGAAAAAGACCACAGCAAGGAGATCGCATGATCGCTACCTTGCTGTTTGTGGCCTTTCTGGGCCTGATGTTCATCGGCGTGCCCATAGGCGCCGCCCTCGGTCTGGCCGGGGCGGCGGCAATTGCCCTGGCCAATGCCGATACGCAGTGGTTCGGCCTGCTGGCCGTGCCGCAGAATTTCTATGCCGGGCTGGGCAAATATCCGCTGCTGGCCATTCCCATGTTCGTGCTGGTGGGCTCCATTTTCGATCGCTCGGGCGTTGCCCTGCGGCTGGTGAACTTTGCCGTGGCCATCGTGGGCCGCGGCCCCGGCATGCTGCCGCTGGTGGCGATTGCCGTGGCCATGTTCCTGGGCGGCATCTCCGGCTCCGGGCCGGCCAATGCGGCGGCCGTGGGCGGCGTGATGATTGCCGCCATGAGCCGCGCGGGCTATCCCAAGAGCTTCTCGGCCAGCGTGGTCGGAGCGGCCGCAGCGACGGACATCCTGATTCCGCCTTCGGTGGCCTTCATCATCTACTCGGTGCTGGTGCCAGGCGCTTCGGTGCCGGCCCTGTTCGCGGCCGGCATGATTCCCGGCGTGCTGGCGGGGATCGCGCTCATCATTCCCGCCGTGTGGATGTCGCGCAAGCACAAGATGGGTGCACTCGAAGCCTCCATGCCCCGCCCGCCGTTCTGGAAGAGCCTGCGCGAGGCCTCCTGGGGTCTGGCCGCTCCGGTGCTGATCCTGGGCGGCATGCGCATGGGCTGGTTCACCCCCACCGAAGCCGCCGTGGTCGCCGTCTTCTACGGACTGTTCGTGGGCATGGTGATTCACCGCACCATCGGCGTGCGCGACCTGTTCCCGATTCTGCGCGAAGCGGGCGAGCTGTCGGCCGTGATCCTGCTGGTGGTGTCGCTGGCCGGCATTTTTGCCTTCTCGCTGTCCACCCTGGGCGTGATCGATCCCGTGGCCAATGCCATCGTGAACTCCGGTCTCGGCGAATACGGCGTGCTGGGTCTGCTGATCCTGCTGCTGATCACCGTAGGCATGTTCCTGGACGGCATCTCGATCTTCCTGATCTTTGTGCCGCTGCTGCTGCCCATCATGAATCACTACCAGTGGGACCCCGTCTGGTTTGGTGTGATCCTCACGCTCAAGGTGGCACTGGGCCAGTTCACGCCGCCACTGGCCGTGAACCTGATGGTCAGCTGCCGCATCGCGGGCGTGCGCATGGAGTCCACCGTGCGCTGGGTAGGCTGGATGCTGCTGTCCATGTTCGTCGTGATGATTCTGGTCATTGCCTTCCCGCAGCTCGCTCTGTGGCTGCCCGCAAAGATGGGGTACTAGCCTCCCCTGAGCGGCTTTGCCGCATCCCCTCTCTCTTCGGGAGGGGACGACACCAGCGCGGCGGGGCGGCCCTTGCGCGGTGTCTACTGAGATGGGCCGTGCTTATTCAATGTGCAATGCATCTAACAAGCAAAGCATTTTTTCGTTTCTAAAAGGGAGACAAACCAAATGAAACTTCGTACCTTCCTCGCATCCGCCGTGGCGACAGCCGCCGCACTGGCTTTTGCATCGCCCATGGCCATGGCCCAGGCCAAGTACAAGAGCGAATACCGCATGTCTCTGGTGCTGGGCACGGCCTTCCCCTGGGGCAAGGGTGGCGAGCTGTGGGCCGACAAGGTGCGCGAACGCACCCAGGGCCGCATCAACATCAAGCTCTACCCCGGCACCTCGCTGGTGCAGGGCGACCAGACGCGCGAGTTCTCCGCACTGCGCCAGGGCGTGATCGACATGGCCGTGGGCTCGACCATCAACTGGTCGCCCCAGGTCAAGTCGCTGAACCTGTTCTCCATGCCCTTTCTCTTCCCCAACTTCAAGGCCGTGGATGCCGTGACCCAGGGCGAAGTGGGCCAGGAAATCTTCAAGACCCTGGAAAAAGGCGGTGTGGTGCCTCTGGCCTGGGGTGAGAACGGCTACCGCGAAATCTCCAACTCCAAGCACGCCATCAAGACGCCTGCCGACCTCAAGGGCATGAAGATCCGCGTCGTGGGCTCGCCCCTGTTCCTGGACACCTTCACGGCCCTGGGCGCCAACCCCACGCAGATGAGCTGGGCCGATGCCCAGCCCGCCATGGCCAGCGGCGCCGTGGACGGCCAGGAGAACCCCATCGGCGTGTACATGGCAGCCAAGCTGCAGTCCGTGGGCCAGAAGCATCTGACCATGTGGGGCTACATGAACGATCCGCTGATCTTTGTGGTGAACAAGGACATCTGGAACAGCTGGACACCGGCTGACCAGGCCATCGTCAAGCAAGCCGCGCTGGATGCCGCCAAGGAAGAAATCGCCATCGCGCGCAAGGGCCTGGTCGAAGCCGACAAGCCCCTGCTCAAGGACCTGGCCGGCCTGGGCGTGACCGTGACCACGCCTAACGCTGCCGAGCGCGAAGCCTTTGTGAAGGCCACCCGCCCCGTGTTCGACAAGTGGAAGAGCCAGATCGGCGCACCGCTGGTCGACAAGGCCGAAAAGGCCATTGCAGCCAGCCAGAAATAATCTGCACACTTCATGAAAATCCCCGCCAGAGCGATCTGTGCGGGGATTTTTCATCTCTTAATCATTCAAGAAGCCAGCACATGCTGCCTTACTGCCGGTAGGACAGCTTTGATCCAGACTCATCCAAGCGGATATCACCTCGAGTCTGAAGCAGCGTATACACCTTCTGCACCATCGGTGCCTCAAGATTTTCGCTACGGGTCATCGCCTTGATGGCGTTGAGTAGAGCCGCAGGCTTTGCTGGACGATTTTGATTTTCACGCCAAGTGGTGAGCAACCGAGATGCATACTGTGCCGCCGATGGGTTCAGCAATCCTGCAGGAACGGCAGCGCTCTGAGACTTGACCTTGGCTGATGCGGGTTTGACTGCCGTCGCTTTTACGGGTGCCGTTGAGGCCATGGGCTTGCTCACAACGCCCGCCTCTGCTGTAGACACTGCTGCGACTGTGCTCCTCTTCGGCAAGGGCTCGGAACTAGGAGAGGCCTCTGCCGTTTTTAGCACTGCACCCGCACTCGCACCAGACGCTTTTGCCGCAGAAACAGGCTCTGCAACCTTAGCCATAGACACACCAAGCCGTATTGCATCAAACCCCAGTAGCTTGGCATGCTTAATCATTGGCTCATAGCCTAGATCGTTGGCTACAACGACCAGACGCTTTCCCCTCTTGGAAGCCAAGTAGCCACAATAGAACGAGAGCTGAAAGTCCAGTGAATTTTTACCTGCCTGTACTGATGGCACCGAGGTAAAGCGCTCTCCCAGCGCTTGATAGCCTGCATCCATTTGTTTTTGATGAGGGCCATGCAAAAGCCAGACATGCGTACAGTCGGGCACCATGGCTTGCACTTCACTCCAGGCTGGCTGGACGTTTTCCCAATCGATCAAAACGTGCACGCTATCGGCACTTTCCGCTTTTGTCGCTGCGGCGTTCGCCTCACTCGCATGAACGCAGGCATCCGACATGCCGTGCAACTCAATTGCCTCCTCTTGGACAGGTGTCACAGCATTCTGAACCGATAAGGCCGCCGGATGCTTTTGCGCATTCTTGAGGAGCTTCTGACCCACGGCCTGAGGAATATCGATACCAAGCTGATCCGCAAGCTGCAACAAATAAAGCAACACATCTGCAATCTCATCGGCCGCCTTGGCTTTTTGCACAGGATCGACCTTGACACCTTGGGACTGCTGCGGCGTCATCCACTGAAAGATCTCCAGCAATTCGGCGCTTTCGACCATCAACGCCATTGCCAGGTTCTTCGGGGTATGAAACTCCTGCCAGTGACGCTCGCTGGCAAACTCCTTCAGTTGCTGCTGCAATGCGCTCAAATCCATGAATGCCCTCTCGTTGCTTCTTGCCCGCGCTTGTACCAGAAGGTAGACAAGCACGGCAAGCAGCAAGACCTCATCTACTCAAAATCACTAGCAACCCACGCAATCTGCAGATAGATTTCAGCATTAAATAAGCTCGATATTGATATCCAGAAAGCGCAAGAAGCTTTCAATTCAATAGCAAATCAGACTGGCGAGACCAAGGGCTTGCCATCCAGATGGCAGCGCATATTGGCGATGAAGCGGTCCACCGAGTTCTGCACCGCCTCGGGCGACCAGCCGCCCACATGGGGCGTCAGCACCACGGCGTCCAGATCGATGAGTTCCTGCGGCGGCAGCGGCTCGCTTTCGTAGACATCCAGCCCGGCACCGGCCAGACGACCTTCACGCACGGCGTCTGCCAGCGCTCGGGTATCGACCACCGAGCCGCGTGCGATATTCACCAGCACGCCTTTCTCGCCCAGTGCCTCGAGCACCTCGGCATTGATCAGATGGCGCGTGCCCGCGCCACCTGGCGTGGCCACCAGCAGCACATCGGCCCAGGCAGCCAGCGCCAGCAGATCGTCGAAGTACTGGTGCTCGACTCCCTCGCGGGGCTTGCGGTTGTGATAGCCAACGGACATATCGAACGCGGCCGCGCGCCTGGCGATCTTGGCGCCGATCTGGCCCAGCCCCACGATGCCCAGGCGCTTGCCCGAGACATTGGCCGGCAGCGGCAGGGCCGAGCGCCAGATGCCGGCACGCGTGGCCTTGTCCAGCTTGACGATGCCGCGCACCGCGGCGATCAGCAGACCCATGGCGTGGTCGGCCACGCAGTCATCGTTGGTCCCCACGCCGTTGCCGACGGCAATCCCGTGCGCCTTGGCATGGGCCACGTCGATGTTCTCGTAACCCGCGCCCATGGCGCAGACCAGAGAAAGCCCGGGCATGCGCTGCATCTGCGCGGCCGACAGGCCCGTCGCGCCAATCGTGCACACGCATTGCACGCGAGCACCGTGGGCGGCGATTGCGACCTCGGCCCGATCGGCCTCGGGTGCATAGATCACATCAAAGTCGGCAAAGGTCTGCTCCATCTGCTGCAGATGGGCGGGGACCTGGAGATTCAGAACTAGCAGGGCAGGCTTCATGGCGGGAACGCGGCGCTTTCATGGAAAACGCCTATTTTGAGCAGGCTGCGCCAGCCATGCCCGCGCATGGTCAAAGCCTGCCCGATCCGCTTCTCACAGATCCAGCACCAGACGGCCAGACCTGGCACGCGAGCAGCAAGGCAGGAACTGGTCGTTGGCCGCCTGCTCGTCTTCGGTCAGATACATATCGCGGTGATCGGGCTGACCCGAGATGACGCGTGTCAGGCAAGTACCGCAGACGCCCTGCTCGCACGAGGTCTGGACGCAGACGCCAATGGACTCCAGCGCCTGCACCACGGTCTGCGCCGGCGTGACGCGCACTACCTGCCCGCTGCTGGCGACTTCCACCTCGAAGCTCTCGTCGTCGACGCGGTGTTCCACTTCGGCGGCAAAGAACTCGTAGTGCAGCTGCTCGGCAGGCCAGCCCGCCTCTCGCGCCGCATCGAGCACGGCGTCCATGAAGCCCTTGGGTCCGCACACATACAGATGCTGACCCTGCTCTCTTTGCTGTAGCAATTCGCTCAAACCCAGCGACGACTTTCCATTCACGTCATCCACATGGATCTGCGCCTTGTCAGCCCATTGCGCAGTCTCGATGGTCTGGGCAAACGCCATGCGCTCGCGCGAGCGGCCGCAGTAGTGCAAGGCAAAGTCCGCGCCGTCACGCGCCAGCTTGCGCGCCATTGACAGAATCGGCGTGATGCCTATGCCGCCTGCCAGCAGCAAATGCTTGCGGGCCGGCGCATGCAGCTCGAAATGGTTGCGCGGCAGGCTGATGGTGATCTGCTGGCCGGCCTGCAGCTGTTCGTGCACGGCCGCCGAGCCACCGCGCGAAGCGGGCTCGCGCAGCACGGCAATCACATAGCGGTCCGGCTCTGCGGGATCGTTGCTCAGCGAGTACTGGCGCACCAGCCCTCCGGGCAGGTGCACATCGATGTGCGCACCCGCACTGAACGGCGCCAGGCTGCTGCCTTCCAGAGCCCGCAACTCCAGGCTGCAGATACCGGCTGCCTGCTCCTGCTTGTGCGCAATGCGCACCTCGAACGTGGTTTCACTCTTCATCTCGGGTACTTCTCTTTTCCTTCTGCGTCGCTAGGCCACCGCCTGCGCTGCTTGCGCACCGGCCTGGCGCAGCCTCTCGATCACGCGCCGCGCACGATTGGGACCCACATCCACATGGATATCCACCACGGCGCGTGAACCAAAGCGTTGCTGGTTACGGAACTGGGCTTCGATGACCACCTTGTCTTCTTCGAAAGTGGCCGCCGTCTGATCGATCACCAGCTGTGTCGTGTCCTGCATCTGTGGATGCGGATTGGTCGCAATCGTCCAGAAGTAATGCGCGCTGGTCTCCGTCTCCGGCGTCACGCCGTGAAAGCCGCGCATATGGAATCCTTCGCGCGCCGGGTTGTCCAGTCTGTCCTGGCCGGCATCCATGGCACCGGTCCAGATACGCACATGCGAGGGGTGGAATTCCACTTCCTGCCAGCGGTCGATGCGGCCCTGAAAAGGCCAGGCCTGCGCATAGGTGGGCGGAGGATCGGAGTCCGGCATCCAGCGCACGACCTTCACGCTGTCCCCGTCCTGGCTGACCTTGAGATCCGCGTTCATATGCACGCGAGCGTTGCCGCCGATGGTCTTGAGATGCACATAGCCCAGATGGCTCAGGTCCAACAGGTTGTCGTGAATCAGCTGATACGGTGCGTCGTAGTGGTAGACGCCGCCGCCAAAACGATATTGCGGGTCGCTGTGCACGGCATAGGCCGGCGGCTCCGTGCCCGGCACGGAATCCGGCGTCGCTCCCATCCAGATCCAGAGAATCTGGTCGCGCTCGCGCAGATCGAAGGACTTCACGCAGGCCTTGGCCGGAATCCGTTCCTGGCCCGGTATTTCGAGGCACTGCCCCTCATGGCTGAAGAGCAGGCCATGGTAGCCGCAGCGCAGACCCGCAGCTTCCACCGTGCCGCAGGACAGCGGCAGCTCGCGGTGGCAGCAGCGATCCTCCAGCGCCGCGGCCCGGCCATCTTCCGTGCGGAACAGGACCACCGGCTGGCCCAGCAAGGTACGCGCCACCGGCTGGTCCTTCAGCTCCCAGGCAAAGCCCGCTACATACCATTGATCCAGCGGAAAGACCGGCAGGGCCGCGCTCATGGGTTGAGAAATCTGGTTCATCGAAGTCTCCCTGGTCAATGAGCGGCAGCCACTGTCTCGGATGCAGCGCGCCTGTCCGCAGCCTGCGGGCCTGCAATGCGATGCATGGACACGATGACAGCAGCCAGGACAAACGCCATGCCATAACCCAGGTACAGCTGATCGGGCGACCAGGCCGCATCCAGCAGGCCACCGGCCACCAGCGGCGACACAATCGCCCCAATGCGACCGATGCCTATGCCCCAGCCCACACCGGTGGCGCGCACATCGCTGCCGTAGACCACCGGCGCAATCGCATAGAGGCCAGCCACGCAGGCATTCACAAACACGCCGATCAAAAAGGCCAGCGTGTATGACATCCACAGCGCACCGGAGCTACCCACCAGAAAGCACAGCAGCACTGCCGTCACCAGCATGAAGACCGCCAGCGCACGGTGAATCGCGAAACGCGCCGCCAGCAGGCCCAGCAAGGTCGCGCCCAGAATGCCGCCCAGGCTCAGCAGCACGCCCGTGGTCACGCCCTGCTCGGGCGTCAGCCCCGAGGCCGCCAGCAGCTTGGGAGTCCAGCTCATCACGAAATAGAAACCGAACATCACCGAGAAGAAGGACAGCCAGACCAGCAAGGTGGGGCGCAGCAGCTTGGGAGACAGCAGCTGCAAAGGGCCCATGCGCTTGCCTTCACCGCTGCCTGCCGCCACGGCCTGAGGCAGGGAGCGCAGTGCGGGCAGACCCATCTTGCGGATCAGTCCATTGAGACGCTGCAGCGCATTGGCCGGTCGCTTGACCAGCAGAAAGTCCAGGGACTCGGGCAAGGCAAACCAGGCCAGAACCAGCACCGCCAGCGTGGAGCAACCGCCGAACAGGAAGACGGAACGCCAGCCATGGTGCGCGAGCAGCCAGACCGCGATACTGCCTCCAATGGTCGCGCCCAGCGCATAGCCGGTCGATTGCAGCGTGACCGCCAGACTGCGCCAGCGCAGCGAGGCATATTCGCTGGCAATCACATTGCTGCACGCCAGAATGCCGCCCACGCCCAGGCCCGTGATCACCCGCAGCACCGCAAGCTGCGTCGGCGTCTGGCTCCAGGCCGAAGCCAGCATGCCCAGACCGGACACGGCAAGGCACAGCAGGATCAGGGGGCGGCGCCCCAGCTTGTCGGCCATGGGCGCCAGCAGCAGCGAACCTGCGGCCATGCCGAAGAGGCCGGCACTGAGCAAAAAGCCCAGCTCCGAGCCGCTGAGCTTCCAGTGCCCGGACACCGCCGAAGCCGTGAAGGCCATCACCAGCACGTCAAAACCATCGATCATGTTCAGGGCCATGCATACCGCGATGACCGACCATTGGAAGGTCGTCATGGGCCGCTGGTCCAGATGCGCGCGCAAATCCTGTTCCATCGTTGTCTCCTTGTTTTTTATCATTCATTCAGCATACTGAATCACATTCAGTTTACTGAATGAACTCTTGATCCAGCACAAGTGGATTCCCTAGTCGTGCCGGTTCATCGCCGGCGCTGGCCGGCGTGATTCTGGTGAAGCCGCCGAGCCAGAACGGGCTGTTAGCCGTTGATCACCGCTTGCTCGCCGGCTTCAGTGCTGTCGTGCAACTGCACGAACTTGCGCAGCAGACGCTTGAACTCCGCCTGCTCCTCGGGCTCCAGCGCGGAAAGCATGCGCTGCTGCAGCTCGTAGACATTGGGCACAAAGGCGGCCAGCATGGCTTCGCCTTCCGTGGTCAGACTCAAGCGGCGTTGACGCCTTGGCAGCAGCTCGCGATGAATCCAGCCCTTGCTTTCCAGGCGCGCAGCGATATCGGCCGTAGTCGAGTTGTCCAGCGCGACAAGACGCGCCAGCGTCACCTGGTCGATGCCGGGAGACTCTTGCAGCATGCGCAGGATGGCGTACTGAACCGGCGTCACATCGGGGCCCAGCACTTCTCGAAACAGCAGCGCAGCAATCTGCTGTGCTCGTCGAATCAGGTGACCTGGCTGGTCGTAGAGATCCAGGGAAAGCGGGTTGGGTGTGGTGGGCGATTCCATGCAGCAGCGTAGCAAGGGCAGCGCTGCCTATGGACAGCGCTGACTCCGATTCGGGGAGCTGCAAGATTACTCCATCTACAGACATGATCTGCCCCTGCCTGCTGCCGCTCAAGCCAGCGCCGCAACACCCGACTCGTTTTTCTCCTCGTCGATCAGGCGCTCGATGATCTTGCGCGACTGCACGCCGCCGGCATCGATATTGAGCTTGAGCAGCTGACGCTGCGGATAGTCCTCGAGGTTGCGCTGCTGCAGCTCCAGCATCTCCAGGTCTTCGCTGAAGATCTTGTGCTGGCCCTGCTTGATGGCTGCCGTCACCGATGCATCGCCGGGGTTGAACTTGCGCGCCATGCCCCAGAAGTACCACATGCTGCCATCGGTCTCGGGCGTGATGAAGTCCACCACCATGCTGTAGACCTTGTGCTCGTCCGCAGCGTCATAGCCGCCCTTGCCGGCATGCGCCACACCGACCTCGATCAGCACATGGCTGGGAGGAGTGAAGCGGCAGACCTGCCAGCGGTCCACAGGCACGTCATCGGCCAGACCATTGCTGCGCAATGCCATCTTCCAGAACGGAGGTGCCTCGATGTTCTCCATGAAGCGGCTGGTGACCACCTCGCTGTCGCCCATGACCTCGGTCTTGCAGGGCGTCTCGTCGATCTCGGCCTGACCGATGCTGCTGGCATGCACATAGGTCTCATGGGTCAGGTCCATGAGGTTGTCGATCATCAGTCGATAGTCGGCCTTGATGTGGAACAGCCCGCCGTCATAAGCCCACTCGGGGTTGTCATGCCATTGCAGATCCGGGATCAGCGCTGCATCGGCTGCATCCTTGTCACCCGGCCAGACCCAGACAAAGCCGTAGCGCTCTTCCACCGGATAGCTCTTGATGGCAGGAAAGCCGCGCACACGCTGACCGGGCATGGCAACCGTCTTGCCGTCGCAGCCCATCTCCAGCCCGTGATAGCCGCAGACCAGCTTGCCTTCGCAGACGCGGCCCAGCGACAGCGGTGCGCCGCGATGCGGGCAGAAGTCCTCGACGGCGGCCATCTTGCCTTCCAGGGCGCGGTAGAAAACCATGCGCTCACCACAGATCTGGCGCCCCAGCGGCTTGTCCGTGACTTCGGCCGCCGTGGCAGCAACATACCAGGTGTTGCGAGGATAGGTGGGCTGTGCTTGCTTGCTCATCGTGGGTGTCTCCTTGTCTTTATCGGTCGGGGTCGGGGTCAGGGTCGGGCACCGCCTGCTGCGCTACGGGCCGGCCATTAGCGGCTGGCGCGAATCAGTTGCGCACCGGGAACGCGCGTGGTCTCGGGCGAGCGCATGGCTTCGCGCAGGTTGCGCCGCGCAATGCGCGAGTGCTCTTTCATCAGCGCCTCGGCACGCGCGCCTTCGCGGTGCTCGATCGCGTCTATCACTTCGCGGTGCTGCTCCTGCGCGAGGATCAGGCTGCGAAGCGCGCGCGGAGACTCGGAGTCGGCCACCACAAAGCCCGAGGGGGAGGCAAACGGCAGGCGCTTGACCCGCTCCAGCTCGCGCTGCATGAAACTGCTGCCCGACATCTCCAGCAGGATGTCGTGAAATTCGGAGTTCAGGGCCACATAGGCGGAAAACGCTTCGTCGCCCCAGTTCTGGGCATCCAGCACACGGTCGATGGCATCGAGACAGCGCGTGGCCCTCGCCAGCAGGGCTTCATCCACCCCGCGCTCGGCCGCCATGCGCGCCGCCAGGCCTTCCAGCGTGCCGCGCAGCTCGATGGCGTCCGAGACATCGGCTTCGGACAGCACGCGCACCTTGTAGCCGCGCCCGCCGGACGTGGCCTCCAGCATGCCCTCCTGCTCAAGCCGCATCAGCGCTGCGCGTATGGGAGTGCGGGAGATGCCCAGACGCTCGGCCAGCACCAGCTCGGAGATGCGCTCTCCGGCCGCCATCTCGCCGGCAAGAATCATTTCGCGCAGCTGCAGCTGCGCCTTCACGACCTGGGAATGGTTTTCTTCCGCTGCAGCAGCGGGGGCAATGGAGGGTGACATGTCTCGCGGGTTTTTAGTTCTTGATAGATGGATGAAATGTATACATAAAAATCAAATGACAGCGATTTAATCGCCAATTAAAGGGTAAACACCTATCAATATGTATACATACAAGCAATGCAGGCGAGAAAAAAGCCACCCGAAGGTGGCCTGTGAAAAGTCCGGCGAGAAGATGGCCGCACTCAGGCGGGAATCTCCACTGACTCCTGCTGATTGAGCTGCATATTCCACATGCTGGAGTAGCGCCCGCCGGCGGCCAGCAGCTCTTCGTGCGTGCCGCGCTCGATGATGCGGCCGCTGTCCATGACCAGGATTTCATGCGCTTCGACCACGGTGGACAGGCGGTGGGCAATGACCAGTGATGTCTTGCCTTGCGCCGCGCTGCGCAGCTCGTTCTGGATGGCGCGCTCGTTGGCGCTGTCCAGTGCCGAAGTCGCTTCGTCGAAGATCAGGATCGGCGGGTTCTTGAGCAGGGTGCGCGCGATGGCCACGCGCTGCTTTTCACCGCCAGAGAGCTTGAGGCCGCGCTCGCCCACACGCGTGGCATAGCCCTGGGGCGTGCGCTCGATGAAGTCATGGATGCGTGCAGCCTTGGCCGCTGCAACCACCTGCTCTTGCGTGGCGCCCGGTTGCCCATAGGCAATGTTGTAGGCCACCGTGTCGTTGAACAGCACCGTGTCCTGCGGAACGATGCCCACGCAGTGCCGCACGCTGCTCTGGGTCACCGTGCGGATGTCCTGTCCGGCAATGCGCACATGACCGTCCTGCACGTCATAGAAGCGAAACAGCAGGCGCGCCAGCGTGCTCTTGCCCGAACCCGAGGGACCGACCACGGCCACGGTCTTGCCTGCAGGAATGATGAAGCTCACATCGTGCAGGATGGGTCGCGCGCTATCGTAGGCAAACTGCACGTTCTCAAATCGCACTTCGGGCGGGGGATTGTCGATATGCAAGGGCTGGGCGCCAGGCGCATCGGACACTTCGCGCTCCTTGTCCATGAGCGTGAACATGCGGTTCAGGTCGGTCAGGCTCTGCTTGATCTCGCGGTAGATGACGCCCAGGAAATTCAGCGGAATGTAGAGCTGAATCATGAAGGCATTGATCATGACCAGATCGCCCAGCGTCAGCCTGCCGTCGACCACTCCCTGCGTGGCCCGCCAGAGAATGGCCACCAGTGCGGCACCGATGATGAGCTGCTGGCCACAGTTGAGCATGGACAGCGTGGTCTGGCTCTTGAGCCGCACGCGGCGCAGGTTTTCGAGGTTCTCGTCATAGCGCGCGGACTCGAACTGCTCATTGTTGAAGTACTTGACGGTCTCGTAATTGAGCAGGGAATCGATGGCCTTGGTATGGGCCGCCGACTCCTGCGCATTGGCCTCTTTTCTGAAACGGGTGCGCCACTCTGTCACGGTGACCGTGAAGCCGATATAGAACACCAGCGCTGCCAGCGTGATGACGGCAAACCAGATGTCGAAACGCACGGCCAGAATGCCCAGCACCAGCGCCATTTCAATCAGCGTGGGCAGGATGGAGTAGAGCGAATACGAGATCAGCGACTCGGTGCTGCGTACGCCGCGCTCGATGTCCCGCGTCATGCCTCCGGTCTGGCGCTCCAGATGAAAACGCAGGCTCAGTGCATGCAGATGCTCGAAGGTCGACAGCGCAATCGAGCGCGATGCCCCTTGCGTGGCCTTGGAAAAGACCAGATCGCGCAGCTCGGTGAACATGGTGGAGGAAAAGCGCAGCAGTCCGTAAGCCGCCAGCAGACCCACGGGGACCACCAGCACGGCCTGGGCCTGGCCGGGCTTGATATCCAGCGCATCGACCAGATGCTTGAGCAAGATGGGCACGCCCACATTGGCCAGCTTGGCGCAGATCATGAACGCCAGCGCCGCCAGCGCATGCCATTTGTAGCGCCAGATATAGGGAAAGAGGCGACGCAGCGTGGCGCCGTCTGACTGGTTTGCCGCTATTGCGGCTTCTTCTGGGGTTGCAGGTAACTGTGAACGCATTGTGGGGCTGTGTCGCCCTGCAGGCAGTCGGAGCCGCGGTAGAGGGCGTCTATTTCTATGACGGGAATCTGGGTACCCACGAATTCTGCCTGTCCCGTCACTTTTGCGCTCACCCAGACCAGGGTGAAGGGCTGCAGCAACTGTCTGTCATACGGGCCTGCACCGCAGGCCTTGAAGAAGCTTGGCTCGTGCGGCCAGGACAGAAAACCCTGTTCACTGAACTCGGCATACAGCAGGACCATGCAATCGCGCTGCTCGCCGACCGCCTCTATGCTGCGCAGTCCGCCAGCCCAGCAGACACGTGCATTCAACGCACCGGCCTGCAAGGCCTGACCGGGCGTCATCGCGGTGAAAGGTCCGGCCAGCGCAGCCGCGCCGGTCAAGGGTTCCGGATGACAAGAGGGCTGCACGGCCTGTACAAGCGGCTTGGAAGGCTTGAGCGGCGTTGCAGATGTCACATCATCTCTGCCCAATATTGGGGCTTTTACCGAATGGCTGCTGCAGGCCGCAAGCACGACACTCAGGCATCCACAGATCCACCACAAACACCGTCCCATAGTTACCCCCTACTTACTTGCCCGAACCGTCGTTAGTGGCTTTTTCTCGTCAACATGGTAGAAACCCGATGTTGAGGGACAATTCAATCTTTCCATTCGTGTCACAGATTTCCATGCCCCCCCGTTCGCCCGACCTTCCCAGTGTTGCCCTGCCCGCCGACAAGGAACTGGTTCTCAAAGTCGTGCCCATGCCTGCCGATGTCAATGCCAATGGCGACATCTTCGGTGGCTGGGTCATGGCGCAGGTGGACCTGGCCGGCTCGGTGCTGCCGCAGCGCATCAGCCACACCCGCATGGTGACCGTGGCCGTCAACGAATTCATCTTCAAGCAGCCTGTGCGCGTGGGCGACATTCTGTCCTTTTATGCCGGCGTGCAGCATGTGGGTCGCACCTCGGTCGCCGTGGATGTGGAAGTCTTTGCCGAGCGCTTTTCCGACCAGGGCAAATATGTGAAGGTGACCGAGGCCCGCCTGACCTATGTGGCCATTGATGCCACCGGCAAGCCCCAGTCTCTGCCTGATACCGAGCAGACACGCGCCTGGCGCGAAAAAATCCAGGCTCAGGCGGCCGCCAAGAGCTGATCCACACGTCGAGCATGAAAAAAGCGACCTCTAGAGGTCGCTTTTTTCATGGGCTGTGCGCAGAGATTCAGGCGACTGCAGCGCTACCCGTCGTTTCAGTGCTGCTGGCTGCAGCCGTCGCCGTGCTGCTGCCGGCACTGCTCTTGCTCCAGGCCGAAGCGGAGGTGCTGCCAGCACTGCTGTTGCGGGAGCTGGTTCCCGCTTCGATCTGTCCCGTCAGCTCGCCGCCCTCTTCGATCACCACCTTGCCATAGCGGATCGTGCCGCTGACCTTGCCGGAGCCATAGATCACCAGCTTTTCGCGCACCGTGAGAGTGCCGTCGAACTTGCCGTGGATTTCTGCAATATCGATCTCGGCCGTGCCATGAAACGCCCCCTGTTCGGCAATCTTGATGACACGGGAGTTCATGGTCGCTTCAACCGTTCCTTCCACTACCAAGGTGTCGCAGTCTGTGATTTCCACGCCCTTGAGCTTGATGTTCGGGCCGACGGTCAGCTTGCTGCCGCCGTTTTCCTCCACAACAGGCGCGGTGGGAGCGGCAGTCGACGCCGTACGCATGGTGCTGGATGGTGCCGCGCCAAGACCCGCGTTGCTCAGAGAGCTGGCGCCAGATGTCGCAGCAGTATTCGCTGTCGAAAGCCCGGTGACGGAACTGCGTGAAGGAAAGTTATCGTTATCGCGTTTGCCGAAGAACGGGTTTTGCACAGCCATGGCAGGAATCTCCTAGTCAGAAAGTGCCATCCTATGCAGCATAAGTAGCAACATTTACCGTCATCTCGCAATAACGGTAAGCAAAGCTTTCATAAGTTTCAGTTACTTGCATGCATTGCCTGATCTCACACAATGAAAGATTTGGCAGCATCCGGGCAAGCGTTCACTTGCCCGTCTTTGAGCACGTTTTGCTGCCCGTCCATATTTCGCTGGCGCTTTATGCTCTCGTTTCAGAGATCGTCAAGAGACGATATAGGCCGCTGTGCCGGTAGAGAGCAACTCGCCATCCACCGACAGAAACTCCATCTGGGTATTCGCCACCCGCGAGCCCAGGCGCAGCACTCTGGCAGTGAGCAGAAATTCCTTGCCGATGCCGGGGCGCATGTAGTCCACACGCAGATCGATTGTGCCCAGCCGGGAAAAACGATGCAGTCTTTGTGCGGGCGTATCGTCCATATGCTTGGCCGCAATGGCCGCCATCACAGCCAGCCCGCCCATGGAGTCCAGGCCGGCGCTGATCACGCCGCCATGAATGCGCTGGTAGGCCGAATGCCCGATCAGATCAGGTCGCATGGCGATATGCCCCTGCACCAGCGTGGGCGTGATCTCGCAGATCTTCAGACCGATAGTCTGGTTGAAGGCCACGCGCGTTTCAAAGATCTCTCGCAAGCCGGAGATGAACTCAGGCTCGAACTGCACGGACTCGGCAATTTCCTGTGCTGAATTACGGGACGGTACGGACCTGGATGTCATAGGCAACCCTGAAAAGAGGTCAAAGAAAAATCGCCCCGACGAGGGGCGATTCTCAGATCGGCACTGGTACAAGCTGGCGAAGCTGGTCCGGATTCGACACATGCCGAAATCCGGATGGCGCTTTGGGTAACACCGCCCCCCCATCGCTGCGCTCGTCTTGCTGCCGCAATGTCTGACTTCAGCACTGGCTGAAGTCAGGGTGGCGTTTTTGGCGAAATCGCCACCCATCGCTGCGCTCATCTTGCTGCCGCAATGTCTGACTTCAGCACTGGCTGAAGTCAGGGTGGCGTTTTTGGCGAAATCGCCACCCATCGCTTCGCTCATCTTGCTGCTGCAATGTCTGACTTCAGCACTGGCTGAAGTCAGGGTGGCGTTTTTCCATGAAGGCCGTCAGTGCCTCCTTGGCCGCGGGCTCGCGCAGCATGCGGGCGAAGACCGCGCCTTCTTCCACGATACGCTCGCCCACTGCCTTGGCCTGGCCGCCCTTCATCAGGCGCTTGGTCTCGATCAGCGAGGACAGGGGCTTGCGCGCCAGCTTCCTGGCCTGGGCCTGTGCCACGGCATTGCATTCACTGGGCGGCACCACGCGGTTGATCAGGCCCACCTCCAGCGCGGCTTCTGCCATGAATGGCTCGCCCAGCAGCAGGGCTTCGGCGGCGCGGTGATAACCCAGCATCTGGGGCAAAAGCAGGCTGGATGCCGCTTCGGGGCATACGCCCAAGTTGATGAAGGGCAGCGAGAATGCGGCGTTATCGCCGGCATAGACCAGATCGCAGTGCAGCAGCAGCGTGGTGCCAATACCCACTGCCGGACCACAGACGGCAGCAATCAGAGGCTTGGGGAAGGCCGAGACTTCCTGCAGAAAACGCCACACGGGCGCATCGGCCCCCATTGCACCGGGAGTTGAGGCCTGCTTCAGGAAGTCCGCAATATCGTTGCCCGCGCTGAAGATGGCGATGTCGCCCTGAAACACCACCACGCGCACGCCTGCGTCGACCTTGGCGGCCGCCAGTGCATCCGCCATCTGGGTGTACATGGCCTCGGTGAAGGAGTTCTTCTTCGCCGCACGGTTGAAGGTGATGGTGCACACGCCCTCTTCGGTGTGCACCAGGATGTCCTGGCTATCCTGGGTATTGCTCATGGTCTTGCCTTGTGAATGATGTGAACAGCTCGCTGGTTTCGGCGCGCTATTCCTTGTAGTAAACAATCTGGTGGCTGGTCGCCAGCATCTGACCGGACTGGCTCCACAACTGAGCCGTCTGGTCAAAAAAGCCGTTGCGGAACTCCTGCCCTCGCGCCTGCGCCAGCAGCAATCCGTCACCTGCTTCAGCCAGCTCCTCGCGTCCGGCATGGAAGTAGACAGTGATGGACACCGTACCCGCCGGCACGCGCTTGGCGCGGCGCAGCCACGCCCGCGGAAAGAACACATCGGAGACCGCAGCCAGCGACGCGAAATCCAGCGGACGCGGCGGATTGTCTCTCACCCAGAGCCGCGTCAGACTGTCGCGCTCGGCACCGTCCTCCTCACGCGGCAGGATGCCGTCCACAAATCGCATCTCATAGCGGGTCAGCCACTCGGAGGCCTTGAACAGCGGCGGCACGCGCTCCACCTCCGCAGCAGCCCGGACCTCGGGCATGGGCATATCGCTGACGCTCCAGGTCTGGCGACGCACCGCCGTCACGGCCGTGGCCGTGGTCACGATCTGCGGCTGGCCTTCGGCATCGGGCTGGGTGATGGTCAGCAGCCAGTGCTGGGTGGAGCGGTTGGTACGCACCGGCCTGGCCTCGATCTCGAAAGCGCCCGGCCCCACGGCTGCCGCATAGTTGACGGTGATGGACAGCGGATCGCCCAGGCACTGAGGGTGTTGCTGGATGGCCTGCACCAGGCTGGCCGCCGTGATGCCGCCATAAGGGCCGACCATATTCCAGTAATCGGGCGAAGCCGTTCCCTGGTACTGATTGGGCACGCCCGTAGCGCTCAGCGCCACGGCACGATCAAAGGGGTGGAGGTCTGTGCTCATGATTGGCAGTGTTGCCCAAGGGCGGGAATGAAAGCCGTCAAACAGGTGACTCAAGCGGCCCGAACAAGGGTTTGCCTGGGCCACGGTCACCGTCGCGCCAGCTCTGCAGCAAGGGCAACAGGGGCTGCCACAGTAGCTCACGCATCTCTTCCTTGAAATACCCCAGATGGCCTATGCGTCCGGACGGAGCCAGGCCCGGATCGACACGCTCCAGCGTGCTGGGCGCACTTTTGTACCAGTCCAGCAAAGATTGCACGCTGGCCAGCGACAACATTTCGTCGTCCTCGAAATACAGCGCATGCAAGGGATAGTGGGCTGCCGCATAAGCCTCGGCCGCCCAGCGGCCTTCCGCGCCCATGGCGTACAGAGGATTCAGGCACCAGCGACGCCATTGCCAGATCACGCCTGCCGGCAGATCGCCCACAATGCCCAGCTTGCGCCCCGGAAACGCGCCGTACAACGCAGTGACCAGCGGAGCGACGCCCCACCAGAACAGCCTGACCATGCGCCTGGTTGGCGCAGCGTTATCGCGCCAGTAACCGCTGCCGCTGCCCACAGACAGCAAGCCGTTGATGGGCAGGGGAATGGAGGCCAGGCCCGGCAATTGCGAGCCCACGCTATGACCGATCCAGATCAGCGGCTGCTGCGGAAACTGCTGCTTGAGCTGCGCTGCCACCAGCTCGCAGTCCTTGGCCCAGTCCAGTAGGTCGGCCCTGGCGTCACGCAGCGGCACTTGCAGCGACAGGCCATGGCCACGATAGTCGAAGGTGGTGACGCCATAGCCCTGCTCCGCCAGCCAGCGGGCAAAGGCCTGGTAATAGCTTTGCTGCACGCCCATGGCGCCAGCCACCACCACCTGCGCCAGCGGCGCTGCCACCCTGGGCTGACACTGGCGCAGCACCAGATGGGCCGAACCCACGGAGATGGGCAAGGCCATCTCCGTCCATTGCACGGCAGCTTGCACCGGAACTTGCACGGAGGCTTGCGACTGGGCGGTCTGCATGGCGGCTGCGGCGCTCAGACGCGCTCGAAGATGCCAGCCGCGCCCTGACCCATGCCCACGCACATGGTCACCATGCCGTACTTGAGCTGCTTGCGTTGCAGCGCATGGACCACGGTGGCGGCACGGATGGCACCGGTCGCACCCAGGGGATGGCCCAGCGCAATCGCACCGCCCATGGGGTTGACCTTGCTCTGGTCCAGCCCCAGGGTGTTGATGACAGCCAGGGACTGGGCTGCAAAGGCCTCGTTGAGCTCGTACCAGTCGATATCGTCCTGCTTGAGACCCGCATAGCGCAGCGCGGCGGGAATGGCCTCGATGGGGCCAATGCCCATGATGGCGGGCGGCACCCCCTTGCTGGCATAGCTGACGAAGCGCGCCAGCGGCGTCAGGCCAAAGCGCTTGACGGCATCGCCGCTGGCAAGGATCAGCGCGCCCGCACCGTCGCTGGTTTGCGAGCTATTTCCCGCCGTGACCGTGCCGCGCGCCGCAAACACGGTGCGCAGCTTGGCCAGACCTTCGAGGCTGGTATCGGGGCGCGGGCCTTCATCCAGACTCACGGTGCGCGTGCTGGCCACGGTCTCGCCGGTGGCGATGTTCAGCGTGCGGTCGGTGACTTCGATCGGCGTGATCTCGGCAGCGAAATCGCCGGCCTGCTGCGCGGCAATCGCGCGGCGGTGCGATTCGAGTGCAAACGCATCCTGCGCCTCGCGCGAGACCTTCCACTGCTGGGCCACCTTCTCCGCCGTCAGGCCCATGCCGTAGGCAATGCCCACATCGCCATCGCGCTCGAAGATGCTGGGCGAGAGGCTGGGCGCATTGCCCATCATGGGCACCATGCTCATGCTCTCCACGCCGGCAGCAACCATCACATCGGCTTCACCGACGCGGATACGGTCCGCCGCCATGGCCACGGCCGACAGGCCGGAGGCGCAGAAACGGTTGACGGTGATGCCGCCGATGCTGGTGGGCAGTCCCGCCAGCACGGCACCGATACGCGCCACGTTCAGGCCCTGCTGGGCTTCGGGAATCGCGCAGCCGCAGACGATGTCCTCGATCGCCTTGGGGTCCAGGCCAGGCACCTGGGCCAGCGCCGCCTTGAGCGTGGTGGCCAGCAGATCGTCGGGACGGTAGTTGCGAAAAAAACCCTTGTGCGAGCGACCGATGGGTGTGCGCGTGGCAGCAACGATATAGGCGTCTTGTACTTGCTTCATTTTTGTTTCTCCTCGCTTCGCCTTAGTTGCGTACCGGTTTGCCAGTGTTGAGCATTCCGAGAATGCGTTCATGGGTCTTGGGGTGGGCAATCAGATGACAGAAGGCCTTGCGCTCCAGTTGCATCAGATAGGCCTCATCCACCAGCGTGCCGGCATCGACATCGCCGCCGCAGACCACATTGGCGATCAGGCCCGCAATATGCTGGTCGAACTCGCTGATGAAGCCGCCGTCGCGCATATTGACCAGCGAGCCCTTGATCGTGGCCTGGCCGCTGCGGCCCGCCACGGGGAAGCTGCGCTTGTGCGGCGCACGCCAGCCGCTGGCTGCCATGGCCTTGGCCTCGTTGATGGCGACAAACAGCACCTCGTCCTTGTGGGCCACGACGATGTCGCTGTCCAGCAGATAGCCGAGCTTGCGCGACTCCAGCGCGCTGGTGCCCACCTTGGCCATGGCGGCAGCCGTGAAGCCTTCGGTCAGGAAGGGCAGCAAATCCTTGCCGGTGCTGGTGGCTGCATTTTCGGCAGCGCGGCGCGCGATATAAGTCAAGCCACCGGCACCGGGCACCAGGCCCACGCCGACTTCCACCAGACCGATATAGCTTTCCATATGGGCCACGCGGCGCGCCGAATACACCGCCATCTCGCAGCCGCCCCCCAGCGCCAGCCCGTGAATGGCAGACACCACGGGCACCTGTGCATAACGCAGGCGCAGCATCAGGTTCTGCAGCTCCTGCTCGATGCTCTCGATGGCGTCGGCACCACCGATCACAAAGGCAGGCATGGTGGCCTCCAGGTCGGCGCCCACGCTGAAGGGCGCATCGCCGGACCAGATGACCATGGCGTCAAAGTCGCTCTCAGCCGTATCCACCGCCTCCATCAGGCCTTCCATGACTTCGGGGCTGATGGCATGCATCTTGTTCTTGATGCTGGCAATCAAGACCCGCTTACCGGAGGAGCTTTCATCCTCGTCCAGCGTCCAGGTACGCAGAGCCCTGGTTTCGGCAATCGTCGTGCCAGCCGTCTGCCAGTCGGGCAGATCGGTTTCTCCGAGCAGTTTCTCAGGGAACAGCTGACGCTCGTACACGGGCAGCACACGGCGCGGCACGAATTGGTTCTTCGCGGGGCTCCACGAGCCATTGCCCGTGTGTACTCCGCCGGCCTCAGCCACCGGACCTTCGAAAACCCATTGAGGCAGCGGCGCCTTGCACAGCGCCTTGCCGGCGTCGATGTCCTCTTGCACCATCTTGGCCACCTCCAGCCAGCCGGCTTCCTGCCACAGCTCGAACGGGCCCTGCTTCATGCCGAAGCCCCAGCGCATGGCCTGGTCTACATCGCGTGCGCAATCGGCAATGGATTGCAGGTGCACGGCGGCGTAGTGGAAGCTGTTGCGCAAAATGGCCCAGAGGAACTGGCCCTCCTTCCCCTCGGCATTGCGCAGCAGCTTGAGGCGCTCTGCAGCGGGCTTCTTGAGCATGCGGCCGTAGACCTCGTCGGCCTTGCCGCCTGCGGGAATGTAGTCCTCGCTGTCGAGCTCGAACTGGAAGATGTCACGGCCGACCTTTTTGTAGAAGCCCTTCTTGGTCTTCTGGCCCAGGTTGCCCAGCTCGATCAGCTTGGCCAGCACGGGCGGCGTGCCGAAGCTGCCGTAGAAGGGGTCGGTCTCCAGGCTCAGATTGTCCTGCAGGGTCTTGACGACATGGGCCATGGTGTCCAGGCCCACCACGTCGGCAGTGCGGAAGGTGCCCGAGGAGGCTCGGCCCAGCTTCTTGCCCGTGAGGTCGTCCACCACGTCAAAGGACAGACCGAAGTTCTCGACCTCCTTCATCGTGGACAGCATGCCGGCGATGCCGATACGGTTGGCGATGAAGTTGGGCGTGTCATGCGCGCGCACCACACCCTTGCCCAGCGTGCTGGTGACAAAGGCTTCGAGCTGATCCAGCACCTCGGCCTGCGTGGTGGGCGTGTTGATCAGCTCCACCAGCTGCATATAGCGCGGCGGGTTGAAGAAGTGGATGCCGCAAAAGCGCGGCTTGATGGCGTCGGGCAAGGCCTCGGACAGCTTGGTGATCGACAGGCCCGAAGTGTTGGACGCCAGCAGCGCGTGCTTGGCGACGAAGGGAGCGATCTTGTGATACAGATCCAGCTTCCAGTCCATGCGCTCGGCAATGGCCTCGATCACCAGATCGCAGCCCTTGAGCAGCTTCATATGCTCTTCGTAGTTGGCCGCCTGGATCAGCTCCACATCATCGGCCACACCGATAGGCGAAGGCTTGAGCTTCTTCAGATTGGCAATGGCACGCTCTGCAATGCCGCTCTTGGGGCCTTCCTTGGCCGGCAGGTCAAACAAAATGACCGGCACCTTGACGTTGACCAGATGGGCGGCGATCTGCGCACCCATCACGCCCGCGCCCAGCACGGCGACTTTTTTCACATTGAATCGGGACATGAGCAATGTTCCATTAAGGGCCAGCGGCCTTGCCACGGACAAAGCATGGGACTGAGGCGCTGGCTGTTTTCTGTCTTGAGATTTACTGAACGCGGATCCAGGTCTGGGTACGCCAGAAAGGACCGATGGAGCCGCGCACCTCCAGCTTCTGGCCGTCGTCGACGGGCGTCAGGCGCACGGTATAGGTCTTGCCGTTTTCGGGATCGAGAATCTTGCCGCCCTCCCAGACCTCCTTGCCCTCGACCTTTTTGACACCGCTGATCAGCGTCATGCCCACCACGGGCTTGTCCTTGAGCTCGTCCTTGCACTCGGTGCACAGCGCATTCGGGTCCGCACCCTTGCGCAGCAGGGCCTCGACCTTGCCCGTGACCACGCCGCCGGCCTCGGTGATCTTCACCTGCGCCTTGGGCGTGTTTTCCTTTTCATCCATGCTGCGCCAGGTGCCCACGGGCGACATCTGCGCCCAAGCGGCGGACATGCTGCCCGCTATCAATACCAGAGCTGCCACCGCTTTGATTTTTTTCATTTCCAAGTCCTTTATATTCAAAACAAGGGATGAATAGGCGCATACAGCTACTCTTTAAATAGCATCACAGCATGCGCCTGCGAAACATCAGGCCAGGGCCGCGTCGCTGTCCATCAGCGACTGGCTGCCGGCGCGAGCAGTGCGCATCAGCGTCGCCGTCTCGGGGAACAGCTTGGCGAAGTAAAAGCGCGCGGTCTGCAGCTTGCCCTGGTAGAAGGGATCGGCATTGCCGGCTGCGATCTCGCGCAGCGCCACCTGTGCCATGCGGGCAAACAGGTAGCCGAAGACCAGATGACCGGCCACACGCAGATAGTCCACGGCGGCGGCGCCGACTTCATCGGGGTTTTGCATGCCCTTGAAGCCGATCTCGGTGGTGAACTTGGTCATCTGCTCGCCCAGCATGGCAATGGGCGTGATGAACTCACTCATCTTCTCGTTGACGCCCTCTTCCTCCACCAACTGGGCGATCAGCTTGCCGAACTTCTTGAGCGTCGCGCCCTGGTTGCCCAGGATCTTGCGGCCCAGCAGATCCAGCGCCTGGATGCCGTTCGTGCCTTCATAGATCATGTTGATGCGCGCATCGCGCACAAACTGCTCCATGCCCCATTCCTTGATGAAGCCGTGGCCGCCGAAGACCTGCTGGCTCAGGGTTGTCGCCGTCCAGCCGTTGTCGGTGATGAAGGCCTTGACGATGGGCGTCAGCAGCGCCACCAGCTCGCCGCTGTCCTTGCGCACCTTCTCGTCCGGGTGGTGCAGCTCCTTGTCCAGCAGCAGGCCGCAGAAGGTGGACAACGCGCGGCCGCCTTCGGCATAGGCCTTGGCCGTGAGCAGCATGCGGCGCACATCGGGATGGACGATGATGGGGTCGGCCGGCTTGTCCTTGGCCTTCACGCCCGACAGGCTGCGCATCTGCAAGCGGTCCTTGGCATAGGCCAGCGCATTCTGGTAGGCCACTTCGGTCAGCCCCAGCGACTGGTTGCCCACGCCCAGACGGGCCGCGTTCATCATCACGAACATGGCTTGCAGACCCTTGTTGGGCTCGCCCACCAAGGTGCCGATGGCGCCGTCGATATTGATCTGGGCCGTGGCATTGCCGTGAATGCCCATCTTGTGCTCCAGCGCACCGCAGAAAATCGGGTTGCGCTCGCCCAGCGAACCATCGGCCTTCACCTTGAACTTGGGCACGACGAACAGGCTGATGCCCTTGGAGCCGACAGGCGCATCGGGCAGACGCGCCAGCACCAGGTGCACGATGTTGCTGGTGAAGTCGTGCTCGCCGGCCGAGATGAAGATCTTGTTGCCGGTGACACGATAGCTGCCGTCCGCCAGCGGCTCGGCCTTGGTGCGCAGCAGGCCCAGGTCAGTGCCGCAGTGCGGCTCGGTCAGGCACATGGTGCCGGTCCACTCGCCGCTGGTCAGCTTGCCCAGATAGGTCTTCTTCTGCTCCGGCGTGCCGTAAGCATGCAGGGCCTCATACGCGCCATGCGACAAACCGGGATACATGGTCCAGGCCTGATTGGCGCTGTTGAGCATTTCATACAGCGCCGAATTGAGCACGAAGGGCAAGCCCTGGCCGCCATACTCCGGATCGCAGGACAGAGCAGGCCAGCCACCTTCGATGAACTGCGCATACGCCTGCTTGAAACCCTTGGGCGTGGTGACCTCATGGGTCTCCTTGTTCAACGTGCAGCCCTCTTCATCGCCGGAGATATTCAAGGGAAAGGTGACATTGGCCGCAAATTTGCCCGCCTCTTCGACCACCGCGTTGATGGTGTCGGCATCGACCTCCGCGTACTTGGGAATCTGCTGATAGGTCTCGGTGACCTTGAAGACCTCGTGCATGAGGAATTGCATGTCACGCAGTGGCGGGTTGTAGCTGGGCATTTGTCGTCTCCTGTGATGGTTGCGCGTTGAACGGTTTGCTTTTTTGGGGTTGGAACTGACGCGGGTTGTGAATGGCGTCAGGCGGCTGGCGGCTCGCTGGCATAGCGCGCCAGAATGTTGTTGAAGCCTGCATGAGCCCGCTCTATCGAGCCCTCGCTATGCAGAAAGCGCGCCTCGTAATGCAGGGCAAGAATCAGGCCGTGAATTTCAAATAGCAACTGGCTGGCATCGGCATCGGCACGCAGATCGCCGCATTCCTGGCTTTGCACAATGGTGCGGCGCATGGCAGCCAGCCAGGTGCCGACGGACTCGGCCAGCGCATCGCGCACCGGGCCCGTGCGATCGTCGAACTCCACTGCTCCGCTGATATAGATGCAGCCGGAATCGATCTCTATGGAGGTGCGCTTCATCCAGTTGCCAAACAGCGCGCGCAGACGCGGAATGCCGCGCGGCGCCTCGATGGCGGGGTAGAAGACTTCCTGCTCGAAACGGTCGTGGTACTCGTGCACCACGGAAATCTGCAATTCCTCACGCGAGCCGAAATGGGCAAACACACCCGACTTGCTCATGCCCGTGAGTTCGGCAATCGCGCCAATGGACAGGCCTTCCAGCCCGATATGGGTGGCCAGATTGAGCGCTGCCTCGACAATCGTGGCCTTGGTTTGCTGACCTTTTGCGAGCGATCGGCCCGCGGACTTGGTGGCAGCCCCCTCTACGGCCCTACTGGGGCTAACCGCAGCTTGCGCCTCGGCGTGCAGCTTGCGAGACTTTGCGCTGGTCTTACTGCTCGCGGCCCCCCTGCGGCCAGCCAGATGCGCCGTATCCCGACCAGCGGGCGAAGTTGAAGAACGGGAAACGGGAGACGAGGCCATGAAACTCTCAATAAAACGAACGTTCGTTCTATTTTGCACAGTTTCCGGCCGATTTTGAATCCATCAAGGGTAAATACTTAGCCTTTCCTGCCCTGGTTTCTCCCGGCAGCCGACCACAAAAAACGCCGCCAGTCCTGAGACTGCGGCGTTCCTGAAAGAGTGCCTGAGGAGCGACTCAGACCACGACCATCATGGCCAGGCTGGCATCCAGGTGTTCGGTGGGCAGGCGGCGGAAGCCCGAGCGGGCATAGCGCTGCAGACGTCCCAGCGCAAACGAGGTCAGCACACTGGCAGCGACCGATGCTTCGGCCGTCGGTGCAGCAGAGCCCATGGCACCGGCGGCAGGACGCAGGCATTGACGCAAGGTGGACTCGATTCGGTCAAAGAACTGGTTCATGCGGGTCTGCAGACGCTCGTGCTCGAAAACAATGGCGTCGCCGACCATCACGCGCACCATGCCGGGATTCTTTTCGCCAAACTGCAGCAGCAATGCCACCACGCGATTGGCATTGCGCACGCTAGTGACCGGGTCATGCGCAGCGTCGGGCACATCACGGCCCACGATCTGCTGCACCAGCGTGAAGACGGACTGCTCGATGAACTCGATCAGGCCTTCGAACATCTGGGCCTTGCTGGCGAAGTGACGGTAGAGGGCCGCTTCGCTCACGCTCAAATGGGCGGCCAGGGCCGCCGTGGTAATGCGGTCGGCACCCGGCTTTTCCAGCATGGAGGCCAATGCCTGCAGGATTTGCTCGCGGCGTTCGCCGGGCTTGGGACGCTTGCGCGCAGGAGCCATGGCGGGAGCGGCAGGACTGTCCTCCGCGGGATTTTCAATATTGGAAACAGGCGACAGGACTTCAGACTCAGACATAGGCGACTCAGTATTTATTAGCAATTTTCTCACAGCCAGTTGCACTGTTAAGCACACGACTATCCTTACCGGCAGGCGTCAGGTGCGTCAAACCAACCTTAATAAACAGCAGGCTTGCGGTCTCCACCCCAACTTTCACCCCCGCTCTCACCAACACGCAAGCGTAACCGAGAAATTAACCTTTGAGAGCTTCAGATACCTCATGACTGCCTTCTGAAACTGATTGAACCGGAATTTCAAGTCTTACTAATAAGCCTTTACCGAAACTTCCATCTGCAAAACTCAGTACACCTTGATGCAATTGCGTTATTTCGTCGGCAATTGCCAGGCCCAGACCGGTTCCTTCTTCAATCACCCCCTGGGCGCGATAGAAACGCTGGGTAATCTGGCTGCGCTCTTCCTCAGGCACGCCGGGCCCGTCATCATCAACCTCGACAAAAGCCCATTGCTGCACACCCGCCATCTGCAGCAAGGTGGCGTCGTCCGTGCCCACGGGCCGGGGACGCAGACCGCAGCGCAGGGTGACGCTGCCGCCCCTAGGCGTGTACTTGATGGCGTTTTCCACCAGGTTGGAAACCAGTTCGCGCAGCAACCAGCTATGGCCCCAGACCGATGCAGGCTCGACCTCAAGGCCAAAGTCCAGATGCTTGATCGAGGCACGGTCGATAAAGGTCTCGAGCATGCTCTCGCAAAGTTCCTTGAGGTCCACCTCCTGCAGCGGCTGCACCTCGGCATTGCGCGCATCGGCACGCGACAGAGCCAGCAGCTGACGCGCCAGCTGGGAGGTGCGCCGGGTTGCATCGCGCAACTGCTCGATCTGCTCCACCGTGAGCACGACCTGTGCCTGCTCGCCCGTACGCTTGGCTAGGCGCCTGGCCTCCTGTCCGCTCAGGGCCCAGGCCTCCACCTGTGTCTGCAAGGCCGCCAGTGGCGTGCGCAGCTGGTGGGCCGCATCGGCGACGAAACGGCGCTGGCCTTCGGCCTGTGCATTGACCAGGGAGAACAGGCGATTGAGCGAGCGCACCAGCGGGCGGACCTCGGCTGGTGAGGTCTGCTCGTCAATCGGGCTCAGATCGCGTGGCGAGCGGCGCTCCACCGCCTGGGTCAGCTTGTGCAGCGGCTTGAAGGCCCGGCTCACCGACCAGTAAATGGCCACGGCCGCGCCCGCAATCAGCAGCAGATTGGGCAGCAGCACATGCATCAGCAACTGGCGCACCCATTGCTGGCGCACATCGCTGCTGTCGGCCAGCATGACGACCATCTCGCCGGCGCCATAGGTTTCGGCCTTGAGCACGGCAACGCGATAGGTCACACCGTCGTGCTCCTGGCTATGGAATTCCGCCGTGCCAGTCGCCGGCACATCGAAGTTGATCCAGGTATCGCCTGCCACCACATTGCCCTGCAGATCGCCCACGGCATAGCCTGCTTCATCGCCCTGATTGCGCAAAAAGTCTTCGACGCTTGGCGTCAGCGACACCAGCGGCGGCGTGCCGTCCGCAATCGAGGGCGCGAGCACCGAATCGGCCAGGGCCGGCAGCAAGCGCAACAAACGCTGGTCATGCTGGGTGGAGGCCTCATCGGCGGCGCTGTAGCTGAACCAGCCACCCATGGCCGCCAACAGCATCAGCGGCACCAAAAGCAGAACCAGCAGCCGAAAACGCAGATTGGCGGTCATTAATGTTTATTGAATGAGAACTCGGAGTATTCAATTTTCATAGCTGCAAGCGCTTCATTAATAACCGATTCAGATATATAAATAACTGAATTCCATATCAATCAATCGCTGACAGCTATCAAATAGAGAATCAAACAGATTCAGGCATCAACTCCAGCCGATAACCGAAACCGCGAATGGAGCGCAGGGCCACGCCATGCGGCTCCAGTTTGCTGCGCAGGCGGGACACATAAACTTCCACGGCATTTGGCGTGATTTCACGGTCCCAACCGGTCAGGGCCTGCAGCAGCTTTTCTTTGCTGGCGGGCTTGGGGGCATTGAGCAAAAGATACTCCAGCACCGTCCATTCACGTGGCCCCAGATCGATGGGCAGCAGCTTGCCTTCAGTTTCGCCTTCCTGCGGCAGCTGGCGTGCGCCGGCGCGGCGGCCAGCCGTATCCAGTTCGATACAGCCAAAGTTCAGGACAGCAGAAGTGGCTGCCTGGGAGCGGCGCATCAGCGCACGCAGGCGCGCCAGCAACTCGGGCAGCTCGAAAGGCTTGACCATATAGTCGTCGGCACCCCAGTCCAGGCCTTGCACCCGGTCCTGCAGCGCATCGCGCGCCGTGAGGATCAACACCGGCATGGCCTTGCTTTCCACATCGCTGCTGCGCAGGCGACGCGTCAGCTCCAGGCCGTTGATGCCCGGCAGGCCGATATCGATCACCGCCACATCGAACGCTTCCTGGGCCAGCACTTCCAGTGCACGCTCGGCACTGCCCACCCAGTCCACGGCATAACCGGCATCGGAAAGACCCAGCTTGATACCGCTGGCCACCATCACATCATCTTCCACCAGAAGCAAACGCATAAAGTCCTACCTCGCTCAAAAACAAAAGCCGCCCAAAGGCGGCTTGCAGCGGAGTCCTGAGCGCGACTCCACCCGGGAAAGCCCTGCGGCGATGTTAACGCCATATGTGAAAAGTCACTCGAGAAGAGCAACCACATGTCAGGGCCAGACAGGCTCATCAATGGCTGCGAATCATCGTGCCATACGCCTGGTCCGTCAAAATTTCCAGCAGCATGGAATGCGGCACGCGTCCATCGATGATGTGCACCGCATTCACACCCGCCTTGGCAGCGTCCAGAGCGCCCGAAATCTTGGGCAGCATGCCGCCGGAAATCGTACCGTCGGCAAACAGCGCATCAATCTCGCGCGCCGTCAGATCCGTCAGCAGATTGCCTGCTTTGTCCAGAACGCCCGGAGTGTTGGTTAAAAGCACCAGCTTTTCAGCTTGCAACACTGTTGCGAGTTTGCTTGCAACCACGTCGGCGTTGATGTTGTAACTTTCGTTCTCCTCACCAAAACCGATAGGGCTGATCACTGGAATGAAAGCATCGTCCTGCAGCGCCTTCACCACACTGGGGTCGATGGCAACGATATCGCCCACCTGACCCACATCGTGCTCGATGCTCGGATCCTTGTTATCCAGCATCTTGAGCTTCTTGGCACGAATCAAGCCACCATCTCGCCCCGTCAGGCCCACGGCCTTGCCGCCGGCCTGATGGATCAGACCCACGATGTCCTGCTGCACCTCGCCGGCCAGCACCCACTCCACCACTTCCATGGTCTCTTCATCCGTGACACGCATGCCCTGAATGAATTCACCCTTCTTGCCTAGACGACCCAGCGCCGCTTCAATCTGAGGCCCACCACCATGAACCACCACAGGGTTAATCCCCACCAGCTTGAGCAACACCACATCTTCCGCAAAGTCCGCCTGCAGGGCAGGATCGGTCATGGCATTGCCGCCATACTTGATGACCATGGTCTTGCCATGGAACTTGCGGATGTAGGGCAGCGCTTGCGCGAGGATTTCGGCTTTGTCGCGGGGGGCGATCTGGGTGGTGGGGTCAATGGTGGTCATAGATCAAGGCTCTGTCCCGTGGGACAATGTTCAAGTCAGATGGGCTGCATTGTGCCGCAAATGCTCTTGGAGACGAGCAAGATGCCAACTTCCCCGAGTCAGCCTCCCACGATATAAAACAATTCCACGTCCACTCACTCCATGAATTCGATTATTTTCTCTGTTCAAGAGTTATTCAGGTATGACGCGTTTCTTGCGGGCTTGGCCTCCTTTATTACCTGCCTGCTATTGGTTACCACAAAGAAATGGCATGGCAGCTTGTCCATGGATACCACTGATGGCCTGCAAAAATTCCATACCAATCCCACACCTCGAATCGGCGGTATTGCGATTGCCATTGGAGTATTCGTAGGCTATGCAGTATCCAGCCACGGCATCGCTGCAGCAGAAAAACGCGCCATTCTCAGTGCCATATTGCTTGCAGGCATACCAGCCTTTGTTTTCGGCCTCATGGAAGACATCACAAAAAAAGTCTCCGTCAAGGTGCGCCTGCTCGCCACCATGGCTTCCGGTGTGCTGGGCTGGGGTATTACAGGCACATCACTGACACATGTGGATATCTGGGGGATAGACTGGCTTTTGAGCTTTACTCTGATTTCCGTCATATTCACCGCCTTTGCTGTCGGCGGCGTTGCCAACGCCATCAATATCATCGATGGCTTCAATGGCCTAACGGCGGGTACAGCCATTATCATGCTTGCTGCCTTTGGATTTATCGCACGCCAAGTGGGAGATATCCCACTAGCCTTCACCTGCCTCATTATTGCAGGTGCCGTCATGGGATTTTTTTTAGTGAATTGGCCGGCAGGAAAAATCTTCCTGGGTGACGGCGGCGCCTATTTTCTGGGTTTCATGCTGGCATGGATTTCAGTTCTCCTACCCGAGCGCAACACCTCTGTTTCACCCTGGACCAGTCTGTTGATCTGCTCCTACCCGATTATTGAGGTCGGATTCAGTTTTGTCAGAAAGACGATTCGAGAAGGCTACCACCCCAGCCAGCCCGATGGCGTGCATCTGCATATGCTGGCCAACAAACGCTGGGCCAAGAAAGCATTCTCCAGCTTTTCCAAACCTATCCAGAATGGCTTGACTTCACCCTTCCTCTGGATGTATGCGGCCGTTCCCTGCCTGATGGCGGTATTAACCTACCAAAACAAATGGCTGACGGCCAGTTGCTTTTTCATTAGCGTGATTTGCTATCTGGCGTTCTACAGCAAGCTGGCCTATTTCCGCTGGATCCCAAAAAAATAAAATGAATAACACTTTTTGTATAGTTGTCACCTTTAATCCAGATTTAGATCATCTAACAAAATTTATAGAGAAATTAGATCAACAATTTAATAAAGTAATTATTGTTGATAACTCTTCGAAAGATAAATTTTTTGTAGAAAGCCTAGAAAAAAAATCTTCCAAAATTAAATTTTTTTTAAATGATGATAATTTAGGCATCGGAAAAGCACAAAACATCGGGATACATTGGGCCCTTAATCAAAATGCATCTCATATAGCCGTTTTTGATCAAGACAGCCTTATACAAGACGACTATTTAGAATCTTTACTAAAGGAAGAAGAGAACCTTAAAAGGTTAGGAAAACAAATTGCGGCAATAGGACCTATTTTAGTAGATGAAGCAACAGGCAATAGAATTCCATTCTTCCAGTATGGAAAATTTAAAAAAAGAAGAGTTTTTCTAACTAAAGAAAATACAACAGTTGAGTGTTTTTCGCTTCTCAGCTCCGGAACCTTAATGAATAGAAAAGCAGTGCTAGAAGTGGGGTTCTACAATGAAGAGTTATTTCTAGAATATGTTGACATTGAATGGGGAGCTCGTGCCAGAGATCTGGGCTTTTTATCATATGGTACATCTGCAACTACATTGACTCACAACCTAGGTGATGAACGTCTCCATCTCTTCTCCATTGTAATTCCCTTGCATAGCCCTTTACGCCATTACTACACAATGCGAAACGGCATCTATATGCAAAAAATGAAATTCGTTCCGTTTAGCTGGAAGCTGAATGACGCCATTAGATTAATTAGAAGCTTTATTCTATTCTCTATATTTAATCCACCTCGATTAAAACAGGTTTATTTTATGCTAAAAGGGCTTATTCACGGCTGCAAAAATAAAATGGGGAAATATAAATCATGACTGAAAAATTTTCCGTCCTAATGTCTGTTTACTCCAAGGAAAGTCCACAATTTTTAGACAACTCCATTCAAAGTATCTGGTCTGCACAAAAATTAAAGCCTAGCCAAATAGTACTAGTACAAGATGGTCAGTTAGGTAAACCGATCCTAGACGTAATTGAAAAATGGAAACGCTTGATCGGCCCATCCTTTCTAACGGTAGAGTTGAAAAATAATGTTGGCCTAGCTAAAGCATTAAATAGCGGCCTAAAATTTTGTAATTACGATTTGATCGCCAGAATGGATACTGACGACATCGCATTACCAGAACGATTTGAAGAGCAAGTTAAACTAATGACTCAGAATCCTGAGGTCACTGTTAGTAGCGCATTTATTGAAGAATGGGACAACACTCTAAGCAGCCTAATAGGAACTAGAACGCTTCCATATTCGCATCTTGAGATCATAAAATTCGCTAAGACTAGATCTCCTATAAATCATCCATGCGCCATTTTCAGAAAATCAAAAATTGAAGCATATGGAGGGTATCCAGAAATTTACCCTGAAGACTATGCACTATGGGGAACCCTTCTAAATAAAGGTGAGATTTTTAAAAATATTCCTAAAGTTTTATTAAAGATGAGAGCCGGCGATGCAATAACCCAACGTCGAGGATATAAGTTTTTAAAAGGAGAAGTGAAAATATTTATTTATTTTGAAAAAATAGGATTTATAAACAAACTCGAGCTTTTATTTAACATAATTACAAGATCCATTATACGACTTTCTCCAAATTATATAAAAAAAATTCTCTACAAGACGCTAAGATAAAATGCAGAATAAATTTGCAATCCCGAAATATATAAGCAATTTTTTCTGGATTTTTAGCGAACGAGGATTTTCATTAATCACGGGAGTATTAAGCAGTGCGTTTCTTGCTCGAGCACTCAGCGTTGAGAATTATGGAATATTTCAATATACTCTATCAATTTTTAGTTTATTTCTAGCCATCACTTATTTTTGCGGGTCAGAATATTTAACTCCAAAAATCGCAGAATGCTCAAACACCCATCAGCTATCTGAATTAGTTAGCTCTGCATTTTATGTCAGATTATCTTTCTCAATATTTTCATCAATTTTATTGATTTTATACTTATTATCCACTAAAAACGGATACTTCTTAATACCTTTAATTATTCCTTTAATATTAAAAGAGCCATTATCGATCTCCATAAACTGGTTTCAAGCAAGCTCAAAAAATAAAATACCGTCAAATATTCAAATATTTTTTTCGACAGTCAAATTAGTTATTATTGTAATAACATATGAAAAATTAAAAGATAATCTATTATTTTTCATAATAATCTATTGCATAGATTTTTCCATATCCCCTTTAATTCTATTTTATTTCTTCAAAAAGTATTCAAAAATTAAACTCGTTAGTTTTTCATCCGAGAAGTACTTAACGACCTTAAAGACGTCATGGAAATTTGGCATAGGTCTTATTTTCATGATTAGCCTTCAGAAAATAGACAAGATCTTCCTAAAAGAGTCAATATCAAGCTACGATTTTGGGGTTTACTCTACCGCATCGCAAATACTTGAAAACACATTTATACTAGTTTCACTTTTTATTGTTTTACTAGCCCCTAGCAAAGTATACACAAAAGATAATATTAATGATATTAAAAAATCTGTTCTTGAGTTAACGAAATTTTCAATCGCCTTTTATGCGCTTATCTATTTTTTCTTTTACCTATTTTCCGAGGTTATCTTCAACTTGGTTTTTGGAGCGAAATTCCAAGATGCATCACAAATTTTCATGAGAATGGGAGGGATATTATTTTTCTATACTCTAGATATTTCTTTGTCTACATTTTTTAATAAAATAAGCCATGGAGGATTAATAATGAAAAAGTGGATTTTTTCATTATTAATATCCATTATATTAATGTTGGTATTAGTTCCAAATCACGGAATTAATGGAGCCATTATTTCCATTACTATTGGATATGGATTCAGTAGTCTCTATAGTTTATTGAATTTCATAAAATACAAACCAAATATATTTATCAACTAGCTTTGATTCCGATCCAAGACCTCGTACAGGTAGTTGCGGAAACTAACTTCAACAGAATTATTGCGCTTTTAGATAAATCATCACTTTATGGCCGGTCTAAACCTGCTCAGTTGCTACCTTCGAGAGGAAGACACCATGAATACGTTGGTGAACGAAGAGATCAAGTGCTGAACAACGAAGCGCAAGACGGCATTGGTACTGGAAATCATCTAGGGCAAGACCAGCATGGCCGAGGCCAATCGCTCCTATGACCTAGCGCTCTCGGAGATCGAGAGCTGGGTGGAGGACGACCGTAAAAGGATGAAGAATGCACTGAAGGCCAACCCGCAGGACGTGCGCGAGCAGTACGAGCGCTAGCTGAAGGAACTCCAGGAGGCCTACGTTGAAGCGATTCTGGAGCTTCGCACAAGGAAAAAAGCCGTCCCTGCAGGGCGAGGACGAGAAGTGATCGAGACGATCCGCCAGGGACTGCAGGCCGATGGCATTACCGTCTCGATCTCCAAGCTGTGCCGCTGGTTTGATGTGCTCAGGCGCGCCATGTACTACCGCCCAGTCAAGGCTGCGCCAAAGTTGCAGGATCGATTGGTGTCGCGGATCAAGGCAATGATCGGGGAGAACCCATCCTTCGGCTATCGAACGGTGGCGCATCTGCTGGGGCTCAACAAGAACACGGTGCAGCGCATCTTCCAGATAAAAGGCTGGTAGGTGCGAAAGCGCCCGGTAGGCTTCAGGCCCACGATCCAATCCCTGCCCTCGGTGGCCAAGGCACTGAATGAGCGCTGGGCCACCGACATGTGCCGGGTCTGGACCGGACGGGATCGCTGGACCACGATGGCCCTGGTGATCGATTGTCACAGCCGGGAACTGCTGGGCTGGCACCTGTCGCGTAGCGGGAGATCCAAGACGGCGGAGTCAGCACTGGAGCAGGCGCTGATCGCACGGTTCGGGACGCTCGGGCGCGTGCCTGCTCGGTTCCTACTGCGCTCGGACAATGCGCTGGTCAGAAGCTATGGCCTGCGTCAGGAATTCATCACGCCGCATAGTCCCGAGCAGAATGGCTTGGTCGAGCGGGTGATTCATACGCTCAAGGAGCAATGCGTGCATCGGCACCGGTTCGAATCGCTGCAGCATGCCAGTCGTCTGATTGGAGAAGGGATCCACTTCTACAACCACCGGCGCCCGCACAGGCGCTGAACATGAGAGCACCCGCTGAGGCATTTGCATTAGCGGCCTGACCTGTGCAGGTTCTGCTGGGTCAATACAGAAGTCCCTCGGCGGACCAACCCGGTGGCTCATACCCAAAGGCTGATGCAAAACCCGTTAATTAATCACTGGACTCAAAAGCCCAGTGCTACTGAAAACAGGAGGACGTCGCAACCACCGGCGCCCGCACCAGGCACTGGATATGAGAACACCCGCTGAGCTTATGCATTAGCATGTCTAACCTATACAAGTTTTGCCGGGACAATACATCTCTCGCCACCGGCCTCCAAACCAAGTACTGAAAGTCCGAATACCATCGGACACATTTTCATTAGCACTCCCAACCTTTGTATAGGTTTGCATGATTTAATAATAAATTTACTTATAAATAGGGAAATATATAATATCAATATTTTTTTCTATTTAAATATGCACCTAAAACTTCCAGCAAAAAAATAGTCACACATGAAAACAAATAAACTCTATATCTAGGCTGAGAGTTTCCAAAAAAAATCACCGAATATACTGATGCTTGAAAAAAGGTGTAACAAAATAATAGATAGTATTTTTTTATCGTCTTTAGAAAAATATCAAATCTCAATAAAACAAATATAAAAGCAATATAATTTAGTATCGATTGATAGAATTCCAAAAACAATAAAATTAATGGTCTCTCATTATAATCCCAATTAATTCTAAATGGAAATGGAAGGAAGAAGAATCTAATTAAACCAATGAAGTAATCCAGTAAAATTATTCCACTTGGAGTGTAGCTTGATCCATAAGATTGCAAATCATCTAATGCAATCTTATTTAAATCCTCTATAGATGAAAGAACCTTATCATTCAAATAACTATTGTTAAAAACAAGAAAAATACCCAAAAAAAACATTAATGCCATTAACAAAGGATATTTTTTTATTATTTTTAATAAAATAATAATTAGAAAATTGTATGGCCTCAGAAAATGGCTAATCATTGCAAACCAGACGCCAAAAGCCATTCGTCCTTTTTCAATAAAAAAAATAGAAATTAAAGTCACAAAAAAAAGGAATGTATCCTTATACATATGAAGGGCCACATAATAAACCCCAGGCGTCAGAATTAAAATAAGCAAAAATAAACTATCTTTTAATTTTTCTATATTACCTATATATTTATACAATAATACAAAACAAAAATATAAAACCACTGCATTCAATATCAATGCAACATTAACATTTTCTCCAAAAATATAAAACGCCGAGTACAGTATTAATGGATATGCAACTGCATGTCCGGAATATACTTTTACATAATCCAAAATATCTTCAAAACTTTGAAAGTTACTTCTCAATGCACTCACAGACTCTAAAAAATATTTATAATCATCAGACCCAGATGTCATTCCATAAAAAATATAACTTTCACTATCTGATGAATTTAAAAGGAAAATAAAAGATGAAAAAATTAAAATATATGCGAATAATCCGAAAAATAAATATTTATTTAATTTCATAATTTATTCTAGAAATAATGAAATCAGTTCTTACATCCCATGTATTATCAACAATAAATTTCAAGGCATCACTTTTTTCATATTTTCTATTATTTTTATTCAACAACTCATCCACCTCTTCCAACAATCCATTTAAATCATCATACAAATTAACAAACCTAGAGAATCTTTCAGTTTCTTTATATCTAGGTGCTAATATCGGCTTCAGAAATGATACATATTCATAAAGCTTGACTGGATCAACCGCCTCTATCAAAGAATTTACCTTGAATGGCATTATTAGAGCATCACAATCATCAGAAAATTTCTTCAATTGCTCATGCCTCAATACCCCACAGTATTCAATACGGCTATTTGTGGGCATTTCTTTCTCACACGGACCAGCCAATTTAAAATAAACGTTATCAAATTTTCTCAAAATTTCATGTATAGCATCCCAGTCAAACCACTCGGCGATTGCCCCAAAATAACCAATAACAAACTTCCCTGACTCCACTTCACTTAATTCATTATCGGAGCTCAAAGAATCTACAAAATACTTGGCGCATCCATTGTTAACAACAAAACTCTTATTTATCTCAGAAGGAAGAATTTTTCTCCTCATTAGAGTTTCACTAGAAAAAAATAAAATATCTGACTGGGCTATCAGATTTCTTTCATCGCTTATCATTTTTTTATTTTCTTTTTTCCAAAAAAGCTGATGATCATCCATGCAATCATAAATTATTTTAGTATTACTTGGTTTAAATCGCAAAACCCCCGAGAAAACTGGATGAGTTAGCCATAAAATATCTGGCCTTTCCCACAACATTCTAAAAGATATTTGAAAATTAACAATAAAGCAGTTTAAAATATAAAAAATGCCATACTTAGATATAAAACGATCAGGAAGCTTGAAGAAAACATTTGAATTAAAACCAGGTAAAACATGCCCTGACTTTAACTTCTTTTTGTAAATAATAGGATGAAATAAATTAATATTATATTTTCTCGACAATCCTTCTGCAAAAAAATGAGGTCGTTGCTTAATCCAGCCCCAATTTACATGCATGACATAGAATATTTTTTTCATTGCATTAAATAAGTTCTGATAAAAAATCATTAATCCTTTTGCTTGCGGATCCATCACCATATGGATTACTAGCTGCACTCATCTTTTTATACAATTCACGATCACCTAATATCTCAGAAACTCCCGTATAAATAGTTTCTGCATTTGTTCCAACCAGTCTAATGGTTCCTGCTTTAATTCCTTCTGGACGCTCAGTAGTATCACGCATGACTAGCACTGGCTTTCCCAAAGAAGGGGCCTCTTCTTGAATCCCTCCGGAATCCGTTAAAATAATACTAGACCGATCCATCAGATAAACAAAAGGTAAATAATCTTGAGGATCTATTAAATGAATATTCTTAATTGATCCTAAGAAGCTCCTCACGGGCTCTTGAACATTGGGATTAAGATGCACCGGATAGACTATTTTCACATTTTCATTATCAGATGCGATTCTCATCAATGCCTTACAAATCCGCTCAAAACCCTCACCAAAATTTTCTCTTCTATGACCAGTGACGAGAATAATTTGGTCGCCTTCATCCAGGAATTTAAATTTATTATCAAATCCCACTTTTAATTCCTTATTGGAATTAATCATTTCACGGATTTTTAACAAGGAGTCGATTACAGTGTTTCCTGTAACATAAATAGAATTAGGTTCTACACCTTCTTTTATAAGATTTTCTTTTGATTCCTGTGTTGGGGAAAAATTAAAATTTGACAAGACACTGGTTAATTTTCGATTAGCTTCTTCTGGCCATGGCGAATAGATATTTCCAGTACGCAGCCCTGCCTCTATGTGCCCAACAGCAATTTTCTTATAGAAGGCCGCCAATGATGCTGCGAAGGTTGTAGAAGTATCCCCATGCACTAATACGAGATCTGGTGTCCACTTTGAAAAGACATCTCTCAGTCCAAGTAATACGCCTGATGTTATATCACTCAGATCTTGCCTAGACTTCATCAAATTCAAATCAAAATCCGGTTCTATCTCAAATAGCCGAAGCACCTGATCCAACATTTGCCGATGCTGTCCCGTAACACACACACGGGTTTCAAATAAACTATTACCTTTTAATACATTTACTAAAGGAGCCATTTTGATGGCCTCAGGACGTGTTCCAAAAACACACAGTACTTTTTTAGTAGTCATATTAAGTAATATTAATTAAAATTATCGTGCAAGAATAGATAGATCAGAGAATTGATTCATGGATTCATGAAGCATAACCAAAAGGCCCAGTCTGTTTGCCTTGAGAGCCGGGTCTTCGGCATTGACCATGACTTGCTCAAAGAATGCATCGACCGAGGCACGCAATGCTGCCAGGGTTTGCAGGCTGGCGGTGTAATCACCTGCTGCAAACTGTTGCTGAGCTTTGGGCGCCACCTGCTGCAGCACTGCATACAGGTCTTTTTCGGCCTGCTCCGCCAGCAGCCCCTCGTTCACCTGCGGCTGAATGTCGGTTTCGGCCTTCTTCAGGATATTGCCCACGCGCTTGTTGGCTGCGGCCAGGGCCGGAGCTTCGGGCAGGGTCGCAAAGGCTCGCACGGCTTCCAGGCGCTTTTGCACGTCGGACAGGCGCTGTGGCTGCAAGGCCAGCACGGCTTCCACTTCCTGGGCGCTGTAGCCTTGTTCGCGGAACATATTGGCCAGGCGGTCGTAGATGAATTCGACCAGCTGGGGCGTGGCGTCCTGGATCTTGTCGCCAAAGGCGGGCAAGGTGCTGACCAGCAGGGTTTCCAGATCCAGCTCCAGATCCTTTTCGACCAGCATGCGGATCACGCCCAGCGCATGACGGCGCAGGGCGAAGGGGTCGCGGTCGCCGGTGGGCAGGTTGCCGATACCGAACATGCCCACCAGGGTTTCGAGCTTGTCGGCCAGGGCCACGATCACGCCGACATCGCCGCGCGGCAGTTCGTCGCCGGCAAAGCGAGGCTTGTAGTGGTCTTCGATGGCATCGGCCACGGCCACATCCAGGCCGTCGTTCTGGGCGTAGTAGCGGCCCATGATGCCCTGCAGCTCGGGGAACTCGCCCACCATGTCGGTGACCAGATCGGTCTTGGCCAGCATGGCGGCCTGGTCGGCCAGACGGCCCAGTTCGGAGTTGCCCAGCTGCTGGGCAATGCTCTTGGCGATGGCGCGTACGCGGGCAATGCGCTCGCCCTGCGTGCCCAGCTTGTTGTGATAGACCACCTTGTCCAGTTGCTCAACGCGGCTGGCCAGGGTCTTTTTGCGGTCCTGGTCGAAGAAGAACTTGGCGTCCGCCAGGCGGGGGCGCACCACACGTTCGTTGCCGCCGACCACGGCCGACGCGTCCTGGGGCTGGATGTTGCTGACGATCAGGAACTGATGGGTCAGCTTGCCATTGGCGTCCAGCAGCGGGAAGTATTTCTGATTGGCCTTCATGGTCAGGATCAGGCATTCCTGGGGCACGGCCAGGAATTCCTTCTCGAATTCGCAGACCAGCACATTGGGGCGCTCGACCAGGGCCGTCACCTCGTCCAGCAGGGCCGGGTCGTCGATGGGGCGCACGTCGCCGCCAATGCGTTCGGCAGCCGCCTGCAGCTGGCGGGCGATATCGGCACGGCGCTCGGTGAAGCTGGCGATCACGGCGCCCTCTTCACGCAGTTGCTCTGCATAGCTGTCGGCGTTCTGGATGACCACGGGGTCCACAGCTGCTTCAAAGCGGTGACCATGCGTGGCAGCGCCGGCGGTCAGGCCCAGGGCCTTCACGCCGATCAGCACCTGGGTGCCATGCATCACGACCAGGCCGTGGGCCGGGCGCACAAAGTGCACGCTGGTCCAGCCGTCCTGCAACTGGTAGCGCATGACCTTGGGGATGGGCAGCTTGGCCAGGGCTTCGTCCAGCGCCTTTTGCACGCCATCGGTCAGCAGCACGCCCTTGGCCGTGGATTCGTAGAACAGGGCTTCGGCCTTGCCTTCGCCCTGGCGCTTCAGAGCGGCCACTGCGGATTCGTCGGCCCCCAAGGCCGCCAGTTTCTTGAGCAGTGCCGCCGTGGGCTTGCCTTCGGCATCCAGCGCCACCGAGACAGGCATCAGCTTTTGCGAGACAGCCTTGTCTTCGGCCTGGGGCAGCACTTCGGTGATGTGCACGGCCAGACGGCGGGGCGACGCGTAGGCCGTCAGGCGCGACTCGGTCGATGCCAGCAGTCCCTGGGCCTTGAGCTGCTCGAAGATGACAGCGGCAAAAGCATCGCCGAGCTTTTGCAGTGCCTTGGGAGGCAGCTCTTCGACAAACAGTTCAACCAGTAGATTCGATGCGTTCATGATGATCTTGATAGCCGCCAGCGCTTGCTAGATCCAGGCTGGCCGCTGAAATTTTGGGATATGGGTCGGAATGAGGCCTGAAGCCGCTTATGCGGCTTTCTTGGCTGCCTGCTCTGCGGCCTTGGCCAGCTCGGCCAGCACCTCGTCGGCATGGGCCTTGGGCGCCATGGGGAAGCCTAGGCGCGCGCGGCTGTCCAGATAGCTCTTGCCCACGGCGCGGGCCAGGTTGCGGATGCGGCCGATATAGGCAGCGCGCTCGGTCACCGAGATGGCGCCACGGGCGTCCAGCAGGTTGAAGGTGTGGGCGGCCTTGAGCACCTGCTCATAGGCGGGCAACGCCAGCTGAGCGTCGATCAGCTGATTGGCCGTACCTTCATGAGCTGCAAAGGCGCTGAACAGGAACTCGGCATTCGAATGCTCGAAGTTGTAAGTGGACTGCTCCACCTCATTCTGGTGGAACACGTCGCCGTAGGACAGGCCGTCGGTATAGACCAGGTCGTACACCGATTCCTTGCCCTGCAGATACATGGCCAGACGTTCCAAGCCGTAGGTGATCTCGCCGGTGGCAGGCTTGCAGTCAATGCCGGCGACCTGCTGGAAATAGGTGAACTGGGTCACTTCCATGCCGTTGAGCCAGACTTCCCAGCCCAGGCCCCATGCGCCCAGCGTGGGGTTTTCCCAGTCGTCCTCGACAAAGCGGATGTCGTTCTTCTTCAGATCGAAGCCCAGGGCTTCGAGCGAGCCCAGATACAGCTCAAGGATGTTGTCGGGGGCGGGCTTGAGCACCACCTGGAACTGGTAGTAGTGCTGCAGGCGGTTGGGGTTCTCGCCGTAGCGACCGTCCTTGGGGCGACGGCTGGGCTGCACATAGGCGGCCTTCCAGGGCTCGGGGCCGATGGCGCGCAGAAAGGTCGCGGTGTGCGAGGTGCCGGCGCCGACTTCCATGTCATAGGGCTGGAGCAATGCACAGCCCTGTTCGGCCCAGTAGGACTGCAGTTTCAGAATGATTTGTTGGAAGGTCAGCATGACTTGTATACGTTCGCGCGTCAGCAATCACTGGCGATTGCGGGCGGCATCTTCATTAAGAGGTGTTCTGGGCGGTATCGACCGCATAAGCGGTAGATTCTAAGTCTGTGCCACTGATCACGGGCGTAGTCTGTCTGCGCGGCCCCACAGCGGGCATTTTCACGAAACGGCCCAGCCGGTGATTTCAAAATGTGGAAAAGCAAAACGCTAGCGCTTACCGCGCGTGAACAGGCAAATACAGCATCAATCGATGCTGAAACTGTTGTATGGCATGCGCTACGCGCTCACTTTTTAACAATTTTCGCGCAACTGCCATGCATCCCGGAACCAGCCGCTGCGGTTTGCCTCCTAGAATGATTCCTTTCCCGTCATCCTCTTTCGGAGCACGTCATGGATTTCATGAAAATCATCACCAAGCAACTGATCGAAATCATCGAATGGACCGATGATTCGCGCGACACGCTGTCGTATCGCTGGCCCGATGAAGACAAGGAAATCAAGAACGGCGCCCAGCTCATCGTGCGTGAGTCGCAGCAGGTGCAGTTCGTCTCCGAAGGCCAGTTCGCAGACCTGTTCAATCCGGGCCGCCACCTGCTGACCACGCAGAACATCCCGGTTCTGTCCACGCTGCGCGGCTGGAAGTACGGCTTCAACTCGCCCTTCAAGTGCGATGTCTACTACATCAACACGCGCTTGTTCACCGGCAACAAATGGGGCACCTCCAACCCCATCATGATGCGCGACAAGGACTTTGGCGTGATCCGTCTGCGCGCCTTCGGTACCTATGACTTCCGCATCACCAACGCCGCCCTGTTCCTCAAGGAAGTGGCGGGCACGGACCAGAACTTCCGCATCGACGAGTTTGCCGACACCATGCGCTCGCGCATCGTCAGCATCTTCTCTGAGGCACTGGCCAAGGCTCAGGTGCCGGCACTCGATGTGGCCCAGCGCTACAGCGAGCTGGGCGACGCGCTGCTGCAGCTCATCAACCCGGCCGTCAGCGAGAAATACGGCCTGGAAATCACCAGCTTCCTGCTGGAAAACGTTTCCGTGCCGCCCGAGGTGGAGCAGGCCATCGACAAGCGCTCCAGCATGGGGGCCATCGGCAACCTCAACGACTATGTGAAATACCAGATGGGCCAGGCCATGGCCAATGGCGGCGAAGGCGCTGCCGCAGCCACTATTCCTGCCACCATGGCCATGGGCTTCGGCATGGCCCAGGAAATGATGAAGGGCATGCAGGGCGGTGGCGCTGCAGGCGCCCCGGCCGCTGCTGTGGCAGACCCCTTCTCGCCGGCCGCGGCGCAAGCCGCACAGACGCCTGCCGCCCCGGCCGCCGCCGGCCTGCAGGTGCTGACCCCCGCCCAGGCCGCCCAGGTGCTGGGCGTGGCCGAGGCCGACGTACTGGCCGAAATCCAGGCCGGCAACCTCAAGGCCCGCCAGATCGGCAGCCAGTGGCGCATCGCCCAGGCTGCGCTGGACGAGTTCCTGCGCGGCTGATCCCCAATCCATGGCCTCGGGTGCACGTCATGAATGAACACAAACCGGTTTTCATCAGCACCACTCCGGTGCTGGCATCGCTGGACATGGCGCGCACCGTGGCTTTCTACGCCCGCGTGCTGGGCGCCAGAACCATCCACGCCCAGCCCGGCGAGTACGCCATCGTCTCGCTGGGCGGGCTGGAGCTGCATTTCTGGGCCTGCCAGGACCCGGAGATTCCCAGGCAGACCAGCTGCCGCATCCAGGTGGCGGGAATTGCCGCCCTTCATGCGCAGTGTCTGGCCGAGAATGCGGTTCACCCCAATGGCGGTCTGCGCCAGCAGCCCTGGGGCACCCAGGAATTCAGTCTTCTCGACGAGGATGGCAACTGCGTGACCTTCTACGAAACCCATCCCGCCGCTGCTGCCGCCTGAACCCGTTTTTGCCGTGGCCACACCCGCTTCTTCCTCTCGCTCTTCCGGATCTGCATTCACCCCTGTCTCCGAGACGGCGCCTCCCTCCATGGTGGGCCGGCATGTCTGCCCCGAATGCGGCGGCAATCTGGAGTGGAATGCCAAGGCCCAGTCGCTCAGATGTCCATACTGCGGCACCGTCGTTCCCTGGAGCGAGCAGACGCAGCCCGAGCCGGGGCGCTCCGTGGTGGAGCAGGATCTGGCCGATGCCTTGCGCAACCCGGCCAGCGGTCGCGGCTGGGGCTCGGACGAGCGCTATGAGGTGCAATGCCAGAACTGCCGTGCCATCTCGGTGTTTCTCGGCAAGAACGTGGCCCAGCGCTGCGACTTCTGCGGCTCGCCGGCCATCGTCGCCCATGAGGAGCGCAGCGACGCCATCACGCCGCAGAGCATTCTGCCGTTCAAGATCAGCGACGGCCAGATTCGCGACAAGATCCGCCAGTGGTATGGCAGCCGCTGGTTTGCCCCCAGCAAGCTCAAGAGCGCCGCGCTGACGGACACGCTGCACGGCGTCTATCTGCCCTACTGGACCTTTGACGCCCATGCCAGCGCCCAGTGGTGGGCAGAGGCCGGCTATTACTACTACACCACCGAGTCCTATCGCGACTGCAACGGCAATCTGCAGACCCGCCAGGTCCAGCATGTGCGCTGGGAGCCGGCATCGGGCAGCTTGCAGCATTTCTTCGACGATGAGCTGGTGCCGGGCACCGTGGGCGTGCACGCCCATCTGCTGCGCCAGGTGGAGCCCTTCCCGACCACTACCGACCTCAAGCCCTACAGCCCGGAGTTCGTGCGAGGCTGGACAGTGGAGCGCTACCAGGTGGACCTATCCAAGGCCGCCAGAATCAACGAAGAAGACATGGACAGCCAGCTGCGCAGCATGTGCTCGCGCGAGGTTCCTGGAGACACTCAGCGCAATCTGCAGGTCCAGCGCCAATACTCGGGCCGCAGCTTCAAGCACACGCTGGTGCCGGTCTGGCTGGTCGGCTACACCTATGGCAGCAAGACCTACCAGATCGTGGCCAATGGCTATACCGGTCAGATTGCGGGCGAGCGGCCTTACAGCTGGGTCAAGATCCTGTTTGCCGTGCTGGCCGCCATCGTGCTCGTCATGCTGATTGCACCACTGTTCGTGCAGCAGTGACGCTCATGCTTTGATAGCTGCTTGCGCTTGTCAGATATAGTTTTTGATTTCATTTTCTTGAAATATGACAGCCTGCAAGCGCTAGCAGCTATTCAACTCGTAGCAGTTACCAGGCCATCCAGACTTCCTCGGCCAGACCAAAAGCCGTGCTCGCGCCCGAGCCGCTGGTCACGGCCACCACGCGTGTCGCTGCATCGGGTGCTTTGACAAAACAAGGGGCTTCGGCACTGGAGGGGTAGATGCCCGTCCAGCGCTCCACGACCTGGGCCTTGTCGATATGCAGTGCCTCGTTCATATGGCGCAGCATGAGCTGGTCGACGGCTTCGCTGGCAAAAGGCTGGGGCGCGCTGCAGTAGTGGTGCGAATCGCCCACCACCAGCGAGCCGTCGGCGCTTTGCACGGCAATCAGGTGGATGCCGTGCTTCAGGCTTTGTGCCTCCTCGCGCTCCAGCTCGGCGCGCAATGCAGTGGCTTCGGGCAGCGCGCTATAGCCTTCGTAGCGCACCAGGCTCAGATCCCCCATGACCGATCCTTCAAGCTTGAAGCCCGCTTGCGGCTTGACGCGCAGCATCTGCAACTGGCACAGCTGCACTTGGTTGTCAGTCCATTCGCCTGCAAACAGTCCACCTGGATCGGCGTTGTTGCAGACCACCACACGTTCGGCGTGATAGCGGCCACGCGAGGTGGTCACGCGCGGCGTTGCCACCTCCGTCACGCTTTCGCCAAAGCGAAAATCCACTCCCAGATCCTGCTGCAACCACAGGGCCAGCAGCGGGATGGCCGTGCGCGACTCCACGCGCAGCTCATGCGGGCTGTAGAGCACGGACTGCAGCCCGTCGGTGCGCAGCGCCGGGTGGCGCGCCGCGGCCTGGGCTGGGGTCAGCAGCTCACAACCTGCGCCCATTTCGGTGTGCATAAAGACTTCAAGCACTGCAGCGGCAGCAGGACGGCGCGCCGTCAGCCAAAGGCCGGAATGAAGGACATCGATACCGGCCTTGGGTGCAATCTCTGCCCAGACATCGCGTGAGCGCATGGCGCGCCGCCAATGGGCGCCAGCGCGCTGGCCCGTGATGGTGACAAAACCGAAGTTGCGAATCGATGCGCCCAGGCAGGCACCGTCGCGCTCTATCACCAGCACGGAGCGGCCTTGCGCGGCAGCGGTATAGGCATGGGCCAGGCCGACAATGCCGGCGCCGACGACGATCAGATCGTAATTTTTCATAGCGTTACAGAAAAAGCAGACAAGCCAATTCCCTGCCGCAGCGCCCAGGCGATGCAGCAAGAGACGTTCGGGGAATCAAGTGATGTGGAGAAAGTCCTCAGCGCTGGCGCCAGTGCTGGGTACGCCGCTGCAGCCAGGCATCCAGCAGCGCAATCAGCAGGCGACCGGCGGCTGCAGTCGCAAAGATCAGCGTGGCCATGGCGGCGGCGGGAGCGATATCGCCCGCGTCATCCATGGCCAGCACGGCCACCGAGGCCAGTGTGGTTTCGGGCGAGTACAAGAAGACCACGGCCGACACCGTGGTCATGGCATTCACGAAGAAGTAGCCCGCCACCTGCATCACCGCAGGCAGGCACACGGGCAGATGCACGCGCCACAGCAGCGTCCAGAACGGCAGGCCCATGGAATCGGCCACGCGCTCGTATTCGGCGTCCAGTTGCTGCAATGCGGTGAGCTGGGTGATGTGAGCCACCGAGAAAAAATGCGCCACCGAGCACAGCACCAGAATCCCCATGGACCCGTACAGAAAATGCAGCGGGTTGCTACTCGCATTGAAGAACAGGATATAGCCCAAACCCAGCGCCAACCCCGGAACCGCCATGGGCAACGTGGCCACGGCATGCAGCCACTGACGCGCACGGTCCCAGCCCGCGGGCTTGGCCACGAGGTAGGCGCTCAAAAAGCTCAGCAGCGCGCCGATCACCGCCGTGGCTGCGGCCATGGTCAGCGAGTTGGCGTAACTGGCCCAGCCGCCGCCATCCATCAGGTCAAACTGGTAGTGCTTGAAGCTCAGGCTCAGGTTGTAGGGCCAGAAGCTGACTAGGGATGCCAGCACGGCCGTGCCCATCACCGCCAGCAACGCCAAAGCCATCAGGCTGCAATACACCAGTAGCGCACGGTCAAGCGGCGCACAGGGCTGTGGCACCAGAGGCACGGCCCGCACGCTCATGGCAGCGGCCTGCCGGGCACGCAAATGACGCTCGGCCGCAAAGGCCAGGCCCGCAGGCACCAGCAGCAGCATGGCCACCACGGCCCCCATGGACAGGTTTTGCTGGCCAATCACCTGCTTGTAGATATCGGTAGCCAGCATCTGTGTGTTGCCGCCAATCACCTTGGGCACGCCAAAGTCGGTGACCACCAGGACGAACACCACAATCCAGGCAATCATCAGCCCATAGCGGCTGGCTGGCAGCGTGACCTGGCAGAAGCTGCGCCAGCGGCCTGCGCCCAGCGTGGCGGCGGCCTCATACAGGCGGGCATCGCCCGAGGCCAGCGTGGTGCACAGAATCATCAGCGCATGCGGAAACGTCCACAGCACCGAGCCGAGAATGATGCCGAACGGGCCGTAGGCCGTGCCGCCCAGCAGCCAGCTCTTGAGCAGACCCTGGGCGCCAAACAGATAGATCAGGCTGATGGCCATGAGCAGCGACGGCGCCAGCAGAGGCACCAGGGCAATGGCGCGAAACAGCTTGGCCAGCGGCATGCAACTGCGCATCACGCCATAGGCATAGCCATAGGCCAGGGCCACACACAAGGTGCTGCTGAAGGCAGACAGCCACAGGCTGTTGAACAGCGACTGGCCTACGCCCGGCGTTTGCGCATAGGCGAGGTACTGTGCCAGACCCGAGAACTTGCCATCGGCCGACACAAAGCTGTGCCCCAGCAGCGCCCCCACGGGCAGCGCAATGGCCACCAGCAGCGCGCCCAGCAGGCCCAGCACCAGCGCGCCCAGCCACAGCTTTTCCCAATGGAAAAAGCGCGTTTGTCGTGGCGTCGCAGGGCCGCTGCCTTGCTGCCGACGTGATTCCGCTGCGGGCGCATAGCTCCCCACTGGCAGCGCAGAAGAAGAGGCATCCATGCTTATGCCGCCTTTCGCAAAATCTCTGGCGCTGCCAGCGACTGCAGCGCGGCAGCCGGCAACTCCAGCAACACCTCGCCCTGCAGCCAGTCGGGCAGGCGCGCGTCATGGCGCAGCGGCCACTGCACATCGATCTGGCATTGCAGCGTGGGGCTGAACACGCGCACCAGGACCAGCGAGCCCAGGAATGAGGTCTCGACCACCCGCGCCCGGAACAGATTGGGCAGTGCTGCGGGCTGGGCCGGGTGCAGCACCACGCTTTCGGGCCTCACGCCCACCAGCAAGGCATCACCGGCCTCAAAGCCGGCAGTGCTGCATTCAAGCCGCCCCTCGCCCACGTGCACCGCATCGCCCGACTCGGCCACGGCGGGCAGCAAATTCATGCGGCCCACAAAACCGGCCGCAAAGTGGCTGACCGGCTTGGCGTAGAGCTGCTCTGGCGAGCCCTGCTGCTCGATACGGCCCTGATGCATCAGCACCACCCGGTCGGCCATGGAGAGCGCTTCTTCCTGGTCGTGCGTGACCATCACGCAGGCAATGCCCAGCTGACGCTGCAACTGGCGGATTTCGCTGCGCAGTTCGGTGCGCACCTGGGCATCGAGCGCGGACAGCGGCTCGTCCAGCAACAGCAGACGCGGGCGCGGCGCCAGTGCGCGTGCCAGCGCAATGCGCTGCTGCTGGCCGCCCGACAATTGCGCCGGATAGCGCTGCGCCTGCGCACCCAGGCCTACCAGAGCCAGCATCTCCTGCACCCGGGCCTGCACTTGCGCCGCAGGCTGGCCCTTGAGACCAAACGCCACATTCTGGGTCGCCGTCAGGTTAGGAAACAGTGCGTAGCTCTGGAACACCACGCCAAAGCCCCGGCGCGCGGCAGGCCAGCGCGTGATGTCCTCGCCCTGAAACAGAATGCGGCCCGCGTCGGCCTGCTCGATGCCGCACAGAATGCGCAGCAGCGTGGTCTTGCCGCAGCCCGAAGGGCCCAGCAGACTGACGAACTCGCCCCCCTCCACCAACAGGTCAATGTCGCGCAGCACCGGCTGGTCCCTGTACTGCTTGGCGATATGGTCAATGCGCAGCATGTATCTCTTTCAACGTGCAAACAATCCGAAGGTCGTTCCGATCTGTATCGCTCGAAATGCCCACCGCTGCATGTGCAGACCCGTTTCGCCAGTGACAGCGAGCAAGGGCAGCCCCGCAGCGAGGCTGTCGTCCCCCTCCGGCGCTCAGCGCCAGAGAGGGGGAAGGCGCGAAGCGCCTCAGGGGGTGTTATTTCTTCTCCGCCTTGGCTTCGTACCGACGCGACCATTCGGCCAAGATACGATCGCGGTTAGCCGCTGCCCAGTTGAAGTCGTTCGTGGCCAGGCGCTTTTCCAGATCGGCCGGAATGAACTCGTGCTTTTCCTGGGCCTCGGGAAGGGCCAGCACGGCAAAGTTGGCTGCGTAGAGCTTATTGGCGTCAGGCGTCACCGCCCAGTCGGCCAGGGCCTTGGCGGCTTCCTGCTTTTTGCTGGTCTTCAGAATGGCCGTGGCTTCCACATCCCAGCCCAGACCTTCCCTGGGGAAGACAATGTCGATGGGCGCACCATCCTTCTTGGTCTTGTTGGCCCGGTATTCAAAGCTCAGGCCCACGGGGAACTCGCCCGCGCCGGCCTGGCGGCAGGGCTTGGAGCCGCTGTGCGTGTAGACGCCGATGTTCTGGTGCAGCGCATCCATATAGGCCCAGCCCTTGTCCTCGCCCATCATCTGCAGCCAGGCGGCCACCATCAGATAGCCCGTGCCGCTGGACGCCGGGTGGGGCATGGTGATCGAGCCCTTGAATTCGGGCCTGGTCAGGTCGGCCCAGCTGGCAGGCGTGGGCAGCTTGCGCCTCGGGCCTTCCACGGTGTTGAAGCAGACGGCGGACGACCACAGGTCCATGCCCACCCAGGTCGGCGTGGCTGCCGGATCGCGCATGGTGGAGCGCACCTTGGCCAGGTTTCTGGGCGCATAGGGCTGCAGCATGCCTTGCTTGTCCAGCAGCATCAGCGAAGTGGCGGCCACGCCCCAGATCACATCGGCCTGGGGATTGGCCTTTTCGGCCAGCAGACGGGCAGTGATGATGCCCGTGCTGTCGCGCACGAACTTCAGCTCGATCTCGGGATGGGCTTTTTCAAAAGCCGCTTTGTAGGCCTTGATCTGGTCGGCCTCCAGGGCCGAATACACGAGCAGATCGGTCCTGGCGTGGGCCGCGGAGGCCAGGCCCAGCAAAGCCGTGGCAACCGTGGCAAAGGCGATCAAGGTGAAGCGGCGAGTGGCGGGTGCAAAAGCGTGGCGCATGGATAACAGTCCCTTGGATTGATCGTTGCCGCCCGACCAACGCGGCCGTTTGCGACATGAGGGAACTGTAGAAATTCACTGTGAAACGCCTGTGTCACAGAACTGAAATCTGGCAAAGGCGTCATCAGCAAACTTTGTAGTCAGCGCGCTGCGCCAGCGTCCGCCATCGAAATGCTATTAATTCAAAAGCAACTTACGCCTTATCTGTCTCATATTTCTTCATAAAACCATCTAAAAGACATTGCTTATATGCGCAAGAAGCTATTGAAATCAAAGCTGCTCATCCGCATTACCGGCTGCAGCGTTCATGTTGAAATCCGGGCACCGCTTTCTTGAAGACCTTGTCATGTTTGCCACACAGCTCAAATCCTTTTTCTGGGTCGCCCGCCTCGGCAGCATCACCCAGGCAGCGCGCCAGCTGGGGCTGAGCCAGCCCACGGTCACGGCGCAGATCAAGGCCTTGGAGGAGCAATATGAAGTCGAGCTGTTCACGCGCCAGAGCGGAAGACTGGCCATCACCGATGCGGGCCTGAAGCTGCTGCCGGAAATAGAAAAGCTGCTGCTGCAGTCGGCCCAGATCGAATCGGCGCTGCGCCAGTCGGGCCATGTCAATCAGGGCCAGCTACGCATAGGTGCCACAGCACCCTACTATGTGCTGGACATCGTCAAGCGCTATCAGCAGCAATATGCGCTGGTGGAGGTGAGCATCGTCAACGGCAATTCGCGTCAGATGATTCAGGCGCTGGCCGAGTATCAGGTGGATCTGGCAACCTCTTCGCACCTGGACACCGATCCGCGCCTGCTGCGCCTGGAGCTGGGACGCGACCCGTTGGCCCTGGTCGTGCACCGGCAGCATGCGCTGGCCAGGCAGAAGTCCGTAGCCATCAAGGATCTGGCAGAAAACACGCTGATCCTGCGCGAGCGCGGCTCCATGACCCGGCAGCTGACCGAGCAGATGCTGGAAGCCGCCCAGGTCAGCCCGCAACGGATTCTGGAAATTGCCAGCCGCGAGTCCATACGCGAAGCCGTGATCCGCCAGATGGGCATCAGCATTTTTGCGCGGCACGAAGCATCGGCCCACCCTGAACTCGTCGTGCTGGATCTGGAAGGCGAGGTTCCCTGTCTTCCCGAATACCTGTACTGTCTGCGCGAGCGATGCGATGCGCAGCTGATTCAGCCATTTCTGCAGATGGCCGCATCAGACCAGACTTAATCGAACAGTTCGGCCTGCTTGAATGCGGGCTGATTCCTGTCCTTTTCGGACAAGGAAAACTCGATATCGAGCTGTGGCCAGGCAATAGCTATGTCGGGGTCATTCCAGAGCAGCCCCCGATCCGACTCGGGCGCGTAATAAGCCGTGGTCTTGTAGACAAAGTCCGCCGTGTCGCTGAGCACCACAAAGCCGTGGGCAAAGCCCGGCGGAATCCAGAGCTGTCGGTGATTCTCGGCACTCAGCTCGGCTCCCACCCATTGACCAAAACTGGGCGAGCTGCGGCGGATATCCACGGCCACATCAAACACCGCGCCCGAGATCACACGCACCAGCTTGCCCTGGGCATGGGGCGGCAGCTGGTAGTGCAGCCCACGCAGCACGCCCTTGCTGCTGCGGCTGTGGTTGTCCTGAATGAACTCGTAGTTCGTGCCCGTAGCCTGGTTGAAGAGGTCCTGGCGAAAGCTTTCCAGAAAAAAGCCGCGCGCATCCCCAAACACCTTGGGTTCGATCAGAAAGACATCGGGAATGGCCAAAGGCGTGAACTTCATGCGTGCACCTTTTCCTTGAGCACCTGCAGCAGGTATTGTCCGTAGCCATTCTTGACCAGCGCCTGGCCCAGCTTCTCCAACTGGGCGGCATCAATCCATTTCTGGCGATAGGCAATTTCTTCCGGGCAGGCCACTTTCAGGCCCTGGCGCTGCTGCAAGGTGGCAATGAATTGCCCGGCTTCGAGCAGGCTGTCATGGGTGCCGGTGTCAAGCCAGGCATAGCCTCGGCCCATCAGCTCGACATTGAGCTTGCCTTGCTGCAGATACATGCCGTTGAGATCCGTGATCTCCAGCTCGCCACGCGCCGAAGGCTTGACCTGCTTGGCCAGCTCCACCACCTGCTCGTCGTAGAAGTACAGGCCGGTGACGGCATAGTTGCTCTTGGGCTGCTTGGGCTTTTCTTCAAGCGACAGCACTTTGCCGTCGGCATCGAATTCGGCCACGCCATAGCGCTCGGGGTCTTGCACATGGTAGGCAAACACCGTGGCACCGCCCTGGCGCGCATCCGCTTTTTTGAGCAGCGGCTGGAAGTCGTGGCCGTAGTAGATGTTGTCACCCAGTACCAGGGCGCTGGGAGCGCCGTTGAGGAATTTCTCGCCAATCAGGAAGGCCTGGGCCAGGCCATCCGGGCTGGGCTGCACCTCATACTGAAGATTCAGGCCCCACTGGCTGCCATCGCCCAGCAGTTGCTCGAAGCGCGGCGTGTCCTGCGGGGTGCTGATGATCAGAATGTCCCGGATGCCCGCCAGCATCAGCGTGCTCAGCGGGTAGTAGATCATGGGCTTGTCGTAGATCGGCAGCAGCTGTTTGCTGATGGCCAGGGTGGCGGGGTGCAGACGGGTGCCGGAGCCGCCAGCCAGAATGATGCCTTTGCGCTGTGTCGTCATGATGAATCAATGGATGGCTTCCAACGCTTTGCCAATAAGCGTTGGAAGCGAGTTATTTGAAAATTACAGAATTTCGCGCAGCATGCGCTCCACGCCTTGCTGCCATGCAGGCAGATGCAGTTGCATGGCCGCTTGCAGCTTTTGCGTATCCAGACGCGAGTTCATGGGCCGCGCGGCCGGTGTCGGGAAGGCCGTGGTCGGCACGGCAGCAATGCTTTGCACCTTCCAGTCCAGATCCGGTCGCAGGCTTTGGGCGCGCTCGATCACATGGCTGGCATAGGCATGCCAGTTGGTTTCTCCTGCGGCAACCAGATGGTAGAGACCGCCATCGCCTTCATGAGCGCTCATATGGCGCACGGCATGGGCCGTGACATCGGCGATCAGATCGGCGCCGGTCGGCGCTCCCCATTGATCGTTGATCACGCTGAGCGCTTCGCGCTCCTGCGCCAGGCGCAACATGGTCTTGGCAAAGTTGCCGCCACGCGCTGCATAGACCCAGCTGGTGCGAAAAATCAGATGACGGCAATGCGTGGCCGCAATCCGCTGCTCGCCCTCCAGCTTGGTGCGACCGTAGACCGATAGCGGCCCGGTTGCATCACCCTCCTTGCGTGCCGCACTGCCGGAGCCGTCGAAGACATAGTCGGTGCTGTAGTGCACCAGCAGGGCGCCCAGGCTTTTGGCCTCCAGTGCCATGACTTCAGGGGCTTCGGCATTCAGGCGCAAGGCCAGATCCGGCTCGCTCTCGGCCTTGTCCACTGCCGTATGCGCTGCGGCATTGACGATCACATCCGGGCGTACGCTGCGAATGGTCTGCGCCAGTGTCTGCAGATCGCCGACATCGCCGCACAGGCCATTCCCATCCACAGTCACGCTCTGGCGATCCAGCGCAATCACCTCACCCAAAGGCGCGAGACTGCGCTGCAGCTCCCAACCGACCTGACCGTTCTTGCCCAGCAGCAGCAGCTTCATGCCGAAGCCTCGCCGGTGTACTGCTTCTGCACCCAGTCACGGTAGGCGCCCGACTGCACGTTGGCCACCCACTCGGGGTTGGCCAGATACCACTGCACGGTCTTGCGAATGCCGGTCTCGAAGGTCTCGGCAGGCTTCCAGCCCAGCTCGCGCTCCAGCTTGCGCGCATCGATCGCATAGCGGCGATCATGGCCAGGACGGTCGGTCACATAGGTGATCTGCTCGGCATAGGCCTTGCCATCGGCGCGCGGGCGCAGCTCGTCGAGCAAGCTGCACACGGTCTTGACGATGTCGATATTGGCCTTCTCGTTCCAGCCGCCCACGTTATAGGTCTCGCCCAGCTGGCCGGCCTCCAGCACACGGCGGATGGCGCTGCAATGGTCGCGCACATACAGCCAGTCACGCACCTGCATGCCGTCGCCGTAGATGGGCAGCGGCTTGCCGGCCAGCGCATTGACAATGACCAGCGGGATCAGCTTTTCGGGGAAATGCAGCGGGCCGTAATTGTTGCTGCAGTTGGTCGTCAGCACCGGCAGGCCGTAGGTGTGATGCCAGGCACGCACCAGGTGGTCCGAAGCCGCCTTGCTGGCCGAGTACGGGCTGTTGGGCTCGTAATTGTGCTCTTCGGTAAATGCAGGATCGGTCGGCGCAAGCGTCCCATAGACCTCGTCGGTGGAGACATGCAAAAAGCGAAAACCGGACTTGGCCTCGCCTTCCAGGCCATTCCAATAGGCACGCACCGCCTCCAGCAGGCGGAAAGTGCCCACCACATTGGTCTGGATGAAATCCTCGGGGCCATGAATGGAGCGGTCCACATGCGACTCGGCCGCAAAGTTCACCACGGCGCGAGGCTGGTGCTGCGCCAGCAATTGCGCCAGCTGTGCACTGTCGCCGATATCGGCCTGCACAAACACATGACGGGCATCGCCATTCAAGCTGGCCAGATTCTCCAGATTGCCCGCATAGGTCAGCTTGTCGATATTGACCACGGGCTCATTCACATGCGCCAGCCAATCGAGAACAAAGTTGGCGCCGATAAAGCCTGCACCGCCGGTTACGAAAATCATGGAAACAGCCTCAAATCAAAAATCGAATCATTTCAAAAACAGGCACTCAGCCCCAGCGCTTTTCAGCCATCACCAGCAGGCCATCAAAAATCAGGTTGTTGATCAGCTCAAAAGGCCTGGTCATGCTGGGAGACATTTTCCAGCCGGCACCGCCCGCCATGATGCACATCGGCTCTGCACCGCAGTGTTCTGCCAGATGCTGATACATGCGCTCCACCGCACCTGCGATGGCATAGGTGCCGCCGCTGGTCAGCGCATCGCTGGTGTTCTTGGGAAAGCATCTGACTTCACCCGTAGGCACGTGCAGGCCCGCAGTGCCGCCTTCCAGGGCCCTGAGCATGATGCCATGCCCGGGAATGATCAGGCCGCCCAGAAATCGGCCTTGCGCATCCATGGCATCGACCGTCACTGCCGTACCCACCATAACCGTGATCAAGGGCCGGGCATCGCCCAATTGCAACATGTGGTGACGTGCACCAATCATGGCCACCCATCGGTCCGCACCCAGCCTGGAAGGATGGTCATAGCCATTGGTCACCCCTGCTTCTGCGATGGAGGGGACTACCCATTGAGGCTCGAGATTCCATCCCAGCATGAGTTCGATCTGCTCGTGCACCCTGCGCCTTGCCGTCTCACCGGCAACCACGCAGCCCAGCATGCGCTCGGGAGCTGGCAGCCCGGCCCAGGCACCTTCTGCCAGGCGCTCTATATGCTCCAGGAACTCCGCTCCATGGGCCAGCAAGGCAGCACCAGGGCGATGATCTTCATACATGGCCCACTTCAAACGGGTGTTGCCAATGTCTATGGCCAAAAATGTCATGCGGCGGATTATCAGCACTTTTCTCTGTGACAGACAGCCGCTTGTCACATTCATTACAAGTGCGCAGGAAATTGTCAAAGAAAGCGCTCAGTCCATCTCCTGCAAGAAATCAATTCGATTTCCCGTTAAAGTGAACTGCTTTCTTCCACTACTTTTGAGGAGTCGAAACCATGGGTCTGTTCAGTTTCATCAAGGAAGCCGGAGAAAAACTGTTTGGCGGCAGCGACGCACATGCAGCCGCACCGGCCGAAGACTTGAATGCCAAGGCGGCTCAGGCGATCGCCAGCTATATCAACACCCAGAATCTGGGCGTATCCGATCTGCAGGTTCAATTCGATGCTTCTCAAGGCAAGGTAACAGTCAATGGCACGGCTCCCACTCAGGCTGTCAAGGAAAAAGTGACGCTGTGCTGCGGTAATGTGGCCAATGTCCAGTCCGTGGACAACCTGATGGCGGTCACCAACCCCGAGCCAGAAGCCCAGTACCACGATGTGGTACGCGGTGACACCCTGTCGGCCATCTCCAAGAAGTACTATGGTGATGCCAACAAGTACAACGTGATTTTTGAAGCCAACAAGCCCATGCTCAGCAACCCGGACAGGATCTATCCTGGCCAGAAACTGCGCATTCCGGCGCTCTGAATCAGGCTCTGTAAATACAGCCGCAAAAAGCGCTCGCATGAGCGCTTTTCTCATTTGACTCGAAGTTAGACTGCAGCTTATGAAAACTCTGCTCACAGGCGGTGCCGGCTATATCGGCAGCCATACAGCCATCGAACTGATCAGCCACGGTCATGAAGTCGTGATTTTCGACAACTTCAGCAACAGCCATCCTGAAGCAATCCGCCGCGTGGAGCAAATCACTGGACGCACCATTGCCGTGATCAATGGCGATGTCCGCGATCAAGCTGCGCTTGAGCAGGCCTTGCAGGAGCATGGCATTGACAGTGTCGTGCACTTTGCCGGCAAAAAAGCAGTGGGCGAGTCCGTTGCCCAGCCTGTGGACTACTACGACAACAACGTCAACGGCACCCTGGTGCTGCTGCGCGCCATGAAAAAGCACAATGTGCGCAATCTGGTGTTCAGCTCTTCGGCAACAGTCTATGGCTCGCCACAATATTTGCCTCTCAATGAGGTACACCCTACTTCGGTCACCAATCCCTACGGCCGCAGCAAACTGATGGTGGAAGAGATTCTGTCGGACCTCTACCACTCCGACGCCCAATGGTCGCTGGCCGTGCTGCGCTACTTCAATCCCATTGGTGCCCATGCCAGCGGCCTGATTGGTGAAGACCCTTCGGACATTCCCAACAACCTGCTGCCTTTTGTGGCACAGGTCGCCGTGGGCCGTCGTGAAAAGCTGCAGATCTTTGGCGGCGACTACGACACCGTGGACGGCACCGGCGTGCGTGACTACATCCATGTCGTCGACCTGGCCCGAGGTCATGTCAAGGCACTCGAGAAGCTGGCCGGCCTGGCCAAGCCCGAGTTGCTGACCATCAACCTGGGCACGGGCAATGGCTACAGCGTGCTCGAAGTGCTGCATGCCTTCGAAAAAGCCTGCGGCAAGACCCTGCCCTATACGATTACAGACCGCCGTCCAGGGGATGTGGCCAGTTGCTATGCAGACCCCGACCACGCCCTGAAAACCCTTGGCTGGCAAGCCGAGCATGATCTGAACACCATGTGCGCCGACACATGGCGCTGGCAAAGCCAGAACCCCAACGGCTATCGCTCGGTCTAGAAGCTGCAGGCCAAGCCCTGCGCATTACTGATGCCAGGGCAGGCCGCGCTTGCGCCAGCCACCCAACTGGCCTCGCTGGCCGTTGGCGTCAACGTCGCCTTCGAAACCTTCAAGAATGTTGTAGGCCTCGATTCCCAGGCCCGCAGCACGCTGGGCAGCCGCAACAGAGCGCACACCGCTGCGGCATAGCAGCACCACTTTCTTGCCCTCGGGTACCGCTGCTCGCAGCTCGGCGTCAAAGTTCTGGTTGGCTGCCATGCCGGGCCACTGCTTCCAGGCCACGGCAACAGCGCCTGGCACCTTGCCCACCCACTCGCGCTCGGCATCGGTGCGCACATCGACCAGAACCGCTTCACCAGCCTGCAGCCATTGCCAGGCCAGCTCCGCCGGCACATCGCCGGCATAGCCGGCAGCGGGTTGGATTTGGGTTGTATTGCTCATTTCATTCCTCGTCTCGATCATTGCCGCTATTCCCAAGCGGGCAAGGGCCTGTCTCTCAATGCTCTGCGCAAATGCTTCCAGTCGGGCAGCACCTGAGCCACCACAGCCCAGAACTGCGGGCTGTGATCCATATGATGCAGATGGGCGAGCTCATGCACCACCACATAGTCGATGATTTGCGGGCTGTGCTGCATCAACCGCCAGTTCAGACGAATGATCCCGCTGCTGTTGGCACTGCCCCAGCGCGTGCTGGCACTTGTCAGGCGCAGCGCATTCCAGCGCACGCCCATGAGTGCGGCATAGTGCAGCATACGGGCCGTGAAATAGCTGCGCGCCTCCCGCAGTATCCAGGCCTGAACGGCCGCGCGCACCTGGGCAGGCGGTGCCCCTGTCGGCAAGGGCAGATGCAGGCTTTGCGGGCCATCGCCCCCCTGCTCTCTATGCGTCTGGCGCGTACGCAGCAGTTGTGACCCATCCCCGGTCAGCCGCAAACTCATGGGCTGGCCCAGATAGTCCAGCACGCCTCCATCCTGCCAGAGAATGCGCGCTTCCTGCTTGATCTGCTGTCGCTGTCCGGCTTCCTGCAGCTTGCGCACAATCCAGCCGGCCTTGGTCTGCAGCGCTGATTCGATCTCGCGCATGGCCACCCATTGCGGAGCGGTGACTTCAAGCCCTTGCAGCCCTACGCTGAAGCCTATGCTGCGGCGCGCCGAACGGCGCAGCAGATAAGCCACCTCACGCCCTTGCAAGCGGGCGCTGTGGCTAGCTTCCGGATGCACCAGAAGTGTGGGCTCTGCAGGCAGCTCATTCTCTTCAGAATCAATAGCACCCACTGAAATATTGACGGGTGCTACAAGCTGACTATTCTCAAATTCCAGCTCGGATTGATCCAAACGCTGCTCAATGGCTTCAGGGCCGCTGCGCCGGCGCTTGCGCGGCATCAACCCGCCCCGCCCATCCCCCACCACAGGCGGCACCAGCCATTGCCAAGCTTGCTGCAAGCTATCGCCTGTGGACATGGGCAGTTTTGCCTTATCTGCGATAAGCCTCTGGGTCCAGGCGCTGCATTTCGGACTCGATCCATGCCTCGACCTCGACCATCAGCTCGTCATGCTTGCGGCCCACCGAAGAAATGGGCTTGCCAATGGAAACATCCACCACGCCGGGCTTTTTGATGAAGGCCTTGCGCGGCCAGCACTTGGCCGAGGTAACAGCGATGGGTACCACGGGCGCACCCGTCATGATGGCCAGACGGGTGGCGCCGGTCTTGTACTCGCCCACCTCTCCACGATTCACACGTGTACCTTCGGGAAACATGATGACCCAGATGCCTTGATCGAGCAGGCGCTTGCCTTGCTCCACCACCTTGTGAAAGGCGCGCGAGCGCTGGGCCCGGTCGATGTGGATCATGTCCAGTGCACCGATGGACCAACCGAAGAATGGCACCTTCAGCAGCTCCTTCTTGAACACATAGGCCAGCGGGCGCGGCATGATGGCAGGCATGAGAAAGGTCTCGTAAGTGGACTGGTGCTTGACCAGCAGCACCACCCCCTGATTCGGGTCCGCAGGCAGGTTCTCCATGCCCTGCACCTGATACCGGACCCCCATGATCACGCGGGCGCTGTCCACCGAGAGCTTGAGCCAGGCGCGGGCAGCGCTGTATGCCTTGGCCGATGAGCCGCTGGTCCACTTGGCCAGCAGCACCGCGAAAGTGTATGGAATGACGGTAATAGCCATCCACAACATGTGGAGGACGGAGCGAATCAGGGACATGACAGCAATCGAATGACGTGAGCACAGACCTGAAGTCTGGCCCATTGATTTGGCACGGTTATCAACAAGAAACATAGCAGCTTGCGCTGCTCTTTCAAGCAGTTGAGTCTATTTTGACCTGAAACCCGGGCTCAATGCGGGGCAGGCGCCGAATCCAGGGGCTGAGCATCCTCATCCCCTCCCAGCGGCAACAGCATATTCACCACAGCCTCCAGATCTGGATAGCGCTCGCTGCCCTCAGGCAGGTCGGCATCGCTGCTGCACTCGGGCCTGGCGGTGGACTCCACGAACACCAGATGAGCGCCAAGAGCCTTGCCCGCCTGCAAATGCTCGACGCCGCTGCCAATGGCCCAGATTTCATGGCCTTCCGCGCCGTAGCGATCGGCAATCTGCTCGAACAGCGCTACGCCTGGTTTACGGCACTGGCAGTCTTCATCGGGAGCGTGCGGACAAAAAAACACGGCCTCCACCCGCGCCCCGACGGCTGCCATCTCCCGGTGCATCTTAGCGTGCACGGCGTTGAGCTCGATCACATCGAACAGCCCGCGACCCAGCCCAGGTTGATTGGTGGCGACCACCACATGCCAGCCGGCACGGTTCAGGCGCGAAACCGCCTCCAGCGCACTGGGGACTGCAACCCACTCATCGGGCCGGCCAATGAAACCTTGAGCTCCCCACTGGTTCAGGGTGCCATCACGGTCAAGAATTGCGATCTTCATGGGGGAGACAGTAGTCGACGACAGAAAAAAGCCCGCTTACCTCAAGGCCAAGCGGGCTCGCGATCCAAGACTCCGGCGCTTACTGCCCTTCCCAGCGCTTGAGCACCAGGGAGGCATTGGTGCCGCCAAAGCCAAAGCTGTTGGACAGCACGGTCTTGAGTTCGGCATCGCGGGTCTGGGTGACCAGAGGCATATCGCCCAGCAGCGGGTCGGGCGTCTCCACGTTCACGGACCCTGCGATGAAGCCCTTGTTCAGCATGATCAGGCAGTAAATCGCCTCCTGCACACCGGTCGCGCCCAGCGAATGGCCGGTCAGCGACTTGGTGGACGAGAACGGAGGTACCTGGTCACCGAACAGCTCGCGCATGGCACGCACTTCCTGCATATCGCCCACAGGGGTCGATGTGCCGTGGGTGTTGATGTAGTCGATGGGCGCATCCACGGTTTCCATGGCCTGCTTCATGCAGGCGATGGCGCCGTCGCCCGAAGGAGCGACCATGTCCTCACCGTCGCTGGTGGCACCAAAGCCCACCACTTCGGCCAGGATGTTGGCACCGCGTGCCAGCGCATGGTCCAGGCTTTCCAGCACCACGGCACCGCCGCCGCCAGCGATCACGAAGCCGTCACGGTTGGCATCGTAGGCACGCGAGGCCTTATCAGGCGTCTCGTTGTACTTGCTGGACATGGCACCCATGCCGTCGAACAGCAGCGACATGCCCCAGGACAGCTCTTCGCCGCCGCCGGCAAACATCACATCCTGCATGCCCCAGGCGATCTGCTGGGCCGCAGCACCGATGCAGTGGGCCGAGGTGGAGCAGGCCGAGGTGATGGAGTAGTTGATGCCCTTGACCTTGAAGTTGGTTGCCAGGCAGGCCGACACCGTGGAGCTCATGCAGCGTGTGACCTGGTAAGGGCCGACGCGGCGGATACCTTTTTCGCGCAGCGTATCGGCTGCCTCGATCTGGTTGGCGGGCGATCCGCCGCCCGAGCCCATGATCAGGCCGGTGCGCGGGCTGCTCACCTGCTCGGGCGTGAGGCCCGCTTGCTTGATCGCGTCTTCAAGGGCGATCTGCGAATAAGCCGCAGCATCGCCCATGAAACGTAACTGCTTGCGGTCGATGCGCGCTTCGATATCGATCTCGGGAATGCCTGCCACCTGCGAGCGCATGCCCAGCTCCGTGAACTGGGGCATGGCCTTGATGCCGCTCTTGCCCTCGCGCAGCGAGGCCTCCACGGTTGCCAGGTCATTGCCGATGCACGAGACAATGCCCGCACCGGTGATCACTACCCGCTTCTTGCTCATGCTGCCGTTCCCTTGGCATCACCTTCACGCAGGAACAGACCCACGCGCAGGTCATTGGCCACGTAAATTTCCTTGCCGTCGGCCAGCAGGCGTGCATCGCCTATGGCCATGTTCAGCTTGCGCTTGATTACTCGCTTGATATCAATTTCATATGTCACGAGTTTGACATCGGGACCTACTTCACCTGTAAACTTGACTTCGCCTGCACCCAGGGCACGACCACGACCCGGCAAACGCAGCCAGGTCAGGTAAAAGCCGATCAGCTGCCACATGGCGTCCAGGCCCAGGCAACCGGGCATGACGGGATCGCCCTGGAAGTGGCAATCAAAGAACCACAGGTCGGGCTTGACGTCCAGTTCCGCAACAATCTTGCCCAGACCGTGGGCACCGCCGTCCTCGGAGATATGTGTGATGCGATCGAACATCAACATGGGAGGCAGGGGCAGACGTCCGCTATCGGCACCAAACAGCTTGCCTTCGCCGGACGCGATCAGTTGTTCGTAGGAAAAAGATTCAGCCATTCTCTCAATTGCTCCGCGGCAGCCTGTGCAAGCTACCTGTTACTCTGTATTTTGGGTGACGGGACCCGCGCCCGCTGCGCGCGCCCACTGCGGGCGGTACAACCAGGGATTATCAAGGCTCACGCCCCTACCCGGGACACAATACCCGTTTTCAGGCCCAAGACTCTGCCACAAATGCCACAGCCGCTGATGCCGAGGTGGCTTATTCCGTGCGGGACACTACGCCTTCCTCGGTCTTTCTCAAGGAGATCCAGGCCAGCACGCAGAACACGAGGCACAACAGGGTCAGAGGCAACAGACCCAGAGCATGCACCCAGCGCGCATAAGGCGTCAGCCCGTCGCGCCCCTGAACCCGGCCCTGCAGCACCGCGCGCTCGAAAGGCGCCAGTGCTTTCACCACTTGCCCTTTGTGATCGATCACCACCGTGGCTCCGGTGTTCGTTGCGCGCAACATGGGGCGCTCGAACTCCAGCGCGCGCATGCGGCTGATGGACAGATGCTGATCAATGGCCACGGAGTCGCCAAACCAGCCGATATTACTCAGATTGACCAGCACCGTGGGTGCCGTCGCCGCATTGCCGAAATGGGCCGCAAGCTCTTCGCCGAACAGGTCTTCGTAGCAGATATTGGGCGACAGGCGCTCACCCGCCCAGCTCATGGAAGGCTGGCCCAGTGCGCCACGATTGAAGTCGCCCAGCGGAATATTCATGAGTTCGGTGAACCAGCGGAACATGGGCGGAATGAACTCACCAAACGGCACCAGATGGTGCTTGTCGTATTGATAGGCCCGGGTCTGCCCCGGCAGCCAGCCTTCGACCGTATTGGTGAAGCCCTTGTCCCAGTTGCCCAGCGGAAGGCCCACCAGAGCCGCGCGGCTGGATTCCTTGGCGACAAAAGGTGCGCGCACAAAGTCCAGATAGCCTTCAGGAAGCTGCTGAGGCAGCAGTGGAATGGCTGTCTCGGGTGCCACGACCAACTGGGCCCTGGCGTCATGCAACTGCTGGGCATACCAGCGCAGTGCCACCACCACGCCCGAACCCATTTCAAACTTTTCATCCTGCGGAATATTGCCCTGCAGCAGCTCCACGCTCATGCCGGGCAGCTGACCAGGTGCTTCAATGGCGGCATCACGCGACCACCACAGCCCGCCCCAGACCAGACCCAGGGCCACAGCAGATGCTAGGGCCGGCTTGAATTTCAGCAACGCCGACCTGGTCTGCATACGCCAGACCAGCAGCGCCAGCCAGGCTGCAGCCCAGGCCGCCACAAACCCCGTGCCGTAGACGCCAATCCAGCGCGGCAGCACGGCCAGCGGGCCTTCCACATGGGCATAGCCGCCTGCGCCCCAGGGAAAACCGGTCCAGAGCCAGCCACGCGCCAGCTCGGCCAGCGTCCATAGTGCGGCAAAGACCAGCGCTGACAATGCATCCGGCGCCTTTGCCAAACGCTTGAAGCACCATGCAGCCACGGCGTAATAGCCACCCAGAAAGCCCGCCAGTGCCAACACGGCTGCCACCGCCAATGGCGCCGCCAATCCGCCATAGGTGTGCATGGAGATGAAGAGCCACCAGAAGGTGGCCGCCAGCCAGGCCGTGCCGAACAGCCAGGCCCGGCCTGCCGCCTGAGCGGCGGTACGGGCAGCCAGCAGCGCATGAACCAGCACCGCCAGCGACAGAATCTGCAGCCACCACAGCGGACGGCCATAGCCTCCGGCCAAGCTCAGCCAGCCGTCGCCCTGGCCGCGAGCCCAGGGCCAGGCCAGAGAGAAGGCCTGCAGCCCGCCTGCAATCAGCATCAAAAGCCAGCTCATCCAGCCTTTGGGCCTGGCAGCAGCGGTCTGAACGGTAGAGGCAGTGGTGGTCATAGGAATCAGCAGGCACTAACAAAACACCCAACCGGGCGGTTGGGTGAATTCAAGCATACGAGGTATCGCCAAGATTTGTGCAAACCAAGAGGCACAACCAGTATTTCCACCGGCATCACACCAGGCCTGACCCGAATTTGCGCAAGTCGCGATCAGTTGCGAACCAAGCTGTCTGGCGAAGGATCGCGCACCACCTTGAACCAGCGCACCGCGCCGCCCTTGGTGTGGAGCACGGTGAACTCCAGCCCGCCCAGATGAATCTGCTCGCCGCGCTTGGGCACATGGCCGATTTCATGGGCAATCAATCCACCAATGGTATCGAACTCGGCATCGGGGTCGCTGGCATGCAGCGAAGTCTCGAACTCCTCGCTCACATGCTCGATGCTGGCATCGCCCGCCACGCGGTAGCTATTGTCGGCCAGAGCAAAGATATCGCCCTCGTCCTCGGGGATGTCAAACTCGTCCTCGATCTCGCCGACGATTTCTTCCAGCACATCTTCAATCGTCACCAGGCCAGCCACACGGCCGAACTCGTCGATGACAACGGCCAGATGATTGCGATTGGCGCGAAACTCACGCAGCAGGTCGTTCAGGCCCTTGCTCTCGGGCACAAAGACGGCCGGGCGCACCAGAGCACGAATATTCAGGGTGGGAGAGCGCTGCAGCTTGAGCAAATCCTTGGCCATGAGAATGCCAATGATGTTCTCGCGCTCGCCCTGGTAGACCGGAAAGCGCGAATGCGCCGTGGTCAGAACCTGGTGCAGGATTTCTTCATACGGAGCATCGATATTGATGAGATCCATGCGTGGCGCGGCCACCATGACTTCTCCGGCGCTCATGTCTGCCATGCGAATCACGCGCTCCAGCATGACACGCGACTCGGTGCCGATGACCTGGTTGTCTTCGGCTTCGGCCAGGGTTTCGATCAGTTCATCGGGAGACTCCGGTGCCGGATGGATGAACTCAGCCACCTTTTGCAGGAAGCTTCGCTTGTCTTCCTTCTCGGGAAGTCGCGCAGGATGGGGGTCAGACACTGTCTTGGAGTGCAGGACGTGCGGTAGTCGAACAAGTCCCCAAGAATAACGGATTGTGTTGACAGACGGCTTGCTAGCTCACAAAAGCCATGAATGGCTGTCACCGAGCGCACTCAATCAAAGCCATCTTGATATCTGCTTGCGCCTGTCTTTATTGGGCTGCAGCCTTGCTGGCTTCACAAGACGATTTACTCGCCTGATTTATGGCGGCCTTCCTGCACACCCTTGCGCACTTCCTGCACGCCGGCCAGGAAAGCCCAGAAATTGACGGCCTGCTTCTTGAGCTGATAGTCCATCTCGCCCAGATGCTCCGTCACCAGCTCGCTGACATGGGTCTCGAAGTCGGCAGGCGGCAACTCCAGATAGGCTTCGGATTCCGAGCCCTCTCGCTTGACCGTGGCACCCGCGTTGCGCGCAATCTTGAGCATGGCCGTGTTCTCGGACAGCGCATGGATGAACATCATGCTCACGTTCTTGCTGCGCGCATGCAGCACTGCACGTGCAAACAGACGTGCCCCCAGCCCCTTGCCACGTGCACTCTTGAGCACGGAGACGCCGAATTCCGCGCATTTCTCATGCTCGGGATGGCCGGCAAAGGCCAGATGCGCCATGGAGATCAATTCCAGGCGGCGATTGAAGATGCCGAAGATATCGTCGCGCTCGAAATCGAGCTGCTCGACATAGCGGCGCACCTGCTCGTCGTTGGCCGCATAGCCAAAGCGCAGATAGCGATCACGCGCATCCAGCTTGAGCAGATGCTTGATGATGCGGTCGCGATGGCGCGGGCTCAGCGAACGGATGGGGACCAAGGACGGCGAGCGACGCTCGGCGCCATGGGACTTGCCCATGTCTCGCAGCCAGCCGGAGCCGGCCTGCCAGGGCGATGTCAACCAGTCTTTGGGGAGGTTCATAGCCTGAAATATAGGTAAAAACCCGAGGTTTCACAAGCCGCATGTTGCATTGCAACAATCCTGTAAGGATTTTCCGCTAATTCAACACCTTAGCTTCTGTTTCCGGCTAGGTCATGGTCCGTATGAAGGACCTCTACGAAGGCTTAGAGCGGCACGGCCGTCGTGACCTTGACCCGGTCCATGACAAAGCTGGTTTTGCAATCCTGCACACTGGGGTGTTTGAGCAGCGTGTCCATGATGAAACGACTGTAATGCTGCATGTCTGCCACCACCACCCGCAGCAGATAGTCCATCTCGCCAGTGAGGGAGACGCACTCCACCACCTCGGGCCAGGTCTGCACGCTGGCGCGGAACACATCCATGGGATTGCGCTTGCTGGTTTCGGTGTATTTTTCCAGACGCACATTGATATAGGCGGTCAGCCCCAGACCCACGGTCTCGGGCTGCACCAAAGCCACATAGCGGTCGATGACACCGTTTTCCTCCAGCCGCTTGACACGGCGCAGCACGGCGCTGGGCGACAGGCCGACCTGCTCCCCGATGACGTCATAAGTTTCTCGGCCATTGGCCTGCAATCGGCGCAAAATTGCCTTATCCAGTTTGTCGATGGTGTGCATGGAACTCATGGCGGCAGATTATAAAAAAAGCGCAGTTTTTATTAATGGTTAACCCTTGATAACCATTTAAATTGCATGAAATCAATTTTTTATGCAATTTTCATGCATTGAGCTGTTTGCAGCCAAGGCATTTTTGCATGAAGCTTGTCCGCGCCCTGTCCTACAGTGCATCCATCGTCGACACCTGTTCTTCATGTGTTGCGCCCCTACCCGATGGAGACCTCTGCCATGAACGCCCCACTGACTCAAAGCAACGCCAGCCAGTTCCAGACCTGGGACAACCCCATGGGCACGGACGGCTTCGAGTTCGTCGAATACGCGGCCCCCGATCCCGTGGCCATGGGTCAGCTGTTCGAGCGCATGGGCTTTCAGGCCATCGCCAAGCACCGCCGCAAGAACGTGACCCTGTATCGCCAGGGCGAGATCAACTTCATCATCAATGCAGAGCCCGACAGCTTTGCCCAGCGCTTCGCGCGTCTGCACGGCCCCAGCGTCTGCGCCATCGCCATCCGCGTCAACGACGCCAAGTACGCCTATGAGCGCGCCACCTCGCTGGGTGCCTGGGGCTATGCCCAGCAGGCCGCCCCCGGCGAACTGAGCATTCCCGCCATCAAGGGCATTGGCGACTCGCTGATCTATTTCATCGACAAATGGCGCGGCAAGAATGGTGCCAAGGACGGTGACCTGGGCAATATCAGCTTCTTCGACGTGGACTTCGAGCCTCTGCCCGGTGCCGATCTGCACCCCGAGGGTCTGGGCCTGACCTATATCGACCATCTGACCAACAACGTCTACCGCGGCCGCATGGCCGAGCTGGCCGAGTTCTACGAGCGCATCTTCAACTTCCGCGAGATCCGCTACTTCGACATCGCAGGTCAGGCCACAGGCGTCAAGAGCAAGGCCATGACCAGCCCCTGCGGCAAGATCCGCATTCCCATCAACGAGGAAGGCAACGACAAGGCCGGCCAGATTCAGGAATATCTGGACATGTACCACGGCGAAGGCATACAGCACATCGCGCTGGGCTCGACCAATCTCTACGACACCGTGGACGGTCTGCAGATGAACGGCATCAAGCTGCTGAACACCAGCGAGACCTATTACGAGCTGCTGCCCAAGCGCATCCCGGACCTGCAGGAACCCATTCCCGAGCTGCTGGCGCGCAACATCCTGGTGGACGGCCAGCCGGGCGAGCTGCTGCTGCAGATCTTCAGCGAAAACCAGCTGGGTCCCATCTTCTTCGAGTTCATCCAGCGCAAGGGCAATAGCGGCTTCGGCGAGGGCAATTTCAAGGCCTTGTTCGAGACCATGGAACTCGACCAGATGCGCCGCGGCGTGCTCAAGACCTGAGCCAGATCAACGGAGCCTGCCATGCGCCACCTCGGCCTTCACCCGCCTCGTCTGCTCGCTTGCAGCATGGCCGGCGTGGGCTCCGGCGCTACGCAATACATCAAAAAGATACCAATGGTTACCACTCCATCAAACGGACCATGTGGCGACCGATTTCCGTCCCTATACTTCCCGCCATGCTGCACTGCCGCATCCACGCCTGACGTGAGTCGGCGCAGCCAGCTTCAACGCCCGGAAGGATCCAGTGTCGCGCCCCCATCAGCCCCCCGCTACAGCCCCCGAGGACTGCAGAGCACCGAGGCTGGACGCGCCTGCCGACACCTGGCGCCTTTCCCGCCGCCAGGCCATGAGCCTGGCGGTGGCTTCGGCGACCTCCCTGATCGCGGACAGCGCGCATGCTGCCCGGGATGCGAGCGCCCTGCCGTCGAATTCCAGCCGCAGCCGCAACGAACTCTCGCTGGTCGTTCCCTATGCGGCGGGCGGGCCGCTGGATCGGGCAGCGCGCAAGCTGACGCAGGAAACCACGGCCCTGGGCAATATCAATGTGCTCAATGTCGCAGGCGACGGTGGCGCCACGGGTGCAGCCATGGTGGCCAGAGCAGGAGCGCGCGAGCCCATGCTGCTGATGGGTGCCGTGGCCACACATGCCATCCTTCCCTGGCTCAACCCCCAGTTGCCCTACGATCCGCTGCGCGACTTTCAGCCGCTGACACTCGTGGCCCGCATGCCTCATGTGCTGGTCATGCGCAGCGAACTGGCCATGCAGTGGCGCATCTACACGCCCGAGGATTTGCTGCGCTTCATGTCCAAGCACCGGCAGCCCCTGCGCTATGCCTCGGCGGGCAACGGCAGCATCGGCCATATCGCGGGCCAGTGGTTCCAGTCGCTGACCCAGGTTCCGCTCCAGCACCTGCCGTTTGGCGGGGCCAGACCGGCTCTGTCGGCCTTGCTCGAGGGCACGGCCGATCTGATGTTCGACAACATTGCCTCGGCTCTGCCTCATCTGCGGGCCGGCAGGCTCAAGGCCATTGGCGTGACCTGGCGCTCGCCGCTGCCGGCTCTGCCGGAAGTGCCCAGCCTGGACGACAGCATCAAGGGCATGAATCTGACTACCTGGTTCGGCATCTTCGCCACTGCCGGCATCACGGACAGCCAGGCCAAGCGCTGGTCGGAGACTTTTGCCCAGACGCTGCAAAGGCCCGATATACAGCAGTACTTCGACGCCATGGGCGTGGTGCGCGACGACCTGCGTCTGCAGGACTTTGCCCGCCTGGTGCAGGCCGAGCATGCGCGCTACGGACAGCTCGTCAAGCGCGCCCAGATACAGATGCACTGAGCCAGCTTTCGGCTCGCTTCTCCTTTTCCCTGCTGCGCCCCGGCCACGAGCTCTGGCCGCAGCCTTCGCGACCCCTCATCTCAGGGAGTACCTTATGAACAGCATCCAGAACAGCACCGCCATGACCGGCAGCATCGGCGCGGCCCCCGTCGTCTATGGCCAGTCCGATCGCCCGCCACGCGGCGACTACACGCGTGCCCATGCAGACTACACCTGCACGCAAGACTATGCCGCCTATACCGAGGCCGAGCATGACACCTACCACCGCCTCTACGAGCGCCAATCCGCGCTGCTGCCGGGCCGCGCCAGCCAGCATTTCATCGACGCCCTGCCGTCGCTGGGCGCCAAGGAGCGCATTCCGCGCTTCGAGGAAATCAACGAGCGACTATTCAAGGCCACGGGCTGGGAGATCGTCGGCGTTCCAGGTCTGATTCCCGAGGTACCGTTCTTCTCGCTGCTGGCCCAGCGCAAATTCCCGGTCACGGACTGGATACGCAAGCCCGAGGAGTTCGAATACATCGTCGAGCCCGACGTCTTTCACGACCTCTTTGGCCATGTGCCGCTGCTGTTCAACCCCGTCATGGCCGATTTCATCCAGGCCTACGGACAGGGCGGCCTCAAGGCCGCCGAGCTCGGCGCCTGCGAGATGCTGTCGCGCCTGTACTGGTACACGGTGGAATTCGGTCTGATCCGTGAGAGCGGCGGCGTGCGCGCCTATGGCGCAGGCATTCTCAGCTCTGTGGGCGAGCTGGAGTACAGCGTCAACAGCCCGCAGCCGCACCGTTTGCCGCTGCAGCTGGAGCGCACCATGCGCACGCTCTACAAGATTGACACCTATCAGCAGACCTATTTCGTGATTGACGACATGCCCCACCTGCTGAACCTGGCCGATACCGACTTTGCACCTCTGTATGAGCAGCTGCGTCAGTTGCCCACCATTGGCGCCAAGGAGTTGCTGCCCGGCGAGCAGCTGATTTAGTCAGCGGATGTATACCGGCACGCGCCTTGGCAAGCGCGAGGTCACGCGCCGAATTTTTAGATGAAAATTCGGCCCTACTCCTTTCCCCAAAAGCGCTTAAAGCTCCATTTTTAATAGCAATTGACGCCGAATATCCAGGCTGCAAGCCCTGTATGACTTGGCTGCGCCCTGAAACCCTGACCGCAGCATTGCACCTATAGTGAGCGCCAGAGGCAAACTGCCGCCCACTCACTTCTTCACAATGCATTACCGCTGCAACCAACTGCTGCGCTGGCTTTTAGCGCTCCAACTTTGCATAGGTCTGGCCGTCGCGGCCGAGCTGCCTGCCAATGGCGATATCCAGACCACGTCCATCGCCCAGATTCAACAAGCATCGAACACCCTGGACAAGGTACGCCAGTCGCTCGATGACGCCGACACATCCGAAACGCTGCAGGCACTGTCCGAAAAAGCCCTGCAGTCCAAGCGCGATGCCGACAATGCCGTCACGGCGCTGGAGCCGCTGCTCAAGCAAATCGACGCTCGCATTGCCCAGCTGGGTCCGGTGGCCGAAGGCAGCGAGGAATCCCCCGAACTGAGCCTGCAACGCAAGGATCTGGCGCAGCAGCACAGCGAGCTGGACTCCGCGCTCAAGCGCGGCAAGCTGTTGTCCATGGAGGCCAAACAGACCACGGACAGCATCGAGAAAATCCGCACCCAGCAGTTCAACGCACAGATCGCCCGCAAAGTGGCATCGCCGCTGTCGCCCTCGCTGTGGAAGCAGTTTGCCGAACATCTGCCAACCGACCTGCAGCGCATTGCGGCCCTGACACGCCAGGGCCAGGCCAGCTTTGCGGCAGCCATTGCCGAACATGGCTGGTCGGCCACGCTGACCGGCATTGCCCTGGCGCTGTTTGTGATGTTTCCGCTGCGCATCGGCCTGCGCTATGCAGGCCGCAAATTTGCGGCCTCCGAACGCGCACCCAACGGACGGCTGCGCCGCACAGGTCTGGCTGTCTGGATGCTGGTAGTGGGTACGGCCCTGCCCGGCCTGGCCAGTCTGATATTCATCGAGAGCCTGCGCTCCATAGACGCGATTGCACCGCGCCTGCAGACCGTGGCCGATGCCTGGATTCAATCCTCATTTGTCGCCGCCTTCTTCCTCTCCGTCAGCGCCTGCCTGCTGGTGCCCAAGCGTCCGACCTGGCGGCTGCTCAACATCGACGACATCGCCGCCCCTGCGCTCACACGCTTTGCCTGGGGAGCCGCCGGTCTGACCTGGTTCTCCATGATGCTCAACGCGGTGGACATTGCCGCACGCACCAGTGCCGTCAGCAGCGTGGCCCTGGACGGACTGATTGCGCTCGTCTATGCCTTGCTCATCATGTCGGTGCTGATGGTCATCAACAAGCAACGCAAGCGCCAGCAACTGGCCGAGCGCGAGAAGGCCGCTCATCATGGTGACGATTACCGGCCTGCGGCAACCAGTCGCTGGCTGATGCTGGCCTGGCTGGGCGGGCATCTGACGGTGCTGGCCGCGCTCATCGCAGCGCTGATCGGTTATCTGAACTTTTCGGTATTCGCAGCCACGCAAATGGTCTGGATTACTGTGGTGGTTCTGGCCACCTCGCTGCTGATGAAGTTTGCCGACGACCTCTTTACCTGGCTGTGCTCCAGCGAGAGCCGTATCGGCCAGGGCTTCGCTGCCGGCACGGGGCTCAAGCCCTCGCGCCTGGAGCAGGTCGGCGTGCTGTTGTCGGCTCTCACGCGTGTCTGTCTGTTGCTGCTGGGGCTGATGGCGCTGATCGCGCCCTTTGGCAACTCCAGCAGCCTGATCGTGCTGGCCGATACGCTGACCAACGGTCTGCCCGTGGGCGACTCCTTCCTGCGCCCCATGACGATCTTGCGCGGCCTGCTGGTGCTGGTTGCAGGCCTGACCGTGTTTGGCGCCCTGCAGCACTGGCTGGTGGAAACCTATCTGCCCAAGACCGAGCTGGATATAGGCGCACGCAACTCCATCAGCACCGTGGCCCGCTATATGGGCATTTTGCTGTCCGGCCTGTGGACGCTGGCGGCCCTGGGCATAGGCTTTGAAAAAGTGGCTCTGCTGGCCAGCGCCTTGTCCGTCGGCATCGGCTTCGGTCTGCAGGCCATCACGCAGAACTTTGTCTCGGGCCTGATTCTGCTGGCCGAGCGCCCCGTGAAGCTGGGCGACCGCGTGCGTATCGGCGATCAGGTCGGCGACATCCGCCGCATCAGCGTGCGCGCCACCGAGATTCAGACCGATGACAAATCCACCGTCATCGTGCCCAACTCGGAGTTCATCACCAAGTCCGTGCAGAACCTGACCATGGATGGCGCGCTGGGCCGCATCTCGATCGCGTTCTCGGTGCCGCTGAACACCGATATCGTCAAGCTGCGCGAGGTGCTGCTGGGCCTTTATGCCGAGCATGAGGCCGTGCTGAGCACCCCTGCTCCTTCAATGTATGTGGACTCCATCAATGGCAGCGTGGTCAACATCACCAGCTTCGGCCATGTCTCCAGTTCGCGCAATGTCTACAGCACGCGCAGCGACCTGCTGTTCGGCCTGCTGCAGCGCTGCGCCGAGCAGCAGATCGCCCTGGTTTCCGCCACCGACATCCACCTGATTCAGGACCCGCAGGCCCGTGCCCCGGCGTCGGCTGCGGAGGCGCCCACCTCGGCTGCCTGATGCCCGCTCTGCAATTGCGCCTGCAACTGCAGGCAGTGCTGCCAGACCCGAGGATCGAACAGCAGCTGCATATGCGCTGCATCGTCGACCTGATGACACTGCGCATTCGGCAAGATCGCAAGGTCGGGGGGGAAGACGATGTTGTCGCTGCTGCTGCACCAGCAGCTGAATGACACATCCTGGGGCGGCGGCCCCAGCCGCTGCAGCCAGTCGCTGCCTTCGCGCATATCCACGGCCGGCAGGCGCTGCGCAAACCGCGCCAGCCAGGCTCCGCCATGCGGCGTGGCCACGGTGACCACATGGGCCGCATGGCGCGCACGCTCATCAGCATCGAGCCGATTGAGCCAGGCCCGCACCACCAGACCGCCCATGCTGTGTGCAACCAGAAGAGGGGCACGGCCGGTTTGCTGGACCATGGCTTTCACGCATCTGTCGAGATCGTCCACCATGGCATCGACTGGACTGCCATGAGCCGGCTCCAGCGTCATGGCCATGCAGGGAATACCGCGTGCCTTGAGCCTGCGCAGCCACACGGTCCACACGCCACGGTTGCAGAAATAGCCATGCACCAGTACCACGCCCACCTGCCCTTGCAGCTGCTTGCCCTCGCGATCCACAGGCACTCCATCGGGCTCTGCATGCTCGCCAAAAGGAATCTGCCAGCCGAACAGCCGCCAGGCCCAGCGCCACTCGGCAAACCAGGCCCGCAGCGCGACCATGACAGGCGGCAGCGGCAATCCACGACCGCGCAGCACCGCACGCATCATCAGCATCTGCGTGCCCAGCTGCAGCCCGGCTCCGCTCGCAATCAGCCCCGCACCCAGCAGTGCCACAGCCACTGAGCGCGGCCACCAATAGCTGCACCAGAGCAACAGCGCCAGCCAGCTTCCCATCACCACACAGCGCCAGAACCAGGTATTCAAAGCTGCTCCTCCTCAGAACGTGTTTGCGTTCTCGGACCCAGCGTAGCAAGCATGCCGCTCCACGCCTAGGACAAGCCCCCGTAGACCCTGACAGAGCGCATCCGCAGAATCAGCCGCAGCGCAGGTTTTGCACGCTGGCCTTCTTTGTTCAACCCGCCGCCCTCTTCCCTGGACGACGAGCGGCTTCTGCAAGGTACCTCTTCTATGGACGCTGCCGCTCCCTGGTTCAAGAACTATCCGCCCAATGTGCCGCACGATGTGCAGCCCGAACAGTACCGCTCGCTGGTGCACCTGCTCGAAGAAGCCTTCAGCCAGCATGCAGAGCGGCCGTTTTCGGTCTGCATGGACCGCTGGATGAGCTATGCCGAGCTGGACAGGCTATCCGCACAGATGGGGGCCTGGCTGCAGAGTCTGGGTCTGGAGCCAGGAGCGCGCGTGGCCATCATGCTGCCCAATGTGCCGCAATTCGCCGTCAGCATGGCCGGCGTGTTGCGCGCAGGCTTTACCTGCGTCAACGTCAACCCGCTCTACACCGCGCGCGAGCTCGAGCATCAGCTCAAGGACTCGGGCGCCACGGCCATCATCATCCTGGAGAACTTTGCCCACACCCTGGCCCAGGTGCTGGAGCGCAGCCATATCCGCCATATCTGCCTGACCAGCATGGGCGATCTGCTCGGCGGCCTGTACGGCAGCTGGATCACCTTTGCCGTGCGCCATCTGGCCAAGATGGTGCCGGCCTTCGACCTGCCCCTTGGCTCGGATTCAGGCGCCGGCAGCCAGCAGCGCCAGGTCACCCAGTTCAGCAAGGCGCTGACCGAGGGCGCAGGACGCAAGCTCATCCCCAGCACGGCCACGCTGGACTCGATTGCCTTTCTGCAATACACGGGTGGCACCACAGGCCTGTCCAAGGGGGCGGTACTGACCCATCGCAATATCGTCGCCGCCACGCTGCAGGCCCATACCTGGTTCACCCCAGCGCTGGAAGGCAGGGTCAAGGCCAATGAAACCCATATCGTGGCGGCCTTGCCGCTCTATCACATCTTCGCGCTCACCGTGAGCCTGTTCGCCATGCGACTGGGCGGCAGCCTGAGTCTGATTCCCAACCCGCGCGATATCCCGAAATTTGTGAAGGTGCTCAAGAAGCGGCCCTTCCATGTGCTGCCAGCCGTGAACACCTTGTTCAATGCGCTGCTCAACAACCCGGAGTTCCGCCAGCTCGATTTCTCGCAGTTGTTCATCTCCCAGGCCGGCGGCATGGCGGCGTCCGAAGGCACGGCGCGTCAGTGGCAGCAGACCACGGGCTGCGCCATGATCGAAGGCTGGGGCATGAGCGAGACCTGCGCCATAGGCACGAACAATCCCGTGACCAACAAGGAGTTCACCGGCACCATAGGCCTGCCTCTGCCCGGCATCTCGATCGCCATCAAGGACGATGAAGGCCACGACCTGCCAAACGGCCAGGCGGGAGAGCTCTGTATCAAGGGCCCCAACGTCATGCACAGTTACTACAACCAGCCTGCAGAGACCGCCAAGGCCTTCACGGCCGACGGCTATATGCGCACCGGCGATATCGGTGTGCTGGACGACGAGGGATACACCCGCATCATCGACCGCAAAAAGGACATGATGGTGGTCAGCGGCTTCAACGTCTATCCGAACGAGCTGGAGAACGTCATCTCCATGTGCCCCGGCGTGCTCGAATGCGCAGCCGTGGGCGTCAAGGACGATCAGCAGGGCGAATCGATCAAGGTCTATGTGGTGCGCAGCGACCCCTCGCTGACGGAAGACCGGGTCATGCGCTACTGCCAGGAGCAGTTGACGGGCTACAAACGGCCACGCTATATCGAGTTCCGCGACGAGCTGCCCAAGACCAATGTGGGCAAGATCCTGCGGCGCGAGCTGCGGTCGAACTGAGTTTTTTCAGAAAATTTACGAGTTTTCCCGAAGACTTCCAAAGTTGCTGCTAGAATTGCGGTCTTCGGGTGATTAGCTCAGCGGTAGAGCACTGCCTTCACACGGCAGGGGTCACATGTTCGATCCATGTATCACCCACCAGTTAAAGCGCGATTAGCTCAGCGGTAGAGCACTGCCTTCACACGGCAGGGGTCACATGTTCGATCCATGTATCGCGCACCAGACAAAGCCTCTTGAATTTCGGTTCAAGAGGCTTTTTCTTTTGCCCGCACGGCAGACCGCCCCCCCCTCTTTTGGAGGATGCCTGCCCACCGATACGGCTTGCATAATGGTCTTCAGAGACAAGCTGCGCGCACTCCGCAGCATTCACAAGAAGACATTGCCATGAGCCACACCGCCCCCCTGGTCTGGGGAGACCATCTGCTCATGGGCCACGGGCCCATGGACGAGTTGCACGAGGAATTCGTCAAGCTGATTGCCCTGCTGCAAACCGCCGAAGACAGCGAGTTGCCCAGTCTGCTGCAAGCCATGGAAAGCCATCTGCAGCACCACTTTGCCGAAGAGGACCAGTGGATGCTGAATACCGGCTTCCCTCCACGCGACTGCCATATCGACGAACATGCGGCCGTGCTCAAGTCGGTGGCAGAGGTCCGCGTCAAGCTCGCCGAAGGCAATATCCTCCTTTGCCGCGATCTGACCAAGGCCCTGGTGGACTGGTTTCCCGGCCACGCCACGCATCTCGACTCGGCCCTGGCGCACTGGCTGTCCAAGCAGCGCTTTGGCGGCAAGCCCGTGGTGATTCGCCGCAACATCCTGCCTTCGGTCGAATCGCACTGAGCAGCTCGCCCGCGCGACAGCTGCGTGATGAGCGGTCTGCTAGGCTTGTGCAAAACACAAAGCACCGCACAGGAGACCAGTCCGATGAATGCATCCCCGGCAATGCATGTCCCACTGCCGCCCGGCATGACCGTGCTGGAGCGCGGCTGGCTGTCGGCCAACAATATCGTCTTTGCCGCACAGGCCGGCGATGCCGAAGGTGCTGCCGTCATCGACACCGGCTATGTCACGCATAGCGCACAAACCCTGGCACTGATCGAAAGCACGCTGGCAGGTCAGCCGCTGGCGCGCATTCTCAACACCCATCTGCACAGCGACCATTGCGGCGGCAATGCCGCGCTGCAGCAGGCTTATCCACAGGTGCAGACCTTTATCGCACCAGGCCAGGCCGAGCAGGTGCGCAGCTGGGACGACGCCGCCCTCAGCTACGCCCCCACGGGCCAGGAATGCCCACGCTTTGCCATCACGGGCCTGCTGCAGCCAGGCAGCGCGGTACGCCTGTCGGGCCGCGACTGGCAGATCCATGCAGCCCCCGGCCATGATCCCCATTCGGTGATTCTGTTCGAGCCTGACAGCCGCATCCTGATCTCTGCCGATGCGCTATGGGAAAACGGCTTTGGCGTGGTCTTCCCCGAGATCGAAGGCATTGCCGCCTTCGACGAGGTCGCCGCAACACTGGACGTGATCGAGCGCCTGGAGCCCCGCCTCGTCATTCCCGGACACGGCGGCTTGTTTGGCGATGTGCAGGCGGCTCTGGGCATTGCCCGCAAGCGGCTGGCAGGTTTTGTCCAGTCTCCGGAACGCCATGCCAGCTATGCCGCCAAGGTACTGCTCAAATACAAGCTGCTGGAGTGGCAAAGCATCAGGGTGCAGGATCTGCAGGACTGGGTTTGTGCCACCCCCTATTTCGGCATCCTGCACCAGAGCTACTTTGGCGCGCAGACCGCGCAGCAATGGCTGGAAAGCCTGATCGAGAGTCTGCTTGCCAGCGGCGCGGCCGAGCTGCGGCGCGATGCAACCGGTACTCCCATCCTGCTCAATCAGTGAGGAGCGCTCAGTGCTGCACGGTGGCGGCAACCAGCCGCATGACCAGCGGACGCACCAACACCACGCAAGCAAAGGCCGAAGGCATGGCCAGCGCATAGGCCTTGAGCACTCGCCATCCATAGCCCTCCCCCATGCCGCCGTTGGCAGCCACGATGATGCAGCACATGAAGAACGCCATGATCAGCGCCATGTAGAAGGCAAACACCAGGGATGTGTAGCGCTTGTGCAGCTTGCGACGCAGTATTGCAGTGAGTCGTGAAGGCGGACTTGTCTCTTCAGTCATTCGCGCTCAGTTCCTCGTGGTGAGCGGCCTCGCCCTGCTTCCAGTAGGACGCAATCCGCATGCGCTTGGGATGGGCACCGGGCTTGGCCAGAATGCGCTTGCGCAGATCGGCCATGGCACGATTCTCGCCTGCGGCCCAGACAAAGCCCTCGCCTCCGGGGAGCTCCAGGGCATCGACGGCCGCGGCCAGAGACGACACCCACTGCAGATCCAGCTTCGCAGCACTGCTCCAGCGGCGCTGGTCTGCCGGGTTGCCGATCTGCACCCGCACGATGGCGCGGCTGCCGGCCGGCAGCTCCGCCAGGCGGCGCTCCATGGCGGGCATGGCGCTTTCATCGCCCAGCAGCACATGCCAGTCCAGATCGGCGGGCACGACCAGGCTCCCGCGCGGGCCGGCCAGGCCCAGCCACTGCCCGATAGGTGCTGTGCGCGCCCATTCCACGGCCGGACCCGAGCCATGCTCGGCGAACTCCAGCTGCAGCGTGTTGCGGGCGGCGTCGTAGTTCAGCGGCGTGTAGTCGCGCATGGTGGGGCGCTCGCCGGCTATATGCGGGCGACCGTCGACCATCTGCGGCAGATTGGGCCTGTCCATCCCGGCCTGGGGCAGGATGAGCTTGGTATGGTCGTCAAAGCCCGCGCTGACAAAGCCTGCCAGTTCGGGGCCGCCCACGGTCAGGCGGATAAAGCCGGGGCTGAGCTGCTCGCGCGCCAGCAACTGCACATGGCGCGAGCGGAATTCGTGGCGTACACGCTGCATGATGGACACTGTCTCGGTGTTGGACATGATTTTCATTAAGTTGATAAAGTCCACGAAATATCCATTAATAAGTTGACTAAGTCAACAAACAACCTTTCCCACCATGAGTTCATCCATCGCTGCCGAAGTGTTCGAGGTGCTGCACGATCTGCTGCACCTGTTTCGCGCGCGCCTGCTTGAGTCGCTTGAAGCGGTGCAACCGGGGCTGACCTTCAACGAATTCCGCATCCTCATGCACACCGGTCGCCACCCCGGCATCACGCAAAAGGAACTGGTCGAGCACAGCCACACCGACAAGGCCCAGATGGCGCGCACCCTGGCCCAGTTGCAGGACAAGGGCTGGCTGGAGCGCTCTGCCAGCGAAGCCGACAAGCGCGTACGCTGCCTGCAGCTCAGCACCAGGGGACAGCAGTTGTTCGACCAGCTCAGAAGCCGGCGCGAGCAGATAGCCACCGAGCTGCTCAGCGACTTTCCTGCGGCCCAGCAGGCCTTGTTGCATGATTTGCTGCTGCAGGCCAGGGACAGCGCCCAGGCTACGCGACCGTAAATACTCTAAAAAAGAAGCAGCCAACGCATGCTGCTCGATGATTTCAATGCTCTAGCACCTTGAAATACAGATAGAAAAGGCGGTAGTAGCTCTCATATTCGAAGTGAAGCGAGCGCCCGCCTATCCCGACCATGTTGCTATGCAACAACGCCGAGCATGATTCTCCGTAAACTTTCGCAAAGTTATATTAAGAATCATTATCATTCGCTGCATTCGTACCCGAGTACGCTTTAGCCAGCCAGGACTTCGCCCGGACGCCACCCGCGTCTGCGCTCGCATCACAAGTGCAGACAGCCAGTACCAGCCAGCCAACTGTCTTCACTTCCAGTCCTTTCAACATGGCTCAATCCAACATCTATATCCAAAGCCGCAAGCATTCCGCGGGCCGCTTGCCTTCCTCCGCCGGCCTGGTCGCCTGCGCCACCGTGCTGGCCGGCGCCACGCTGGCACTGCCAGCGCAGGCCCAGTCCACAGAAACCACGCTCAAGGAAGTCAAGGTGGAAGGCAAGGCCGACACCGGCTACACGCCCGGCCAGCTGTCCTCGCCCAAGTTCACCCAGCCGCTGGTCAACACCACGCAGACCGTCAACGTCATCAAGGAGCAACTGCTGCAGGAGCAAGGCGCCACCACGCTGACCGAGGCACTGCGCAATGTGCCCGGCGCCGGCACCTTCTACGCGGGCGAGAACGGCAACACCAGCACCGGCGACGCCGTCTATATGCGCGGCTTCGACAGCTCCAGCAGCATCTATGTGGACGGCGTGCGCGACATCGGCTCGATCTCGCGCGATATGTTCAACATCGACCAGGTCGAAGTCACCAAGGGCCCGGCCGGCACGGACTACGGTCGCAGCGCCCCCACGGGTGCCATCAATCTGGTGAGCAAGCAGGCCAATCTGAACAACAGCTTCGGCGGCTCCCTGGGCCTGGGCTCGGCCAGCTACAAACGCGCCAGCATCGACCTGAACCGCGTCATCAATGCAGAGACCGGCACGGCCGTGCGCCTGAACGCCATGGCGCAGGACGCCAATGTGGCGGGCCGCAACGGCATCGAGAACAACCGCTGGGGCATTGCGCCCTCGTTCGCCTTCGGCCTGAACTCGCCCACCCGCGTGTTCGTGAACCTGTTGCACATCAAGCAGAGCAATGTGCCCGACGGCGGCGTTGCCACCATCGGCCTGCCTGGCTACACCTCTCCCGACGCTGCGGGCTATGCGGGCCGCCGCGCCTTTCTGGATTCTGCAGCACGCGTCAACAGCAAGAACTTCTACGGCACGGCCTCCGACCACGACGACGTGACGGCCAATATGGCGACGCTGAAGGTAGAGCATGACTTCTCGTCCACCACCAAGCTGCGCAACACCACGCGCTGGGGCGAGACCAAGCAGGACTATCTGCTCTCGGCCATCATGGGCCAGGGCTATTCTGCGGGCGGCGTGCTTGGCAGCAATGGTCTGCAGACTCCCAACCCCGCCGATCCATCCACATGGTCGATGGCGCGCCTCATCAACACCAAGGATCAGGTCAACCGCATCCTGACCAACCAGACCAATCTGAGCACCAGCCTTGCCACCGGCAGCGTGCAGCATGATCTGAGCCTGGGCCTGGAGCTGACGCGCGAGGAACAGACCAATTACGGCCTGGCCACCTCGGGCTCGGTACCCAGCCGGGTCAGCGTGTACAACCCCGACGCCAGCGTCACGCTGCCTGCCTATGTACGCAACGGCGCCGACAGCAAGGGCAAGACCGACACCGTGGCGCTGTATGCCTTCGACACGCTGAAGTTCAACGACCAGTGGCAGGCCAATCTGGGCCTGCGCCTGGACCGCTACAAGACCTCGTACAACGCCATGGCGGTCTGCACGGCCACCTCGACCACCCAGCCCTGCGGCAGCAACCCTGCGGGCACCGTGGTGCCCACCACCTCGGACGGCCTGAGCAAGTCCGGCACCTTGCTGAGCTGGAAGGCCGGCCTGCTCTACAAGCCCGCCCCCAATGGCAGCGTCTACCTGAACTACGCGCTCTCGCAGCAGCCACCGGGCGGCAGCAACTTTGCGCTGTCGGCCGCCCTGAACAATGCCGCCAACCCCAATATGGACCCGCAGAAAGCCAAGACGCTGGAGCTGGGCAGCAAATGGGAGCTGATGGAAAAGAACCTGATGCTCAGCGGCGCGCTGTTCCGCACCGAAGTGACCAACGAGATCGTCACCAACTCCGACGGCACCGTGGGCCAGACCGGCAAGAAGATCGTGCAGGGCCTGGAGCTGGGCGTGATCGGCCAGATCAACAAGGCCTGGGGCGTGAGCGCGGGCTACACCGTGCAGAACACCAAGGTCGACACCGGTGCCCTGGTGGCAGCCGACGCCAGCAACGGTCTGACCTATACGCCCAAGAATGCCTTCAGCCTCTGGAGCACCTATCAGCTGCCCTTCGGCCTGACGATTGGCGGCGGCGCGCGCTATGCGGGCGGCCTCAAGCGCGGCACCGACGGTGCCGTGGGCACGCCCAGCCACACGGACTCCTACTGGGTGTTTGACGCCATGGCCAGCTACCGCGTGAACAAGAATCTGGACATCCAGCTCAATGTCTTCAATCTGTTCGACAAGGACTATGTGGCGGCCATCAACAAGAGCGGCTACCGCTACTTCCCCGGCATTGCACGCTCGGCCCGTCTGACGGCAAACTTCAAGTTCTGATTGGAAGTTCTCCCCCTGAGGCGCTGACGCGCCTTCCCCCTCTCTGGCGCTGAGCGCCGGAGGGGGGCGACATCTTCGCTGCGGGGCGGCCCTTGCTTGATGTCTCTTACCTGGGTCGCGCCGTCTTCAGCGACAGCGATCCACTTTCCGACTTGCAGCCTCGCCCAAGCGGGGCTTCTCCATTTCAAAAGATTCTCACCATGATGCTGCACATCCCCAATGTCCTGAGCCGCGAGCAGGTCGCCAGCATGCGTGCCGCCATTGATGCTGCCGACTGGGTCGACGGCCGCGCCACCGTGGGCAGCCAGGGCGCCCAGGTCAAGCGCAACCGGCAGCTGCCCGAGCACTCGCCCGTGGCCCAGGAGCAGGGCCGCATCATCTTGCAGGCGCTGGCCGCCAGCCCGCTGTTCTTCAGCGCCGCCCTGCCCGCACGCACCATGCCGCCGCTGTTCAACCGCTACAGCGACAGCGAAACCTACGGCCTGCATGTGGACGGCGCGGCTCGCCGCGTCGCGGGCTCCGAGCAGTGGCTGCGCACCGATGTGTCCTGCACGCTGTTTCTCTGCGAGCCCGAGGACTACGAGGGCGGCGAGCTGGTCGTGGTCGACACCTACGGCACGCACGAGGTCAAGCTGCCCGCAGGCGACCTCATTCTCTACCCGTCAACCAGCCTGCACCGGGTCGAGCCAGTGACACGCGGCGAGCGGATCTGCTCCTTCTTCTGGGCCCAGAGCATGGTGCGCGACGATGCACGCCGGGCCATGCTGTTCGAGATGGATCAGGCCATCACGGGCCTGCGCGGAAAGTTCGGTGAAACCGAGGAAACCGTCAGCCTGACCGGCCACTATCACAACCTGCTGCGCATGTGGGCCGAGACCTGAGAAGTGTTCTGAAACCGGCCGAGCTGCTCAGGGCCTGTGCTTTTCGGCGCAGCCGACCAGATGGTTGTGCATGCTGGTCATGCACTGGTACATATCGCGCGAGCGGCCCGTGGCGGCCTTGCAGTCGCTGACCGTGGCCTGGGAGCGCAGCTTCACGAAGTTGCCCGCCGAGCTGTCGTACTGGGCCTGGGTGATATAGCCGCCCCTGAGGTTTTTCTGGCCGTTTTCCAGCATGGTCTCGATCTGGCTGCGGATGTTGTCCACCGCCAGCGCGCAGTTCAGCGCCACTTCCTTGCCATCGACCTTTCTCAGGCCCTGGACCAGACCGTCGGCCATTTCCTGAGCGCCCTTGGGCAGCTTCCTGGTGCCGTCGGGATTGCGTGTCTCCGGTCCTTCGCCAAAGCGCCCCGCGCCCGCCCCCGAGCTGCCGTTGGGAGAGACCTTGACCTGCGATGCATCCGCCTGCTGTGGCGGCAGCTGCGAGCCGTAATGCGTCTGCCCTTGCGCATCCACCCATTTGTAGACGGGCTGTGCCGTCAGGGCACCGGCCCAGACCAGTCCCAGCGTGGCGATGAGCACGCGGCCTCTTGCTGTTGACATTGCGACTTCCCCCTCACTCGGTGCTGGTCTGCCATGCACAGAACCAGTATTTGTAAAGAAGTGTAAGCAATAATCAGCAATATGAAAACAGGAGCTGCCTACGCTTTTTCATCCATGGTTTCAGACATAAAACAGTTTGAAACCTATGATTGAACTGCGCTGACAGCTCCTGATTCAGAAGCTCATGCCGCTTGTGAGGCGCTCAGCATCAGAACTTCATGTTCGCAGTGATCCAGAAGGTACGACCGGCCTGTGTCACGCCCGACACACTCTGGCCGCCCTGGAAATAGCTGTTCACCCAGGTCGGCGTGCCGTTGACGCTCACCTGCTGATACTTGCGGAAGTCCTTGTCGAACAGATTGAAGATGCTGGCGTTGATGCTCAGGCTCTTGTTGACCTGATAGCTGCCGCCCAGATGGAACAGCGCATAGCCCTTGATATCGCCCACGGCGTCATACACGTCCCTGTTGGCCTTGCTCAGATTGTCGTAGGAGCCGCTGAAGCGCGGGCTCTTGCCGCGGTACTCGCCGCGCGCCCACAGGCGCCACTGGCCGGTTGGCGTCCAGTCCAGCTGCACATTGGCAATGTGCTTGGCGGTGTTGGCGAGCTGGCCGTTCTTGACGCCGCTCTCGATCACCTCGCTATTGGTCCAGGTGTAGCCGGCCTTGACGGCCCAGTCCTTGGCCAGCTGGGCGCGGCTGCTCAGCTCCAGACCCCAGGTCTTGGCCTTGTCCACATTGATGGAGTAATCGGCCGTGGGGTTGTAAGCGCAGCTGGAGATGGCTGCCGTGGCGCAGGAGCCGCCCGAGGCGATCTTGTCCTTGACATCGTTATGGAAGAAGGTGGCCGCGCTGGTCCAGCCCGCCTTGTTGTCATACAGGGCCGACAGCTCCACATTGGTGCTGGTCTCGGGCTTGAGGTTGGGGTTGCCGATGCTGATGGTCTTGCCCTGGCCGGTCACGCCGCTGACACCGTCGATCAGCTGATTCAGGCGCGGCGCCTTGAAGCCCTGGCTCACGCCGCCCTTGAAGGTCCAGTTCGTCGTTGCATCCCAGACCAGATAGGCACGCGGGCTGAACTGGCCGCCAAAGGCATCATGGTGGTCATGGCGGCCGCCCAGCGTGGCGGTCAGGCCCTCGCGCAGACGCCATTCGTCTTCCACGAACAGCGACCACATGGTCTGCTTGTGGCTTTGCGGCAGCAGCCCGTCCTTGAGCTTGGCATCCCAGAACTGGCCGCCCACGGTCAGCATATGGGCATCGCCCACGGGCGCCACCAGCTTGCTGTCCAGCACCAGATTGGTGGTCTTCAGTTCGCGATCGGCGCCGCCGCGTGGGTCGCCCTTAGGCACCGATGCGCTGGGAATGGTGCGGCCAATGGTCTCGGTTTCGGTATGCATCAGGCTGCTTTCCAGCGTGCCGAAGCCCAGGCGGCCGGTATGACCGATGCTGACCTGATCGCGGTTGAAGCGCAGGGCGTCGCGGTAGCCGGGCAGTGCTGGATCGCCATTCTTGTCGACAGGATTGAGTGCATCACGGCTGCCCAGACGACCATCCTCGTTGTTGTACCAGGTGCGAGCCTGGTCCACATCCAGCCAGATGTCGTGATAGCGGCTGGGCGTCAGCGTCAGCTTGGCGCCCAGGCTGTGCTGGCGGCTTTGAGCTGGCGCGGGGTTGCGCGCCTGTGCGGGCTGGGCGGCACCTGGGGCCAGCACCCAGTCGGCGGCATCGCGGTTGAAGGTGCTGCCACGCACGGCCAGGCCCAGCAGATCCTGCTTGATGGGGCCGTTGATGTAGAAGCTGCTCTTGTACTGGTTGCCCCATTCGCTGTCTTGCGGAATGCCGGCGCCCACGCTGACTTCGCCGCCCCACTCCTTGCTGACCTTGCGCGTGATGATGTTGATCACGCCGCCCATGGCGTCCGAGCCATAGAGCGTGGACATGGGGCCGCGAATGACCTCGATACGCTCGATGGCCGACATGGGCGGCATGAAGCTGGTCAGCGCCGCACCAAAGCCGTTGGGCGTGACGTCGCCCGCCACGTTCTGGCGGCGCCCGTCGATCAGGATCAGCGTGTAGTCGCTGGGCATGCCACGGATGCTGATGTCGAGACCGCCGGTCTTGCCGGTGCCGCCCATCACATCAATGCCTTCCACGCCCTGCAGGGCTTCGGCCAGGTCGCGGAAGTTCTTGGTCTCAAGCTCCTGGCGCGTCACGACGGAGATGGAGGCTGGGGCATTTTTCAGCTCCTGCTCGAAGCCGGAAGCCGAGACCACCACCTCCTCCATGGTGGACTCCCTGGCTTGCGCAAAAGCATTGCCGGCGCATGCGGCGGCAGCGGCCAGGGCCAGTAAACGGGGTTGCCAGCGAATATGGCGGGCGCGGCTGAGAGCTGCGTTGGACATGATGACTCCTCGACCTGCCTCGGGCAGGTCGTTCACAGATACGGGTAGGAAGCGGCGGCCCGGTGGGCCTTCTGGACAGCTGGCAGGCAGCTAAAGGGAGACAAAGCCGAGGTTGTATGTGGCGTTATGGGCTCTGACGGTTGCAATTATGTACTTTTGTAAACGCAAACCAGTCTCATTCGCCATCTGTTTGTAGGTTATTCACCTACAAGGGGCTTTGCATGCTATTTCACGCGCGCCTCGGCGCGGGTCTTGTTTGAGCCCTTGAAGCGTTCAATAAAAAAGCGCTCCACACCTTTCGGGCAGAGCGCTTTTCACTATCATTAAATGAGCATCAGCTCATCGAAACACCCGCTTATGGCAAGTCCTTCATGGTCTCGGGATCATTGGCCGGGCGTGGGCCTACGGTGCCCAGTCGGCTTTTGAGCGACTGAGGCTGGCCGGTGATCAGCGCCGCATAGTTGGTGGTGTTGGAGAGCACCTTCTTCACATAGTCGCGGGTCTCGCTGAAGGGCACGTTTTCGGCCCAGATGGCGGCATCCAGCGTGGGTCCGTTGCGCCAGTTGCGCGGGCGTCCCGGGCCGGCGTTGTAACCCGCGGCAGCCAGCGCCATCGAGCCTTCGAAGTCGTCCAGCGCCAGCTTGAGATAGGAGGTGCCGATGGTGATATTGGTGTCACGGTCGTTGATCATGTCGGGCGTGAAGCCCGTCATGCCGATCTTCCTGGCCGTCCAGCGCGCCGTGGCCGGCATCACCTGCATCAACCCCGAGGCGCCCACACCCGAGCGTGCATCCATGATGAAGCGGCTCTCCTGGCGGATCAGGCCATAGACATAGGCCGGGTCCAGCCCGATATTGCGCGACTTGGCCAGCACCGTGTCGTGATAGGGCATGGGAAAGCGCTGCTTCCAGTCGGCAAAGGTCTTGGTGCGCTCGCTGGTGTTGATGCAGCGATCCCAGACCTGGCGCTCGCAGGCCAGATCGGCGGCCGCATACAGTTCGCGATCTTCCATGCCGCCGGGCTGGTGCAGATTGGTGGAATAGTTCCACTCGCGCACGCCTTCGCTACGCAGCCCCATGCCAATCGCATACAGGCTGCGGCTCAGGCCGGGGTTGCTGCGCGCCGCCGCCTTTTCCTGCGTCGTCAACGGCGCGGGCGCGGGCGGCACGGTAATGCGCTGGCCGATTTCCTCCAGCGCCAGCTGCTCGTAGAAGCTGCTGCTGCCGGCCGTGTCTTCCAGCAACTGGCGGGCTTCGGCCTTTTCCTCGGCATTGGGGCGGCCCGCCAGCATGGCCTTGGCCTTCCAGTAGGCCCAGGTCGGGTCGGTGCGCTCCGGCCCCATGGCGTCGATGGCGCGGCGCACGGCCTTCCAGTCGCCGGCGCGCAAGGCGGCGCGGGCCTTCCAGCCCAGCAGATCGTCGCTCAGATCCTCGTTGCGGCGTACCTTGCCAAAGTAGCTATTGGCATCGGGCGAGAGCTTGAAGGCGGCCTGCTTGCCGGCTACGGCCCAGGCCCAGTTGCGCTCCTCGCCGTTGAGCTGGGCGCCCCAGCCGCCGTCGATCTGCGTGACTGCCGCATCGGGATCGCTGGCCGCCATGCGGATCAGGGCCAGCAGGGCCAGCTCCTTGCGTTCGCGGCCGCGTGCCTTGCTCTGGCCTGCCAGGTATTTGGCGGGCGAGGCAAACACCTGCGCCACCTGGTCGGCGGCCTCGGGAGCGACGATGGCGACCGCATCACGGGCCGCCTTCTGGCGATTGTTTTCGGTGGCCACACGGGCACGGCGCCAGACATCGGCGTCGGTGATCAGCTTGTTCGCATACAGCTGGCCGGCGGCCGTGGTGCAGCCGTCATCGGCATCCTTCTGTGCCAGCCACAGATCACGTACCTGCTGGCCCACATTGGGCGCGCCCCGGCCTTGCAAGGCATCGGCCAGCAGGGCGTAGCAGGTGACGGACTTGTCGTCGCGCATGCGGAACTTGGGATAGACCTGGCCGAAGGTACTCCAGTCACGCTGCTTGCCCAGCAGCAGCAGCCAGTCGTTGCGCAAGCGGTCTTCCTGATAGGTGCCGGCATAGCGACTCAGAAAGCCCTGGATTTCATCGGGCGACGCGGTTTCCAGGCGGTTCTTGAGTTCCCAGTAAGCGGCCCACGGTTCGAGGGGGTGACCGGCAGCCTGTGGCAGGAGCTGGGTCAGCGCCGTCTGATTGCGGCTGCGGAATGCTTTTTGCATATCCAGCAACACGGCATCGCCCGAGTTTTGTGCCTGCGCAAACGGAGCAGCTACAGTCAACAGGGAAGCCGCACAAAGCGGTGTCAAAATCTTCAGCCAGTGCATGGAGGAAATTATCCGATGGACAAAGCAGCGTTACGCCGCAAGTTGATTGAACTGCGCCTCAACCTTCCAGATCGCCTGCAACGCGCCGATGCGCTGCAGCAGGTGATGCGCTTTTGGCTGATGGAGCGGCCCGATACCGTGATTGGTGCCTATTGGCCCATCAAGGCAGAGTTCGATCCGCTGCCAGCCCTGCATCGCTGGAAGGAAGATGGCGAGCTACAGGGTACTCCACAAAGGCGCAGGATCGGGCTGCCGGTGATAGACAAACAGCGCAAGACGCTGAGTTTTCACGCCTGGTACCCCGGTTGCCCGATGGAGGAGGACGCCTATGGCATTCCCAAGCCCAAGGATACCGAACTGCTGGTGCCCACGCTGCTGTTTGTCCCCTGCGTAGGCTATGCAGCCGGCGGCTACCGCCTCGGCTATGGCGGCGGCTTCTATGACCGCACGCTGGCCGAGCTCAGCCCGCGCCCGTTCACCGTGGGCCTGGGCTATACCAATGGCTATGTCGATGACTTCCAGCCAGAGGCCCATGACCTGCCGCTGGACGCCATCCTCAACGACAACGGCGTGGTCTGGCCCGTCTAACCCTTGAATCGCTTTGCCATGAGTCGTCCCCGCAAGAACATTCCCCAGCGCCGCTACCGCCAGCGCCCGCCACTGACCGTGATGCAGCTGCCGCTCACGCACCCCGAGGTGCTGCGGCTGCAATCCCATATGCGCCGCCATGGCGCGCTCGGACTGACACCGCGCCAGCACGATGCCATCTGGGACTTTCTGTTCGAGCGCCCCGAGAGCCAGGCCTGGCTCAGCCAGATGACGGCGCAGATTCAGGCCGGGCAGATCGCCACGCGGCCCAGCGCCTGAATCGGGCCGATCGAAAAAAATGCTCCTCATTGAGGAGCATTTACCACTTTAAATCAAAGGACTTCAGCGCTATATCAGCCTGAAGTCCTTTTTTATCAAGCGCAAGAAGCTATCAATTTCAAGCTGCGAACTGGCTGGCGCGCCAGTTGCGCCAGCCCGATGCACGCAGCTCGCAGGCCGGGCAGCTGCCACAGCCATAGCCCCACTCGTGCAGCGCATCGCGCGTGCCCTGATAGCAGGTATGGGTCTCGGTGCGGATCAGCTCCACCAGATCGCTGCCGCCCAGATCATGGGCCAGCTGCCAGGTCTGGGCCTTGTCCAGCCACATCAGCGGCGTATCGATGCGCAGCCGGCGCTCCAGGCCCAGGTTCAGCGCCAGTTGCTGGGCCTTCATGGTGTCGTCGCGGCAATCGGGGTAGCCCGAGTAATCGGTCTCGCAGACGCCGGTGACGATCACCGTCAGCCCGCGGCGATAGGCCAGCGCGCCGGCCAGCGTCAGAAACAGCAGATTGCGGCCCGGCACAAAGGTGTTGGGCAGGCCGTCGGCCTGCATGGCAAAAGCCACATCCTCGGTCAGGGACGAGCCGCCAATCTGCTTGAGCACGTCGAGCGACAGCACATGGTCCTCGCCCAGACGAGGCGCCCACAGGGGAAAGCGCTGAGCCAGCTGCTCGCGCACACCGGCGCGCACCTGCATCTCCACGCTGTGGCGCTGGCCGTAGTCAAAGCCCAGCGTCTCCACGCGCTCGAACATGGCCAGGGCCTGGGCCAGGCAGGTGGTCGAGTCCTGGCCGCCCGAGAACAGCACCAGCGCGCCCTTGTGGTGACCGGCCCCAGCCACCTGAGCAGCCGGGCTTGCAGAAGAAGTCGAAGTATTTGCCATAGTGCTGCAATTACATCATCCGCCGCGCCGCCGAGACATGACTGTGGAATCAAAACACACAGACCGTCAGGCCCAAGCTTGATAAGCTGCTCGACAAACCACACAGGAGTCCGCCATGAAGCTCTATATCGGCAACAAGAATTACTCGTCCTGGTCCATGCGCCCCTGGGTGCTGATGCGCCAAAGCGGCATCAGCTTCGAAGAGCTCACACTGCGCTTTGACAGCTTTGCGCCCGACTCCAGCTTCAAGCTGCAGGCGCTGGCACTCGCACCAACCGGCAAGGTGCCACTGCTGGTCGACGAGGGACTGATCATCTGGGACAGCCTGGCCATCTGCGAATACCTGGCCGAGCGTTTTCCCGACAAGCATCTGTGGCCGCAGACCGTCGCCCAGCGCGCCCGCGCGCGCAGCCTGGTGGCGCAGATGCACAGCGGCTTCGGCGCGCTGCGCAGCTTCTGCCCCATGAATATCGAAGCCCAGTTGCAGGAAATCGGAGCCCGGCTCTGGGCCGAGCATGCCGATCTGCGCAGCGATGTCCAGCAACTCGAAGAGCTCTGGACCCCGCTGCTGAGCGCAGCCAGCGGCCCCATGCTGTTTGACCAGTTCAGCATTGCCGATGCCTTTTTTGCGCCGGTGTGCATGCGCATCAACAGCTACGGCCTGCCGACCTCGGCCCCTGTGCGCGCCTATGTGCAGCGCGTCACCCAGTTGCCAGCCACCCAGGAATGGATTCAGGCCGCGCTGGCCGAGCAGGACTTTCTGCAGTTTGAAGAGCCCTATCGCCAGCAGCGCTGAGGCCTGGCTCCCGCGATTGCGGTATCTGCAGGCCCGCTCGCAGCCACTACCATTGCAGCATGAGTGAATTCAAGGTTTTCAAGGTAGGCGGTGCGGTGCGCGATGCATTGCTGGGCCTGCCCGTCAACGATACGGACTGGGTGGTGGTCGGTGCCACGCCGGAGCAGATGAGCGCGCGCGGCTTCGTGCCCGTGGGACGCGACTTTCCGGTGTTTCTGCACCCCCGGACCCATGAGGAATATGCGCTGGCACGCACCGAGCGCAAGAACGGCATGGGCTATCGCGGCTTTGTGGTCCACACCGCCGCCGATGTGACGCTGGAAGAAGACCTGGCGCGGCGCGATCTCACCATCAACTCCATCGCCGCTCCCGCAGACTGGACAGGCAACGGCAACCTCGAAGACCTGGTCGACCCCTACCACGGCCAGCAGGATCTCAAGGATCGCGTGCTGCGCCATGTGACCGATGCCTTCCGCGAAGACCCGGTACGCATTCTGCGTCTGGCCCGCTTTGCGGCGCGCTTCACCGATTTTTCCGTCGCGCCCGAGACCATGGAACTCATGCGCGAGATGGTGGCGGCCGGAGAGGTCGATGCCCTGGTGCCCGAGCGCGTGTGGCAGGAAATCAGCCGCGGCCTGATGGAGGCCCGGCCCTCGCGCATGTTCGAGATCCTGCGCGAATGCGGAGCGCTGGTCCGGCTGCTGCCCGAACTCGACAAGCTCTGGGGCGTGCCCCAGCGCGCCGAATACCACCCCGAGATCGATTGCGGCGTGCATGCCATGATGGTGCTGGACATGTCGGCCCGCTTGCAGGCACCGCTGTCCGTGCGCTTTGCCTGCCTGTGCCATGACTTCGGCAAGGGCACCACTCCGGCCGATGTGCTGCCCCGCCATATCGGCCATGAGCAGCGCAGCGCCCGCCTGCTGCTGCAGGTCTGCGAGCGCTGGCGCGTGCCCAACGACTGCAAGGAGCTGGCCGAGGTCGTGGCGCGCGAGCATGGCAACATCCACCGCAGCCACGAACTCAATGCCGCCGCCCTGCTGCGCCTGCTCGAGCGCTGCGATGCCATACGCAAGCCCCAGCGCTTCGAGGAAGCCCTGCAGGCCTGCGAATGCGACGCGCGCGGACGTCTGGGCTTTGAAGATGCGGCCTATCCGCAGCGCCAGCGCCTGGGCAATGCCCTGAAAGCGGCGCTTGCCGTGGAAACCGGCCCGGTCGCCCAGGCCGCAGCGCAGCGCGGCCTCAAGGGCAAAGCCATCGGCGACGCAGTGAGCAAGGCGCGCGAGCAGGCGATTGCCGCCTATCTGGAAGGCGGCGCCTAGCCGTCCGCGCGCCGAGGCCCAGAAGGCAGGGATGGGCGCGGCTTGAGTTAAGTCAAAGAAGGTATGCTGCAGCCATTGCACAGTACGAGATGGCTGCGGCGGTTCGCTCCGCCCGAGCCATGCAGCGGGTCACGAAGCCCGCTGCAACACCCATTCCATACCGGTATGGTTCTTTGACGGGCAAGTGTCCGGCCCACAGGCCACGGCCTTGCCCTCTTGCTTCAAGGAGGTGCTCTGATGTCCTTACCCCAGACCATGAAAGCCGCCGTGGTGCGTTCCTTCGGGAAGCCGCTCACGATCGAAGAGATGCCGGTTCCCCGACCGGCAGACGATCAGATCCTGGTCAAGATCGCTGCTTCCGGCGTCTGCCACACCGATCTGCATGCGGCCGAAGGCGACTGGCCTGTCAAGCCTCATCCGCCCTTCATTCCCGGCCATGAGGGCGTGGGCCATGTGGCTGCGGTGGGCAAGAACGTCAAGCATGTCAAGGAAGGCGATCGCGTGGGGGTGCCCTGGCTGCACAGCGCCTGCGGCTTCTGCCGCCACTGCATAGGCGGCTGGGAAACCTTGTGCGAATCTCAGACCAATACCGGCTATTCGGTCAACGGCGGATTTGCCGATTACGCACTGGCCGACCCCAACTATGTGGGCCACCTGCCATCCAACGTGAGCTTTATCGACGTCGCTCCGGTGCTCTGCGCCGGGGTCACGGTGTACAAGGGCCTGAAAGTCACCGATGCCAAGCCCGGCGACTGGGTGGTGATTTCCGGCATCGGCGGCCTGGGTCATATGGCTGTGCAATATGCCAAGGCCATGGGCTTCAACGTCGCTGCCGTCGACATCGACGACAGCAAGCTCGCGCTGGCGCGCCAGCTGGGCGCCACCGTCACCGTCAACGCCATGAACACCGACCCGGCGGCCTATCTGCAAAGAGAGATCGAGGGCGCCCACGGCGTGCTGGTCACGGCCGTGTCGCCCAAGGCTTTCGAGCAGGCTCTGGGCATGGTGCGTCGCGGCGGCACGATTTCGCTCAACGGCCTGCCACCTGGCGATTTTCCGCTGCCGATTTTCTCCATGGTGCTCAAGGGCATCACGGTGCGCGGCTCCATCGTCGGCACGCGCCTGGACCTGCAGGAGTCGCTGGACTTTGCTGCTCAGGGCAAGGTCAAGGCCACCGTATCCACCGACAAGCTGGAAAACATCAACGACATCTTTGCCCGCATGCACGAAGGCAAGATCGAAGGCCGCGTGGTGCTGGACATCGCCGCCTGAGCCAGGCTAACCGGCCCCGAACCGGGGCCGGGTGAGCGGGCCGGCTCGCGCGAAGCCGCCGCTCAGATCACCGAGCGCACCCAGCGCACGATCTCCGAGGCAGGCAGTGCCCCGGAGATGCGTGCCAGTTCCTTGCCTTCCTTGAAGACCACCATGGTCGGAATACTGCGAATGCCCAGCGGTGCTGCAGCCTGTGGATAAGCCTCGGTATCGAGCTTGGCCAGTTGCGCCTGCCCCGCCAGCTGCTGCGCCGCCTGGGCATAGGCCGGCGCCATCATGCGGCAGGGACCGCACCAGGGGGCCCAGAAATCCACGACCACGGGCAACTGGCTGCGGCCGGTGTGCCGGGCAAAGCTGTCGTTGTCCAGGGCCACGGGCTCGCCCGTCACCAGCGGCTGGTGGCAGCTGCCGCAGTCAGGCTGATTGCTCAGCTGCTCTTTGGCGATGCGATTGGTGGTGTGGCAGTGAGGGCAGACGTAGTGCAGGGATTCGGACACAGGGGGCAACCTTTCTAGGATTTACAAAAAAAGAATGCGACAACGGCCTGCCTCCTGGGACAGTCGCCTTGCCTGAACCCGCTTTGCGTAAGTCGTACTTTCTTTGGCAATACCTGACGGTGCCAGCAGGCACTGCTCGGGCTCAGGTCCGTATGTGCAGCCAAAGCCTGCAGATTCAAGTCGGCCCGACTCAGAACGTGTTTACGATCTCAGAGCTTCACAAAGCGGGCAATCAGCGCCGCCACCACGCTGAGCAGCACGGTGCTGGCCACAGGCAGGAAGAACTCCTTGCCGAACAGCCGAAAGCGGAAGTCGCCGGGCAGACGCCCCAGCCCTATGCGCTGCAGCCAGCCGTGCAGCCCGTTGACGAGCAACAGGGCCAGAAAAATGACGATCAACCAGCGAATCATGAGACCGCAAGTATAGGGGCGCACTGTCCTGACGGCCTGCGCGCCCATGCTGTCAGGCAGCCATTCCGTTTATGCATGACATGCTTCCCAAAGATTGATTGACCTCAATTCCCCCCTCTGCCCATGATGTCCAAGCCCAGCGCCATGCAGGGCCCGGGCCCATGCGTCTGCCGTCACGGCCCGCCAACAACAAACAACGAGACATACCGTGCCCCAGACCTTTTCACGCAAACAGTTTCTTCTGACCGCAGCGCTGCTGGGCGCCAGCCTGGCCCTGCCGGCGGCTGCCGACAGCTTCCCCAATCGCCCGCTCAAGCTGGTCGTGCCCTTCTCGCCCGGCGGCAATACCGATGTCGTGGCGCGCCTGGTCGGCCAGGGTCTGGCCGAGGCCCTGGGCCAGCCGGTCGTGGTGGAGAACGTCCCCGGAGCCAACGGCGCCATCGGTGCCAGCCGCGTCGCGGCTGCCGCCAATGACGGCTACACGCTGCTGTTCGGCACGGCAGGCACGCAAGCCATCAATCCCAGCCTGTACCGCAATCTCAGCGAGAAAAGCCTGGACGACTTCGAGTACGTAGCTTTGGTGACCTCGATTCCCAACGTGCTGGTGGTCAACGAATCGAAAACACCGGTCAAATCTGTGGCCGAGCTGGTGAGCTACGCGCGCGAGCGCCGCACCGGCATGAGCTATGGCTCGCCGGGCATGGGCTCCACCGTGCATCTGTCGGGTGAGCTGCTCAAGAGCGCCGCCAAACTGGACCTGGTTCACGCGCCTTACAAGGGCAGCGCTCCGGCCCTGACCGATCTGATCGGCGGCCAGATCGATTTCATCTTCGAGAACATCACGCCGACACTGCCCTTCATCCAGGGCGGCAAGCTCAAGGCGCTGGCCGTGACCTCGGCCGAGCGCCTGCCGCAGCTGCCCCAGGTCCCGACCATGAAGGAAAGCGGCTTTCCGTCCTTTGTCACCGCCACCTGGAACGGCGTGCTGGCCCCCAAGGGAACACCACGCGCCGTGGTTCAGCGACTTGAAGCCGCCACGCTCAAGGTGGCCAGCAGCCCCGAGTTCAAGGCCAGGGTCGCGGCCCTGGGCGGCGAACCTCGTCTGCTCGGCTCAAGCGCGTTCCGCGACTTCACGCGCACCGAGTACAAGCACTGGGGCAGCATCATCCAGGCCGCCAAGCTCGAAAAGCAGTGAGCTCGGCGGGCGCGCAGACGCTATAGCCGCTATAGCCGGTGCGTGCGGTCGCCCTGCACAAAGCCCAGCGGCATCCAGGGCTCCACGCCCTTGGACAGGGCAACAACCTTGAACAGCTCACCCATCTCGTGCTCCATGACCAGCTTGGAGGCCATGGAGCGGGCCTTGATGCCGACCGCATCGAGCTTGGGCGCAAGCCCACAGTTGATGAGAAAGTGCGCCTGATTGGTATAGCCCAGCACGTCGAAGCCCGCATCCTGGGCCGCCACGGCGGTGCCCGTGAAATTGACGTGGGCGGTGATGTCCTTGAGGCCGACCAGCACCAGAGGGTCGTTGTCCACCTGATGCTGGTAGTGGCAGACCAGGGTCCCCATATGGCGCTGCTCGTGGTAGTACTCGCTCTCGCCAAAGCCGTAATCGATAAAGAAGGCGGCACCGCGAACCAGACGCTCGCCCAGGGTGTGGATAAATGCCTCGCCCTGGCGGTGGATTTCGGTCAGAAAATCATGCGGACCACCGATATCCACAGGCGGGCGCAGTTCGGTGGGACGGTCTTCCCAGGCAAAAACCGCCTCATCGCCGCCTGCGCCGAGCACCACGCCGCGCTCATGCCATTGGCCTGCGGTGCGCTGCAGCAGCTGCACCGGCATGGCATCCAGCACCTCGTTGCCGACGATCACGCCCTCCATGGCTTCAGGCAGCGCATCCACCCAGCGCACCAGATGTTCGTACTTGGCCAGCGCCAGCTTCTGGCGCGCGCGCAGCGTGCCCGAGAGATCGACGATGGTGTAGCGCTCGGGCAACGCACCCTGAGCCGCCAGCTCGTCGAGGATCTGCAGCGCCAGCGCGCCCGTGCCGGCGCCGAACTCCCAGATCTCGTGCGTATTCGTTTTTTGTAGCGCCTCCCGTAACTGGGACGCCACCAACTGGCCAAAAATAGGCGAAATCTCCGGCGCCGTCACAAAGTCGCTGCCCGACTCCGGCATGGCACCGAACTTGGCCGTTTCATTGGCGTAATAGCCCAGGCCCGGCGCATAGAGCGCCAGCTCCATGAAACGGTCGAAAGGCAGCCAGCCGCCCACGGCGGCAATCTCCTTGGCAATGCGGGATTGCAAGGCGCTCGTTAAACTTGAGGGTTCTGTCGTCACAACCCGCATTTTCCACGAATGTCCTCACCCGCCCGACCACGCACAGTATTGGTGACCGGTTCCGCCCGTCGCCTTGGACGTGACATGGCCTTGGCCCTGGCCCGCGCGGGCTGGCAAGTGGCTGTGCACTATCGCGACTCCCGCGAGCAAGCCATGCAGACCGTGGCTTCCTGCGCGCAGCTGTCGGGCGACAGCGCGGCTTTTGACGCGGACTTCTTTGACGAGGAATCGGTGCGCTCACTGGTGCCGCGTGTGGTGGAGCGCTTTGGCCGCATCGACGCCGTGGTCAATAACGCCTCGCTGTTCGAGCATGACGATGCCCAGAGCTTCAGCTATGTGGCGTTGGAAGCGCATATGCGCAGCAACACGGGTGCGCCCATATTGCTGTCCCAGGCTCTGCACGCCCATGTGCAGGAGCGTGCGGCGGCGGGCGAAGAGTCGGCCCAGGGCGCCGTGGTGAATGTGCTGGACCAGAAGCTCTGGAACCAGAACCCCGATTTCCTGAGCTACACCCTCTCCAAGGCGGCTCTGGAAGCCGCCAACACCATGCTGGCCCTGGCGCTGGCTCCACGCGTGCGTGTGGTGGGCGTGGCGCCGGGCCTGACGCTGACCAGCCATATGCTGAGCCAGGCAAAATTCGAGGCCCTGCACGCCATGAGCCCGCTGGGACGCTCCTCCTCGCCCGAGGACATTGCCGCCGCCGTGTGCTTTGCACTGGAAAACCGATCCATGACGGGCACCACCATGCTGGTGGACGGCGGCCAACATTTACAGCGCTTCGAGCGCGATTTTTCGATGATGTGAGCCCACCGAGGCCGCACCCTTTTCCATGACTTCCACTTCCGGACAACAGATTCTCACGCTCACCGGCCTGCGCTTTGACGCCAGCCTGGGGATTCTTGCGCATGAGAAACAAGAGCCTCAGCCGATCCAGGTCGACGCCGAACTCAATCTCGGCCCCCAGCCCCTGGCTCCGCGCGATGACGACATCCTCCATGTGCTGGACTACCGCAAGGTGCGCCAGATCATCATCGACGAATGCACCTCCGAGCATGTGAACCTGCTCGAGAGCCTGATCGGCAAGCTGGCCCAGCGCCTGCTGCAGCTGCCCGGCGTGCGCGGCGTGCGTGTGAAAATTGCGAAGCTGGAAATTTTTGACGACTGCGAAGTAGCCATTCGCATCGAAACCGGACAATGGTGAACCCCATGAATGCAGTAAACGACAACCCCTGGATTGCCGAAGAGGCAGAAGCCGCCGATGCTGCGGCCGCAGAGAACGCCAACGGCGAAGAAGCCGCCAAGCCCGGCAAGATCAAGATCGAGCGCGAACAGATCAAGCTCGAGAAGCGCCTGTGCCGCGAAGTGGGCAAGGCCATCCTCGACTACAACATGATCGAGGAAGGCGACAAGATCATGGTCTGCATGTCCGGCGGCAAGGACAGCTACACCCTGCTCGACATTCTGCGCAAGCTGCAAAAGCGTGCGCCCGTGAAGTTCGACATCGTGGCCGTGAACCTGGACCAGAAGCAGCCCGGCTTCCCCGAGCATGTGCTGCCCGAGTACTTCCAGAGCATCGGAGTGGACTACCACATCGAGAACCAGGACACCTACAGCGTCGTCAAGCGCGTCGTGCCCGAAGGCAAGACCACCTGCGGCCTGTGCTCGCGCCTGCGCCGCGCCATCCTGTACAAGGTGGCCGACCAGCTGGGCTGCACCAAGGTGGCCCTGGGCCATCACCGCGACGACATCGTGCAGACCATGATGCTCAACATGTTCTACGGCGGCCGCATGAAGGGCATGCCGCCCAAGCTGGTCAGCGATGACGGCAAGCATGTGGTGATCCGCCCGCTGTGCTATGTGCCCGAGAAGGACACGACGCGCTGGGCCCAGTACCAGAACTTCCCCATCATTCCCTGCAACCTCTGCGGCAGCCAGGACGGCCTGCAGCGCGTGGCCGTGGGCAATATGCTGCGCGAGTGGGACAAGAAGTTCCCCGGCCGTATCGAGAGCATGTTCCGCGCCATGGGCAACATTGTCACCACGCACATGATGGACCCCCAGTTGCATGACTTCAGGAACGCCAAGGCCACGGGCATTGCCGATCCCAACGGCGACATGGCCTTTGACCATGAAGAGCTGCCAACCATGGCCGCCCTGCCCGGCGGAGTACAAGTGGTACAACTGTCCTGAGCGGACTTTTGAACTAAAACCGGACCCTGCTGTCCAATCAAAGGCCCATCCCATGGGCCTTTGTCGTTTTCAGAGAAATCATCATGAACCTGCGCAAAACCTCCTTACGCTGGATCGGCCTTGCGGCCCTGACTGCGACGGCCCTGCTGGCCGGCTGCAGCACGGTGCGTGAGGTCAACAGCACGGTGCAGAGCTTTTCCGCACTGAACACCATCCCCGTGCCGGCCACCTACCGGCTGGAGACCCTGCCCTCGCAGCAGGGCCAGGTGAACTTCGCGGCCGTGGAAGCCCAGGCCCAGCATGCGCTGGCCCGCGTCGGCCTGACACGCGATGACTCGCACGCCAGCCTGGTGGTGCAGATCAGCGCCATGGCACGCTATGCGCGCGACTGGGCCAGCTGGCCCTATTACGACCCCTACTGGGGCCCGCGCTGGGGCTGGGGCATGAGCTACGGCCGCGGCTTCGGCTGGGGCTTTGGCGGCGGCATGATGTTCAACGAGCCGCCGCTGGAGTACTACCGCGCCGTGAGCATCGTCATGCGCGATATCAAGACCCAGCAGATCGTCTACGAAACCTCGGCCCAGCGCCAGGATGTGTGGACCGACGACCCGGCCATCTTCGGCATTCTGTTTGATGCTGCGCTGACGGGCTTCCCCAAGCCGCCGCAGGGCCAGCGCAATGTGCGCACCGTCATCCAGCCGCCGGCAGCGCAGCCTGCCAGCGGCACGCCGGCAGCTCCTGCACAGCCCGCCGCATCGGTCACGCCAGCCGCCCCGGCCAAGGTGGCACCGGCCACCGTGGCTCCGGCACGTTGATTTGCAATCTTCAACAGTTGCCGGGCCTGCCGCGTGCTAACGTGCAGCTCGCTTTGAACCAGGGCCTCCTGCCTGGGCCCTCGCCATGAAAAGGATGAAGTCATGAAGAAATTTGCTCTCTCCAGCCTGCTTTGCGCCACAGTGGCTGCGGGCGCCTTCAGCGCCCATGCCAGCGGCCTCGGCGACGCCTTGCGCGGTCAGCTGGGCGGCGGCGCGGCCGAGAGCAGTTCCAGCGCCTCGGGTCTGGGCGGCATGCTCGGCGGCTCCGGAGGCTCTTCGGCACTGTCGGCCCTGGGCCTGGGCAACCTGAGCTCCGGCACGGCCAGCAATGCCGCAGGCGTCCTCACCTACTGCATGAAGAACAACTACCTCAACGCCGACAAGGCCGCCCAGGTCAAGAATCAGCTGCTGGGCAAGCTGGGCCTGGGCCAGAAGGAAGAACCCAAGGATCAGGGCTACCAGAACGGGCTGATGGGCATGGTCACGGGCGCCGACGGCAAGAGCTTCAGCCTGGACAAGGTCAAGAGCAACCTCAAGGAAAAGGCCTGCGACTTTGTGCTGGACAATGCCAAATCGCTGATCTGACACCAAAAGACATGGCAGCCGGCGCTTGAAGCGCAAGTGCTGGCAAGTGCTGCAATGCCCAAAGGCCTGCAACCGTGGTTGCAGGCCTTTTTTCTTGCCGGCTGCGCCACGATGCAGGCCGAGCGTCGAAAAGTCTGTAACAACAGACCGGGGTACAGGCACACTTTGTTTGCAAGACAATGACTGTTCAATAAAACAACCTACGCTGAACGAGCCAAGACATGCACGCCACGCGCATCATTGCCATCCGGCACGGAGAGACAACCTGGAATGTCGATGGACGCATCCAGGGGCATCTGGATATTCCCTTGAACGACACCGGCCTGTGGCAGGCCGAGCAGGCGGCCCAGGCGCTGGCCGACGAGAGCATTGCCGCCATCTATAGCAGCGACCTGCAGCGTGCCCATGTCACTGCGCAGGCGATTGCCCAGAGATCCGGTGCCCCTCTGCACACCACCGCCGGCCTGCGCGAGCGCTGCTTTGGCGATTTTCAGGGCCGCACCTTCAAGGATGTGGAAGCCACCCAGCCCGAGGACGCCCAGCTCTGGCGCACACGCAACCCGGCCTATGCCCCGCCCGGAGGTGGCGACTCGCTGCAGGCCTTGCGCGAACGCATCTTTGTCACCGTGGACCGGATTGCGCGCCAGCATGAGGGCGAGCAGATCGTGCTGGTCGCCCATGGCGGCGTGATGGACGTGCTCTACCGTCTGGCCACGCGCCAGGACTTCCAGACGCCACGCACCTGGGAGCTGAGCAACTGCGCCATCAATCGCCTGCTCTGGACGCCTGACGGCCTGTCTTTGGTAGGCTGGGCAGATACCGCACACCTTCAGCAAGGCAGCCGAGATGAAGCACATTCCTGAGCATTTGCAGACCCTGGTCGGCCAGGCCGTCAAACGCATAGATACGCCCGCCCTGGTCATCGACCTGGACGCCATGGACCGCAATATCGAGCGCATGGCCCGCTTTGCCCAGCAGCATGGCGTGCTCTGGCGCCCGCATGCAAAGCTGCACAAGAGCGCGCATATCGCCCATCTGCTCGAACATGCCGGCGCCTGCGGCCACTGCGTGCAGAAGGTCAGCGAGGCCGAGGCACTGGCCCAGGGCGGCATCACCAATATCTTCATCAGCAACGAAGTCATCTCCCAGACCAAGCTGGCGCGCGTGGCGGCTCTGGCCAGGGCACTGAATGCCCAGGGCGGCCGGCTGGCCCTGGCCGTGGATTGCGAGGAAGGCATCACCCGGCTGGCGCGGGCCCTGCAGGATGCGCAGGCCGGCGATGCCGCCATGGATGTGCTGGTGGAAATCAATGTCGGCCAGAACCGCTGCGGCGCAGAGCCCGGCGAAGCCGCCCTGGGCCTGGCACAGGCGATTGCAGCGCAGCCCGTGCTGCGCTTTGCGGGTCTGCAGGCTTATCACGGCGGCGCCCAGCATCTGCGCAGCGCCGAGGAGCGCAAGACCGCCATCGAGCAGGTGCTCAAGCTCGTCAACCGCACGCGCCATGAGTTCGACCGCGCTGGCCTGGCCATTCCGCTGATCACGGGTGCCGGCACCGGCACCATGGTCAACGAGGCCGCCAGCGGCATCTATGGCGAAATCCAGCCCGGCTCCTTCCTCTTCATGGACGCCGACTACGCGGCCAACCAGCGCGACCCGGCCCAGCCCCTGTTCGAGCATGCGCTCTACGTCAAGACCCAGGTCATGTCGCTCAGCGGCGATCACGCCGTCTGCGACGCCGGCCACAAGGCCCATGCCATAGACTCCGGCCTGCCGAAGCTGCATGCGCTGGCGCCCGAAAATGCGCTGCGCTTTGCCAATGGCGGCGACGAGCATGGCGTGCTGCACCCCGATGCTGACGCCGGCAACCACAGCGGCTGGCTGCCCGCGCTGGGCGAGAGCCTGTGGCTGATTCCCGGCCACTGCGACCCCACGGTCAATCTGCACGACCACCTGATCGGCGTGCGCGGCGGCCGCCTCAAGGGCGTGGTCGAACGCATCTTCACCGTCGACGGGCGCGGCGCACTGACCTGATACGCTCCTGCTCCGGACTTTGATTGCTATACAAACAAGAGCTTACAGCGCATTTAATGCAATTATTTCAAGGCATAAACAGCCTGAAATTCATGCATGAAAGGCGCCAGAAGCTCTCTTTTTATGAGCCTTCGGGCCACCAGCCGTCGGCCCGGCGCTCCATGCGCGGGCAGTCGTAGGCCGCGACCACGGGGATGGCGCTGCCATCGGCACGCACCAGCTTTTGCTGCCACTGCGTGCCCTGGCGCATGGCCACGGCAATGGCGGCCACTTCGGCGCCGCAACGCTCGAGCAGCTTGAGGCCGGACACCATGGTCGTGCCCGAACTCACGGCATCGTCCACCACCAGCACGCGCTTGCCGGCAATCAGGCCCAGCTGATTCGGGTCGATATAGAGCAGCTTGCCCTTGCCCGGCGTGGTGATGGAGCTGACGGGCTCGGAGAGCTCGTCGCGATACCAGTATTTGCGCGAGTAACCCAGCGGCACATAGCGGCTGCGGCCCAGGTGGCGCGCCACCAGCGGCGCAAAAGCCAGGCCCAGCGTGGGCAGGCCTATAACCACGTCGAAGTCATGCGCCCCGGCGCCTTGCGCCATGTGCAGCGCCAGCTGCTCCACCACCTCCATCGAGGCCTGGTTGGCAATCAGGGAGGCCACACAGCGGTCCGGCGCCGAGCCATCGGCTGTCGGCATGCCGCGCAGCGGCAGCAGCAGATAGCGGCCGTCGGGCAGTCTGGCCGGATAGCTCTTCGCATAGGGCGGCAGCGGCGACTGGCTCAGCTCGGCCTCGGTGACGGTGGCTTGCCAATAGTCGGTCGTGGCATCGAAGCCGGGCAGATCCTGGCCGGAGAGGTTGATTTCACTCATACAAAACTCAGTCGCGACCCAGATAGCTCTCGGCCAGCTTCACCCAATACGAGGCAGTCACGGGCAGCAGGTTGTCGTTGAAGTCATAGGCTGCGTTGTGCACCATGCAGCCGCCCTCGCCCATGCCGTTGCCGACGATGAAGTAGTTGCCGGGGACCTGGTTGAGCATGATGGCGAAGTCGTCGCTGGCCTGCAGCGGCTGCAGATCGGGAATCAGCCATTCCTCGCCCAGGAATTCGCGCGCCACCTCGACGGCGAACTCCGTCGCTGCCTTGTCGTTCATGACGGGCGGATAACGCCATTTGTAGTCCACCTCGGCCGTGGCGCGGTGGACTGCGGCCTGGGCATGGGCCATGGCCATGATGCGCTCGCGCAGCTGCTGGCGCACCTCGGGGCAGCGCGCGCGAATGGTCACGCGCAGCTCGCAGGTTTCGGGAATCACATTGGGCGCATCGCCCGCATGGATGGCACCGATGGTGACCACCGCCATGTCGTTGGGGTCGATCTCGCGCGAACGAATGGTCTGCAGCGCCAGCACCAGATGCGAGGCCACGACGATGGGGTCCACGGCCACATGGGGCATGGCGCCATGGCCGCCCTTGCCGCGGATGGTGATGATGGCCGTGTCCGAGCTGGAATACATCACGCCCGAGCGAAAGCCGAACTGCCCCGCCGGGTAGCCGGGCTCGTTGTGAAAGGCGTAGAGCGCATCGCAGGGAAACAGCTCGAACAGGCCCTGCTCCACCATCTTCTGCGCGCCGCCATGGCCTTCCTCGGCGGGCTGGAAAATCAGATTGAGCGTGCCCTGGAGCTGACTCTTGCGCCCGGCCAGCACCCTGGCTGCGGCCAGCAGCGTGGCCGTGTGCCCGTCGTGGCCGCAGGCATGCATCTTGCCGTCGTGACGGCTGGCATAGGGCAGGCCCGTGGTTTCACGGATGGGCAGCGCGTCCATGTCGGCGCGCAGGCCAAGACGTTTGCCGATGTGCTTGCCATTGGCATGGTCGCCGCAGCGCAGCGTCCCCACCACGCCGGTATCGCCCAGACCGCGATGGACCTCGTAGCCCCATTCGGCCAGCCTGGCGGCCACGATATCGCCGGTGCGATGCTCTTCATAGGCCAGCTCGGGATGGGCATGCAGATCATGGCGCAGGGCCAGCATCTCGTGCGCGACGGCGGCCACTTCGGGCAGCACGGGCGGATGGATCTCGGCATGCACGGGATTCAGAGGCGCGGCCATGGCTTATTCCGCCTGGATGTTGGCCGACTTCACGATCTGGGCATAGCCGGCTTTTTCCTTCTTCAGGAACTGGACAAAGCTGGCCTGGGTGCCGGAGCCGGGCGTGGCGCCGCCATCTTCCAGGCGCTTGCGCACATCGGGCATCTTGAGCACGGCATCGAGCTCGGTGGCCAGACGCGTGACCACAGCCTGAGGCGTCTTGGCGGGCACGAACAGCCCCGTCCAGGTGTTGAGGTCAAAGCCCTTGAGTTCGGCCGTCTCGCCAAAGGTGGGCACGGCGTGGATGGCATCGATGCGCTTGGCCGATGTCACGCCCAGACCTTCGAGCTTCTTCTGCTGGATCATGGGCACGGCGCTCACGGTGGTGAGCATGCCCACATCGACCTGAGCGCCCATCACGTCGCTGGTGATCTGGGCACCGCCGCGGTAGGGCACATGCACCAGCTTGATCTTGGCGCGCTCCTGCAGCATTTCCATGGCCAGATGCAGCATGGTGCCCACGCCCGAGGTGGCATAGGTCAGCGAGCCGGGCTTGGAACGCGCCAATGCAATCAGCTCGCTCAGATTGTGCGCCGGCAGGCCGGGACGGGCCACGGCGACCACGGGTGCGATGGTGGTCAGCCCCACAGGGGTCAGATCCTTTTCGGCGTCGTATTTGACAGCGGAATTCACCAGCTGGGCAATGCTGATGGGGCCGTCAAAGCCCATGAGCAAGGTGTAGCCGTCGGCCGGTGCCTTGACGGCCTTGCTCACCCCGAGCACACCGCCGGCGCCGGGCACGTTGTCCACCACGATGGACTGGTGCAGGCGCTCGCCCAGCTTCTGGCCGATCAGGCGCGCCGTGGTGTCCACATTGCCACCGGCACTGAACGGCACGATCAGCGTGATGGGCTTGGCGGCGGGCCAGGCATCGGCGGCGGCAAGAACGGCAGGGGCGGTAAAGCCTGAGGCCAGCAAGGCAGCGGCGGCAACAAAGGAGCGGCGGGATGTGGACATGGGCATGCAGCAAGAATGCGGACAGGCTGACGGCTCCAGGCCCATCCCGGGGTCGCCGCGTCGCTGTACTGGCCGGTAAATTTGAGTGTGCCCTCCGGCGGACGGGCAAGCCCGCAATTATCCCAGAGCACCTTGCTGACTGCCATAACAGGAAATACTTAGCAATCCTGATTCACCCTTGAAACTTCGTGAAGCCTGCAGCGCCGAGCGCTAGGGTTCATGCCAAGCCGCCGGACAACGAGCCGCTCCAGAATCGGAGCCCATGCTCTCCCCCAGCCAAGTCATCGTTCTTGCCACGCCGGTCTTTTTCGCACTGATTGCCGTGGAATGGGCCATCAGCCTAAAACGCGGGCGCAATGCCTATGCGCTGGCCGATGCCATCAGCTCGCTGAACCTGGGCGTACTGAGCCAGACCAGCGCCGTCTTCACCAAGCTGCTGACGCTGGGCATCTACACCGTCGTGGCCAGCCATGTGGCTCTGATCGAGGCCGATGCCTTCTGGCTCAGCCTGCCGGGCTGGCTGCTGGCCCTGCTGTTCTACGACCTCTGCTACTACTGGCTGCACCGCATGGGCCATGAAGTGGGCGTACTCTGGGCCGCCCATGCCGTGCACCACCAAAGTCAGGCCTACAACCTCTCCACCGCGCTGCGCCAGACCAGCTCCGGCGCGCTGCTGGGCTGGATCTTCTATCTACCCATGGCCCTGGCCGGCGTGCCGCCGCTGGTGTTTGCCGTGGTCGGGCTGATCGACCTGCTCTACCAGTTCTGGGTGCATACCGAGCAGGTCAAGAAGCTGGGCTGGTTCGATCGCTGGTTCTGCGCGCCCAGCAATCACCGCGTGCACCATGCCGTCAACGAGCGCTATCTGGACCGCAACTACGGCGGCATTCTCATCGTCTGGGACCGGCTCTTCGGCACTTACAAGACCGAGGACGACGAGGAGCCCTGCGTCTACGGCACGCGCGGCCTGCTCAAGAGCTGGGACCCGCTCTGGGCCAACTTCAGCGTCTACCGCCAGCTGGCGCATGACAGCTGGTATGCACGCAGCTGGCTGGACAAGCTTCGCGTCTGGTTCAAGCCGCCGGGCTGGCGGCCAGCCGATGTGACGCAGCGCTTTCCCAAGCCCGCCTTCGACCTGGACGAGCACCGCATCATCTATGCCCCGCCCATGGGCACTGCGCTGCGCTGGTTTGCCGGCCTGCAGTTTGCGGCGCTGGTTGCGGGCACTTCGGTCTTTCTCTGGCATGCCGACCAGTCGCCGCTGGCCACCAATCTGATCTGGTTCGGCGTGCTGCTCACCGGGCAATGGGCTCTGGGTGCTGCCATGCAGGGACGCATCAGTCTGTGGCTGGCGCTGATGCTGCAAAGCGGCGCACTGGCCACGGCCACGGCAGCGCTGGGGCTGCAGCAATGGCATTGGCTGTTCAAACCTGCCACCATGGTTTTTGCTCTCATATGCGTAGCTTCTTGCGCAAAGCAGAACTCAAAAACTATACAAAACCTGCCTCAAAAGCATGTTCATCTGCTGCTGGCAGCTATTGTTTTTTCCATGGCTGGCGATGTATTCCTGATGCTGGACGGACAGCTGCCCACCAGTCTGTTCATTCCCGGCCTGGTCAGCTTTTTGCTGGCCCATGTCTGCTATGTTGCGCTATTCAAGCTTGATGTTGCCTGGTTTGCTGATCGCAGCGCACTGATGCTGGTGGCTGCGATCGGCGCCGCCATGTATGTCTTTCTCTGGACCCATGGCCTGCCTGCCGCCCTGCGTCTGCCCGTGGCCGCCTATGTCGGCGTCATCGCCTTGATGGCGGCGCAGGCCTGGGGGCGCTACCAACTCCTGCAAAGCCGTCCCGCGCTACTGACCGCACTGGGCGCCAGCTTTTTCATGCTCAGCGACTCCATCCTGGCCATCAATCGTTTTGTGCAGCCGCTGCCCTGGTCATCGGTGAGCGTGCTCGGCAGCTATTACACCGCACAGGCCCTGATCGTCTGGGGCTGTGTGCGCCCATGGGCCGAGCCTGCAACCCGCTTGGCCCCGGCGCAATTGCAACTGAAAGCCACCTAGGGTTGACCCTGAACCCGGTCTCGGCCGATAATTGCCAGATCGCAATTTCAGGAGTCCCCACGTGGACAGTGCCAGTTCAACCAGTGATTTATCGCACGCCGCAATGGCTGCGAAGCTGGCCGACTGACAGACTCCCCCGGATCGGGAGTCGTCATCGACCGCCCCGCATCCCTCGCCCTGCGACCATCGCAACTTGCTGTTTGGCTTCCCGACCTTCGGGGCGGCCTGTCGTGCGCAGCACGGCTAGAGGCTTCAAGCTCGCAAGCTCTGCTCCTCACTGAGTTTTCGCGCCGCCATTCGCTCCGGTTTACCCCGGCTCGTGGCTGCGCCAAAACGTTTGTGCCGCGCTGCCGCCTGGCCCGCTCCCTCAACCGATGAGGAGAACGCCATGAGCAACCGCCTGACCCGCTCTCTGCACCAGCTGCGCCCCCTGCTGCTGCGCGCCCGCGCCACGCCTTCCCAGGCAGCGCCCGTCGCATCGACAGCCTTGCCGCAAGCGCTGGAGCAGACGCTGGAGCTCGACGCACTGACCAGCTGGCCCACGCATCGCATCCGCAGCTATCTGAGCAGCCACAGCGTGCGCTGAGCAGCCTCGTCGCGGACCGGCTCCGGCCCGCATTTCATTCACTTTTAACCAAGGAACACGTATGGATCCCGACCCTAGTCGATCTTGCAGCGCGCCCTTCGCGGCGCACTGCAAGCCCATTGCCGTGCGTGTGACCCTCTTGGCTGCGCGCACGAACTGGAACCCCGTCCCGGGGTCGCGCGCCTGATGCCCTAGCAGCGGCGGGCAGCTCCCGGGTCACCCCCAAGGAGTATGCCCATGCAACGCCTCGCCTGGCTGCGCGTGCTGCAACGCAGCCGCCCCGCATCCCGCTTCAATGACTCTACCCGCCACCATGGCCTGACCCATGCCGTGATCTCGGCACTGAGCGAGCGCCGCACCGATGTGCTGCGCCACCTGGTCGACCGCCATGCAGCGCCCCTCATGGCCAGCGCCATGGCCAATCTGAGCATCCGCCAGCGCGCCGATGCGCTGTCGCTGCTGACCCGCGAGCAGCGCAGCCGCATCGACAACCAGTTGCGCGCCAGCCAGGCGCAGCAGCCCCGGACGCGATTGGGCACCTCCGGCAAGACGCTGCACTGACAGGAGGCCGTGATGCAGACTCTCAAAAATCTGTTCCGGGCCTTTTTGCGCAGCCACCGCATGGCCGGCCTCTTCGGCCGCCAGCCCATGCCCGCTGGCGGCCCGTCCACAGCCGTCACAGTGCCTGCGACACAGGTACAGGCCCTGCAATCCGCCGCCTGCAGCCCCGTGGCTGCGCTGCTGCAGCAGCTGGACACATCGAACCGGGGCCTGAGCACCGAGCAGGCCCGGCAGCGCCAGCTACGCCATGGGCCCAACGAGGTGGCGCATGAAAAGCCGCTGCCCTCATGGCAGCACCTGTGGCATTGCTACCGCAACCCCTTCAACCTGCTGCTGACACTGCTGGCCGTGGTCTCCTATGTCACCGAGGACGAAAAAGCCACCATCGTCATCGCCAGCATGGTGCTGCTGTCCACGCTGCTGCGCTTTGTCCAGGAAGGGCGGTCCCGGCGCGCCGCAGCACGCCTGCAGGCCCTGGTCAGCAACCGCGTCACCGTGCGCCGCAAGACCGATGCACCGGCCGCAGACTTTCGCGACAGCGGCGGAGGCCATGACACCTCGCTGTCCGAGCTGCTCATGCGCGAGCTGGTGCCCGGAGACATTGTGGCCCTGTCGGCCGGCGACATGATCCCGGCCGACTGCCGCCTGCTGTCCGCCAAGGACCTGTTCGTGAGCCAGGCAGCCATGACGGGCGAATCGCTGCCCGTGGAAAAGGATGCGCGCACCCTCGCCGCCCTGCAGGCCGGCCAGTTGCTGGAAGCCGGCAACCTGCTCTTCATGGGCACCAATGTGGTCTCGGGATCGGCCATGGCCGTGGTCGTCGCCACCGGCAACCAGACCTATTTCGGCACACTGGCAGCGCGCATCACCCACCAGGACCGCACTGCCACGGCCTTCGAGCAGGGCGTGAACAGCGTCAGCTGGCTGCTGATCCGCTTCGCGGCCGTGATGGTGCCCGTGGTGCTGTTCATCAACGGCTACACCAAGGGCGACTGGGGCGAGGCCTTTTTGTTCGCGCTGTCGGTGGCCGTGGGCCTGACACCCGAGATGCTGCCCATGATCGTCACCTCCACGCTGGCCAAGGGCGCCGTGGTGCTGTCGCGCCAGAAGGTGATGGTCAAGCGCCTGGATGCGATCCAGAACTTCGGCGCCATGGATGTGCTGTGCACCGACAAGACCGGCACGCTGACGCAGGACCGCATCGCGCTGGAGCGCCACACCGATGTGCAGGGCCGTCCCAGCGACGAGGTGCTGCAGTTCGCCTACCTCAACAGCTACTACCAGACCGGGCTCAAGAACCTGCTGGACCGTGCCGTACTCGAGCATGTGGAGCTGCACACGCGGCTGCATGTCAACGAGGACTACCGCAAGGTCGACGAAATTCCGTTCGACTTCCAGCGCCGGCGCATGTCCGTGGTGGTGGCCGAGCGCAATCACCACCACGAGCTGATCTGCAAGGGGGCGGTCGAGGAAATCCTGCAGGTCTGCACACATATTCGAGACAGCGGGCGCGACGGAGACACGCGGCTGCCGCTCACGCCCGAGCGCCGCGAGCAGGTGCGCGCCGTCACCGAGGGCCTGAACAGCGAGGGGCTGCGCGTGGTGGCCGTGGCCATGAAGGAAGTGCCGCCCGACAAGAACACCTACGGCATCGCCGACGAGGCCGGACTGACCCTGATCGGCTACGTGGCCTTTCTCGATCCGCCCAAGGAATCCACCCAGGCCGCCATTGCTGCGCTGCTGCAGCATGGGGTGACGGTCAAAGTACTCACGGGCGACAACGAGCTGGTGGCACGCAAGGTCTGCCGCGACGTGGGCCTGCAGGTGGACGAGACGATTGTCGGCAACGACATCGAAGCCATGGACGAGGAGCAGCTGCGCCGCACCGTGGAGTCGCACCTGCTGTTCGCCCGCCTGACGCCGCTGCACAAGGAGCGCATCGTGCATGCGCTGCGCGCCAACGGTCATATCACGGGCTTTATGGGCGACGGCATCAACGACGCGCCCGCGCTGCGCGCCGCCGATATCGGCATCAGCGTCGACAGCGGCGTGGACATCGCCCGCGAGGCGGCCGACATCATCCTGCTGGAGAAAAGCCTGATGGTGCTGGAGCAGGGCGTGCTCGAAGGACGCCGCACCTTCAGCAATATGCTCAAGTACATCCGCATGACGACCAGCTCCAACTTCGGCAACGTGTTCTCGGTGCTGATCGCTTCGGCCTTCATCCCGTTCCTGCCCATGCTGCCCATGCAGCTGCTGATGCAGAACCTGCTCTACGACCTGTCGCAGATCGCCATTCCCTTCGACAACGTGGACGAGGAAATGGTCGCGCGGCCGCTGCGCTGGAACCCTCAGGACCTGGGCTGCTTCATGCTCTTCTTCGGCCCCATCAGCTCGCTGTTCGACGTGCTCACCTTCGCGCTGATGTGGTTCGTCTTCCATGCCAGCACGGCCGCAGAGCAAAGCCTGTTCCAGTCTGGCTGGTTCGTGGTGGGGCTGCTCACGCAGACGCTGATCGTGCACATGATCCGCACGCCGAAGATCCCGTTTGTGCAAAGCCGTGCCTCCTGGCCCTTGCTGGCCGCCACGGCGACCATCATGGCCATAGGCATCTTCCTGCCCATGGGCCCGCTGGCCGGACATTTCAAGCTGCAGGCCCTGCCGCTCGGCTATTTCCCCTGGCTCATCGTCATATTGCTGGCCTATGCTGTGCTGACCACGCTGCTCAAGCGCGTCTATATCCGCAAGTACGGCTGGTGAGCTCCGGGCCGCATATTTCATGAACCCAAGCACCTGTCCATAACCAATAACAATCAGAACTTCATGCAATCCCTACAGAACTTCAATCTGCTCGCCACGCTGAACACGGTGCTGTGTCTTCTCGTGGCCTTTGTCTGCGGCAGCATCATCGGCCTTGAGCGCCAGATACGCCAGCGCACGGCGGGCCTGCGCACCAATACCCTGGTCGCCGTGGGCGCGGCCGTGTTCGTCGACCTGGCCATGCGCGTCTCAGGCGCGGACGGCGCCACGCGCGTCATCTCCTATGTGGTTTCGGGCGTGGGCTTTCTGGGTGCCGGCGCCATCATGAAGGAAGGAGCCAACATCACGGGGCTGAACACCGCCGCCACGCTATGGGGCTCGGCCGCCGTGGGCGCCTGCGCGGGCGCGGGCCTGCTGCCCGAGGCCGGCCTTGCCACCCTGTTCGTGCTGGCCAGCAACACCTTGCTGCGCCCCGTGGTCAACTACATCAACCGCCATCCCGTGGCCGAGCATGCCAGCGAGGCCACCTACTATGTCTATGTGATCTGCGGCCAGCAAGCCCAGGCCGATGTGCGCGAGGGCATGCAGGAGCTGCTGGAGGCGGCCAACTACCCGGTGCGCGCAGTCGAAAAGCACGAGATTCCGCCGCACAACACCGAAATCGAGGCCGAGCTGTTCGCCACGGCCGTGCATGCCGAGGAGCTGGACCAGGTGGTCACGCAGATCGAAGCCCTGCCCGGCGTGCTGCAGGCCTTCTGGAACGCCGGACCGCAGAGCAATTGATCCCCCCTGAGCCGCTGCGCGGCTTCCCCCAGGGGGACGACATCTTCGCTGCGGGGCGGTCCTTGCTCGATGTCTCTGGTTTGGGTTGCGCCAGTTTTATGCTGCATTGTCTCCGGGGGGCTGCAGGCCCAGGTGCCGGTAGGCGGCCTGGGTGGCCATGCGCCCGCGCGGCGTGCGCTGCAAAAAGCCCTGCTGGATCAGATAGGGCTCGATCACGTCCTCGATGGTGCCCGACTCCTCGCCGATACTCGCCGCGATATTGTCCAGACCTACCGGGCCGCCGTCGAAACGATGCACCACGGCTTCGAGCAGCTTGCGGTCCATGATGTCAAAGCCCTGGGGGTCCACATCGAGCATGGCCAGAGCCTTGTCGGCAATCTCGCGCGTGATGCGGCCGTCGCCCTTGACATCGGCATAGTCGCGCACGCGGCGCAGCAGGCGGTTGGCAATGCGCGGCGTGCCGCGCGAGCGGCGCGCGATCTCGAAGCAGCCTTCCGCGTCAATCGGCGCATTGAGCAGTCCGGCGCTGCGCCTGACAATGCGCGAGAGCTCCTCCGAGGTATAGAACTCCAGCCGCGCCACGATGCCGAAGCGATCGCGCAGCGGGTTGGTGAGCATGCCGGCGCGCGTGGTCGCGCCCACCAGCGTGAATGGCTGGAGATCGAGCTTGATGGAGCGTGCAGCCGGGCCTTCGCCAATCATGATGTCTATCTGATAGTCCTCCAGCGCCGGGTAGAGGATTTCCTCGACCACCGGGCTCAGTCGGTGAATCTCGTCGATGAACAGCACATCGTTGGGCTCGAGATTGGTGAGCAGCGCCGCCAGATCCTTGGGTTTTTCCAGCACCGGGCCGCTGGTCTGGCGCAGGTTCACGCCCAGCTCGGCTGCGATGATGTGGGACAGCGTGGTCTTGCCCAGGCCCGGCGGGCCGAACAACAGCACATGATCGAGCGCCTCGCTGCGCTTCTTGGCAGCGCCAATGAAGATCTCGAGCTGCTCTCGCGCCTTGGCCTGGCCCACATACTCGTCGAGCTGCTTGGGGCGCAGGGCACGCTCCAGCGCCTCTTCGCCCTGGGACGAATGCCCGGCCGAAACCATGCGCGGCGCAGCCGCCTCGGGGTCGGCGGCCGCGCTTCTGGCCTTGCGTGCAGGTGCGGGGCTGGCCGCAAATTCGTCCACATGAATCGTCATGGCAGCAATTGTGCCCCAAGCATGACAGGGACACTGATTAAAAATACAGGGGAAACAAAATCCCACAGTTGCTGTGCCCCACATTGACGGCCGGCCCCTGGCTTTGCGCACAATGACGGCAAAGATCCGAGGAGCTTTTTCATGCGTATTCACACCCTGGCCTGTACGGCCGCCCTGCTTTGCCTGTCCGTCGCTGCCCAGGCTGCGCTCAAGGCCGGCGATGCAGCACCTGGCTTCAAGACGCCCGCAGCCGTTGCCGGCAAGGCTTTTGACTTCGATATGGCCGAGGCGCTCAAGAAAGGGCCGGTGGTGCTGTACTTCTTCCCCAAGGCCTTCACCCAGGGCTGCACGCTGGAAGCCCATGCCTTTGCCGAAGCCACGCCCCAGTTCGCCGCCATGAAAGCCACGGTGGTGGGCATGTCACATGACGATATCGACACCCTCAAGCGCTTTTCCACCGAGGCCTGCCGCGACCAGTTTGCCGTGGCATCGGACCCTCGGGCCGTCACCATCAAGGCCTATGACGCGGGTGCTGCCGCCAACCCTGCCAGGGCCGACCGCATCTCCTATGTGGTGGGCCAGGACGGCAAGGTGAAGTTCGCCCTTGTCAGCAGCGACCCGCTGGCCCATGTGGAGCAGACCAAGGCGGCCGTCAGGCAGTTGCAGGGGAAATAGGCCCGGCCCTCGGTCACTGCGCCAGCCAGTTCCCGATCTGGCTGCTGAAGGTCCGGTCGAAGCGGCTGTAGACATCGGAGCCGCCGCTGACCGTACACGAGCTGCTGCCGCCGGACAACGTGCCCACGACGCGTCCGCCCGCAAACATGGCCGAGCCACTGCTGCCGCCTTCGGTCACGCCCTTGCTCCAGCCGACGTTCACAAAATCGCTCTGGGCATTGCCCGGGCTGCAGGTGATGCTGCCGGCGCCCAGACTGCAGTTTCTGTAGCTTTGCACCTGGCCTTCGCTGTATTTGAGCAAATCGCCCTGCGGGTGATGCAGTCCGTAGATGGCCGTCCCCGTCACCGCCGTTCCTCTCGCATCCCAGCCGGCCAGCGTCGCGCCGGCAGGTGGCACCTCATTGAGTCGCATCAGCGTGGCATCGGTCACAGCGGTCGAATACAGCAGCGTGGCACCGCGCTGCAGCGCCGAGGTACTTGCATTCGGCTCGAAGCTATTGCAGCTTGCCGAGCGGAAAAACCAGTCTGTGCGCAGCGAAGTGGCGGCTGCCTGCGTCGAGATGCAGTGACTGGCCGATAGAAAGTACGGCGTGTAGTCCCGCTTGGTATTGTTCAGCAGGGAGCCCGTGCAGTAGTAGTAGCGGTTGTCGGGGCCCACATACGTCATGCGCGCCACGGCATTGCGCTCGACCGCGTACTGATCGGCGCAGCTGGCATCGAGCTCGCAACCCGCGGCATCGCCCACATTTCTGGGCACGAGGCTATCGCGCAGCTCCAGCTCCACGGGCAGGGCCAGGTTGACATAGGCATGGGTGAGTGTGGGAATGGCAATGCGCAGCTGCGATGTCGACAGTCCCGCAGGCAGTGCAATCTCCAGCGTGACCTCATCGGCGCCCAGGTCGGGGGTCCACCAGATGCCAGCCGCCCGGGTGTCGCCGTCGACACGCCGGTTGCGCGCAATGGCCTCGTTGATGGCCTTGCCCGTGGTCTCGAACCCGGTCTTGCTGCGATCCTTGCGGTACAGCCTGAGCTCGGCGGCATCGGGCATGGCATCGACCACCAGCCCCAGCCGCAGGCCATGGGCGCCGGTCGATGTGATGCTTATCGCCGCCACCTGTCCGCCATCCGGTGCCCCGGCCCATCGCAACGTACGTGCCATGTCGCCAGTGGACTGCAACGAAGACAGCGCCCGTGGCGCCCCGATCTGCATGGGCACACCAGGCATGGGCATGACCGGCAAAGGCGCGTCGTTCCACTGCGGCAAAGCCAGATCGACGGTCTTGGGTCGCACGGCCACGGATGCCACGGCCACGCCTCTGGCCGAAGCCGCAGTCTGGGCGACAGGCACTATCAGCGAATCCAGCACATAGGCCGTGGGCGGACCCGGCGGAGGACTGGTCTCTGCGACGCCCGCACCATTGCCGCCGTTACCGACACCTGCGCCGCCAGGGCCCGGGTCCGGAACACTGCCTCCGCCCCCTCCGCCGCCGCAAGCGGTCAGCACCACCAGCATCAGGCTTGCGCATAGAGAGGGAACGCGCCTGCCCTGTATCCACCAATGCATATCGTGTTCTCCTGCAGTTCACGATCGGACTGGCACAGGGCCAGCGAAGCTATTTGGTCAAAGCCTTGAGCGCGAGCTTAATGCCCTCGCTCACCCCTACATCGGGTGGGAGTTTCTTGAGGGCGGCCGATGCTTCCTTGTCCGAGTAGCCCAGCGCCATCAGTGCCTGCTGAATATCGTTCTGGTCATTGTTATTGGCAAACAGCGACTGCGCACCGGTATCCGCGCCGATCTTGCCCTTGAGCTCCAGCAGCAGACGCTCGGCGGTCTTCTTGCCGATGCCGGGCACCTTGACCAATCGCCCTGCTTGCTGCTGCGATACCGCGTCCGCGAGATCATCGATGCTCATGCCGCTGAGCACGGCCAGTGCCATGCGCGGTCCTATGCCGGTGATCTTGATGAGTTCGCGGAAGGTCTGGCGCTCGCGGGCCGTACCGAAGCCGAACAGCAGCTGGGCGTCTTCCCGCACCACGAAATGGGTCAGCAAGGCTACCTTGGCACCATTGGCAGGCAGGTTGTAGAAGGTGCTCATGGGCACCTGCACCTCATAGCCCACACCGGCACAGTCCACCAGGACTTCGGGCGGGTTTTTTTCCAGCAGCGTTCCAGTCAATTTGCCTATCATTGAAATCCTTTGCCGCACCGTGCGGCGATTCTTTTGAGAAATTATCCGCGTGATCCTGCGCCATACCTTCACACCCCATAACAATACGCGCCTGACCCATCTCTGCGGCCCGGCAGATGCGCATCTGCGCACCATCGAAATCGCGCTGGGCGTCAAGATCGCTCACCGCCACGAGCAGTTCAAGATCGACGGCCCCAAGGCCAAGGCCAATGAGGCGCTGGAGCTGCTTCAGGCTCTCTATGAGATCGCCGACTACGTGATTGCAGAAGATACGCTGCAGCTCATGCTGGCCGGCGATGTCGAGATGCTGGAGGCCGACCTGACGGCTCCGCAATTGACTACGCGCCGTGCCGATCTGCGCGCCCGCACGCCCAACCAGGCGCTGTATCTGGAAAACATCGCCAATCACGACATCAGCTTCGGCATCGGCCCGGCCGGCACGGGCAAGACCTATCTGGCCGTGGCCTGCGCCGTGGACGCGCTGGAGCGCAGCGCCGTGCAGCGCATCGTGCTGACCCGGCCCGCCGTGGAAGCCGGCGAACGCCTGGGCTTTCTGCCCGGCGACCTGACGCAGAAGGTGGACCCCTATCTGCGCCCGCTGTATGACGCGCTCTACGATCTGATGGGTTACGAGAAGGTGCAGAAGGCCTTCGAGCGCAATGCGCTGGAGATCGCGCCGCTGGCCTTTATGCGCGGACGCACGCTGAACAACGCCTTCGTGATCCTGGACGAGGCGCAGAACACCACGCCCGAGCAGATGAAGATGTTTCTGACCCGCATCGGCTTTGGCGCCAAGGCCGTGGTCACGGGCGACGTGAGCCAGGTTGACCTGCCCAAGGGAGCACCCAGCGGACTTGTCGATGCCGAGCGCGTCCTCAAACGCGTCAAGGGCATCTCCATCAACCACTTCACCAGCGCCGACGTGGTGCGCCACCCGCTGGTGGCCCGCATTGTGGACGCCTATGACGCACGCGGCCGGGTGTCCGAAGGCACTTCGGCGCCCAAGCACCGCAGCAGTCCCCGTACGGCCCGCCCACTGCCAACGGCAGACGAACTTTAATCAAAATTAATAGCTACTAGCGCTTACCTCATAAGGGCTAAAAGCCAAAATGACCTTAAATCAACTGCAACTATCGCTGCAATTCGGTCCCAGCGCCGAGGCCGCCGCCCATCGCGAACTGCTGAGCCGCAGCCGCGTCACGCGCTGGATCCGCCATGCGCTGGCCGTGGATGCCGAGATCACCGTGCGCATCGTCGATGCCGAGGAAGGCCGAAAGCTCAATCGCGAGTACCGCAAAAAGGACTACGCGACCAATGTGCTGACCTTCGACTATCAGCAGGAGCCTTGCGTGATGGCCGATCTTGTGCTCTGCGCCCCCGTGGTGGAGCGCGAGGCCCAAGAGCAGAACAAGAGCCTGGAAGAGCATTACGCCCATCTGCTGGTGCATGGCACGCTGCATGCCCAGGGCTGGGACCACGAGACCAGCGAGGAAGACGCCGAAGAGATGGAGGCTTACGAGACCGACATCATGAAGGAGATGGGTTACGAAGACCCTTACGCCAAATAATCCGCGACAACACCGACCATCATGATCATCCCCCACTGGCGCCGCCCCCTGGCCTGGCTGATGGCCTGGGCCCTGGTGGCCATTGCAGGCGCAGGCTGGCTCGTGCATGCGCGGTTGCAGGCCCTGGAGGATGCATTCGTGACGGATGCGCGCATCGTGCACCGGCTGCTGAGCCAGCGTGCCGTGCAGCACGATGCGGTAATGGCCATGCTGCCCCTGCTGCAGCCACCTGCGCAAGGCCGCAGTGCCAAGGTAGCCTTGCCGCTGCCGCGCCTGCCCGCCGCCTATCCGCAGATCATCGAGGTACTGCGCCGCCTGCCGGACAGCAACTGGCCGGCTGACTGGCCCCATGACCTGGGTGCCGCGCTGGATATGGCAGAGGCCCGCTCACTGCAAAGCGGCCATGCCGAACTGGCCTGGGCCGACCTGCCCAAAGGCCGGGTATGGTTGGCGCTTGCCGGCCCAGCCGCCGACCACGCCCTGCTGCTGGATCTGCATGCCACCATTCCCTGGGACGAGTGGCCCATGGATGCCCGGACCAGTCCAGTGCGCGTGTGGCTTCAGTATCAGGGCCAAGCCTTTACCGTGCAGGCCGGACGGCAACTGGAGCGCGGCTGGAATTACGACTTTCACAAGCTGCTGGCCTCGCAGAGCCAGCCCTTCGATGTGGTGCTGGAGCGCGACGTGGGCTGGAGCGAGCTGCCCTGGGCCACCATGCTGGCCTGGGCGGCTGCTAGCGCTGCAGTACTGGCCGCACTGCGCACCTTGCTGCGCCAGCGCGTGGCTGCACGCCGGGCAGAAGAGCTGTTGCGTCTGGGCCAGGTCGCCCGTCTCAACCAGCTCGGCGAACTGGCCGCGGGCATGGCACACGAGCTCAACCAGCCGCTGACCGCGCTGCTGGCCAATACCCAGGCGGCGCAGCGCCTGCTGGACGATGAGGAGCCAGATCTGGACATGGCGCGCCATGCCATGAGTCAGGCCGTGGCCCAGGCAAGGCGCGCCAGCACCGTCGTGGGACGCTTGCGCCGCGTGGTCGAGCGGCCTGACCTTTCAGGCCAGGTTCAGGCTCTGCCCCTGCCCACCGCCGTGCATGATGCATTGCACCTGCTGGAGCCCGAGCTGCGCCGCCGCAGCATTGCCGTGCAGGTGGATGCCCCCGCAGACCTGCCTGCCGTGCGCGCCGAGCCCGTGGCCTTGCAACAGATCATCCACAACTTGGTGATGAACGCGTTGCAGGCCATGGAGCAGACCGAGGCCGGCCTGCGCCGCTTGCGCCTCACCCTTAGCCCCCAGGGCGCGCGAGTCCTGCTGAGCGTGCGCGACACCGGCCCCGGCGTAGCGCCCGAGGCACGAGCGCACTTGTTCACCCCGTTCTACACCACACGCTCCGGCGGCCTGGGACTGGGCCTGTCACTGTCGGAAAGCCTGGCGCAGGCGATGGGAGGCGAGCTCACGTTGGCGCCTCCCTCTCCCCTGCCAGCCGACGGGCCTGGGGCCGAATTCCATCTGCTGCTCCCGCTGGCCCACCAGCCTTGAACGCGCCATGACCTCTTCCCTCTCGCCCCTGATTCACCTTGTGGACGACGATACCGCCGTGCGCGACAGCCTGGCGCTGCTCATAGGTACCGTAGGCCTGCGCGTCCAATCCTGGTCCGACCCGCATGCCTTTCTCGCCGAGTTCGACCGCAGCGACGTGGGCGCCATCGTGCTCGACGTGCGCATGCCCGGCACCAGCGGTCTGACGGTGCTGGACAGGCTGGTGGCGCAAGGGGTAGACCAGCCAGTGATCATGCTCACGGGCCATGGCACAGTGGAGATGTGCCGCCGCGCCTTCAAGGCAGGGGCTGCGGAATTCCTTGAGAAGCCAGTCGATGACGAGCTGCTCATCGAGGCTCTGCAGGCCTCTGTACGCCAGCATGTGCGCTCGCGCGAGCGCCACCAGGCCGACCGGCAGGCACGCGAGCGTTATGCACAGCTCTCGAGCCGCGAATGCGAGGTGCTGGGCCTGATCGTGGAAGGGCTCACCAACAAGGAGATCGGCCGCGCGCTGTCGCTCTCGCCGCGCACGGTGGAGACCCACCGCGCCAACCTGTTCGCCAAGCTGGAGACCGACTCGCTGGCCATGCTCATCCGGCGCTACGCGGCCCTGGTCGAGGACGCCGCTCCGTAGTTCTACGGAGGTAGGCGCGTAGCCTGCCGCATGGACGCCCGGGTGGCGTTTTTCTACAGTTGCGTTCATACCCATCCACCCGGAAAAACGTATGAAACGCACTCTGACACTCGCCGCCCTGACTCTGGCCACCCTGACCGCCGGCACCGCCAACGCCCAGGCCGTGCGCACGGAAAAGAATATGTCGCTAGAGCTGGCCAACCAGATCGCCGCCCAGTCCGTCTCGGCCTGCACCGCCAACAGCTATGCCGTGACCGCCACCGTGGTCGATCGCGCCGGCGGCGTGCGCGCCGTGCAGCGTGCCGACAACGCCGGCCCACACACCGTGGAAGCCAGCCGCGAAAAGGCCTTCACCTCGGCATCGGCCAAGGCGCCAACGCTTGCCATTATGGAGAACTCCCAGAAGAACGCCGGCGCAGCCAACCTCAAGGACATCCCCGGCTTCCTGCTGCTGGGCGGCGGCGTGCCCGTGAAGGTGGGCAATGAGGTGATCGGTGCCGTGGGCGTGGCCGGTGCGCCCGGCGGCCATCTGGACGACCAATGCGCACAGGCCGCCCTGGCCAAGGTGCAGGACCTGCTGAAGTAATCGGATCTAGGATTTTTCGTGAAATTTCAACGCCTTGCCCCCCTGCTGATCCTGGCTGCCGCAGGCAGCGCTTTTGCCGACGATAGCTACTACGGCGCCCTGCGGATCAATTCCGCACGCTACCAGGCCCACGACATGGACTCCAGCGCCCGCCCCGGCCTGGGCCAGTTCGTGCCTGGCGACGAGTCGAATACCGCCACAGGGGGCTCCCTGGCCCTTGGTTATCAACTCCCGTCGAACTGGCGCGTGGAAGCCGAGTACACCCTGCCCAAGAACAACGAGTTCACCAGCGGCTCCACCCGCTTCCCAACCAGCTTCAACCACCACCAGATCCGCTCGCAGCGCCTGATGGTCAATGCATACAAGGATTTCCCCCTGAACTCCCAGTTCTCACTGTACGGAATGGCCGGCCTGGGCCTGGCACGTCTGGAGTCCAGCGGCTGGCAGGGCAATCCGGGCCGTCAGTACATCAGCGACACCCAGAGCAATCTGGCGTATTCCGTGGGTTTTGGCGTCAGCTATTCGCCTATCCAGAAGCTCAGCATCGACCTGGGCTGGCGCTATGTCGACATGGGCAAGGCCAAGAGCGGTTCCAACAACTTCGCCAACGTCCGCGGCCTGCAGGACGAGCAGATGCGTGCCAAGCTGACGGCCAGCGAAATCTCGATCGGCCTGCGTTACAACTTCTGACCCAGTCCCCTAGAGCAAAGGAAAAGCGGCCCTCGGCCGCTTTTTCTGCTGGTGCGTAAAGCCGTTTACTCGACGCTCAGGCCAATGCTGCGCACCAGTTGGGCAACGCGCACATCTTCGGTCTTGATCTGCTTGGCAAACACTTGTTGGCCCTCCCCCACGGGGGTGATGCCCTGCTGCTGCAGACTCTTGCGCAGCTCGGGGTCCTTGAGCGCCTTGTCCGTGTCCTGGGCGATGGCCTGGACCACGGCAGCGGGCGTGCCCTTGGGTGCGAACAAACCGAACCAGGCACCAGCCTCAAAGCCCTTGTAACTCTCGGCCAGGGTCTGCACCTGGGGCAGCAGTGCATGGCGCTGCAGACCGGACACGGCCAGCGCCGTGAGCTTGCCGCTCTGGATCTGGGTAAGCGCCGGAGCAATCGCAATCAGCATCACATCGACCTGGCCGGCCAACACATCCTGCAGGCCCTGAGGGCCGCCGCGATAGGGAATATGCGTGGCGAAAAAGCCTGCGCGCTGCTTGAACTGCTCCATGGCCAGATGCTGGGCGCCGCCCGTGCCCGAGGAGGCATAGTTGATCTTGCCCGGGTGGGTCTTGGCATAAGCCACAAAGTCCTGCAAGGTCTTGAAGCCCTTGCGGGGATTGGCCACCAGCACGAAGTCGGACTGGCCCAGCTTGGTCACCGGCACCAGGTCGTTCTTGACGTTATAGGGAAGGTTGCGCTGCACATTGGGCATGATGGTGATGGCGCTGTCGCCGCCCACCAGAAGGGTGTAGCCATCGGGCTGGGCCTTGACCACGGCATCCACAGCCGAGACACCGCCAGCCGCGCCCTTGTTTTCCACCACGATGGCCTGCTTCCAGTCCCTGCCCACCAGATTGCCCACCAGATTGCCCACCTGACGGGCCAGCAGATCCGGGACGCTGCCGGGGCCGTTGGCCACCACCAGCCTGACGGAGCGCGCAGGAAAATCCGGCTGCTGAGCCATGGCTGCGCCCGATACACAGCTTGCAGCCAGCATGGCCCAGGCGGTGCGGGAAAGGAAACGGGGCAGATTCACGGCAAAACTCCTTAACTAAGGAGTTGATTGTCAAAACAATCACTTATTCCTCAAAATACTGTTTTCATATTCTTTTATTTCCAAAAATAATTAACCACACAAGAAAAAGAAAAGAGGCGACGCGGGCCAGCGCCTAAGATCGACCCCAACCACAAGGCGCAAAGCCGATAGAGAAAATCAGGAGACAAGAACATGGAGAACCTGGGCCACCTCGCCCTTTTGCTGGCCGCAGCTTTCACGGCCGGCGCGCTCAACGCCGTCGCCGGTGGCGGCAGCTTTCTGACCCTTCCCGCGCTGGTCTTCACCGGCGTGCCACCCGTGATTGCCAATGCCACGGGCACCGTGGCCCTGCTGCCAGGCTATATGGCGGGCGCCTGGGGCTTCAAAGACGATATGCAGTCCCCGCCTGGCCTGTCCATGAAACAGGTGGTGGCGCTGTCCCTGATCGGCGGCTCCGCCGGTGCGGCGCTGCTGCTGTTCACGCCCGACGCCACCTTCCGCAAGGTCGTTCCCTGGCTGCTGCTGGCCGCCACCGCCATGTTCGCCTTCGGGCCGCAGCTGCGCGCCTGGGCCTCGGGCAAGAATGCCGCCCATACCACCCCATCGGCGGCCAAGGCCGCTGCTGGCATGCTGATCGTGGCCATCTATGGCGGCTACTTCAACGGCGGCCTGGGAATTTTGCTGCTGGCCTTGTTCGGCCTGCTGGGCCAGACCTCGCTCAACGCCATGAACGGCATGAAGAACCTGGTCTCTGCCCTGCTGACGGCCATTGCCGTGGTGATCTACGCCGTGGGCGGCATTGTGGAATGGAAGCAGGCCATCGTCATGATGGTGGCCGCCACCCTGGGCGGCTATCTGGGAGCCCGCGTGGCGCGCAAGATTGCACCCCATGTCCTGCGCTGGGGCATTGTGGCCACGGGGCTCGTGATGGCAGGGCTGTTCTTCGCCAAAGGCTGAAGTGCTGCCCAAAGCAAAAAGCCTTCTCGGTCCGAGAAGGCTTTTTTGTGAGCACGCAGCGCTTGATAGATAAGCGTCAGAGGCCAATTTGACGATATTTTCAGAGCAGACGAGCCTTGACCGTCTTGCCCTTGACCTTGCCTGCATTGAGCTTGGCGCAGGCCGCCGAGGCAATCTTGCGATCCACGGCCACATAGGTGGAAAAGTCGTTGACGCTGATCTTGCCGATCTGCTCGCGGCTATAGCCGAAGTCGGCGCACATGGCGCCCATCACATCGCCGGCGCGGATCTTTTCCTTGCGCCCGCCAATGATCTGGATGGTCATCATGGGTGGCAGCAGCTCGCCACCGGCGGCAGGCGTGAGTTCGTCAACGGGGAAGAATTGTGAAGCACGGCCTTGCAGCTGCTCGATCTTGCCCACGCTGCCCATCTCGTCCATGCTTACCAGATTCAGCGCCAGGCCTTCGGCATCGCCACGGCCCGTGCGGCCGATACGGTGGATATGCACCTCGGGGTCGGGGGTGACATCCACATTGATGACTGCAGACAGATCGGCGATGTCCAGACCGCGCGCCGCCACATCGGTGGCGACCAGCACGCTGCAGCTCTTGTTGGCAAACTGCACCAGCACCTCGTCGCGCTCGCGCTGCTCCAGCTCGCCGAACAGGGCCAGAGCGCTGAAGCCCTGGGCCTGCAGCTCGCTCACCACGTCGCGGCATTGCTGCTTGGTATTGCAAAAGGCAATGCTTGATTCGGGACGGAAGTGTGCCAGCAGCTTGGCCACCGCGCTCACTTTTTCTCTAGCACCGACTTCGTACCAGCGCTGCGCGATCTTGCCCGCGCTGTGCTGGGTCGCGACCTTGACGGTCTGCGGATCGCGCATGAAGCGGCTGGCCAGCGAGGCAATGCCATCGGGGTAGGTGGCCGAGAACAGCAAGGTCTGACGGTCCGCCGGGCATTGGCGCACCACGGTTTCAATGTCGCCGAGAAAGCCCATGTCCAGCATGCGATCGGCCTCGTCCAGCACCAGGGTCTTGAGGTTGCCGATGTCGAGCTTGCCGCGCTCCATCAGATCCATCACGCGTCCGGGCGTGCCGACGACGATGTGCGCGCCGTTTTCCAGCGAGGCGATCTGGTTGCGCGAGGGCACCCCGCCATAGACTGTGACGACCTTGATATTGTCCTGCGCGCGCGCCAGGCGGCGGATTTCGGTGGCGACCTGGTCGGCCAGCTCGCGTGTGGGGCACAGCACCAGGGCCTGGACGGCAAACCAGCGCGGGTTCAGGCGGTCGACCATGGGCAGGCCGAAGGCAGCCGTCTTGCCGCTGCCGGTGCTGGCCTGGGCGATCAGGTCCTTGCCCTGCAGGGTCAGCGGCAAACTGGCGGCCTGGATGGGCGTCATCTGCGCATAGCCGAGTTGCTGGAGGTTGGCCAGCATTTCGGGGGACAGGGGCAGCGCCGAGAAAGCGGTGGAATCAGAGGCCTGGGCGGCGCTGGTGGAGGTGTTCATGGGAGCGGATTATCCCGGGCCTGCGCCGCAAAAGCCTTGAGCCATCGCTATTCACGGTGCCATTTGCGGGTTGCCCCTCTTCAATCCGGTCCGGCCATGCTCCTAGTCTAAAAGCGCGCTCTCCATGAGCCGCTTCTGTTTGACGCCAACCACAGACCCAATATGCACCCAAGCCTCACTCGCAAGTTCTGCATCGCCGCCGCGCTGGCCGCCAGTTTGACCTCGACCCAGGCCGCAGAGCTGGATCTCCAGCCGCTCAAGCCCCAGCTGCAGCAGCTGATCGCCAAGATGTATCCGCAGCTGCGCGGCGTCTACGAAGACCTGCATGCCAACCCCGAGCTGGGTTTTCAGGAAACGCGTACCGCCGCCAAGCTGGCTGCCGAAATGCGCAAGCTGGGCTTCGAGGTCACCGAGGGCATGGGCAAGACCGGCCTGGTCGCCATCTATCGCAATGGCGCGGGTCCCTCCGTCATGGTGCGCACCGAGCTGGACGCCCTGCCCATGGAGGAAAAAACCGGCCTGCCCTATGCGAGCAAGGCCAAGGCCCAGTACAACGGCAAGGAGAGCTTTGTCGCCCATAGCTGCGGCCACGACATGCATATGACCAGCTGGCTGGGAACGGCCCAGGCACTGCTGGGCCTGAAGAATCAATGGAAGGGCACGCTGATGTTCGTCGCCCAGCCTTCCGAGGAAACCGTGACCGGCGCCAAGGCCATGCTGGCCGACGGCCTGTTCAAGAAGTTCGGCAAGCCCGACTACGCCTTTGCGCTGCATACCGGCTCCATGCCTTATGGCATGGTGGGCTATGTGGCCGGGCCGGCGACCTCCAATTCGGACTCTCTGGACATCACTTTCCATGGCCGTGGCAGCCACGGCTCCATGCCGGACAAAGGCATTGACCCGGTGCTCATGGCCTCGCGCTTTGTGGTCGACGTGCAGGGCGTGATCAGCCGCGAAAAAGACCCCATGGAGTTCGGCGTGGTCACCGTGGGCGCCTTCAATTCGGGCAGCGCGGGCAATATCATTCCCGACCAGGCGCGGCTGCTGGGCACCATCCGCAGCTACAAAAGCGAGGTGCGCACCAGAATGCACGAAGGCATAGAGCGCACAGCCAAGGCCGAAGCCGCCATGTCGGGCGCTCCTGCCCCCGAGATCAAACTGACCAAGGGCTCGGACGCCGTGGTCAACGACGCGGCGCTGGTAAGCCGCACGGTCAGGCTGTTCAAGGCCGCGCTCGGCGACCGGAACGTGATCCCCATCCCGCCCATCACGGCCAGCGAAGATTTCTCCGACTTCATCAACCAGGGCGTTCCATCCATGTTCTACACCCTGGGCGTGTTCGATCCCCAGAAGGTGGCGCAGGCCAGCCAGCCCGGCGGCAAGCCGCTGCCCTTCAACCACTCGCCCTTCTTCGCTCCCGAGCCAGAACCCACGCTCAAGACCGGTGTGGAAACCATGACGCTGGCCGTCATGAACGTGATGCAGTAACCGCAAGCCTGCCCCGCCATCGGGGCTACGGCTTGTCTGCCGTTCATCACTGCATTTGCTGCAGATTGCCGATGCGCACCAGCATCTCGGTGAACATCTGCATGTCCGTGCGCAGATCCGGCAGCTCCTGGTACTCCAGCGCATTGTGGGCCGTGTATTTCTTGCCAGGCATCGCCGGGCCGAAGTTGATGGCATTGGGCATGAGCTTGGCCGTGGTGCTGCCTGCGGTAGGCACGGGCTTGGCATCCAGACCCGTGGTGTCGCCAAAGATATTGAGCAAGGTGCTCAGCCACGCACCCTTGGGATCGCGGGCCATCCAGTTGCCCTGGGTGTATTGCACGCTGACCGGCACCTTGGCCGCTTCGCTCCAGCGGGCAATACCCTGCTCCACCTCGGTGCGCAACTGCTCCGGCGTCTTGCCCCGCGGCATGCGCGCATTGGCCGTCACCTCCAGCTTGCCGTCCGCCGACCTAATGAGATTGGGCGACAGCGTGAGAGGCCCCATGAAATCATCGGCATAGGCGATGCCCAGCTGCCGGCCCAGATAGTCCAGGCCAAACACGCCGTTGATATAGCGCAGGGCCTGGCTGTACTGATTGGGCTGCAGCAGCGCCGCGCCCTGCTCCGGCATCAGGCTCTGCTGCAGAAACAGCGCAAGACGCGGCACGGGATTCACCCCTTCCTCAGGGCGCGAGCCGTGAGCGGAAGCGCCGCTGACCTTGACCGTGACCTGCCCCTCGGCGCGCTGCACATCGATGGCAAACTTGCCCAGAGCCTCGTGCCGACGCACAAACCCGTCCTTTTCCTGAGACAGGCGCTGCGCAATCTGATCCAGCGCAGCCGCATCAGTGGCGGAGACGGTGGCGGAGGCCGTCTGCGCAATGGAGTTGGCCGAGGCAGCGCCGCTCATGGCGGTGATGGCAGGCTTGGCCGCATCCACGGTGACATCCGCAAACAAGGCTTTGAGCGCGCCCGTGCCCTTTTCAGCGACCACGGCCGGGTACTTGCTGTCCAGCACGACGTTGTACTGCGGCAGCGCGGTCCTGCTCTGGTAGTACTTCATGGCATCGCCGCCGGTTTCCTCGGTGGTCTCTATCATCAGGCGAATGCTGCGCGACAGCGGCAGACCGCTGTCCTTGACCGCCTTCATCGCATACAGCACGGTGGCGATGGAGCCCTTGTCGTCAATCGTGCCGCGCCCATAAAGCCGATCGCCCACGCGGGTGACCTGGAAAGGATTGATCTGCTTGCCGTCCAGCACCCACTCGGCAGCCACCACCGGCACCACATCGGCATGAGTCAGGATGCCGAACTCGGCGGCCTCGCTGGCGCGGCTCGCCGCATTGGCTGGCAGCGTCACTTCAAAAATGCGGTTGTCCACATTGCGAAAGCGCAGCCCGAATTCGGCGGCCATGGATGCAACGAGCTTGCCGAAGTCCAGGATGGCCGGACTCTCATGCGCAGGTACCTTGGGATCGCGCACCGTGGGCAGCGCCACCATGCGCTGCAGGCTCTCCAGCACCGCTGTCTCCTGCGTCAGACGGTTGTACACACCCAGCAATCGCGCGATATCCGCGAGCTCGCCATCCGACAGCGTCTGGCCACGCGTGTATCGCTGCACGGCTGGCGCCACACCCGGCTCGGCCCTGGCAGCCTGCTGCGCAAAGGCCTTGAAGGATTCGGGCGGGGTCTGGGCGGACGATGCGATCAGTGCGTCCAGCGCGGGTTTCTTCAAGGTCTGCGCCTGGATTGGCAGACTGGCGCCTGCCAGACCCAGAATCAGGCCGGCGGCTATGAGGGACAGAGAGGAATTGCAGGATTGCTTCATGAACAGCTCTTGTAGGAATCGTGGTGATGGATGGGGTCGCAGGCCCGGCCTGCCTAGGCCTGCGGCTCCATACGCATGGGAATGGTGACGGGCCCGTCATTGACCAGGTGCACCTGCATATCGGCGGCGAACTCGCCGGTCTGCACCTGAGCGTGGGCAAGCCTGGCCTGGTCCACAAAGTATTCGTAGAGGCGTCGGCCTTCGTCTGGCGCGGCGGCTGCGGTAAAACTGGGGCGATTGCCGCCTCTGGTGTCGGCCGCCAGCGTGAACTGGCTGACCACCAGCAGCCCCCCGCCAACGTCCTGCAGGCTTTTGTTCATCTTGCCGGCCTCATCGCTGAAGATGCGCAGCTTGAGCATCTTGGCCAGCAGCTTGTCGGCCTCGGCCTCGGTATCGCCGCGCTCGGCACAGACCAGCGCCAGCAAGCCCTGGTCGATCTGGCCCGTAATACGGCCGTCGACCTCCACGCGCGCCTGCTTGACGCGCTGAATCACACTCATCATGTACTCAAACCTTCCTTGGCCGCGCCCTGTGCTTCGCCGCCCTGCTCTCCATCGGCCACTTCACTGACCGTGTTCATACCCATGGGCAGCAGCTCGATGCGGGCATACAGGCCTGGAATGGCCTGCAGCAGCGCGGCTTCAATCTCCGAGCGCAATTGTGCCGCCCGCTGCACGCTCCACTGGCCGGGAACATGCATGTGGAAGTCCACAAAGCTGCGCTCCCCCGCCTGACGGCTGGAGATATTGTCAAAGCTCACCCCCTCGTTGCGCTTGGCATAGCCGTCCAGCAAAGTGTCAATCTTGAGACGCTGCGGCGCGTCCAGCGCCTGATCCATCAGTCCTTGCGAGGACTGCCAGACCAGTTGCACCCCCTGCACGCAGATATGCACAGCCACTGCCAGAGCCACCAGTGCATCCATCCACAGCCAGCCTGTCAAGGCGGCGGCCAGCAGACCCACCACCACGCCCACCGAAGTCCAGACATCGGTCAGCAGATGCCGCGCATCGCCCTCCAGCGCCATGGAGCGGTATTTGCGTGAAGAGCGCAGCATGACCCAGGCCAGAAGCCCGTTGAAGACGGTGCTGAGCAGCGACAGCATCAGGCCCCAGCTCAATTGCTCCAGTGGTTGCGGGTTCCACAGCCGCGACAGCGCCGCCCAGGCAATCGCCAGGCTCGCGCCTATGACCAGCACGCCTTCGAAACCGGCCGAGAAGTACTCCGCCTTGTAATGTCCATAGGGGTGCTCGGTATCCGCCGGTCGCTTGGCCACGGTCACCATGGTCAGTGCAAACATGGCTCCGGCCAGATTCACAAAGGACTCCAGCGCATCGGACAGCAGGCCTACCGAACCGGTCAGCCACCAGGCCAGAGTCTTGAGCACAATGGTGAGCAGCGCCACCACAACGGACAGGCGCAGCAAATTATGCGGCTGCAGCCATTGTGAATATGTTGAGACGTCAGATTTGGACATGTTCAGGTTCTACAGCCTCTATATCACCAAGTGCTTTGATGCATCAATAGTCTTTGCAAGTTGTCTATAAAGCAACCCAGAATCCCTTATCGTGATGGACATGTCATGGTCGAGGCTGACCTGATTCCTATATAAATACTCCCAGAAAAAAGGGAGGCGCATGCCTGATACGTTGATAGCACAGCAACCGAGGGATGAGGACGCCATTCTTCGACTGGTGGCCGATACAGCGCCCGCTATGCTGGCCTATTTTGATGCCGACACACGCGCCTGTCGCTTTGCCAACGCGCGCTATGCAGAGCACTTTGGCCACACCATGCAAACCATAGTGGGCATGGATGTGCGTGACATTGTGGGCGAGCTGGTCTGGACACAGATCGAACCTTATCTGGACTCCGTGGCCGTCGACAACACTCAGACGCTGCGCTACACCCGCCAGGTCGAAAACGAGACTGGCCGGCTGCAACACATCGAGGCAGTGCTGCGCCCTCATGAGGAAAAAGGCGTACTCAAGGGCGTTGTGGCGCTGATGACCGATGTCAGCCACCACCATCTGGCGACACAGCAGATACGCGACAGCGAAGAGCGCATGCGCAAGTTCGCTGCCATCACCACCGAGGCCATCGTGCTGCATCGTGACGGCATCATCACGGACGGCAATGACGCACTGGCCCGGCTGGTTGGCTACTCGCTTGGCGAACTGCGCGGCACGCCGGTTCTCGATTACGTGGCACATGAAGCGCGCCTGCGGGCGCTGCAGAACATGCGCAGCGAGCGAGAGGATCGCCTCGAGTCCGTGATCATTCACAAGAACGGCCAGCTAATCCCCGTAGAGATCGAGGCCTGCACCATGCCTGGAGAAAAGGACAGGCATCGCATCGTCCTGCTGCGCGACCTGACAGCAAGCCTTCAGACCCGGCAGCACATGGACTATCTGACCCAGCATGACCTGCTGACACATCTGCCCAACCGAGCGCGTCTCAACCATCTGCTGGCCGATGCCATCGCCAGGGCTGCCAGCGAGCAATCACGATTGGCGGTGCTGTCACTGGACCTGGACCAGTTCAAGGCGGTGAACGATTCGCTCAGCCATCAGGCAGGGGATCTGCTGCTGTGCGAGCTTGCGAAGCGGCTCCGAAACACTGTGGGTGCTCAGGACATCGTGGCCCGCACCGGCAGCGACGACTTTGTGGTCGTGCTGCCCGACAACCCCGGCCTGCTCGAGACCGAGGCCCTGCTGACGCGACTTCGGGCCACAGCAGAGGCGCCCTATCTGATCGAGGGTACCCAACTGGTGATTTCCGTGAGTGTCGGCATTGCCATGTATCCCAAGGACGGGAAATGTCCGGCGTCCCTGCTTAGCAATGCCGAGGCCGCCATGCAGATGGCCAAGAGTCGCGGCCGCAGCTTCTCCCAGTTCTACACTCCTGCGCTCGAAAGCCGGGCCACACGCATGCTGATGCAGGAGCAAATGCTGCGCAACGCCGTGGAACGCGGTGAGTTCGAGCTGCATTACCAGCCGCAGACCCTCATGCAGACGGGCGAGCTTTCAGGCTTCGAAGCCCTGGTGCGCTGGAAGCACCCGCACCGCGGCCTGGTCTCGCCCGACGAGTTCATCGGCTTTGCCGAAAACCGGGGGCTGATCGCAGCCGTGGACCGCTGGGTGCTCTATCAGGCCTGCCGTCAAGCCCGTGCCTGGCAGCAACAAGGCTTTCCCGCCATCCCCGTGGCCGTCAACCTGTCGGCACAGGAATTCCGCCAGCGCGATGTAGTCAAGGAAGTGGCGCAGGCACTGGCCGACACGGGGCTGGACGCCTGCTATCTGCACATCGAGGTCACAGAAACCACGCTAATGCTCTCGGGCAACCAGATGCAGCAGACTCTGCATGCACTCAAGGCACTGGGCGTGGGACTGGCGATCGACGATTTCGGTACCGGCTACTCGTCTCTTGCCTACCTGCGCAAGCACCCCATAGACCGGCTCAAGATCGATCGTTCATTCGTGACCGATCTGCCCCACAACCCGGATGCGGCCGCCATTGTCAATGCCATCGTGCAGATGGGCCGTAGCCTGCATCTGGAGATTCTGGCCGAAGGTGTGGAAAGCACTGAACAGCTGCAACTTCTGAGAGAGATGGGCTGTGCCATGATGCAAGGGTTTCTCGTGTCAGCGCCATTATCTGCCGAGCAAGCCTCGGCATGGATGTCGCAACACTGTCAACTGCTACAAAGACAATAGTGCATGGCCTCGAATACACCGACACCCTCTCATAAAAGCAGCAGCATGTTTCATACGGATGCCCCTCAGGCATTGGCCCATGTGCAGCAGCTGTACCGCGAGCAAATCGACCATCTGCGAGCTGCCATGCAGCGTTTCGTGGCGGGTGAAACTCCGGCCGCGCCCATTCATGCCTACTACCCGTTTGTACGCATCAAGACCACCACGGTGGCGCAAGCCGATACCAAGCTGACCTACGGCTTTGTGGAAGGCCCAGGCACCTACGAGGCCACGCTGACCCGGCCCGACCTGTTTGCCAGCTACTTCGGCGAGCAACTGCGCCTGCTGATCCTGCACCACCAGGTCCCCATCGAAGTAGGCCTCAGCGACAAGCCCATCCCGATTCATTTCTCGTTCGCCGACAACGACCATATCGAAGGTTCGCTCTCGCCAGAGCGCCGCATGCTGATGCGTGATGTGTTCGATCTGCCCGACCTGGAATCCATGGACGACGGCATCGCCAACGGCACCTGGCGCGCGGCGGCCGGCGAGGCCCTGCCTCTGTCGCTGTTCACCGCCCCGCGCGTGGATTACTCGCTGCATCGCCTGCGCCACTACACAGGCACGGCCCCCGACTGGTTTCAGAACTTCGTGCTGTTCACCAACTACCAGTTCTATATCGACGAATTCATCCGCCTGGGCCACGCCGAAATGGCCAAGGAGGACAGCGAATACATTGCCTTTGTCGAACCCGGCAATGTGGTGACCCGCCGTGCCGGCCTGCCCGCGGAAGCCGTCGACGAACTCGGCACGGCGCCGCCGCGCCTGCCGCAGATGCCGGGATACCACCTGGTGCGCGCAGACAATAGCGGCATCACCATGGTCAATATCGGAGTGGGCCCGGCCAATGCCAAGACCATCACCGACCACATCGCCGTACTGCGCCCTCATGCCTGGATGATGCTGGGCCACTGCGCGGGTCTGCGCAACAGCCAGCAGCTGGGCGACTATGTGCTGGCCCACGCCTATGTGCGTGAAGACCATGTGCTGGACGAAGAGCTTCCTCTATGGGTGCCGATTCCTGCGCTGGCCGAGATCCAGGTCGCGCTGCAGCAGGCCGTGGCCGATGTCACGCAGATGGAGCGTGCCGATCTCAAGCGCATCATGCGCACCGGCACCGTGGCCAGCACCGACAACCGCAACTGGGAACTGCTGCCTGACAACCTGCCCCAGCGCCGCTTCAGCCAGAGCCGAGCCGTGGCGCTGGATATGGAGTCGGCCACCATTGCCGCCAACGGCTTCCGCTTCCGCGTGCCCTATGGCACCTTGCTGTGCGTGAGCGACAAGCCGCTGCACGGCGAGATCAAGCTGCCTGGCATGGCCAACCATTTCTATCGAGAGCGTGTGGACCAGCACCTGCGCATCGGCATGCGTGCCGTCGACATACTGCGCGAAGGCGGCTCCGACCGCCTGCACAGCCGCAAGCTGCGCAGCTTTGACGAAGTGGCCTTCCAGTAAAGCCCAGCCATGCCGGAAACCGACCAGTTTTCCATGACATTGATGGTGGCCGTCAATTTGATGACGGTCGCTTTTGCACTGCCATGGTTTATGGGTCAGCAAATGAGCCGGGCGACCAGAAATGCTCAGCAATTCCTGCTTTTGCAGGGGCTGGCCTGGTTGCTCGTCTTCTGCGCCGGGCATGTACTCCCCTTCACATGGAATGCGCTGCTGTCGATATCCAGTGCCGCGGCTGCAACCGGCGCACTGTGGCAGCTGCATAAAGCACTCAAGGGTTGGCTTGGACCTCGCAACAAGATACTCACCCGCTCCCTGGCCTTGCTGTGCCTGCTGACACTTGCGGGCGTGCTGGTTCTGATCGAAAGCAAGCCCTACCGGTTGGCTTGGTTCAATATCAGCTACGGCTTGAGCCTTGTCACTCTGGTCTGCCTGACCTTATCGCCGCAAACCAACTCGGCCACGGCCTGGCGTTATCTGCTATTGGGTGCTGGCCTTTGCATCGCAAGCATTCTGCTCATACGCGGCTACTTCACCTTGCACGCTCCTTGGCTGCACAGCTTTGCAGAGGAACCCAGCCCACATATGCTGCTTTCGTGGCTGATCCCCATAGGTTCCGCCATTTTTTTCGTATCGATCCTGATGGCCTGCCGTGACGAAGAGGTCCGCCAGCGATCCGCAAACGCACCAGAAGACAGTCTGACCGGCCTGCCGCTGCGCCAGGCCATCAAGAACCAGGCCCGCTTCATGCTGAACAGAGCTCGACGCGAAGGCCTGCCGCTGGCCTTGATTCTGATCGACATGGATCACTTTTCGCGGGTCAACAGCCGCCATGGCTATCAGGCCGGAGACGCGGCGCTGCAGCTCATGTCACGCACTCTGCGAAAGCAGATGCGCGGCGACGAGGTCGTGGCCAGATGGCAGGGTGAATCCTTTTGCCTGCTGATTCACGCCGATCAATTGGGTGTCAGGTCGCTGCTGACTCGCATCCAGTCCGCATTCCAGATCGGCGCGCAGTACGAACTGCAGATGGATCTGGACTTCAGCGCGGGTTGTGCCCTGGTCCCCTCGGCCTGGAAGAGCCTGAGCCTCAACGAGCTGGCCAGCCATGCCGACACCGCCCTGCAACAAGCCAAGAATCAGGGCCGGGGAAGGGTCGAATGCACCACTCTGACGCCTCCGCCCGGCGAGGATCATGCCCCCTCCGACCTGGCTCCGCTGACCTGAGTCAGCACTCGGCCTTGATCAGATCTGCCGCCTTCTCGGCAATCATGATGGTCGGCGCATTCGTATTGCCGCTCACGATGCGCGGCATGACCGATGCGTCGACCACGCGCAGCCCTTGCACGCCATGCACCCGCAAGCGTGCATCGACCACATCCTTCACGCCAGGCCCCATGCGACAGCTTCCCACTGGGTGATAGATGGTGTCGGCGTAATTGCGGATGAACTGCTCGATCTCCGCATCGCTGCGCGCCTGTGCCGAATACTCAAGCTCCCGTCCCTCGAAACGAGCCAGCGCAGGTTGCCCGAGAATTTCACGCATGCGGCGTACGCCGCGCACCAGGCGCTGCATATCGTCGGCCTCGGCAAAGAAGGCAGGGTCTATGAGCGGCATGGCTCTGGCATCGGCAGAGGCCAGCTTCACGCTGCCCCGACTCCTTGGCTGCAGCAGACAGACATGGCAGGAGTAACCGTGGCCCAGCACCGTCTTGCGACCGTGGTCGACCAGCTTGCCCACCACAAAATGCAGCTGCAGATCGGGCGCACGCTCCTGCGGCCCGCTGCGGATAAAGCCGCCGGCCTCGGCAAAGTTGCTGGTCAGCATGCCCCGGCGCTCACGGCGCCAGCGGCCCATGCCCTGCCAGACATTCCTGAGGCCGGCAAACGACAGGCCAAAGCTGTCCGTCATCTGCGGCCCGTCCACCACCTGCACCACATCGGGGTGGTCATGCAAATGCTCGCCCACACCGGGGAGGTGATGCACGACATCAACGCCTGTTTGCTGCAGATGCTCGCCCGGCCCTATGCCCGAGAGCATCAGCAGCTGCGGCGACTGCAGCGCCCCGGCACAAAGCAAGACCTCGCGCCGGCAGCGTAGCTGCCGGCTCTGACCACCCTGCACATATTCCACTCCGACAGCTCTGCGACCGTCCATCAGCACCCGCAGCACCTGCACACCGGTCAGGATTTCCAGATTGGGCCTGCTGCCTCGCACCGGGGTCAGATAAGCCTTGGCCGCACTGCAGCGCTCGCCATTGCGGTGCGTGACCTGGTACAGGCCCACCCCTTCCTGACTTTCCCCATTGAAATCGCGGTTGTGCGCATGGCCGGCCTGCACGCCCGCCCGCACAAAGGCCTGCGCCAGCGGGTTCGGATCGCAGAGATCGGAGACATGCAAAGGGCCGCTTGCGCCATGCAGAGCCTCTGCGCCGCGCGTATTGCATTCGGCCTTCAGAAAATAGGGCAGAACATCGCTCCAGCCCCAGCCTGGATTTCCCTGAGCGCTCCAATATTCGTAGTCCGCAGGCTGGCCGCGCAGATAGATCATGGCATTGATGGAGCTGGAGCCGCCCAGCACCTTGCCGCGCGGCTGATACCCCCGCCGACCATTGAGGCCGGCCTGCGGCACCGTGCTCATGGCCCAGTTGAAGTTTTTCTGCTTGGCCATCAGCGCCAACCCTGCCGGGCAGTGGATCAGCACGCTTGTGTCTTCGCCACCCGCCTCCAGCAAGGTCACTGTGACCTGCGGGTTCTCGCTGAGCCTGGCTGCCAGCACCGCACCAGCGGAGCCGCCTCCCACCACCAGATAGTCACGCATGTCCGCACTCCTTTTGCCGTAAATTCTGACCAGAGGTCTGCAGCGGCGAAACGCGGAAAAACACGGTCGTGCACAAAAACACTGTCATCGTGATGACTCTTAACACGCCAACCATGCCCGACTAGGGTCAAACCCGGTCAGAACCGGGATAACATTTTCCCGTTCAACCGCACTTATCTGAATGGAGACAAAAAAATGGCAATCCAAACCGTAGGCATCATCGGCGCCGGCACCATGGGCAACGGCATCGCGCAGGCTTGCGCCGTATCGGGCATCGACGTGGTGATGGTGGACATCTCCGACGCCGCCGTGCAAAAAGGCCTGGCCACCGTGGCCGGTAGCCTGGACCGCCTGATCAAGAAGGAAAAGATCAGCGAGGCCGACAAGAGCGCAGCGCTGGCACGCATCAAGACTTCGACCAGCTACGACGATCTGAAGTCGGCCCAGCTGGTGATCGAAGCAGCCACCGAGAACTACGAGCTCAAGGTCAAGATCCTCAAGCAGCTCGATACCCTGCTGGCACAGGACGTGATCGTTGCCACCAACACCTCGTCCATCTCCATCACCCAGCTGGCGGCCGCCACCCAGCGTGCCGACAAGTTCATCGGCATGCATTTCTTCAACCCCGTGCCCATGATGGCCCTGGTGGAGATCATCCGCGGCCTGCAGACCAGCGACGCCACCCACGATGCGGTCAAGGCCCTGTCGGAAAAACTGGGCAAGTCGCCCATCACCGTCAAGAACGCTCCCGGCTTTGTGGTCAACCGCATTCTGGTGCCCATGATCAACGAGGCCTTCCAGGTGCTCAGCGAAGGCACGGCCTCGGCCGAGGACATCGACGCCGGCATGAAACTGGGCTGCAACCAGCCGATTGGCCCGCTGGCCCTGGCCGACATGATCGGCCTGGACGTCTGCCTGGCCGTGATGGAGGTCTACCTCAAGGAATTCGGCGACAGCAAGTACCGCCCCTGCTTCCTGCTGCGCGAAATGGTGGCTGCCGGTCGTCTGGGCCGCAAGACCGGCCAGGGTGTTTACACCTACTAAATCGCCGGCCTTCAGGTCTTGTGCGCGACTGCGGCGGCTGCGACAGCCGTCTAAGGTTGCAGCAGGAGACCTGCCATGCAAATCGACCATCCCAGCCCTCCGCCCGAGGGCTGCATTTCTTGTGAAGTCCGCGGCCATGTGCTGCTGATAGGCATCAACCGCCCGGCCAAGCGCAATGGCTGGACGCCGGCCATGTTCCAGCAACTGGCAGAGGCCTATACCCGGCTCGACGACGAGCCCGAGTTGCGCGTGGGCCTGCTCCATGCTTTTGGCGAACATTTCACGGCGGGGCTGGATCTTCCCGTCATCGCCGAGTTCATGAAAAGCGGCCAGAAGGTCATCCCTGCAGGTCTCGTGGAGCCGCACGACTATGGCCTGCCCGGCTATCGCCGCCGCACCAAGCCCATGGTTGCCGCCGTCAAGGGCATCTGCTTTACCGTCGGCATCGAGCTGATGCTGGGCGCCGATATCGTCGTCGCTGCCGACAGCAGCCGCTTTGCACAGATGGAAGTGCAGCGCTGCATCATGCCCACGGGCGGCGCCACGCTGCGCATGCCCGAGCGCGCCGGCGTGGGCAATGCCATGCTGCATCTGCTGACCGGCGACGCGTTCGATGCGGCTGAGGCCCTGCGCTGCCACTTTGTGCAAAAAGTGGTGCCTGCAGGCCAGGAACTGGACGAGGCTTTTCGCATCGCCGAGCGCATTGCCGCCCAGGCACCGCAGGCCGTGGTGGCCACGCGCCTCAATGTCCTCAAGGCCATAGAGCTGGGCCAGGCCGCCGCCGTGGCCGATTTCATCCCCGTGCAGCAGCGCCTGGCCAACAGCGAGGACGCCGCCGAAGGCGTGCGCTCCTTCATCGAGAAACGCCCAGCCCGCTTTACCGGTCGTTGATCCCAAATCCAAGAGGTGATGATGAGTTTGAAGTCTTTTACGCGCAGAACGCTTGTGCCACTTGCGCTGACAGCTATGGTTTCTGCAATCCATGCGCAGACTGCCGCACCCGCGTTGCCCGACCCAGCCAGCACCAGCGTGCAGGCCATGGGCTGGATGCAGGGCTTTCCGCCCGCTGCCGACAAGCTCATCACCTTCGACAACCCCCTGGGCAATACCTTTCCACGCAATCGCTGGACCTTCTCGCATATCCGCGAAATCACGCCCACGGCCAATGTCTGGCGCGGCCCGGGAGCTCCCAGCGCCCTGCGCTCGGCTCCGGTCGACATCGAACAAGTGCGCTTCAAGGTCATGGGCACGGGCGAGGAGCTGACCTTTGCCCAGGCACTGGATCGCAACTACACCGACGGCATTCTGGTCATGCACAAGGGCCGCGTGATCTATGAGAAATACCTGGGGGCGCTGGAGCCGCAGCGCCCGCACCTGGCCATGTCGGTCACCAAGTCCTTTGTCGGCACCCTGGCCGCCCTGCTGGCCCATGAAGGCACTATCAAGCCCGAGGCACCTGTGACCGACTACCTGCCCGAGATGAAGAACACCGCCTATGGCGATGCCACCGTGCGCCAGGTGATGGACATGACGATCGGCGTGAAGTACTCCGAAAACTACGCCGATCCCAAGGCCGAAGTCTGGGACTACGCCCGTGCCGGCGGCATGATGCCCCAGGGCAAGGACTATGCCGGGCCCAGGAGCTTCTACGAATTTCTGCAGACCCTGCAAAAAGAGGGCGAGCATGACCAGGGATTTGCCTACAAGACAGTCAATGCCGAAGTTCTGGCCTGGATCGTGCGCCGCGCCAGCGGCAAGCCTCTGGCCCAGCTGCTGTCCGAGCGCATCTGGAGCCGCATCGGAGCCGAGCAGGACGCCTATTTCATGGTGGATCGCATAGGCACGGAATCGGGTGGCGGCGGCCTCAACACCACGCTGCGCGACCTGGCCCGCTTTGGTGAACTGATGCGCAATGAAGGCCGCGCCGCCAGCGGCCAGCAGGTGCTGCCCAGGGCCGTGGTTCAGGACATCCGCCGCGGCGCCGACCCGGCCAAGTTTGTGAAGGCCGGCTATGCCACGCTGCCCGGCTGGTCGTATCGCAATATGTGGTGGGTCTCGCACAACCCCAACGGGGCCTATATGGCACGCGGCATTCACGGTCAGGCCATCTATATCGACCCCAAGGCCCAGATGGTGGTGGTGCGCTATGCCTCCCACCCGATTGCGGGCAATGCGGGCATAGACCCGACCAGCCTGCCCATGTACCAGGCTCTGGCCGATGCGCTGACTGCCCGTTAGGCACGGGACGCTTCAGCCGCGACAGGCTCCACTCACGGAGCCTGTTTGCATTGCTCCGGACCTCTGCACTGCCTCCTCTCGCCTGGTGATCTACAAATTAAATTGCACACAATTTAATTGTCTGCAATAATTTAGCCCATGCGATCCGATGACGACCTTCTCCCAGACAGCTCCGAGCTGCTGCGCCTGGACAATCAGGTCTGCTTTGCGCTGTACTCGGCATCGCTGGCCATGACCAAGCTCTATAAGCCCTTGCTGGATGCCATAGGCCTGACTTACCCTCAGTACCTGGTCATGCTGGTGCTCTGGGAAGGCGACCAGCTCACGGTCTCGGAACTGGGCGAACGTCTTTACCTGGATTCAGGCACGCTGACGCCCTTGCTCAAGCGGCTGGAAAGCGCAGGCCTGCTGGCACGCCAGCGCGATGCACAGGACGAGCGCCGCGTGCGCATTGCCCTCACGAACGCCGGCCAGGCACTGCGCGCCGAGGCCGAAAAAATACCTGCCTGCGTGCTGCAGAGCACGCAGTGCACCCTGCCCGAACTGCAGGCCCTCACGGGCCAGCTCGGCACACTGCGCGCACGGCTGGCGCCGCGCCGCAGCCACTCCTGACGATTTCCTCCACCCGCCCGCAGTGCCGGGCACTCTCGCAAAGGAAGACACCATGGCCCAACTCGACAAGGTTCTGTACACCGCCCACGCCCACACCACCGGCGGACGCGAAGGCAATTCGCGCACCGATGATGGCCGCCTGGACATTCAGCTGAGCTCGCCCGGCGGCGCCGGCAAGGGCACCAACCCCGAGCAGCTGTTTGCCGCCGGCTACTCCGCCTGCTTTATCGGCGCCATGAAGGCCGTCGCCGCTCGCCAGAAGATCACCCTGCCCGCCGACCTGTCGGTGGATGCCGAAGTCGATCTGGGCCCCGTGGGCGAAGTGTTCGGCATCGCTGTGCGCATGAAGATCAGCCTGCCCGGCATGGACAAGGCTGCGGCCCAGCAACTGGTGGACGCCGCTCACCAGGTCTGCCCCTACTCCAACGCCACACGCGGCAATATCGGCGTGACGCTGACCATCGCCTAAAGCGAATCAGGCCACAGGGCACCGGGCGCTGCGACATAGCGCCCGGTGTCCAGTTCGAAGACACCCTCCAGCGTCAGCGGCCCCGCAATATCGGCCGCCGCATAGCGGGCCAGCGCCAGCCGCTTCACCTCGACAACCGGCAAGTCCCGGGTCAGTGTCAGCAACTTGTCCACCGCCTCTCGCAGCAGCAGCCTTCTCGCATAGTGGCCCAGGGTCACATGGGGCACATAGCGCCAACCCGGCGCGGGCTCTGCGGGCACCAGCGCTGCATGCAACAGCTGCAGGCATTCCTGCCCCCGGCCGACGCCCAGATAAGGCACGGTGGTAAAGCTGCCAGCCCCCGCAATCTGCACGGCAAAAGGGCGCAGCCGCAGGCTTTGCAGCATGACCACATCGGCGTGCAGCGCCAGCCGGTCATATTCCCGCGCCACATGCTCGTCCCCTCCCCCGCACAGCCCTCTATAGGCCAGCGTGATATGCGGCTGGCGCGCATGGCGCGGCAGCAGGGCATCACCAAGCCTGGATCTGGCCTGCTGCAGCACGAACTCCAGACCATGGCCTTGCAGCATCACCACCCAGACGGCACACCAGGGGCAGCCTTGATGCCACTCGGCAAAATCCCGGTCCTCGCAGGGCAGTGAAAGTGCTTCGCTCTCTTGCATGCGGGCAGTGTGCCAGCGCGGGCGACATGCACGGCATTCCGGTCATTTTTCCCGGGATTTCCGGCCGCCAACATCCGCCAGAGAAACGGCAGCAGCTATCAAATCAAAAGCAATTTTGCCCACGCATGTGCCATGCCATCCCGTTCGCAAGAGCCTGTTTGAGCCTGACAATGCGGGGATGAGCGATACCCAAGACCCTTCTCACCCCTATGCGGACCTCACGCCGGACTGCGTGATCGATGCACTGTGCAGCACGGGCCTTGTGCCGGACGGGCGGCTGACAGCGCTGAGCTCCTATGAAAACCGCGTCTACCTGGCCCACCAGGACGAGGGCGACAAGGTCGTCGCCAAGTTCTACCGCCCGGGCCGCTGGAGCCGCGCCCAGATCGAGGAAGAACATGCCTTCTCCCAGGAGCTGGCGGCTGGCGAGGTTCCCGTGGTGGCGCCGCTGGCGCTGCAAGGGCAGACTGTGCATGAGCATGCGGGCTTTCTGTTCAGCATCAGCCCCTGGCGCGGCGGGCGCCGCCCCGAGCTGGACGACTGGGAGGTACTGGAATGGATAGGCCGTTTTCTGGCCCGCATCCACACCGTGGGTGCCGCTCGGCCCTTTGAGCATCGTCCGGCGCTGAACCTGAAAAGCTTCGGCTACGAATCCATGCACTATCTGCTCGAACACGAGGTCGTCGCGCTCGAAGTGCGCAGCCGCTGGCAGCAGGCTTGCGACAAAGCTCTCTCATTAATAGCACCATCCGCTGACGGATTAAGCGCTGCAGGCCATTTTGGCCTGCATTCTGCAACGCAGATTCGCCTGCATGGCGACTGCCACCCGGGAAACATTCTCTGGACGCCACTGGACGACGAAGGCCATGGCGGCCCGCATTTCGTCGATCTGGACGATGCGCGCAGCGGTCCAGCCGTGCAGGATCTGTGGATGCTGCTCTCGGGCGACCGGGGCCAGCAGACGCAGCAGCTGTCGGCCCTGCTCGAAGGCTATGAGCAGTTCCGCAGCTTCGACCGGCGCGAGCTGGCGCTGATCGAGCCGCTGCGCACCTTGCGCCTGCTGCATTACAGCGCCTGGCTGGCGCGCCGCTGGCAGGATCCGATCTTTGCCATCAACTTCCCATGGTTTGGCAGCACCGACTACTGGCAGGGTCAGGTGGACATGCTGAACGAACAGATCGAAGCCATGCAGCAGGAGCCGCTCTACGCCTAAGGCGGTCCATGTCTGCAAAGAGCTAGCAGCGCCCCTGCAAACGGCATTCGGGCACGAGCTGCCCACGTGCATCGCGCCATTGCACGGCATCGCCGCTCTGTGCGGGGGCCGGCGGCGCGGGCTGCGCCTCTGGTGCCTGCGGGCGATTGGGGTCATGCAGCACGGTGGAGGACCCCACCCCGACACCCACGCTGGCACCGCCCACACCGGTGGAAGCGCCGACACCGGCACTCCCCAGCACCTGCCCACGCTGATTGACGCCTACGCCCACACCGACAGGCCCGACGCCCGTGCCGACGCCTGCGCTAAGACCGCCGCTGCCAAGGCCCACGCCCACGGAAAACGGCCCCACCGGAATCCCGACGCCCACGCCAGCTCCTACGGAGCCGCAGGCGGGCAAGACCAGCACCAGAGCAGCGGCACAGACCGTGCTCAGGATTCTGTGATGACCGGGCTTTATGGTGACTGGCATGGAATTCATCTCACTAACTCTCACTGACGTTTAACAGCCGCATTGTCACCCGCCGTGACCGCAAAAAGGTTATCAATCAGTAGCTCGACCAGTGGCTTGAGAGCCAGCTTCTGCGAGCCCTCGGAAGCCAGCAGGTTGTTGTGCACCAGCGCCATCCAGAACGGGCTGGCCAGCAACTGGGCACTGCGGCTGACCGAGCGGGTCTTGAGCTCCCCCTCTTTCACGGCCAGCGCCAGCAAGTCCTGCACATAGTTCTGCCAGGCATCAAAAGCCAGCTCTTTGTACAGTCTGGCCAGCTCGGGCGCATGCCGTGCCTCGCTGAGCACCAGACGTGCCAGCATGCCGCGCTCGCTGCTCTCGACCGCCTCCAGCGTCGGCAGCAGACTGCGGCGCAGAAAGGCACGCACCGTCTCGCTTTTTCGACGCTTGAGCGGCCGGTAGACGGCCGAATGCCGCAGCGCATGCTCCACCACGCCCCGCAGCAGCTCATCCTTGGATGGGTAGTAGAGATACAGCGTGCCCTTAGCCACCTGCGCGCGGCAGGCGATGCGCTCCATGGTGCTGCGGGCCACGCCGCACTCCACGAACTCGGCCAGCGCGGCCTCCGCGATCTGCTGACGGGTCTGCGCTGTCTTGTCGAGACTCGGGCCACGCGTGCGCCGCTGACGCTTTGCCACTGTGCCGATATCCGGGTCCGCACAAGGGGCTGCCGTCGCAACATCCGCCATGCTCTGAAATCCTTTTCTAGAATTATTAAAATTGACCAATTAGTCATTTTTAATAATTTTAGGCCAAGCCGACTTGCCCGCACCGGGCATGCGGATGACTGCTCCACCAAAGCCTTCCCAATGCAATCCCGTCTGAGCCCCTATGCCTGGGTCTGCTTTTCCATGTGCGTCGGCGTCATGGGAACGGCGCTTGCCAGCCCGCTCTACCCGCTCTACCAGCAGGCCTGGGGGCTGCAGCCCAGCCATATCACGCAGATTTTCGTGACCTATATGCTGGGCGCCTTGATCAGCCTGCTGTTTCTGGGCCGTCTGACCAACCTCTTCGGTTTTCTCAAAGTGCTGCGCCTGGGACTGATGGTGATGACCGTGGGCGTCATCGGCTCGGCCCTGTCCTGGAATGCCTGGAGTCTGGGCGCCTCCCGCTTCATCATCGGCCTGGCCTCGGGCCTGATCACCACCTCGGCCTCCATAGGCATGACCCAGCTCAACAACAAGGGCGACCTGCAGCGTGCGGCTGCGACCACCAGCCTGACGATTGCCTTCGGCTTCGGCCTGGGGCCCGTGGTTGGCGGCCTGATGGCGCAATGGGTGCCCCACCCGCTGGTCAGCAGCTATCTGCCGCCCATCGCACTGAGCTTTCTGGGCATCCATGCGCTGTTCAAGGTCCAGCTACCGGCGGCCAGTGCGCCCGTCCACAACGCTCCCGGCCTGACACTTAAAGATGTTCTGCCCAGCATTTCCCAGCCGCGCAAGCCTTTTCTCTACCACTATGCGCTGGGCTGCATGGCGGCGTTTTCTGCCTTCGGCATGTTCAGCCTGTTTGCCGCCATGGCCCCCAGCTTCATGGCCCAGATGCTGCCCTGGCACGGACCGGCAGTCTCGGGTCTGTCCATCGGCGTCATCCTGTTTCTGTCGGCCGGCATTCAGCTCATCGCCCGGCCCTACCCCACCAAGCGACTGATCATCATCGGCTTCTTCGCCCTGGCGGCGACCAATGCCCTGCTGGTTCTCAATCTGTTTGCCGGCTCGCCATGGCTGTTCGCTCTGAGTGTGCTGAGCATGTCCTGCGGTCATGCACTGTGCAATCTGTCGGGCATGGCCGTGGTCAACAAGGTCTCCAAGCCCATCAACCGCACGGGCCTGCTGTCCACCTATCTGGTCGTGGGCTATGTAGGCACCATCGTCCCCATCCTGGGCATGGGCTGGCTGTCCGACCATATAGGGCTGACGGGTGCACTGATAGGCTTCTGTGCCTGTCTGGGCCTGCTGTCGGCACTGCTTGGCATCATCAGCGCAAGGGCACGCGTGCTGCCCGTGCCGCGCCAGTAGGCCCGGCTATCTGAAATGCGGGCCGGCTCCCTGCGCCGCAAGACAGTCATGGTCGTTGCGCAGCGGGCATGCCTGCAGAGACAGGCAACCGCAGCCTATGCAGGAATCGAGCTGATCCCTGAGCTGGGTCAGCATGGCAATGCGTGCATCGAGCTGTGCCTGCCAATGCAAGGACAGGCGACTCCAGTCGGCCTTGCCGGGTACGCGGTTGGCCGGCAGATGGGCCAGTGCCTGCGCGATCTCGGCCAGGGGTACGCCCATGCGCTGGGCTACCTTGATCACGGCCACCCGCCTCAGCACCGCTCGTGCATAGCGACGCTGATTGCCTGCGGTGCGCGCACTCTCGATCAGGCCCTGCTTCTCATAGAAATGCAGGGCCGATACCGCCACCCCGCTGCGGCTGGCGACCTCTCCCACACTGAGATCCGGCATTCCCTCAGCCTCGGCCACCAGGCCGCTGCCGCATCCATTCATATCGCCAGCCTCTTCACACTGCACAGTCATCTCCCGTTGCTTCCCTTTGTCCCGGCCTGGCCGCCATAACCGCAATCCTGTGTGGTCATACAAACCTCTTGACCTCAAGCTTAGTTGAGGTTGAACAATTCCAGCGGCTTCCGGAACAAAGGCCTGCTGCTGGCGGGCCCTGCCGGACCAGCCTTGCCTGAAAGACTTCATGGACGCCAAGCCCAGTTTCATTGCCCCTGCCCCGCAACCGTGCTATTTGCAGCCCGCCGGTCTTTATGACAGCCTGCCCAATGGCTACACCCATGTGGTCACCGTCCAGGAGCCGCTGCGCTGGCTCTTCGTCTCGGGCCAGGGCGGAGAAAACGCCCTGGCCGAGCTGCCAGACAGCTTTGCCCTGCAAGCTGCGCAGGCTCTGGCCAATATCAAGACCGCCCTGGACGCCGGTGGCGCGGACATGGGCCATGTGCTCAAGCTCACCGTGCTCATCGTCGATCATTCGCTGGAGCGCTTCGAGCACTGGCAAAGCGCCGTAAGACAGCATTGGGGCAGCGGCGAACCCGGCGACAAGCGGCCGCGCTTTCCGGCCTGCACGCTGATTCCCGTGCCCAAGCTGGCCCTGCCCGGCATGCTGATCGAGGTGGAGGCCACGGCGGCCCTGCCCATGGCGGTGGGCGCCAAAGCCGCCACTCCCGCCTGACACCCTGCACACCTGAACGCCTCATGAAAACCACAACACCAGCGGCCACTACCGTCCTCTCCAGAACCACCTTGCTGCTCATGGCCACGGCCTGCGGTCTGTGCGCCGGAGCCAATTACTTCAACCAGCCCTTGCTCAACTCCATGGTCCAGCATCTGCACATCAGCGATGCCCAGGCCTCCAGCACCGTGACCATGGCCCAGGTCTCCTACGGCCTGGGCCTGCTGTTTCTGGTGCCGCTGGGCGATATGCTGGAGCGCCGCCGCCTGGTTCTGACGCTGATGCTGCTAGCCGCCTGCGGCATGCTGCTCTCGGGTATCAGCGGCCTGGCAGGCAGTTTTGCGCTGCTGGCTGCCGGCACGCTGATGGCCGGTGTCTTCTCGGTGGCCGCCCAGGTACTGGTGCCCATGGCGGCCACCTTCGCCGCCCCCGGCACCAGCGGCCGCGCCGTAGGGCTGGTCATGAGCGGCCTGCTGATCGGCATTCTGGCCTCGCGCAGCGTGGCGGGGATTCTGTCCGATCTGGGCGGCTGGAGCACCGTCTACTGGGCAGGTGCCATCGCTACGGCCTTCATGGCTCTGCTGCTGGCACGTGCCTTGCCCAAGGCGGCTCCCGCCGCTCCCGTCAGCTATGGTGAAGTCATGAAGTCCCTGGGGGACTTGTTGCGCCGACATCCGCGCCTGCGCAGCCGCGCGCTGATTGGCGGCACCGGCTTTGCCACCGTGAGCGTGCTGTTCTCCACCATGGCGCTGCTGCTGGCCGGGCCGGGCTTTGAACTCTCGGATCTCATGATCGGCCTGATCGGCATCGTGGGCATTGCCGGCGCACTGATGGCCAATGTGGCAGGCCGCATGGCCGACAAAGGGCTGGAGCAGTCCACCACGCTGGCCGGCGCCATTCTGATGCTGCTGGGCTGGCTGTGCCTGTGGCTGGGCGGCAGCAGCCTCTGGTGGTTCATGCTGGGCCTGCTGGTGGTTGACGGTGCCTTGCAGGCCCTGCACATCAGCAACCAGAACGTGGTCTATGCATTGGCACCCGAGGCCCGCTCGCGCATCAATGCCGTCTATATGACCACGTACTTTCTCGGCGCCTCCCTCGGCTCGGCACTGGGCTCGTGGGCCTGGCTGGCACATGGCTGGGCCGGCACCAGTCTCATGGGCGGCCTGCTGGGCCTGTTCACCCTGGCCATGGTGCTCTGGGATCGCAGCCTGCTTGCACGTTCACGCAGCTAATCAATTTTGATAGCTGGTTGCCACCTGCCCATAAGCGATATAGCCAGAAATCATGATAAAAATCCCCGCAGAGCCACCACTCTGCGGGGATTTTTATCGGGGTAACCGAACCGCTCAGGCCAGCAGCGCGTTCACACGCTTGACATAAGCAGCAGGATCTTCGGGCATGCCGCCCTCGGCCAGCACGGCCTGGTCGAACAGAATCTGGGCCAGATCGTTGAAGTGGACCGAGCCGTCGAGCTTCTTGACCAGGGCGTGATCGGGGTTCACTTCCAGCACGGGCTTGGACTCGGGCGCGGCCTGGCCGGCCTGCTTGAGCAGTCGGGCCAGTTGCAGGCTCATGCCGCCGTCGCTGACCACCAGACAGGCGGGCGAGTCGACCAGGCGGCTGGTGGCGCGCACGTCTTCGGCACGGTCCTTGAGTGCTTCCTTGAGCTTGGCCAGCACGGGCTTGAAGGCTTCGGCAGCTTCCTCGGCGGCCTTCTTCTCTTCCTCGTTCTGCAGCTTGCCCAGATCCACGGCACCCTTGGCCACGGACTGCAGCGGCGTTCCGTCAAAGTCGTGCAGATAATTGAGCGCCCACTCGTCCACGCGATCGGTCATCAACAGGACTTCGATGCCCTTCTTCTTGAACACTTCGAGCTGAGGGCTGTTCTTGGCCGCAGCCAGGGTGTCGGCCGTGATGTAGTAGATCGCGTCCTGACCTTCCTTCATGCGTGCCTTGTAGTCGGCAAACGAGGTGTTCAGGCCCTCATGCGTGGTGGTGGCGAAGCGCAGCAGCTTGGCAATACGTTCCTTGTTGCCGAAGTCCTCGCCCAGGCCTTCCTTGAGCACGGCGCCGAACTCGTTGTAGAACTGCGTGAACTTGCCTTCCTTGGCCTTGTCCTCTTCGCTGACGACATCCTGCACGCCATCCGCAGCCTCAGCTGCGGCTTCATGCCTGTCATGCCGTGCCAGGTCTTCCAGCATCGACAGCACGCGCTTGGCCGAGCCGTCGCGGATCAGGCGTACATCGCGGCTTTCCTGCAGCAGCTCGCGGCTCACGTTCAGCGGAAGATCGGCAGAGTCGATCACGCCCTTCACAAAGCGCAGGTACTGGGGCATCAGCGCCTCGGCGTCGTCCATGATGAAGACGCGCTTCACATAGAGCTTGATGCCGGCATGCTTGTCACGCTGGTACAGGTCGAACGGGGCCTTGGCGGGGATATAGAGCAGCTGCGTGTACTCGGTATTGCCTTCGACGCGGTTGTGGCTCCAGGTCAGCGGGTCCTCGAAGTCATGGCTGATGGCCTTGTAGAACTCCTTGTACTGCTCTTCCGTGATGTCCTTCTTGGCGCGGGTCCACAGGGCGCTGGCCTTGTTCACGGTTTCCCATTCGCCGGTCTTGACCATCTCGCCGGGCTGATCGTTCTCGCCGTCCTTCCACTCTTCCTTTTCCATCAGGATGGGCAGGCTGATGTGGTCGGAATATTTGGAGATGACCTGCTTGAGCTTGTAGCCGTTAAGGAACTCCTCGGCATCTTCACGCAGGTGCAGGATGATGCTGGTGCCGCGCTGGGCGCGTTCGATCTGCTCGATCTCGAAGTCGCCCGTGCCACCGCTGATCCAACGCACGCCGGCCGATGCCGGAGCACCGGCGCGGCGGGTTTCCACGGTGATCTTGTCGGCCACGATGAAGCCCGAGTAGAAGCCCACGCCGAACTGGCCGATCAATTGCGAATCGGCCTTCTGGTCGCCGCTGAGCTTTTCCATGAAGGCCTTGGTGCCGCTCTTGGCAATCGTGCCCAGATTGTCGATGGCCTCCTGCTCGCTCATGCCGATGCCGGTATCGGTGATGGTCAGCGTGCGGGCAGCCTTATCAAAGGAAACGCGCACTTCCAGCTCGGGCTGATCGCCGTAGAGACTGGCGTCGCCCAGCGCTTCAAAGCGCAGCTTGTCGCAGGCATCCGATGCATTGGAGATCAGCTCGCGCAGGAAGATTTCCTGGTTGGAATACAGCGAATGCGTGACCAGGTGCAGCAGCTGGGCCACTTCGGCCTGGAAGGAATGGGTTTGCTTTGTCATGTCTTTGTGAGCGAAAAACTGAAATCAAAAGCCGCCCGGAGAACCTCTCAAGGCGATTCGCAGTCATAGCTAGGGCCTGCCCCTGATATTTCAAGGGCTATTCGAGCAAGAAAAAAGCGCAAGCACTTATTCAAAAAGAATAGCTACTTGCGCTTATCAATAAAGGGCCAGAGGCCAATTTCACTGAAAAACTGGCGCACCCCAAGCAAGAGACACCGAGGAAGGGCCTGGGCGGCCCCGCCGCCCCGCACCGAGGGTGTCGTCCCCCTCCCATAGCGCGCAGCGCGTAGAGAGAGGGGGAAGCCGCAAAGCGGCTCAGGGGGAGCTTAGAAACTCTCGTGTGGAGCCAGATAGCGCCATTGGCCGGTGGGCAGATTGCCCAGGGTCACGCCGCCGATGCGGATGCGCTTGAGGCCCACGACCTTGAGGCCGACCTGCTCGCACATGCGGCGAATCTGGCGCTTCTTGCCTTCGGTCAGCACAAAGCGCAGCTGCTCGGGGTTCTGCCAGTCCACCTGGGCCGGCTTGAGCGGCTGCTCGTCCAGCGACAGGCCGTGACGCAGCAGAGCCAGCTTTTCCTCTGGGAAGACGGACTGCACATCCACGTCGCGATCGCCGAAGGTCACTCGCACCAGGTATTCCTTGTCGACTTCCGAGTCCTCGCCAATGATCTGGCGCGCCACGCGGCCGTCCTGCGTCAGCACCAGCAGACCCACGGAGTCGATGTCCAGACGACCGCAGGGAGCCAGGCCCTTGAGCTGGCTGAAGTTGAAGCGCGTCTTGCTGCGGTCTTCGTTCCAGCGGTTCTCGTTGGTGATCAGCACCACGGCGGGCTCATGGCCGTCCTCGGCCTGACCGCTGACATAGCCCATGGGCTTGTTCAGCAGGATGGTGACCTGCTGGTCCTGGCGTTCCTGAGCCTTCTGGTCGATCTCGATCCTGTCGCCGGGCACCACGTTCTGACCCATGGTTGCGACTTCGCCATTGACCGTGACCCAGCCGTTTTCCACCCACTCATCGGCTTCGCGACGCGAGCACATGCCCATGTCGGCAATTCGCTTGTTGATGCGAATGGCACCGGGACGGTCGTCCTGGCGCGCTTCGGCTTCGGGAGCACGCTTGACGGGAATCGCACGGTCCGAGCCATCGGCTGCGGGGCGATAGGTGCGAATACCGGTGGTGGGGCGACGGGTCGCCTCCGACACAAACGAGCCGGGGATATGGCGCTTTTCCGGCTCGCTACCGCGCTCATCGCGGCGTTCACCACGGCGCTCGTCGTTGCGGCGGTCATCACCGCGACGGGCATCCCCGCGGCGGTCGTCACGATCAAAGGAGCGGCCTTCGGGACGGTCACCGTAGCCACGGTTCTGCGGACGATCACCAAAGTCGCGGCCTTGCGGGCGATCGCCACCACGGCGCTCGCCATCACGGGGCTGGTATTCACGGCGTTCGCCACCTTCGGAGCGGTCTGGGCGACCATAACCACGGTTTTGCGGACGGTCACCAAAGTCACGACCTTGAGGACGCTCATCGCGGCGGCCTTCAAAGCGATCACCGCCACGACGTTCGCCGTCGCGTGGACGGAATTCACGGCGCTCGCCACCTTCGGAGCGCTCAAAACGGCCCTGGTCGGGACGGCCAAAACCGGACGAACGTGGACGGTCACCAAAGTCACGGCCGCCTTGCGGGCGGTCATCACGGCGGTCGTCACGGGGGCGGAATTCACGGCGCTCGCCACCTTCGGAACGCTCGAAGCGGCCCTGGTCGGGGCGACCAAAACCGGACGAACGTGGACGGTCACCAAAGTCACGGCCGCCTTGAGGGCGGTCATCACGGCGGTCGTCACGGGGACGGAACTCACGGCGCTCGCCACCGCGATCACCATCACGCGACTCGCCATAGGGGCGGAAACCGCGGTCACCGCCGCCAAAGCGGCGCTCGCCGCCTTCATCGCGATCGGAGCGGGGGCGGCGCTCATCGCGCTGCGAGAAGCCGCCGCGACGTTCACCGTCGTCACGAGCAGGGCGGCCGCCATCGGGACGACCAAAACCGGAAGCGCGGGGGCGCTCGTCGCGCTCACGCTGAGGGCGGGCGCCACGTTCGCCACGCGGGCCTTCACCACGCGGGCCGCGATCGGTACCGCCAGCGGGCCTGGAGCCACGGGCTGCCGCAGGCTTTTCGGCCTTGGCTGGCTTGGCCGGTGCACGCAAAACAGGGCGCGCCGACGAGGAATCAGAGGGCGCGGAGGATTTGCCAGCACCAGGGGCGCCGGACTCTTTAGGAGGTTTGACTGACATTTGGGCGTAATTGTCTCGCGACGCGCGGGCGCGAGGCGAGAGTTATCCACAATTCCAGCGCGGAGCTAGGTTATAGGACGTCCCTCAGGCAAGCGCCTTGCGCGACGCACAGAACTCACCATGCCGCAGCGCTTCCAGGTCCAGCACGCGCAGGCCGCCGTACTCGATCTGGATCACGCGCTCGCGCTGCAGCACAGACAAGGCCTCGTTCACACGCTGACGTGACAGGCCGACCAGATTGGCCAGCTCCTGCTGGGTGATGCGCAGAATCTGCCCCACGCCGGGATAGAGCAAGGGGTTGAACAAGGCGGCCAGAGTACGCGCCACGCGCAGATCGGGGTTGCTCATGCGGTCGATCTCGCGCGCCGCGATGAACTGGCCCAGGCGCTCGTTGAGCTGGTTCATCACAAAACGATTGAAGCCTATGGAGTGATCAAGCAGCCAGTGGAACATGTCTATGGGCAGGCCACCCACAACAGTCTTGCGGATGGCCTGCACGTTGTAGCGATAGGGCTCGCGCTTGATGACCGTTCCCTCCCCAAACCAGCCGCCGGGAGGCAGGCCGGCCAGCGTCATGCTGACTCCGTCGGCGCTTTCGGTGTTCATCTTGAGCAGGCCGTCGACCACGCCAAACCAGTAGGTAGGCGGGCGACCGGTGCGGCAGACATAGTCGCCCGGCTCGGCATCGCCGACGAGCAGCACGCGTGCCACGTTTTCACGCTCCATGGGCAACAGAACAGGCCACCAGGGAATGCCATCGAGTTCTGAGCTCAAAGGCTTGCGCCGCCTTTGATGCAGGGACAGTTCTTGACTCATGCCCAGAAGCATTGCCAAAGCCGCGCTGGCGCAACAGCGGGATTTCCACGAGGCAGCAAATGCGCCATTTTCAGCAGCATTTGTTACAGCGGATTTTCACTATGCAGGCTTTCCCTCAAATTGTCGTCAAACAGACATCCTGACGTCAAAGTCACTCATAGCATGTCTGCAAGACTTTCGTGAAGGGTAGCCGCGACGGCTCCAACCCCAACCAAGAGGATCAGGCATGACAACCACGTTCCCGCAACTGCTGCTCAAGCACGCGACAGAACGCCCCGATGCGCCCGCCCTGCGCGAAAAGGAGTATGGCATCTGGCAAACCTGGAGCTGGCGCGAAGCCGCACAGACCGTGCGCCACATGGCCTGCGGCCTGCGCGCGCTGGGGCTTGAAAGTGGCCAGAACCTGGCGTTCATCAGCGATAACCGGCCTCATGTCTACATGGGCTTTCTGGCCGTTCAGGCCTGTGGCGCAGTGCCCATTCCGCTGTACCAGGATGCCGTGGCCGCCGAGATGCGCTTTGTGATGGAGGATGCGGAGATCGCGTTCGCCTTTGCCGAGAACCAGGAACAGGTGGACAAGCTGCTGGAAGTACGCGAGAGCGTGCCAAGCATTCGCCACATCATCTATGACGACCCGCGCGGCCTGCGCAAATATGACCAACCCGGACTCATCAGCACCGATGAACTGCTGGCCAAGGGCAAGGAATGGGATGCACGGCACGCAGGAGCCTATGAGGCCATGGTCCAGGCCGTCTCGCCCGACGATGTCTCGGTCATCCTCTACACCTCGGGCACCACGGGCAAGCCCAAGGGGGTGTGCCAGACCCACGCCAGCTTTGGCGAATCTGCCCGCGGCGGCGTGCAGACCGATGGCCTGAATGCTTCGGACAATGTGATCTGCTATCTGCCGCCGGCCTGGGTGGGAGACCATCTGTTCTCGTTTGCGCAATGGCTGGTGGCGGGCTTCACCATCAACTGCCCGGAATCCGCCTCGACCATCGCCATCGACCTGCGCGAGATCGGACCCAGCTACTACTTTGCTCCGCCGCGCATATTCGAGGGCATGCTGACCTCGGTTTCCATTCGCATGGAAGATGCCTCGCCGCTCAAGCAATGGATGTATGCCAAGGCCATGGAGGTGGCACGTCGCGTAGGCTCGGACATTCTGGACGGCAAGAACGTCAGTGCCATGGATCGCCTCAAATACCAGTTGGGCAGCTTGTTCATCTATGGACCGCTGCGCAATGCTCTGGGCCTTTCGCGCATCCGCGTGGCCTATACGGCAGGCGCTGCCATCGGCCCCGAGCTGTTTCGCTTCTTCCGCTCCATCGGAATCAACCTCAAGCAGCTCTACGGTCAAACCGAAACCTGTGCCTATGTCTGCCTGCAGCGCGACCGCCAGGTGGAACTCTCCAGCGTGGGCCAGGCGGCTCCGGGCATCGAGCTCAAGATTGCCGACAACGGCGAGGTGCTGGTCAAGGGTGTGTCCGTGCTCAAGGAGTACTACAAGCGCCCCGACGCCACGGCAGAGGTGATCGACGCCAGCGGCTACTTCCATACCGGCGATGCCGGCGTGATCGATGCCAACGGTCAGCTGCGCATCATCGACCGCGCCAAGGATGTGGGCAAGACCAGCCGCGGCGCCATGTTCGCGCCCAACTACATAGAGAACAAGCTCAAGTTCTTCCCGCATATCAAGGAAGCCGTTTGCTTCGGCCATGGCAAGGACGAGGTCTGCGCCTTCATCAACATCGACTACGAGGCCGTGGGCAACTGGGCCGAGCGCCAGGGTCTGCCCTACGGCGGCTATGTGGACCTGGCCAGCAAGGCCAAGGTGCTGGAGCTGGTGGCCGACTGCATAGACAAGGTCAACGCCGACCTGGCCAGCGAGCCCGGCATGGCCGACACCCAGGTGGCGCGCTTTCTGGTACTGCACAAGGAGCTGGACCCCGATGACGACGAGCTGACCCGCACCCGCAAGGTGCGCCGCAACTTCATCGCCGACAAGTACGGCGTGCTGGTGGAGGCGCTCTACACCGGCAAGCAGCAGCAGTTCATCGAGACCCTGGTGAAGTTCGAGGACGGCCGCACGGGCAGCGTCAGCGCCACGCTGACCATCGTCGAAGCCAAGCTCCACCCGGCTTCGGCCAAGGCTGCCGCCTGAGAGGAATTTTCATGAATACAAGAACCAGCGGCGAAGTGATTCTGGACATCAAGAACATCAGTCTGCGTTTCGGCGGCGTCAAGGCCTTGACCGATATCTCGTTCAATGTCAAAGAGCACGAAATCCGCTCCATCATCGGCCCCAACGGTGCCGGCAAGAGCTCCATGCTCAACTGCATCAACGGCGTCTATACACCGTCCGAAGGCTCCATCACCTTTCGCGGCCAGACCTTCAGTCATATGAACAGCCGCCAGGTGGCCGAGATGGGTGTCGCACGCACCTTCCAGAACCTGGCGCTGTTCAAGGGCATGAGCGTGATCGACAACATCATGACCGGCCGCAACCTCAAGATCAGGAGCAACATCCTCATGCAGGCCCTGCGCATCGGCCCCGCGCAACGCGAGGAAATGCAGCACCGCGAGTTCGTCGAGCACATCATCGACTTTCTCGAAATCCAGGCCTATCGCAAGACTCCCGTGGGTCAGCTTCCCTATGGCCTGCAAAAGCGCGTGGACCTGGGCCGAGCCCTGGCCATGGAGCCTCAGGTTCTGCTGCTGGACGAGCCCATGGCCGGCATGAACGTGGAAGAAAAGCAGGACATGTGCCGCTTCATCCTCGATGTGAACGAGGAGTTCGGCACCACCATCGTGCTCATCGAACACGATATGGGCGTGGTCATGGACATTTCGGACCGTGTCGTGGTGCTGGACTATGGCAAGAAGATCGGCGACGGCGCTCCCGATGAAGTACGCAACAACGAAGACGTGATCCGCGCCTATCTGGGCGCAGGCCACTGAAGGAGCAGTCATGGGATTTTTCTTAGAGACATTGTTCGGCGGCCTCATGGTGGGCACGCTGTATGCACTGATCGCCATCGGCTTCGTGCTGATCTTCAAGGCCTCCGGCGTCTTCAACTTTGCGCAAGGCGCCATGGTGCTGTTTTCAGCCCTGGCCATGGCGCGTTTTTCGCAATGGATTCCCGGCTGGCTGGGCCTGGAGCCGGGGCTGATCGGCAACCTGCTGGCCATCGCCGTCACCCTGGCGCTGATGGTGGGCGTGGCCTGGGTGATCGAACGTCTGGCCCTGCGCCATCTGGTCAATCAGGAGCCCATCACCTTGCTGATGGCCACGCTGGGCATTGCCTATTTGCTCGATGGCCTCGGCCCCATGGTCTTTGGCAGCGAGGTCTACAAGATTGACGTGGGCATGCCCAAGGATCCTGTCTTCATCATGGACAGCCTGTTTCAGGGCGGCGTGATGATCAGCCTGGAAGACCTGTATGCGGCCTGCATCGCAGCCATCCTGGTGATCTGCCTGAGCCTTTTCTTTCAGAAGACCAAAACCGGACGCGCGCTGCGTGCCGTGGCCGACGACCACCAGGCCGCCCAGTCCATCGGCATTCCGCTGTCGCGCATCTGGGTCATCGTCTGGTCGGTGGCCGGCGGCGTGGCTCTGGTCGTCGGCATCATCTGGGGCAGCAAGCTGGGCGTTCAGTACTCGCTGTCGCTGGTGGCCCTGAAGGCCCTGCCCGTGGTGATTCTGGGCGGCCTGACATCACTGCCCGGCGCCATCATCGGCGGCCTGATCATCGGCGTGGGAGAGAAGCTCTCCGAGGTCTACATCGGCCCCATGGTGGGCGGCGGCATCGAGACCTGGTTTGCCTATGGTCTGGCCCTTTGCTTCCTGCTGGTACGACCCCAAGGTCTGTTCGGCGACAAGATCATTGACCGCGTCTGAACAGGGAGAACAAGAATATGTTTTATCGTGAAAACGGCCAGTTCAAGACCAGCTACGCGGCAGACCAGCAGATCTTCGGCGTCGCGCAGGACCGCTGGGTCATCCTGCTGGTGCTGGCCTTTGCCTTCCTGGCCATTCCCTTCATTGCCAGCGACTACACCTTTCAGGCGATTCTGATTCCTTTCGTCATCATGTCGCTGGCGGCGCTGGGACTCAATATCCTCGTCGGCTACTGCGGCCAGATTTCGCTGGGCACGGCCGCCTTCATGGCCGTGGGTGCCTATGCGGCCTACAACCTGCAGGCCCGCATTGAAGGCATGCCTTTGCTGGTGGCACTTCTGGGCGGTGGCGTGGTGGCCATGGCGTTCGGCGTGGTGTTCGGTCTGCCCAGCCTGCGCATTCGCGGCCTGTATCTGGCCGTGGCCACGCTGGCCGCCCAGTTCTTTGTGGACTGGCTGGCGACCCGCGCGGCCTGGGTGACGAACAACTCCTCATCCGGCTCCGTCAGCGCCAAGCCACTGGCCATTCTGGGCTGGGCCATCGACACGCCCATGGAGAAATACCTGCTCTGCCTGGCGATTCTTTGTCTGCTCGGACTGGCCGCCAAGAATCTGGTGCGCAGCTCGGTAGGTCGTGAATGGATGGCCATGCGCGACATGGACGTGGCGGCTGCCGTGATCGGCATCCGCCCCACCTACGCCAAGCTGTCGGCCTTTGCCGTGAGCAGCTTCATCGTCGGCGTGGCCGGTGCGCTCTGGGGCTTTGTCCACCTGGGCGCCTGGGAACCCGCAGCCTTCAGCCTGGACCGCTCTCTGCAGCTGCTGTTCATGATCATCATCGGCGGCCTGGGCTCGGTCGTGGGCAGCATCTTCGGCGCCGCCTTCTTCGTGCTGCTGCCGCTGCTGCTCAACCAGGTGCCCCACTGGCTGGGCCTGCCGCTGTCCACAGCCACGGCGACCTATCTCGAGCACATGATTTTTGGTGCGCTCATCGTGTTCTTCCTGATTGTGGAACCCCACGGATTGGCCAAGCTCTGGGCCACGGCCCGTCAGAAGCTGCGCGTCTGGCCGTTTCCGCATTGATGACTCCCCTTGTGCCGCTGACGCGGCTTCTCCCAAGGGGGACGGCACCTTCGCCGGGGTGGCCCTGCCGCGAGGCGGCTCTTGCTCGGTGCCCCTGAATTGCTGAGTGCTTGATTGAGAGATAGCTGATTTATTTACAAGACACCGCAGAGTGCCTGCAACCGGGACAGCGTCCCATACAACCCAAGGAGACAGTCGATGATGTTCAAGAAAGTTGCGATTGCTGCCGCTGCTGTTGCTGCAGGCATGGGAGCCTTGATGGCCTCGCCTGCGGCTCAGGCCCAGGAGCAGTTCGTGCCTCTGCTGGTGTATCGCACGGGCCAGTTCGCGCCCCTGGGTATTCCATGGGCGGACGGCAAGCAGGATTACCTCAAGCTGGTCAATGCCAAGGGTGGCGTCAACGGTGTGAAGATCAAATTCGAGGAATGCGAAACCGCCTATGACACGGCCAAGGGTGTGGAATGCTACGAGCGCCTCAAGAACAAGGACGGCGGCGCCTCGGGCTTTGACACCCAGTCCACCGGCATCACCTTTGCCGTGACCGACAAGGCTCCCGGTGACAAGGTGCCGGTGGTCACTCCGGGCTATGGTCTGTCCCAGTCCGTGGACGGCAAGGTCTTCGAGTGGAACTTCCCGCTGCTGGGCAACTACTGGACAGCCGCCGACTCCATCGTGCAGGACATTCTGAAGAAGGAAAAAGGCAACCTCAAGGGCAAGAAGATCGCACTGGTCTATCACGACTCGCCTTATGGCAAGGAGCCGATTCCGCTGCTGGAAAAGCGCGCCGCCAAGGATGGCTTTGAGCTGATCAAGCTGCCCGTGACTGCCCCCGGCGTGGAGCAAAAATCCACCTGGCTGCAGATTCGCCAGAACCGCCCCGACTATGTGCTGCTGTGGTCGGCCGGCGTGATGACTCCTACGGCCGTGCGTGAGGCGCAGGCCACGGGCTACCCGCGCGAGAAGATGTATGCCGTCTGGTGGGGCGGCTCCGACCATGACGTCAAGGACATCGGTGCCGGCGCCAAGGGCTACAACACGGTGACCATCCACAACACTGCCGAGAGCGACAAGGTGCATGGCGACATCAAGTCCATGCTCTACGACAAGGGTCAGGGCACGGCCAAGGACGCCAAGGAACTGGGCCAGCTGGCACATACTCGCGGCATTGTGATCTCCATGCTGCAGGTCGAGGCCATCCGCACCGCTCAGGAAAAGTTCGGCAAAGGCAAGGTCATGACACCCGAGCAGGTGCGCTGGGGCCTGGAGAACCTGAACATGACTCAGGAACGCCTGAACGAGCTGGGCTTCGGCAAGATCATCCGCCCCTTCAAGACCAGCTGCGACAACCATCTGGGCGCCGACTGGGCCCGTATTGCCACCTGGGACGGCGCCAAGTTCAAGGTGACTTCCGACTGGTACCAGGCCGACAAGTCCATGGTCGATCCGCTCTACAAGGAATTCGCGGAAAAGTACGCCAAGGAAAAGAACGTCAAGGTAAGAACCTGCACCCCCTGAGGCGCGTCGCGCCTTCCCCCTCACTGGCGCCTGGCGCCTGAGGGGGACGACATCCTCGCTGCGGCGCGGCCAGCCCCGGTCCTTGCTTGATGTCTCTGACCAAGGCTCGCCTCGTCGCAACCGGATTTATAAAAATCAGCCTCAAGCGCTTATCCATAAAGTGCAGACAGCTATCTATTTTGAGTTATCAGGTGACCGCATGACCGATATCGCGCACACAGTTTCCACTTCCACCCAGACCGCACCGCTGGTGGAAGTCAATGGCATCGAGGTCATCTACAACCATGTGATCCTGGTTCTCAAGGGCGTCTCGCTACAAGTCCCCCACCAGAGCATCGTGGCCCTGCTGGGCGGCAATGGCGCGGGCAAGACCACCACGCTGCGCGCCATCTCCAATCTGCTCAAAGGCGAGCGCGGCGAAGTCACCAAAGGCGGCATCACACTGGAAGGCGAGCAGATCGCCAACCTCTCGCCCGCCGAACTTGTCAAGCGCGGAGTGGTCCAGGTCATGGAAGGACGCCACTGCTTCGCCCACCTGACGATCGAAGAAAACCTGCTCACCGGCAGCTACACACGCACGGACAAGGGCGAGATTGCAGCCAATCTCGAGAAGGTCTACAACTACTTCCCGCGCCTCAAGACCCGGCGCACCAGCCAGGCGGCCTACACCTCGGGCGGCGAGCAGCAGATGTGCGCCATCGGCCGTGCGCTGATGAGCAACCCGCGTATGGTGTTGCTAGACGAGCCCTCCATGGGCCTGGCACCGCAGATCGTGGACGAGGTCTTTCACATCGTCAAAGACCTCAACAGCAAGGAAAAAGTCACCTTCCTGCTGGCCGAACAGAACACCAACATGGCGCTCAAATACGCCGACTACGGCTACATCATGGAAAGCGGGCGCATCGTCATGGACGGCTCCGCCAAGGATCTAGCCAGCAACGAGGACGTCAAGGAGTTCTATCTGGGCGTGGGCGGCGGCGAACGCAAGAGCTTCAAGGATGTGAAGAGCTACAAACGCAGAAAACGCTGGTTGGCTTGATGACTGCCCCCTGAGACGCTTCGCGCCTCCCCCCGAAGGGGACGACAGCCTCGCTGCGCGGCGGCGCTTGCTCGCTGTCTCTGGCTTGGTGCGCGCCAGTTTTTAGCTTGCGCCCATTGACTTCAGTTTTGCTTGCAGATTTTCTCTACAGGATTTGCCATGAGTGATTTCTACGATGCCCTGGAAACCCGCAGCCCCGAACAGCGCGAAGCCGACTGCATGGCCAGCCTGCCGCTGCAGATTGCCCATGCACAGCAGCGCTCCAGCGCTTTTGCCGAAATTCTCAAAGGTGTGGATGCGTCCCGTATCACCAGTCGCGCAGCGCTGGCCACCTTGCCTGTGACGCGCAAGAGCGAGCTGCTGGAGCGCCAGGCTGCACAGCGTCCGCAGCAGATTTTTGGCGGCTTCAATGCCATTGGCCTTGGCCACGACATGCCCAGGCTGTTTTCCAGCCCCGGCCCCATCTACGAGCCCGAAAGCCGCCGCCCCGACTACTGGCGCATGGCCCGCTCCATGTACGCCGCGGGCTTCAGGTCTGGGGAGCTGGTGCACAACTGCTTCAGCTATCACTTCGTGCCCGCCGGATCGATGATGGAAACCGGTGCTCAGGCCCTGGGCTGCACGGTGTTCGCGGGCGGCACGGGCCAGACCGAGCAGCAGGTGCAGGCCATGGCCGATCTGCGGCCTGCGGCCTATGTGGGTACGCCCAGTTTTCTGAAAATCATTGTGGAAAAGGCCCAGGAGATGGGAATGAAGCTGCCCAGCCTGACCAAGGCCATGGTCAGCGGCGAAGCCTTCCCCCCCTCGCTCAGCCAATGGATGCGCGATCATGGCATAGACGCCTACCAGAGCTATGGCACGGCCGATCTGGGCCTGATTGCCTATGAGACCAGCGCCCGTGAAGGTCTGGTGCTGGACGAGGGCGTGATCGTGGAGATCGTGCGCCCCGGAACCGGCGACCCTGTGGCCGAGGGCGAGGTGGGCGAGCTGGTCATCACCACGCTCAACCCCGACTATCCGCTGATCCGCTTTGGCACGGGTGACCTCTCGGCCTATCTTGCGGGAACCTGCCCCACGGGTCGCACCAATGCCCGCATCAAGGGCTGGATGGGCCGCGCCGACCAGACCACCAAGGTGCGCGGAATGTTCGTGCATGCCAAACAGGTGGCCGAGGTCGTCAAGCGCTTTCCGCAGATCGTCAGGGCCAGGCTGGTAGTGACGGGTGAGATGGCCAACGACCAGATGCAGTTGCTGGTTGAAACCACGGAAACCGCACCGGGCTTTGCCCTGCAGGTGATCGACGCCTTGCGCGAAGTCACCAAGCTGCGCGGCGAAGTGCAGATGGTGTCTCCCGGAAGCCTGCCCAATGACGGCAAGGTGATCGAGGATGCGCGCTCCTATCAGTGAAGCTCTGAAGAGCTACCAGCATTCGGCTGGCTCTGCGACCTAAAGGTTTTGTACTGGGACTTGAGCTTGGCCAAGCCCCTGCACATGTGTCGCCAATACGCGACAGGCAATCGGTTTGCTTTAACGCAAATGCAATGTGATCGCCCGCTCCATCAAGGGATAACACTTAGAAAATAACAAAAACCCCACAGATTAGCGCTACCTAGAATCCGGCTTTACGTCACGACAAGTCAACCGTCCTGGTCTGCTTGCACATTATTTTTAGGGAGACACTGTGAAAACTATTTTCAAGATCGCCACCATCGCTCTGGCCGCTACCGCAGCCATCAGCAGCCATGCCGACAGCTACCCAGCCGCTGGCAAGACGATCACGATCATCGTGCCTTTCACGGCAGGCGGCCCCACCGACAAGGTGGCTCGCGACCTGGCCGAATCCATGCGCAAGCAGCTGAACAACGCCACCATCGTCATCGACAACGCAGACGGTGCCGGCAGCACGATTGGCACGGCCAAGGCCGCACGTGCACGCAATGACGGCTACACGCTGCTGCTGACGCATATCGGCATGTCCACCATCCCGACGCTGTACCGCAAGCTGTCCTTCAACGTGCTCAACGACTTCGAGTACGCCGGCATCATCAACGATGTGCCCATGACGCTGATCGGCCGCCCCACCCTGCCCGCCAAGAACTTCGCCGAAGTCAAGGACTGGGTCAGCAAAAACCAGGGCAAGGTGAATCTGGCCAACGCCGGCGTGGGCTCGGCCTCGCACCTGTGCGGCCTGATGTTCCAGGCCTCGCTGCAGCAGGACATGACGCCCGTGCCCTACAAGGGTGCAGCTCCTGCGATTGCCGATCTGATGGGCAACCAGGTGGATCTGCTGTGCGACCAGACCACCAATACCACTTCGCAGATTGCCGCCAAGAAGGTTCAGGCCTATGCCGTGACCACTGCCAAGCCTCTGACCACGCCTGCACTCAAGGACCTGCCCACGCTGCAGTCCCTGGGCCTGAAGGACTTCAACGTGACCATCTGGCACGGTCTGTACGCCCCCAAGGGCACGCCTGCCGATGTGGTGCAAAAGATCAACGAAGCCATGAAGGCTTCGCTCAAGGACCCCGAGTTCATCAAGCGCCAGGAAGCCTTGGGGGCCGTGATTGCCAGCGACGACCGTACCAACCCTGCGGGTCACAAGAAGTTTGTGGAAGCCGAAATCGCCAAGTGGGGCAAGGTCATCAAGGCCGCCGGCATCTACGCCGACTGAGAACGCACAATCCGTTCAACGCAAAAAAGCCTGCATCTGCAGGCTTTTTTGCATGGGGCGACCGAAGAAGGCCGCTTACCAGGTCACTTCCTTGCCATCGGCGGCGCTGCGCCTGAGCATGTCTACAAAAGGCACGATGCGCTGGCCCAGGGCCACGCCGTCCTGATTTGCAGGCACGGCATCCTCCTCCTGCGCTTCGTCTTGCGGCTGCGCACGTCTGGCCGCATCTTCGGCGGCAGCAGCCTCCAGCGCGATGATGGCGGCCGGAATCTGCTCCACGGTGATGATGCCATGCACCTCATCGGGAGACTTGCCGATGATTTCCAGCAGCTTGCGGCCGTTGGCGTCCAGCATGATGAGGTCTGCCGTGGCACGCGATTTGAATTTGTAGGGCATGAAGCGACTCCTTCAACGGTAGATGTATTCGCGGTTGAAAGGATAGCCGCTCTGCGCACCCGCCATCGCACCGCTGCGCAGATCGCCATCGGGTTTGCTACACAGCATCTGATGCAACGCAATCCAGCCATGCTCGAAGCCCATGGCCGAGCCCGCCAGATAAAGACGATAGGCACGCAAAGCCTTAGCGGCCTTTTCCTCGTCGTACTGGGCTTGCAAAATGATTTGAGCTTCGCCCAGCCTGGCCTCCAACCCATCCGACCAGGCCCAAAGCGTGCGCGCGTAGTGCGGGCGCAAGTTCTCGGTATCCACCATTTCCAGTCCGCTGGCCGCCAGATCATGCAGCACGCGGCTGACATGCATGAGCTCTCCACCGGGAAAGATGTAGCGATTGATGAACTCGCCCATGCCGGCCCCCAGCTCCACATTGCTGACACCGCCCGCCGTGATGCCATGGACCAGGGCCAGTCCGCCGGGCCTGAGCATGGAATAAATGGTTTCGAAGTATTCCTGCAGATTGGCGCTGCCCACATGCTCGAACATGCCGACCGAGCCGATCTTGTCGAATGGCTCCACATCAACCATTTGCCGGTAGTCGCGTAGCTCGACATGAACCTTGCCCTGGAGGCCCTTCTCGGCAATCAGACGCTGCACATGATCGAACTGGTTGCGCGACAGTGTGATGCCATGGGCCTGCACGCCGTAATGCTCGGCTGCCCAGAAGACCAGTCCGCCCCAGCCAGAGCCTATGTCCCAGAAGCGCTCTCCGGGCTGGAGCTTGAGCTTTCTGCAGATGTGATCGAGCTTGGCCTCCTGCGCCTGCGCCAGGCTCATGCCTTGCTCTTTGTAGTAAGCGCAGGAATAGACGCGGCGCGGGTCCAGCCACAGCGCGTAGAAGTCGTCGGAGAGATCGTAATGAAACTGAATCTGCTCCGCATCGCGAGTCAGCGTGTGCATGGCCAGCGACCTGGCCTTGGAGACCGTCTGCCCCAGCCAGGAGGGCGTATGACTGACCGGATCACCGCGCAGCAGCCCGGCCGCTGCCGCCATGATGTCGCGGGAGCTGCCCTTGACCTCCACCCAGCCTTCGACGATGGCCGAACCAATCGAGCCGATCTGGCCGTCCAGCAGCGCCGCAACAGCCTTGGGAGAGCGAAAAATGAGTTGAACCGCGCTGTGTTCAGGCCCGATACGCTCGCCCGAGGGAAGCTGTATCGATGCAGTCACAGGAAGTCTTGCTAGCAGCGGCTCCAATGTGCTCAACAGGTTTTTCATGAAAACCATTGTTCACATCGACTATGGCAGGGTCAAGACGGAAAACATCCCTGCCTAAAACTGCCTCCAGGTCTGGCAGAGGATCAGTTGCTGGCTTTCACCAGCCTGTCGTAGGCCTTGAGGGTGGCGGGGGCCACAGCCTGCAGCACTTGTTCATAAGCCGTCTTGTGACGCGCCAGCAAGCGCATGGAAGCAACGGTGCGGCTGCGGCAGAACCAGTGGCAGGTGTGTTGCATCAGCATCAGCTCGGCCGTCATGGTGAAGGCTCGGCGCTTGCGCTCTTCCTCGTCGGCCGCATCCCCCACACGGGCAGCCGCCAGCGCCTGGGCATGAAGCTTCATGGTCTCGCGCACATCCATGGTGGCCGAAGGCAGAACCCTGGTCATATAGGGCAGCGCCAGCGGCAGGGTGCTGGCACGCGTCTGCTCGGCCGGCAAGGTGGCGAATTCATCCGCGAAACGCTGAAACTGGCTCACCAGGCTGCTCTCAGTATTGGCCAGCACGGGCCAGATCTGTTCACGCCTCTGCGCATCCTTCTCGCCGATGACACGCAGATATCCCTCCATCAGATTGGCCATGAGCTTCTCGATCTGAAAGCGTGCCAGATGCTGGGCCAGAAGCTGGGTGTGCTGACGCTGCTCCTGCTTCTTGAGCACGTAGAGCACGGTGGTGACAATGATGGCGAGCGTTAGAAAATCCATGAAGTGAAACCAGACAGGCGGACAAGCGCAATGAGAAAAAGGATGAGTGTAGTCAGCCTGAGGGCTTTGCTGGGAATTAGTGCCGCAATTGCAGGCCTGACGGGCTGCAGCAGCGCCGGCTATTACTGGCAAGGTTTCAAGGGACAGATGCAGATTCTTCAGGCCGCACGGCCTATTGATGACTGGCTTGCAGAAGACAGTACCTCCGCAGCACTGCGTCAGCGCCTGCAGACCGCGCAACAGATGCGCCGCTTCGCCAGCCGGGAGCTGGCTCTGCCCGACAACGCCAGCTACACCCGCTACGCCCAGCTGCAGCGTCCGTTTGCGGTCTGGAACGTGGTGGCAGCCCCGGCCTACAGCCTGGAGATGCACCAATGGTGCTTTCCCGTCACCGGCTGCATTGCCTACCGAGGCTACTTCAGCAAGAGCGACGCACAGGCGCAGGCACTGACGCTTCAGTCCCAGGGGTTGGAAACCAGCGTCTATGGCGTGCCTGCCTACTCCACGCTGGGCTATCTGAACTGGCTGGGCGGCGACCCCTTGCTCAGCACCTTCACCTCCTGGCAGGAGGGCGACTTTGCCGGCCTGCTGTTCCACGAACTGGCCCACCAGCTGCTGTATGTGAAGAACGACACGGCCTTCAACGAATCCTTTGCCACCACGGTGGAGCGCATGGCCACACCCTTGTGGCTGCACAGCCATGCCAGCGCCGCCACGCAGCAGCGCTGGCAGCAGAGCCTGCAGCGACGCGAGCTATGGCAGCAGCTGACGCGCGAGACCCGTCAGCGCCTGCAACAGATTTATGAACAGAAAAATACTGAAGCCCTTGATGCCAAAGCGCTGGAAGCCATCAAAAGCAAAGTATTTGACGAATTCCGCGCCACTTATGCGCAGCTCAGAGCGCAATGGATTGCCACTGACGAGCCCCTGCTGAGCAGCCTCGCCCTGCGCGAGCAATATTACCGGCGCCTGACCCAGACCGACGAATGGGTGGCCCAGTCCAATAACGCCAGTTTCGGCGCCCTGGCCGCCTATGACGACTGGGTGCCTGCCATGACTCGCTGGTGGCTGCAACTGCGCGGCGAAGGCCCGGCCACTCCCGAGACCTGGCGCAGCTTCTATGCGCAGATGCGCGAGCTGGCAGCCTTGTCCGCTGGAGAGCGCAAGTTGCGGCTATGCACCCAATGGGGAGAAGCTGCCAAAACAGCGATTCAGTGCCAATAAATACTTCAAATTGACATAAAACAATTTTTTACAAGGGTTCGCCACATAGGAGGCTTCAGCGGTTTTTAAGAAAGTCCCGCCAGACTTCTCCGATACCTATTTTTTGCCGTCTGCCGTGGCTACCCAAGACTCCGCTTCTGCCCCATTTTTCAAGGGGCTTTTTCAACCTCGCACGCCTCAGTTCATCGCTCTGGCCCTGGCCATCTGGCTGACGCTGACAGCCAACTGGGCCCTGTGGCTGCGCCTGCCTTCCCTGGATGGCTATCACGGCAGTCTGGCCCTGCTGGCCCTGCGGGTTATGCCGCTGGTGCTGGGCGCCAGCCTTCTGCTGACCTCTTTGTTTGCCTGGCCGCGCTTTACCAAGCCGTTCTGGGTTGCACTGCTGCTGGTGGCGGCCAGCTCCCAGTACTTCATGGTCAGCTACGGCACCGTGATGGACAAGGGCATGATTCACAACATCCTGCAGACCGATGCACGCGAAAGCTCGGACTTGTTCAACATCAAGCTGCTGGCCGAGGTGTTGATCATCGCCATACTGCCCGCCATCTGGCTTTGGAAAACGCCGCTCAAACGCGCCAACAGCGCCTGGCGCAATATGCTGCGCACCGCCTGGCTGCTACTGGGCGGCATTGCCCTGATAGCCGCATCGCTGGCCGTTTCCTACCGCGATCTGGCCCCCGTGGTGCGCAACAATCTTTGGCTGCGCTACATGATCAACCCCATCAACCCCGTGTTGTCCTCCGCCTCGGTGGCCCTGGATCCTCTACTCAACAAGCCCAGGCCCTTTGACAGCATCACGGGTGGCGCAGCTCTGGGTGCCAGCTATGCCGCAGCCCAGAAACCGCCGCTGCTGGTGCTGGTGGTGGGCGAGACGGCACGCTCAAAGAACTTCAGCCTCAACGGCTATGAGCGCGATACCAACCCCGAGCTGGCCAAGCGCGATGTGCTGAGCTGGCGCAATGCCCACTCCTGCGGCACCAGCACCCGCGAATCGGTGCCCTGCATGTTCTCCAACCTGGGCCGCGAAGGCTTTTACGCCTCCAAGGTCGAGCATGACAACCTGCTCGACGTTCTGCAGGCCGCCGGCCTGGCCGTACTTTGGGTGGACAACCAGGCAGGCTGCAAAGGCGTGTGCAAGCGTATCCCCATGGCCGATACCGCCGACAGCGTGAATACGCCGACCGGCAAGGCCCTGTGCGCCCAGGATGGCGAATGCCTGGACGCTCTGCTGCTCAGCGGCCTGGACGAGCGCATCGCCAAGCTGGATCCCGCACGCCGCGCCAAGGGCCTGGTACTGGTCATGCACCAGATGGGCAGTCACGGCCCCGATTACTTCAAACGCTCCACTGCAGACCTCAAGGCTTTCAAGCCCGAGTGCGCGACCAATGAGCTGTCCAGCTGTTCTCAGCAAAGCGTGGTCAATGTCTACGACAACTCCATTCGCTATACCGACCACTTCCTGGCCCAGACCATAGACTGGCTCAAGGCCCAGCAAAACCAGTTTGAAACCGGCATGTTCTACATGTCCGACCATGGCGAATCGCTGGGCGAGCTCGGTGTCTATCTGCACGGCATGCCTTACGCCATGGCGCCCGATGATCAAAAACATGTGCCCATGATTGCCTGGCTGGGAACGCTAGGTGCTCGCACCGGCCTGAATCAGGCCTGTCTGAGCAAGACGCTGGATCAGCCGCTCTCGCATGACAACCTGTTCCATACGGTGATGGGATTGATGGATGTCACTTCTCCAACCTACAAGCAGCCTCTGGATGCATTTGCCAGCTGCCGCACGGCCAGCTAGGCATTGACTGCGCAGCACAAAAAAAGCCTGCCGGATGCACGATCCGGCAGGCTTTTCCGCTTTCAGCAGCTGCGTATCACTCGCCCTGGGAGCCGCGACGCGCCCAGCCCGTGGTGTGCTTTTCCAGCAGGTTGAACAGCTCATACATCACCATGGCCATGGCCCCCACCACGATCAGCCCCGCAAAGGCCAGACCCATCTGCATGGAAGATCCGGCGGAGACCAGCAGATAGCCGATACCCTCGTTGGCAGCCGTCATCTCGCTGACCGTGGTGCCGACGAAGGCCAGCGTGATCGCGACCTTGAGCGAGCCATAGAAATACGGCAGGGAACGCGGCAGGCCGACCTTGATCAGCACGTCCCAGCGCTTGGCCCCCAGCACGCGCAACACATCCTCCAGTTCGGGCTCCAGCGTGGCCAGACCCGTGGCGATATTGACCATGATGGGGAAGAAGCTGATCAGAAAGGCCGTGAGAATGGCCGGGCCCGCGCCGATGCCGAACCAGACCACCAGAATCGGCACGAACGCTGCCTTGGGCAAGGCATTGAAAGCCGTCATCAGCGGATAGAAGGCCGCATAGGCCAGGCGCGAGGAGCCGATCAGAAAGCCCAGCAGCACACCCACCACGATCGCCAGGGCAAAGCCTGCCATCGTCACCCAGTAGGTGCGCCAGGCATGCATGGCAATCGTGCCCGCAAACTCATAGAGCTGATGGCCTATGGCCCAGGGGCTGGGGAAGATGAACTCCGAGACGCCTAAGCCCGAGCAGATGATCTGCCAGAGCAGGACGATCAGCAGCAACAGCAGCCAGGGAGCCCAGCGCTCGGCGGTTTTTTGATGTTTCATGATGCGCCTTATTGAGGAATGGTGGCAGCGATGTCGGTGCCGCTCTTGCGCAGGGCGCCAATATGGCCGCGCAGCTCGTAGACAATGTCCGAGAACTCGGGGGTGTAAGTGACCTCCAGATCACGCGGGCGCGGCAGGTCGATGTCGCGGCGCACCACGAAGCGGCCCGGGCTTTTGCTCATCACATAGACGGTATCGGCCAGGAACACGCTCTCGCGCAGATCATGCGTGACCAAAATCACATTGAACTTCTGTTCGGCCTGCAGGTCGCGCAAGATGCACCACAGCTCCTCGCGGGTGAAGGCATCGAGCGCACCAAAGGGCTCGTCTAGCAGCAGCATCTGCGGCTCGTGAATCAGGGCGCGGCAGATGCTGGCGCGCTGCTGCATGCCGCCGGACAGCTGCCAGGGAAATTTGCGCTCATAACCCGACAGGCCCACCTTGCCCAGCAGTTCGATGGCACGTGCTTCGTATTCCTTGCGCTTTTGCTTGAACTGCGAACGGTGCGGCTCCACGATCTCCAGCGGCAGCAGCACATTGTCCAGCGTGGTGCGCCAGGGCAGCAGTGAGGAGGACTGGAAGGCCATGCCCGAGATCTTGAGCGGCCCTGTCACGCGCTGGCCATCGACCGTGATACGGCCCATGGAGGGCATCTTCAGGCCCGTGGTGAGCTTCATGAAAGTGGACTTGCCGCAGCCCGAAGGACCGACGATGGCGATGAACTCGCCGCGCTGCACCGTGAGGTCGATGGCCTCCACCGCAAAGTGGTTGGCCTGCAGCAGCTCTTCGTTATAGGCCAGCCAGACGTCCTTGAATTCGACGAAGGGCCGGGCAGCTTCTGTATCTGATGATTTCATAAAAACAGGCTGCAGCTCCTGTCACACAAGCGCATACAGCTATCAATCAATGAGCAATTACTTTTTGGGAAAGACGTCGAGATCCGCGACTGGCGGCAGAAAGCGGCCGTTCCAGAGCGTCTCGGGGTTCACGCGCGTCTTGGTCGCATAGACGTCCGAGATCTGGGAAGCCATCAGCGCCATGCGTGTCGGGCTGACCTGGCCAAAGCCCTCGCCGCGCGCATCGGCGGTGTTGATCACCGTGTCGATCGCCAGTTGCAGGCGGCGGATTTCCAGAGCAGTGTTGACGATGCCGTCGCGCTCCTTCACATAGGCGATGGCACTACCGGGATTGGCCATGACTTCCTTGGCGCCCTTGCTGAAGGCCTTGAGGAAGGCGCGCACGGCTTCGGGGTTCTCGCGCACCAGCTTGGCACTGGCGATGATGGCGTTGCCATAGAGCTTGACACCGTTGTCGGCAAACGGCATGACCGCCACATCGGCCGCCTTCACGCCACGCGCCTCCAGGTTCAGCAGCGAAGTAAAGGTAAAGCCCGTGATGGCATCGACATCGCCGCGCACCAGCATGGTCTCGCGCAGCGGCGGATCCATGGTGGTCCATTGCACATCTCCGACCTTGTTGGCCTTGGCAAACAGCGGGAAGCCGCGCCGGCCGGCATCAAAGACCGGCGCTCCCAGCTTCTTGCCCGTCAGGTCCGCCGGCTTGGCGATGGCGCTCTTCTTGAGCGCCATGACCGAGGCTGGCGTGTTGTTGTAGACCATCATCACGGCCACGGGCTTGTCTTTGACATCGGGGTTGTTGGCATGAAACTCCATGAGTGCGGCCAGATCGGCAAAGCCCATGTCGTAAGAGCCCGATGCCACGCGCTGAATTGCGCCGCCCGAGCCGCTGCCGGCATCAACCGTCACATTCAGGCCCGCTGCCTGAAAATAGCCCTTGGCGGCGGGCTGCAGAAACAGCGCGGCAGGTCCTTCGAAACGCCAGTCGAGCTGGAATTTGATGGGCGTGGCGGCAAAGGCCGCCGTGGCGCTGGCAAAGCTGCCCAGGGCCAGAACGGATTGCAGGAACAGGCGCTTGGTTTGCATGGTGGCTTCCCTCTCTCTATGTCAATGAATTGCTGTTGGGTTCGTGTCGGCGCTCAGACCTTCCAGGCACCCTGGTGCGAACTGCTGGCCTCTTCGATCAAGGCCGGCCCAATACATTCGATGGCGTGCGAAGCGGCCTGAAACACATCGCGGCAGGACAGCTCGGCATCCTTCTGATCGAGCCGCTCGCCACGGAACACGCGCAGCCGCTCCGCATCGATGCCATAGACCACTCGGCCGATGGCGGACCAGAAGATCGCGCCGGCGCACATCACGCAGGGCTCGGCAGACGAGTACAGCGTGGCAACGGCCAGCTCATCGCGTGAATGCAAAGGACTGGCCAGGCGGATGGCGGACAACTCGGCATGGGCCGTGCAATCGCCGCTCTCGCCGTTGGCATTGCTGGCCTCGGCCAGCACGCGCCCATCTGCAGCCACGATCAGCGCGCCAAACGGACGGTTGCCGCGCTCGCGCGCCACATCCGCGAGCGCAATGGCTTCGCGCAAATAGCGACCATCGCTGTCATTCAAGGTCTGGACTTGAGGCAGGGGCATGGTGGCTTCCTCCTCAGGCCTTGAGCATGCGCGCCGACCTGGCGGGCAGCATGCTGCTGTTGAACAGTGCATCGGCAGATGGCGTGGTCTTGAGCGCAAAGGTCTGCACCACGCTGTCCAGCTGCTGCTCCAGCAAACGCTTGCTGAAGTCGCCCAGTCCATGGCTTTTCGTATCTGCCGCGGCCACATACTGTGCAGTGATGGACCAGCGCTCCAGCTCCAGCTTCTCATCGAGAATCGGCTCGCGCTGGCGCACTGCGGCAATGCCTGCAGCGGGGTTGGCAAGGCATTCCACAATCGCACGGTTGGTGGCGCGCAGGAAAGCGGCCACGACCTGCGGCTTCTCTGCGATCAGCTGGCTGGACGCCAGGATCGCATTGCCATACAGATGAACGCCGGCATCGCTGTAGCGCAGTATGGAGAGTTCCTCGGGCTTGAGGCGCGCAAAGAGCGAAACCGCCGAATCATGGAAATAGGTGGCGGCATCCACATCGCCACGCACCATGACGTTGTCGCGTGCCGAGAACTCCGTCGTCGACCAGGCAAACAGATCGGCGGGCAGATTCCTTCGCCGCGCCACCATGGGCCAGGCACGGCGCGTGGACTCCACTGCCGCTGCAGCCACCTTCTTGCCCTTGAGACTTGCGAAATCCGAAGTGATGCCTCTGTCCTTGCGCCCGATGATCACAAAAGGCGCGCGGTTGTAGTACTGGTAGACGGCCTGCACGCGAGGTGTGCCGGCGTTTTGCGCATTGAACTCGATCAGCGAACTGACATCGCCCAGTCCGAGCTGGTAGGCACCGCTGGCGATACGAGTAATCGAAGCCACCGAGCCCGACCCTACGTCCAGACTCACATCCAGCCCTTCATCGCGGTAGTAGCCGTTTTGCTGTGCCAGAAAGAACGGCGCCGTCTGGCCGTTGACGCGGAAGTCCAGCGTGAATTTCAGCGGAGTCAGCGACTTGCCCTGGGCATGGACCCAGGGTGCGCTGCAAAGAGGCAGGGCTGCAAGGAAATGGCGACGTAGCATGGTGGAACTCTCAGGTCTCTGGCGACAGGAACGCCAGCAGCAGCCGCTGCTGACAGGACTTGAGCAATTTCCGGGCACTGCACGCGAATGCAGGCTGAACGCTTCTACTCGTTCAACCATCTAGCAATTGGCGTGCCTGCTTTGGGTTGCGCCTTGCCAGGCATCAACAAAGTGCATGCAAAAGAGATGGATGCATGGATTCATGCACGGCAATGCACCAGATTGAAGCCATGCACCAAAACCAAGAGTGCCAGCGCCCTGGTAGATGGCTGGCATGCCGTTTGCTGCACTCAAATCAAGAGTAGAAGCGTTCAGCACGGTGCTCTGACCGCACCCGGTCAGCAGCTTCGCGGGTCATTGCTCTTGAAGTGGGTGCGGCAAGCAGCCGCGCCTGGTATCCACACTTCAGATGCCTGCAACCCCGAGCCTCACTGGCAACGCCGGTGTCTGAAGTCATCGCAAGAGAGATTCATATGCAGACCATGACCAGCCACTCTTACAGCCTTGGCGAACTGGACAAGGAAGCCCGCATGGGCGGGCAAGGTGCAGAAACTTCGGCGCGCGAAGTTCGCGTCATAGACATCAGCGACTTCGAGCAGCGCAAGCAGGAGATTGCCGAGCAGATCTGGAGCGCCTCGGTGGAAATCGGCTTCTTCCAGGTTTCCGGCCACGGCATTGCCCAGGCCGATATCGACGCTGCATTCGGCAGGGCCGAACAGCTATTTGGCTTGCCTCCCGAAACCAAGGCGCAATGGCCGCTATCGCGCAACGCAGGCTGGGAGCACAAGGCGCAGATTCGCCCTTCCACGCGCACCCCGGACCAGAAAGAGTCCTATCAGGTCACACGCCCACGCATGCAGGGCCTGTGGCCCAGCGAGCAGGAACTGCCCGGCTTCAAACAGGCCACGCTGGCCTTTGAGCATCAATGCTGGCAGGTGGGCATGCAGTTGCTGTCCTGCTTTGCCTACAAGCTGGGCTTTGACGAGGAATTTTTCACGCGTGCACATGACCCCGCCGTGCCCAGCTACCAGAGCACGCTGCGCATGCTGCACTACTTTGCCGTGGACCCGGCACTCAAGGACGAAATCGGCCTGTGGCGTGCAGGCGCACATACGGACTTCGACTGCCTGACGCTGTTGTTCCAGCGCGCCGGTCAAGGCGGTCTGCAGGTGCTGCCCGGCAAGGAGGCCGATGCCCAGCAATGGACACCCGTGCAGCCTGTGGATGGCGTCATCACCTGCAATATCGGCGACATGCTGATGCGCTGGAGCGACGACCAGTTGCCCAGCAACTTCCACCGCGTGCGCAACCCTCTTCCCCATGAGTACCAGGGGGCCCGCTATAGCCTGGCCTTCTTCTGCCAGGCCAATGAGGATGCGGTGATAGAAGGGCCGGCCAAAAAATATCCGCCCATCACAGGGGCGGAATATTTGCGTCAGCGCATCAGCGCCAATTTCTCGAACAGGTACTGACCCCCTGAGCAGCCCTGCCGCTTCCCCCAAGGGGACGACACCCTCGGGGCGGCCCTTCCTCGGTGTCCCTGGCTTGGGGTGCGCCAGGTTCCAGCCCTCCGTCTTTGGTGCAGTGTGATCTGGTCTGCACTGAAACGACAAGGCCCCGGAAACCGGGGCCTTGTCGGCAATCAGCGCTGGAGCGGATCAGCGCAGCGACTCGATGAGATCGATGTACTGCTGCTTGGCCTCATCGGGCGTCGTGCCTTCCAGCTTGGCCCAGGCATCCCACTTGGCGCGGGCCACCATGTCGGTGAAGCTGGGCTTCTTGGCTTCGTTGTCACCCTCGGTCGCCTGCTTGTACAAGGCATAGATCTTGAGCAAGGTGGCGTTGTCAGGACGCTCGCCGAGCGAGGTGGAATTCTTGACGGTCTCTTCAAACCGGGCGTTCAGATCGGACATGAAAGGTCTCCTGGACTTTAATAATCGAGGCCAGTGTAGCCAAAAATCCACCAAATTAGAACGATCGTTCTTTTTATTTCACAAAGTACTGCGACGCCTGCATGCGAGCAGCCCTTTGGGGCACGCCAGCCCTTCAATCCGTCTCTTCGTGATTCGCCTTGCGGCGGCAACAACGGACAGCCTTCAGAACATCATGCGCAGACCCAGATCAAAGCCCAGCGCGCTGCGTGGCTGCATGCCGGGGCTGTTGCTGTAGGCCGGCTGCGGCATGATGACCGGGCTGCTCACGGCCAGGGGCGTCACACCCATCACCGCAGGATTGTTGTGTCCATTGCTCACGCTGATACGTGACACCGTGGTGTAGAGCGCCGTGCGTTTGGAGAGGTTATGCACATAACCCAAGGCCAGCTTGTTCACCGATGCGTCGCCGGTTCCCTGCCCATTTTTGAATTGCACCCTGGCCACCGACGCCCTGAGCTGATGCAGTCCGACAGGGATTTGCACACCAGCCAGAAACCCGTCATAGCGGTCTGTGGCCCGCACATCGCTGCGCGCATTGCGCACCTGCGACCACTCGCCCAACACACGGACCGGACCGAAGTTGTACGAACCTCCCAGGTTCAGGGACTTGATGGTTTCCTTGCGGCCGTTGAAAGTGCCCAGCATGCTTTCGCCATAGCCCAGCGCAATATCGGTGGGGCCGCTGGCCCAGCCAATGCGCCCACCGGCATAGCGGCCGCGCCTGGCATCATTTTCCGGGAAAGCATACATCAGCTGACCATAAATTCCGCCCAGCCCTGTAGGCAGGTGGTAGCCGATGGAGTTGTTGGCGCGCAGATAATTGTCCGTGCCTGCCGACAAACCGTTTCCCAGCAAGCGCTCGGGCAGCGTGCCGCTGGTCTGCGTACTCAGCGCACGGTTGATGGCCAGGTTGCTGCTGACCACCGCCAGCAAATTGACGCCCACGCCGTTGACGGAATAGGGATCAAAGGCCCAGTCATTCAGAAACGACGGCGTGTGATCACGCCCAAGGCGCAGCTCGCCCCAATTGCCCGCCAGGCTGACGGTGGAGCGTCGCCCAAAGTTCAGCGCACCGCCACCCGTGTCGTTGGTCACAGGCGCTTCCAGCCACATGCTGGCAGACATTCCGGCCCCCAGATCTTCAACGGCACGAACACCCAGACGGCTGGCCAGATTACCCGAGGGTGACAGCGCCCAGATACCTTGGCTGGCCGTGCGGCCGGAGCCATCCCAGGAATTGCTGCGCACCATGTAGCGGCTGACGCCCGCATCCATGACACCGAACAGCGTCACAGATGACTGAGCGCTGGCCAGGCTGCTGGCGGACAATGCAAATAGACTCCAGATATAGCGTGAAATACGTGGCATGTCGTGTCTCCTTTTCGTTATGAGTTCGCGGTCTTGATCCGCGAAATCACTCTAGAAAAGGAAGGCTGCAGCTCTTGTGCAGTTGATGCCATTCATTGCTTATTTGGTGCCATGCTCCCAAGGTGAAATCCCTAGGAATGTCGCCCTGCCGCATGGCCAATGTCAGACAGAAAAAAGCCGGCGCCTTGGAAAAGGCACCGGCACGGATTTTCGCAATGGCGTTACCCGCCCAATATTTGCGCCCAGCAGCTCATGGCACGAGTACCGTGGCCCCCACAGTCTTGCGCGCTTCCAATGCGCGATGGGCTTGTGCTGCCTCGGCCAAGGCAAACTCCTGCTGCGGCTCGCTCACGATGCGCCCCGCCAGCACGTGCTCGAACAGCTCTGCAGCCATCTCCAGCATATGTGAGCGGGGCTGGATGTAATGCATCATGGCCGGCCGGGTCATCCAGATCGAGCCTTTGGCGGCCAGCAGCGATGAGTCCACCACCACGGAGCCGGAAGAGGTTCCGTTGCTGACCAGCGAGCCACGTGGCTGCAGGCAATCGAGCGAGTCCATCAGTGTGTCCTTGCCTACCGAGTCGTAAACCACGGGAACGCCCTTGCCTGCCGTGATTTCCTTCACTCGCTCGACGATGTTTTCACGCGAAGTCACAATGGTGTGCGCGCATCCGTTCGCCCTGGCCAGTTCGGCCTTCTCATCCGTGCTGACCGTACCAATCATGTTGACCCCCATGGCGCGGGCCCACTGACAGGCAATCAGGCCTACGCCTCCGGCAGCTGCGTGATAGAGAATGGTTTCACCGCCCTGCAGCGGATAGACCTGACGGAACAGATACTGGGCCGTCATGCCTTTCATCATGAGTGTGGCTGCCGTACGGTCTGAAATTCCGTCGGGCAACGGAATCAGCACTTCTGCAGGCATCACACGCGCCTGTGCATAAGCGCCTTGCGGACCGATCAGATAGCCAACGCGGTCACCCACCCGGATATCCGTCACACCCGTTCCGACGGCCTCGACCACACCGACGGCATCCGAGCCCAGCCCGTTGGGCAAGGCCAGCGGATAACGCCCGGAGCGGAAGTACACATCGATGAAGTTGAGCGCGATATAGCTGTGCCGCACGCGCGCCTGGCCTGGGCCGGGGTCTCCCACGGCAACGTTTTCCAGTCGCAGGACTTCTGGACCGCCAGTCTCGTAAAAGCGAATGGCCTGAGTCATGAAATGCTCCTGTATCTATTGAGGTGCAGCAAGCGCTGCAAAGCAAAAGTCCGGGCATCCTCAGTCGCAGACATGCCCGGACCGATTGACGAGCCGATTCAGTTCAGCTTGATGCCGAAATTCCTGACGATCTCGCCATTGCGCTGGTATTCGGCCTGCAGATCGGTAGACAGTTGCTCCAGAGTGCGCTCCTGGCGAATCGGCTCAAAGCCTGTGGCCGCATAACGTGCCTGCACCGCCTGGCTGGCGTTGACCTTTTGCAGCGTGGCATTGATCTTCTCCAGCAACGGCTGCGGCGTCTTTGCCGAAGCAAACACACCGGCCCAGTTGCTGAAATCAAGCTCCGGATAACCGACCTCGGCCATCGTCGGCACATTGGGAAAATCGGACAAGCGGCTCTTGTAAGCAACGGCCAGCAGCTTGACCTTGCCGCTGGGAACCAGCGGCTTGGTGGTCACGGAGCCGTCGAACATCAGCGGAATCTGATTGCCCATGATTTGTGCCAGTGCCGGTGCCGAGCCTGGAAACGGCACATGCTGCATGTCCAGCCCCGCCTTCTGATTCAGGATCACGCCCGCATACTGGGAGGCGGTTCCCTGGCTATAGGAAGCAAAGGACAGCTGACCCGGATGGGCCTTGATATAGGCAAGAGCCTCCTTGGCATCCTTGGCCGGGAACTGCGGCGAGGCAATGAACACCATGACGGAGCGCGCCATCTGCGAGACCGGCTTCACGTCCTTCATGGCATCAAAGCCGCCTTTGAGCACATGCGGCACCTCGGTCAGGATATTGGTCACCGTCACCAGCAAGGTGTTGCCATCCGCAGGCTGGGAAAGCATGTACTTGACCGCCATGGCACCACCAGCGCCGGGACGGTTTTCCACAATCACCGGCTGCTTGAGCTCATTGGCCAGTTGATCGCTGATGATGCGCGCAAACACATCAATCGTGCCCCCCGGGGGCGCAGGAACAATCAGCTTGACAGGCTTGTCAGTGAAGGCCAGAGCACTGCCTGCCGGCAAAGTGGCCGCCAGGGCCATCGATAAGAGAACGAAACTGCGTCGCATGGTGCGCTCCTTCGAAGTCAGGCAATCTTGCGCAGGTAGCCCTGCTGGCCGCCATTACGGTTGGGAGCAAAGCCGTTCTTCTCCAGCGTTTCCTCCACACTGTCGTAGAACACGCCAATCTTGCAGATCTCACGCGCCTGCTGGGGCGTGGCGATGGGACGGCTGAACTCCTTGGCCAAGCGCACTAGCTGCTCGATCTGCGCCACGGTGCCCATTTTTTCGGTACGGGTCTGGTTCCACAGATTGTCTTCGGTGCCGCAGCGCACATGCAGGCCCATGGCGATGCCCATGGCATTGATGGGCAGCACGTTCAGCACCGAGCTTTCCACCGTCAGCACTGCACCATCAGGCACGGCGCGCACAAAGTGAGCCAGGCTATAGATATTGGGAGCATCCATGCCGCCACCAATCGCCACCCAATTCATCACCAGCGGCCCCTTGTAGATGCCGCGGCGGATCAGGCGTTCCACCGATTCAAAGCTATTGATGTTGTAGCACTGGAAAGCACTTTGGATGCCGGCCTCGGACAGGCGGCGAATATGCTCCTCGGCCCAGCCTGGCTGTGCCGGCACCGTCATCTCCTTGTATGCATTGAACACGGCCGGGTCTTCCATGGACGTGCCCTTGATGTCGCGAATGTCGAATTGCTCAAGCACATTCATCTGCGAGGTGTTGATGGTCACCGTCACCTGATCGGGTTTGGGGTCCAGCTCGGCCAGCATGTGACGGGTATCGTCAGACAGCCATTTGGCGGCCGCACCATCGGTTTCGGGTGCAAAGCTGATCGACCCGCCCACCTGGATGATCATGTCCGGGACGCGGGCACGCACACCGGCGATCAACTCGTTGAACTTGGACAAGCGCTTGCTGCCGCGGCCGTCGAGCTCGCGCACATGCAGGTGCAGCACCTGGGCGCCGGCGTTGTAGCAGTCCACCGCTTTCTGGATCTGCTCTTCCATCGTCACCGCAATTTCGCCAGGGAAGTCTCCAGGCAGCCAGGAAGGTGCATAAGGAGCAGCGGTGATGATCAGTGGCTGCTGGTTTTCGGGAAAGAGATGGCCGTCGAGAAAGTTCATGCTGTTGTCTCCGTTGTTATGAAAAAAGTACGACTTACGCAAATCAGGCTCAGGCAAGACGTTGCCCTATGGGAATGCCGCTGGTGCATTCTTGTTTGCGTAAGTCCTAAAAAGAATGCACCGTACCCCGAGCCGCCGCGCGGCCCATCCGATGTTGCTTGCTCTGCGTCTCGGGCTGCGTGGCCCGGGACCTGTTCAATACGTGGGCGTACCGATGATCCCGGCTCGCTCCATCTTTCGATGGCAGGGCGGGTAGTCCATCACCGCGTAGTGCTGGGTTGCGCGGTTGTCCCAGATCGCCACGCTGTCTGGCTCCCAGCGCCAGCGCACCTGGTATTCAGGAATCGCGGCCTGGTTGATCAAGTACTGCAGCAGGCTGGATGCGCCCTGGGTGAAGTCCTGTCCCACACGAACATTGGCGGGCGTGTGGAAGTTGGTGAAATGCGTAGCGAAACCGCTGACGAATAGCACTTTTTCGCCCGTTTCGGGGTGGGTGCGTACCACCGGATGCTCTGCATCCGGGTACTGGGCCTTGAGCGCCAGGCGTTTCTCGATAGGCATCGCAGCGCCAAAAGTGCACTCGATGCTGTGCCGGGCACGCAGAGGATCTATCACTGCCTTGACCTGCTCCGGCAGCCTCTCGTAGGCCAGCGCCATATTGGCCCACATGGTGTCGCCGCCGACTGGCGGGCATTCGACGCAGCGCAGCACACAACCCATGGGAGGTATCTCGCGCCAGGTGGCATCGCAATGCCAGGAGTTCTCATAGCGATCCACAGGCTTGTCCGGCGTCTTGTAGATCTGCACCAGGCCGGGATGCTCGGGGTCGCTGCCGACCACCGGATGGTCCTCCAGCTCGCCAAAACGCCGGGCAAAACCGACATGCTCGGCGCGACTGATACTCTGGCGGCGCAAGAACAGCACCTTGTGCTTGAGCAAGGCCGTCTTGATCTCTGCGAAAAGCCCATCATCGCGCAGCGCATCCGCCAGTTGCACATCGACCAACTCCGCGCCTATGGCACAGGTCAGAGGGTTTATCTGCATCACTGTCTCCTACACTTTTTTGAACCCAGGCTTGTTGCTAGTCTCTGCCGCCCGGTAAGTCCACTGTAGAAAACCTGTGTCACATAGGTTGTGCATTTCATGCCGCACGCTATGCATCTCATGCCAGAATTTCTCCGACTTTTTGCGTGGAGTAGTCATGGTCACTTTTGTGCGCGCGGCATCTCTGACGAATTTCTCGGAACTATTCAGCGAACTGGGAGGAGACCCTGATGCGGCATTGCGTCGTGCCGGCCTGCGCCCAGCCGTGGTGCGCGAGCAGGATCAGCTGATCGATGCGCTGACGGCCGGGCGCCTGCTGGAAGAAGCTGCAAGCATCACGGGTTGCGAAAACTTCGGGCTGCGCATGGCGCAATCGCGGCAGGTTTCAAACTTCGGTGTGGTCAGCCTTTTGTTGCTGCACCAGCCCACATTGCGCAAGGTGCTGAGCACGCTGATCGAGCATGCGCACATGCTCAATGAGTCGCTGGTGATTCATATGGACGACGCCAATGGCGTCGTGGTTCTGCGCGAAGAGTTCACCCTGCCGGATGCGTTGCCGCAATCCATGGAGCTGGCAATCGGCGTGCTGTTTCGCACCTGCAACCTGCTGCTGCATGAGCAATGGCGCCCGCTGCGGGTCTGCTTCAGCCACCCCGCGCCCGGCGACACCAGCCTGCACAAGCAGATGTTTCGTTGCCGCGTGGAGTTTGATGCGGACTTCAACGGCATTGTGTTTCGCACCGAGGACCTGGATGCTCCCAACCCCTTGGCCGACCCGGTTCTGGTGCGCTATGCCAAGACCATGGTGGACACCACGCAGCAGGGCCGTCAGGCCTCCATCGGCCAGCAGGTGCGCAAGGCCATCTATCTCATGCTGCCCTCGGGCAATGCCACCTGCATCTGCGTGGCCCAAGGTCTGGGGCGCAGCGTACGGACCCTGCAGCGCGAGCTTGACGGTGAGGGCCTGAGCTTTACCGACCTGCTGCAGGAGGTTCGCTCGGATCTTGCCCAGCGCTATATGCGCAACCCTGACTACCCTGTGGGCCAGATCGCCTCCATGCTGGGCTACAACAGCCACAGCGCCTTCACACGCTGGTTCAGCACGCTCTTTGGCTGCCCGCCCGAGGTCTGGCGTGAAAGAAATCTTCCACCCAACGCGCAACGGCGGGCGCCAGCCTTCAGCCGCGCGTAGGCTGGTCCAGCCAGCGCTGGGCCAGCTTGACCCAGAAGGTCGCACCCAGCGGAATCAGCGCATCGTTGAAGTCGTAGCTGGGGTTGTGCAAGGTACAGGGGCCACCGCCATGCCCGAGGGCGCGATGATCACCATCGCCGTTGGCGATAAAGCAGTAGGCACCGGGCTTTTCCAGCAGCATGAAGGCGAAGTCCTCGGCCCCCATGGATGGCTCTTGCGGCACCACACCGGCATCGCCCAGAATCTCGCGCATCACGGCCTGGGCAAACTCGGCCTCGGGGGCGGTGTTGATGGTGGGCGGGTAGTTGCGCACGAACTCGAACGTGCATTGCGTGCCATGCGCCGCACAGACGGCCTCGCTGATCTGCTGCATGCGCTGCTCGATGAGGTCCAGCACCTCCAGCGTGAAGGTACGCACCGTGCCCTGCAGCTCCACACTGTCCGGCACGACGTTGGTAGCCTCGCCGGCATGAACCATGGTGACCGACACCACGCCCGCCTCAATGGGCTTGACGTTACGGCTGACGATGGTCTGGAAAGCCATGATGAGCTGTGCCGCCACGGGTACCGGGTCCACCACCATATGCGGCATGGCCGCGTGGCCGCCCTTGCCGCGCACCACGATCCTGAATTCGTTGCTGGATGCCATGGCGGGCCCCGCACCCACGGCCATGGTGCCAGCCTTCATGCCCGGCCAGTTGTGCATGCCAAACACAGCCTGCATGGGGAACTGCTCGAACAGTCCGTCGTTGACCATCTCGCGGGCACCGCCACCGCCTTCCTCGGCAGGCTGGAAGATGGTGTAGACCGTGCCCTCGAAGCTGTCGCGATGTGCGGCCAGGTATTGCGCCGCCGCCAGCAACATGGCCGTGTGGCCGTCGTGACCGCAGGCATGCATCTTGCCCGCATGGCGGCTGGCATGGTCAAAGGTGTTGAACTCCTGCATGGGCAGGGCATCCATATCGGCGCGCAGGCCGATGGCTCGGCCGCTACTGCCGTCGTCACGACCGTGGATGATGCCCACCACACCGGTCTTGCCCAGACCGCGATGGATTGCTATGCCCCATTGCTCCAGCTTCGCCGCGACCAGATCCGAGGTCCGTATTTCCTCGAAACACAGCTCGGGGTGGGCGTGGATATCGCGACGCAGCGCGGCAATGTCAGGGGCGCTTGCTTGAAGTTCGGGCAGTAGGGCCATGCGCTCTCTCCTTGGGGTCATCAATGGCAAAGATGCCATGATGACCCAAAGCGGGAGAGCTTGCGCCCTGCACGCCTCAAAGCCTCACACCCGGACCTTTCCGTCGCCCGTGAGCATGGACAGCTCCACAAAACGCGGCTTGCCCGCCTGCGCACGGAAAGCGATGGGAAAGCCCGCAACCTGCTGGCCATTCATCGCCTCCAGTGCCGTCACCAGGCCATCGCGCTGCAGGCGACCTGCGGCAGAGGCAGATTTCAGCGCTTCGCTCACGACACGGGCAGCCAGATAGCCTTCCATGCTGGAGTAATCGGGCTGCAGCGAAGCGCCTCCTTTCTGCAGCGCGGCCTGAAACTCACGCGCCAGTGGATTCGAGGTCTTGAAGGGCGAGGGCACGACCTGGGTGACGACCACGCCCTCGGCCTCCTTGCCAAGGGCCTGCGCCAGTGCAGAAGTTCCCACGAACGACACGTTGTAGAACTGACCGCCATAGCCTGCCTGGCGTGCCGCTCGCACAAAGGCAGCGCTGGCCGCATAGGTGCCGACCTGCACGATGACATCGGCACCCAGCGGCACCAGAGTCTTGACGGCCTTGGCCACATCCTGGGAGTTGCGCTCCACCGTCGCGGCCCCCACGGGTTTGAGGCCATGGCCTTGCAGCGCCTGCATCACTCCTTCGAGACCTGACTGACCATAGGCGTCGTTCTGATGAAACACCGCGATCTTCTTGAGGCCCAAAGAAACCAGCTGTCTGACCATGAGCGCAGTTTCATCGGCATAGGAGGCGCGCAGATTGAAGACCGTCTGGGCCAGCTTGGGATCGCGCAGGCCGGCGCCCCCCGTCAGTGGAGCAATCAGCGGCAGCTTGGCCTTCTGCAGCAAAGGCAGTGACGCCATGCTGGTGGGCGTGCCCAGATAGCCAAACAAGGCCATCACATCATCGGCAATGAATTTCTGGGTATTGGCCACGCAGCGCTCTGGCTCATAGCCATCGTCCAGCGTGCGCAGCTCCACCTGGCGGCGGCCGATGCCGCCCTGGGCATTGAGCTGATCGAAATACAGCTTGGCGCCCTGCACAAACTGCATACCCAGCTGCGCTGAAGGACCGCTCAGCGCACAGGACTGCCCAAGCACAATGGGCCCGCTCGAATCCTGGGCATGACTTGCGCCGATCCAGCTCCCGGCTGCCACAGCTGCGCCAGCAGTCATGAATTGACGACGATTCCACTCCACTCGCTTGTACTGCATTGCTCTCGATCTCTCTACGGGCTACTCATTGCTACGGGCTGGATCGGCCCGTTTCTGGGGTCTTGCATCTCAGGTTTCTTGACATGGATGCGCGCCGCATAATAGGCCCACAAAACGGTCTTCAGCCGCAAACCGGTCCAGATTTTTCGAGCCCACGACATGCCTCATATCGTTCAAGTACGCGGCGCCTGCCCGCATGACTGCCCGGACACCTGTGCTCTGGTCACCACGGTGATCGATGGCACGGCCACCAAGGTGCAAGGCAATGCAGAGCACGCTCACACGGGCGGCGTGCTCTGCGCCAAGGTCAGCAAGTACACCGAGCGCACCTACCACGCCGGGCGAGTACTGCAGCCGCTCAAGCGCAGCGGCCCCAAAGGCAGCGGCCAGTTCACCCCCGTGAGCTGGGAAGAAGCCCTGAGCGATATTGCCCAGCGCCTGCACGGGATTGCCCGACGCGCGCCCGAAGCCATACTGCCCTACAGCTATGCCGGCACCATGGGACTGGTGCAGAGCGAGAGCATGGACCGACGTTTTTTTCACCAGTTGGGCTCCAGCCTGCTGGATCGCACCATCTGCGCCAGTGCCGGCAGCGAGGCGCTGACCGCTACCTATGGCGGCAAGCTGGGCATGCGTGTGGAGTTCTTTGCCGAAAGCAAGCTGATCCTGATCTGGGGCAGCAACAGCATTGCCAGCAATCTTCATTTCTGGCGCTATGCACAGGAAGCCAAGCGCCAGGGCGCCAAGCTGATCTGCATAGACCCGCGCAAGAGCGAGACCGCCGACAAATGCCAGGAACACCTGCAACTGCTGCCCGGCACTGATGCGGCACTGGCATTGGCGCTGATGCACGAGCTGATCGTGCACGACTGGCTGGACCACGACTACATCGCCCAACACACCCTCGGCTGGGAGGCACTCAGGGCCAGAGCATTGCAATGGCCACCCGAACGCGCGGCCAGTGTCTGTGGCCTGAGCGTGGAACAGATTCAGTCCCTGGCACGTGATTACGGCACGACCAGACCAGCGGCCATTCGCCTCAATTACGGTATGCAGCGGGCGCGCGGCGGCGGCAATGCCGTGCGCGCCGTGGCCTGTCTGCCGGCTCTTGTCGGCGCCTGGCGCCACCGCGCTGGCGGGCTGCTGCTGTCCGCCTCGGGGGTCTCGCCGTTCAAGCGCGCAGATCTGCAAATGCCCCAGCTGCTGGGCGAGCGTCGCCCACGCACGCTGAACATGAGCCAGATTGGCGATGTGCTGCTGCATGAGGGCGATACCGGCTTCGGCCCCAAGGTGGAAGCCGTCGTGGTCTATAACAGCAATCCCGTGGCGGTGGCGCCAGAGTCGGCCAAGGTGGCTGCGGGCTTTGCGCGCGAAGATCTGTTCACCGTGGTGCTTGAGCATTTCTTGACCGACACCGCAGACCATGCCGATTATGTGCTGCCCGCCACCACGCAGCTAGAGCATTGGGACGTCCACGGCAGCTACGGCCATACCGATGTGCTGCTGAATCGCCCCGCGATCGAGCCCCAGGGCCAGGCACGCAGCAACGCGCAGATCTTTCGCGATCTGGCCATGCATATGGCCTGGCTGGACCCCGCTTTTGCTGCGGCATGTTTCTCGGAGTCCGACGAAGCTCTATGCCGCGCAGCAGTTACACATACTGCGATTGATTTCGAAGACCTTCTGCAACGGGGCTTTGCCCATATTCCGCTGCCCGATGCGCCATTTGCCGAAGGTGGCTTTGCCACGCCTTCGGGCAAATGCGAATTCGACAACCCAGCCCTGGCGCGGCTGGGCATCAACACCCTGCCCGACTACCTGCCCAATTACGAGCCGCCCACGGCCGCCTACCCGCTGGCCATGATCTCGCCGCCGGCACGCAACTTCCTCAACAGCAGCTTTGCTAATGTAGCCAGTCTGTCCCGCATGGAAGAGCGCCCGCTGCTGGAGATGCACCCCGATGACGCAGCTGCGCGCGGCATTGCCGACGGTGACCGGTTACGCGTCTTCAACCAGCGCGGCGAGCATGTCTGCCACGCCGCCGTCAACGGCCGCGCTCGCGCCGGCGTGGTGGTGGGCCTGGGCATCTGGTGGCGCAAGCAGGGAGCCAACGGAACGAATGTGAACGAGCTGACGCATCAGCAGCTCACCGATATTGGCCGGGCGCCCTGCTTCTACGACTGCGCGGTACAGGTGGAAAAGTTCAAGGAGTTGTCAGCCTGACGCGGCTGCATTGTGGTTGACCATGAGCAGGGCCACGGCGCGAGCAACCATAATGCAGACACTCAATGAATATGCGGCCGGGGTCTGAGCCTGTCAGAGCACACAGGTACAGCGCAGAGCCGCCCTGCTCTCGCGACATCATCTGTGAAGAAATCTCTCCCCTGGCACCGCCGGCTTGCGCCTAACCGGCTTGATTTGCGTCGACTGATACTGGCCCTGACCATCTGCAGCGCGCTGATCCCGTTTCTCAACACCTTCTATGCCGGCTATCTTGTGCAGCGCCAGCAGCTGATAGACAACACGCTCGAAGGTCACCATGCCTATGCGACCAAGCTGGCGCAGAGCACGGATGATTTTCTGCAGTCCGCCCTGCAGCAGCTGGAATACAGCGCCAATCTGATGGGCGCGCACATGGATGACGTGGACTATCTGGCCAAGGAGGCCACACGTCTGCGCCTGCAAACCAAGAGCTTCAACTCCGTCACCATCATCGACCCCACAGGCTATGTGCTGGCGACATCGCCCGAAACCCTGCAGATCAAGGGCAAGACGCTGCAAAGCGCCGGAGTGACACAGACATTGAGCACTCGCGGGCCCGTCATCAGCCAGCCCTATATGTCCACGGCCGGCAACTACATCGTCTTTGTCTCTCAGCCCATTTTCGACCCTCAGGGCGAATTCCTGGGAGCGGTAGGCGGCAGCATCTACCTCAAGGAAGACAGCATCCTCGACACCCTGCTGGGCTCGCACTTCTACCAGGATGGCACCTATGTCTATGTGGTGGACCAGAACAAGCACATCATCTATCACCCCGACAACCGCCGTATCGGCGATCAGGTGATCAACAACGATGTCATCAACGCCGTGATCCGAGGCGAGTCGGGTACGGCGCCAGTCGTCAACAGCAAGGGAGTGGAAATGCTGGCCGGCTATGCCGTCATCCATGCCTCGGGATGGGGCATTGTGGCCCAGCGCCCCAAGGCGGCCACGCTGGCCCCGCTCAACAAGCTGATGCGCTCCGTGCTCTACAAGACCCTGCCCATCGCCCTGCTGATGCTGGTGGTCATCTGGTGGAGCGCGCGCCGCATTGCCAGCCCGCTGCGCCAGCTCGCCAATGGCGCTCACGATATGGACAAGCCCGAGACGGCGCAGAACATCCAGGCCGTCAAGTCCTGGTACTTCGAGTCCTACGAACTCAAGAAAGCCATGCTCAAGGGCCTGGGCCTGCTGCAACGCAATATCACCAAGCTGCGCGAGGACGTGAACACCGATCCGTTGACCGGGCTGGGCAATCGCCGCCATCTGGAGGCAGCCATCAGCGCCTTTCAGACGCAAGCGCTGCCGTTCTCGGTGATTGCCATCGACATCGACCACTTCAAGCATATCAACGACGGTTTTGGCCACGATACAGGCGACGAGGTACTCAGACAGCTCGCACGCACCATGCGCGAGGTCTCGCGTGTCGATGACCTGCCCTGCCGCGTGGGTGGCGAGGAGTTTCTGCTGCTGCTGCCCGGCACAGGGCTGGAGGCCGCCGCCCATGCCGCCGAGCGCCTGCGTCAGCTGGTCGAGAAAATGGAGATACCGCCCGTGGGCCATATCACCATCTCGCTGGGCGTGGCCCACTGGCCCGACAGCGATCCCGATATCAAGGCCGTCTTCCAGCAGGCCGATGCCATGCTCTATGCCGCCAAGCGGGGTGGACGCAATCGTGTCATGGTCAGTAAGGCCAGCGAGCCTCCCAGCGAGCTCTGAGCCCGGCAGCACCGTAGTTCCGCTCCCACACTCAAGGCGTATCCGCTGTCACAGCCGATACGCTTTTTTTGCAGCTTATTGTGTGACTCCGTTGCACCAATTTGGCCATTGACGCTTCAAATTAGTGAGCATGCACCATAAGCGTTAAAAGGATTGAGCGCAAATTGATCTGAATTCCATAACAAGTAACTGATTTCATTGAACTAATGCCTTGAGCCCTCTGACCTGGCACAGCTCTTGCTGAAAACCCTTGCCCCGCAACCCCGGATGGACAGCGGAATACACAACAGCAAAGGAATTTCAGATGCCAGAGCCAAGCAAGCATGTCAGTCGCAGACAACTGCTCTCGATGATCGGAAAGGTCGCGGGCGGCAGTGCCATGTACCAAGCCATGAGTTCACTGGGCTACGCCGCCGAGTCGCATTACAGCGGTCCGGTCAAGCTCGGCAACGCCAGACCTGGCGCGTCGGTTCTGGTGCTGGGCGCGGGCCTGGCAGGCATGGTGGCAGCCCACGAGTTGCGCGCGGCAGGCTACAAGGTGCAGTTGCTTGAATACCAGAGTCGCGCCGGCGGCCGCTGCTGGACGCTGCGCGGCGGCGATGAGTTCATCGAACTCGACGGTACACGCCAGAAAGTGGGCTTTGCCAAGGGCAACTACTTCAACCCCGGCCCCTGGCGCGTGCCCTACCACCACCATGCGATGCTGGACTACTACAAGCGCTTCGGCATCAAGCTCGAGGCCTTCAACCAGGTCAACTACAACGCCTATCTGCACAACAGCAAGGCCCTGGCTGGCAAGCCCCAGCGCTTTCGCCATGTGCAGACCGATGTCTACGGTCATGTGGCCGAGCTGCTGTCCAAGGCTACCAATCAGGGCGCGCTGGACCAGAGCGTCAGCCGGGAAGACAAGGAACGCCTGCTGGAGAGCCTCAAGGCCTGGGGCGTGCTGGACAAGGAGTACCGCTACCGCGCCAGCAATGCGGTCAGCGATTTCCGTGGCTACGACATCGACCCCGGCGGCGGCCTGATGGCGCAGGCCAAACCGTCGACGCCCATGGGCCTGCACGAGCTGCTCGAATCCAATTTGTGGCGCCAGATGGGCGTTGGTAATATCTACGAATTCCACAGCGCCATCTTCCAGCCCGAAGGCGGCATGGACATGCTGGCCCAGGCCATGGCGCGCGATCTGGGCTCGGCCATACGCTACAACGCCAAGGTCACCAAGATCGCCCAGAACGACAAGGGCGTGACCGTGGACTATGTGGACGCCCTCAAGCCCGGCGCCACACTGCAGGCCCGCGCCGACTGGTGCGTGTGCACGATTCCGCTGTCCATCCTGAGCCAGATCGAAGTGCAGGCCAGCAGCGCCATGCAAAACGCGATTGCTGCCGTGCCCTATGGCAGCTCCATGAAGGTCGGTCTGGAGTTCAAGCGCCGCTTCTGGGAAGAGGACGAGCGCATCTACGGCGGCATCAGCTACACCGATCTGCCGATTCAGCAGATCTCCTACCCCTCCACCGGCTATATGGGCAACGGCCCCGCCGTGCTGCTGGGCGCCTATGCCTTCGAGAACTCCAACAGCTACCGCTTCTCCTCGCTCAAGCCGGCCGAGCGCATTCGTCTGGCGCTGGAGTACGGCGCGCAGATTCATCCGCAGTACAAGCAGGAGTTCCTCAACGGTGTGTCGGTAGCCTGGCATCGCATGCCCTGGATCAACGGCTGCTTCGGCAACTGGACCGATGCGCTGCGCGAGCAGCACTACAAGGATCTGGCCCAGATCGACGGTCGCCTGGTGCTCGCGGGCGAGCATGTCTCGTACATCCCCGCCTGGCAGGAAGGTGCCGTGCTGTCTTCGCTGGACGCCATCCAGCGTCTGCACGCCAAGGCCTCCAGCCTCTGATCGCCCATGTCTGCAACAAGGAACTTCACCATGCACACATTGCACCGTCTTTGCTCCGCTTTCGCCCTGGCCCTGGGTCTCTCCGGCGCCGTCCTGGCCCAATCACAGGGCATGAAAACCCAGGATGTGAAAAACCTGCAAACGCTGCAGTCTGCCGCCGTTCTTTCCATCTCGCCCGCCGATACCCAGGCGCTGATGCAGAACTTCTCTGCGGTCCGTCCACGCTTCAGCCAGAGCGGCGGAGAGACCCTGTACCAGGCCATCTGCCAGGGATGCCACATGGTCAAGGGCGAAGGCGCCAAGGGCGCCGGCTTCTACCCCGCGCTGGCCTCCAACCCCAAGCTGGCAGCCGCCGCCTACCCGGCCTCGGTCGTCATGAACGGCCTGCACGGCATGCCGTCCTTTGCCAGCAAGCTGTCCGACGAGCAGATTGCCGACGTCGTGAACTATGTGCGCAGCAACTTCGGCAATCAGTACCCGGACAAGCTGTCTGCCGCCGACGTCAAACCCTTTCGCGTCACCCCATAAATCCATTCAGGAGATCACATGAACGTTCCATCCATCTTCAAGACCGCCACCACTGCCGCCCTGCTGGGCGCTGCAGTCCTGCTCACCGGCTGCGCAGCCACCACCTCCGGCGGTGGCGATATCCTGCGTTACAAGACACCGGGCTCGACCTTCCCCATCGCCGCAGCCGTGGAAATTCCCACCGATGCCCGCACCGTCTACCTCTCGGGCAAGGTGCCGCCCGTGGTGGACAAATCCAAGCCCGCCACTGATCCTGCTGCCTATGGCGGCGACACTGAAGGCCAGACCGTGGCCATCCTCAAGGGCTTGGAAGAGCAGCTCAAGAGCATGAATCTCGGCATGAGCGATGTGGTGAAGATGCAGGTCTTCCTGGTGGCCGACCCCGCCAAGGGCAACAAGATGGACTTTGCCGGCTTCATGCGTGGCTACACCCAGTTCTTTGGCACGACTGCCCAGCCCAACCTGCCCGCACGCTCGGCCTTCCAGATTGCAGCCCTGGCCAACCCGGCCTGGTATGTGGAAATCGAGGTCGTGGCAGTGCGTGCCGCCAAGCCCGCCAAGTAAGTGATGCACCGACCTCTGCTCCAGCCCCTGGGAAAATAAACTGGGTCGCATTCATCGCCTGCCCCGTCAGCGATGAATGCCGATTCCAGCGCCGCTCAGTGGGCGGGAGAACCCGTTCCCTGCTGGGCGCTGCGCGCATCCAGGGCCAGGAAATGGTGAACCACGGGCCTGTCCGGCCCCTGGTGGTAGCGCAAAGCGGCGGCCTGCAGATCGGCATCGGCCTTGGACACACGACCATGCTGGCGCAAGTGCTCAGCCCAGGATTCAACCAGGAACCACTCAATCACTCGACCGGGCTCGCCGGTGTGTTCGGCCACGCCCCAGGCATAAGCCCCATCGCGACGGCGCTCCTGGGCCACTTGCTGCATGGCCTGGAAAAAAGCGGCCAAATCTTCGTGGGCAATGCGGTATTCGATCTGAATCATGACCGGGCCACGATCATGAGCCACGGGTTCTGCCAGCAGGGGCTCGGGCCAGTGGTTGGACGGTTGCAGATCCGCCTCACCAGCTGGCAGCTTGACGCGGTGAAAGACCAGGGACACCAGCACCAGACCCAGGGCCCCGATCAGCAGCGTGACCGGCAGGCCCAACTGCCCGGCAATCAGGCCCCAGCCCAGGCTGCCCAGGGCCATGGCACCGTTGAATACCATCAGGTAGATGGCAAGACCCCGGCCGCGCACCCAGTTGGGCAGCACCGCCTGGGCCACGCCGTTGAGCGTGGTCAGCGCAACAATCCAGCCCAGGCCCAGCACCAGCATCAGCGCCACGGCAGCCCACTGGGGCGGCGCAAGGGTCAGCATGCCCATGACCGAGGCCGTAACCACAGAAGCCAGCAACACCAGACCGTCGGTATCGAGACGCTTGCGTAGCTTGGGCAGCAGCACGGCGCCCAGGATGGCTCCGGCGCCCACAGCGCCCAGCATCACGCCATAAAAGCCGGCCGTGCCGCCCAGCATGCGCCGCGCCACCAGGGGCAGCAGGGCCCAGACCGAGCTGGCGAACAGGAAAAACACAGCGGCGCGCAGCAACACCACATGCAGCTCGCGGCTGGCACGGGCATAGCGCACACCGGCCCGGAAGGCGCCGAAGAACTGCTCGTTGAGCGCCGAGGCCTCGGCCTTGGGTCGCTTCCACCAGATGAGGGCGGCGATCACGAACACATAGCTCAGCACATCAAGGCCGTAGGCCGCCGCGGCGCCGAAGCTGGCCAGCAGCAGGCCGCCGGCGGCCGGGCCGATGGCACGGGCGATGTTGATGCCCAGGGAGTTCAGGGCCACGGCGCTCTTGAGTTCGCTGCGCGGCACCAGCTCGGGCACGATGGACTGCCAGGTCGGTCCCATGAGGGCGGCGCCAATGCCACCCACAAAGGTCAGAGCCACCAGGTATTCCACCGTGAGGGTGTTGGTCTGGGCAAGCACCAGCAACGTGCCGCTGACGGCGCCCAGCAACACCTGCACGCCGATGAGGAAACGACGGCGGTCCAGGATGTCGGACAGCACGCCGGCCGGGATGGCCAGCAGAAAGACTGGCAGCGTGGCCGCCGTCTGGATCAGGGCCACGGCCGTGGGGCTGGACGAGAGCTCGGTCACCATCCAGGCGCTGGCCACATCGCGCATGAAGCTGCCGATATTGCCCAGCACCGTGGCGGCCCACAGCACTGCAAAGACGGGAATGGCCAGGGGCGCGAAGCTGCCCGAGGCGGTTTTTTGGTTATCCGGCATGGGAGTCTCCTAGATCGTGCCAGGCGACGAGCAACATGCCGCCGACCAGGCCCCAATGTTCAAAAAATGCGTTCGCTGTGCGCTGGCGTTCAGCCTGCGGCGCAGCCCAGAAACGGTCGGCCAGAAAGGCCGCGATGACGGTGAAGGCCGCCAGCGCCAGGGCGCCTGCCCAGCGGTACCAGCCCGACACGATCAGCGCCGAGGCACCGAGCTGCAGCGCGATGGTGGCCACCGCGATGGGCGCGGCCGGCGCCAGGCCGAACTGGCGCATCTCGGCGACCGCGCCGCGGAAGTCGCGGACCTTGTCCACGCCGCCCTGCAGGAAGGCGGCACACAGGCACAGCAGGGCCAGCGACTGCACCCAGGGTGCGGTGGCGGCGGCGTGCAGCGCGTTGCCCATGTCACACCGCCCAGCAGGCGCAGCCCAGGGCGCCCCAGAAGCCCTTGAGATCGGCCACGGGCAGCTTGCTGCTCCAGGCCGTGGCGTGGGAATGGCCGTGCATGTTGCAGCTGTTGGCGCAGCCGCAGTTTGCTGCCGCGTTGCGCATCACGGCCTGCAGCGGCGCGCCTTCCTGCACACCCCAGGCGCCATAGCCCTTGAAGGTGCGCACGGGCGACCAGTCGGGCATGGCCAGGGGCGGGTCCGACTCATCGAGGTCGGCGAAGGCACCAGCGCCGTAGACCACCTTGCCGCCCACCACGGTGAGCAGGGCCGAGGTGTCGGCGATGTCGGACTCGGGGCAGGCGAAGAAATCGCGATCAGGAACGATGAGGTCGGCCAACTGGCCCACCTGGATGCGGCCCTTCTTGCCCTGTTCGTTGCTGAACCAGGTGACGTTTTCGGTCCACATGCGCAAGGCCTGGTCGCGGGTGAGGCAATTGCGCTGAGGCGTGAGCTGCAGGCCGCCCACGGTCTTGCCCGTGACGAGCCAGGAGAGCGAGACCCAGGGGTTGTAGCTGGCGACGCGGGTGGCGTCGGTGCCGGCAGACACGTTCACGCCTTTTTCCAGCATGCGCTTGACAGGCGGTGTGGCTTCGGCCGCAGCCGCGCCGTAGCGCTCGACGAAATACTCTCCCTGGTAGGCCATGCGGTGCTGCACGGCCACGCCGCCGCCCAGGGCCGCGATGCGGTCGATGGACTTCTCGGAGATGGTTTCGGCGTGGTCGAAGAACCAGTTCAGACCGGCCAGGGGAATGTCTTCATTGACCTTCTCGAACACATCGAGCGCGCGATCGATGGTCTCGTCGTAGGTGGCGTGCATGCGCCAGGGCCAGCGGTTCTGGGCGAGGATGCGCACCACCTCTTCGAGCTCACCCTCCATGCCTGGCGCCAGCTCGGGCTGGGGCTGACGGAAGTCCTCGAAGTCGGCGGCCGAGAACACCAGCATCTCGCCTGCTCCGTTGTGGCGAAAGTAGTCCGTGCCCTGCTTGTACTGCGAGGTGGCGGTCCAGCGCAGAAAGTCATCCTTCTCTTCCTTGGGCTTTTGCGTGAACAGGTTGTAGGCCAGGCGGATGGTGAGCTGGTCGGCATCGGCCAACTCCTGGATCACGTCGTAATCGTCGGGATAGTTCTGCATGCCGCCGCCAGCGTCGATGGCCCCGGTCACGCCCAGCCGGTTGAGTTCGCGCATGAAGTGGCGTGTCGAGTTGAGCTGGTAGTCGCGCGGCAGCTTGGGGCCCTTGGCCAGCGTGGCATAGAGGATGGACGCATTGGGCTTAGCCAGCAGCAGGCCCGTGGGGTTGCCGGCGCTGTCGCGCAGGATCTGGCCACCGGGGGGCTCGGGCGTGTCCTTGGTGTAGCCCACGGCGCGCAGGGCAGCGGCGTTGAGCAGGGCACGGTCATACAGGTGCAGAATGAAGACCGGGGTGTCGGGTGCCACGGCATTGAGCTCGGCCAGCGTGGGCAGGCGCTTTTCCACGAACTGGTGCTCGCTGAAGCCGCCCACCACACGCACCCACTGGGGCGCAGGGGTCACGTCCACCTGGGCCTTGAGCATGGCCATGGCATCGGCCAGGCTCTTCACGCCGTCCCAGCGCAGCTCCATGTTGAAGTTCAGACCGCCGCGGATCAGGTGCAGGTGGTTGTCGATGAGCCCGGGCAGCGCACTGCGCCCGCCCAGATCGATGCGCCTGGTCTGCGGGCCGGCCAGGGGCAGGACCTCGCGGTCGCTGCCGACGGCGCTGAAGCGGCCCTGGCTCACGGCCACTGCCGTGGCCGTGGGCTTGCTGCGGTCCAGGGTGGTGAAGCGGCCGTTGAACAGGATCAGGTCGGGGGTGGTGGGCTGGGTCATGGTGTGCCTAGGGGAAGTCAGCAACGCAAAAAAGGGAGGAAAGTCCGGCGAGAGCGCAAAAAAGAAGACTGGGGCCGAGGACCGCAGCCGTACTTCCGTACGGCAAGGGCCACAGGCGCAGGATACGGCCGCGCAGCAGGCCCCTGTCGCTTTTTTTAGCCTTCGTGGGCGCCGAACATGGTCTTGGCGTAGGTGATGCCGATGCCGTAGCCGCCGCCCAGCTTCTTGGCGATGCCCGTGGTCATGTCATAGGTTTCGGTGCGGGCCCAGTCGCGCTGCATTTCCAGCAGGTATTGCAACGACGTGATGGGCTGGGCTCCGGCCTGCACCATGCGGTCCATGGCACGGTTGTGCGCTTCGGTGGAGATGTCGCCACAGGCATCGGCGATCACATAGACTTCAAAGCCCTGGTCCAGGGCCGACAGGGCAGGGCCGACGATGCACACGCTGGTCCACAGGCCGGCCAGCACGATGCGGGGCTTGCCGATCTCGTTGACCTTGTTGATCACGGCCTGGTCTTCCCAGGTGTTCATGGAGGTGCGGTCCAGCAGGGCCTGGCCGGGGAAAGGCGCGGTCACTTCCTCGAACATGGGGCCGGAGAAGCTTTTTTCGGCCACGGTGGTCAGGATGGTGGAGGCACCGAAGCCGGCTGCGGCCGAAGCAACCAGGGCCGCGTTGGAGCGCAGTTGCACGGGATCGATGGAGTGCGTGGCAAAAGCCATCTGCGACTGGAAGTCGATCATGATCAGCGTGTGGTCATGGGGGTTGAGCAGCTTGGCACCGGGCTTGGCGACGGCGACAGGACGGGCGATGGAGGCATTGGCGTTGGTCATGGTGAAACTCCTGGGTAAAAGGTGAGAGAGAGGCTGCGGGAAAAACAGGAAAGCCGAATGGAAACCGGCACTTACAAGCTAGGCAGTTCACGGGGACGCAGATCAAAGACCAGCACCTCGGCCTGCTCGCCCTGATCGAAGCGCAGAGCCCCGGCGTTGCGGATGCGGGCTCCGTCGCCTTCGGACAGGCGCTCTCCGTTCACGCTGAGGCTGCCGCGGGCCACATGCACATAAACATGGCGGTCGGTGCCCACATCGAGTTCGGCGGATTCAGCGCCATCGAACAGGCCGGCATAGACCCGGGCGTCCTGGCGCACGGCCAACGTGCCGTCCCGGCCTTCGGGGGCAATGATCAGGCGCAGGCGGCCGCGCTTGTCGGCATCGTCCACATGGACCTGCTGATAGCGTGGAGCGGCGCCGCGTTCGGCGGGCACGATCCAGATCTGCAGAAAGTGCACCGGGTCCTGGGCCGAGTGGTTGAATTCGCTGTGCTCCACGCCGGTGCCGGCGCTCATCATCTGCACGTCGCCGGGACGGATCACCGAGCCCGTGCCCATGGAGTCCTTGTGCTCCAGGGCGCCGTCGAGCACATAGGAGAAGATTTCCATGTCGCGGTGGCCGTGGGTACCGAAGCCCTGACCAGGGGACACATGGTCGTCATTGATAACCAGCAGATCCGAAAAGCCTTGCTGATTGGCATCGCGGTAATGACCGAAGGAGAAGGTGTGGCGCGATTGCAGCCAGCCATGGTTGGCACGGCCGCGGTGGTTGGATTGGCGAACTTCAAGCATTGATATCTCCTTAACAATCGATGGCATTCACACTTGCTGCAGCAGGCCCATCTGCCTTGTTTCTCTGCGTTCCGTGTGGCGATGCATGAAGTATCGGCGGCCTTATCGGCGCCTATGCTGAAAGAAAATCCTCTGAATCATCGATAATTTCGATGATTGTTTTTTACGCACTCAAAGCATGCTGAAACTCTCTCTGGAAGCCATAGAACTGGTGGACACCATTGCGCGCCACGGCTCGTTTGCAGGTGCGGCGGAGCGCCTGCACAAAGTACCTTCGACCATCTCCTATGCCGTGTCCAAGCTCGAGGAACAGCTGGGTCTGAACCTGTTTGTGCGCAACGGCCCGCGTGTCAGTCTCACGCCCGCGGGCGAGGAATTGCTCAAGGAAGGGCGATGGCTGCTGGCAGCTGCGCGTCAGCTCGAGTCGCGACTGCGCCAGATCGCCACAGGATTCGAGACCGAGGTCCGCCTGGTGCACGACTCGCTGATCCCCACGAGCGCCTTCGGCGCCGACATCCAGGCATTCGAGGCGCTGAACAGCGGCACGCGGCTGCGCATCGGCAGCGAGACCCTGACGGGCACCTGGGAAGCCTTGCGCGAAGGCCGGGCCGACCTGATCGTGGCGGCGGGCGAGGGTCCGGCCGGTGGTGGCCACAAGGCCGTGGCCGTGGGCCAGCTCGATTTCGTGTTCTGCGTGACTGCCAGCCACCCGCTGGCGCGTCTTGGCCGTCCGCTGGCGCGCGCCGACCTGCTGGAGCACACCGCCGTGGTGGTGGGCGACGGCGCCCGTTCGCTGACCGACCGCACCGTGGGCCTGCTCACCGGTCAGCGGCGCATCACCGTGCCCGATATGCAGGCCAAGATAGCCTGCCAGGCCGCCGGCCTGGGCCACGGCTTTGTGCCGCGCGCATGCGTGCGTGTGGAGCTGGAGACCGGGGTACTGGTAGAACTGGCGGTGGAAGAACCGCGACCGCCCGAAACCTTCTGGCTGGCCTGGCGCAGCGATGCCCCCGGCCGGGCCCAGCAATGGTGGCGCGAGCGCCTGAGCCGCCCACTGCTGCCCGGCATACTTCCCTACTGAAAACGGCCCTGCAACTCAAGGTGGCAGGGCCGCTACGATGCAAGCCGACGAGGTCTGCGGCAACGGCTCAAGCCATGCCCAGAACCTCGCGAAGCTCAGGAAGGAGGCGATCAGTCCAGCTTCACGCCGGCCGCCTTGATGACCTCACCCCAGCGCTTGGCTTCGGTGCGCGCCAGCTGGTGGAACTGCTCGGGCGTGCCAGGCAGGGCTTCCATGCCGAAGTCGGCCATGCGCTTGACCACGTCGGGGTCCTTGAGGGCTTTTTGCAGGTCTGCATTGAGGCGCTGCACGATGGCTGGCGGCAAGCCCTTGGGACCCAGAATGCCCTGGAAGGCATAGACCTCGGAATCCTTGAGACCCAGTTCGGCCAGCGTGGGCACATTGGGCAGATTGGGCACGCGCTTGGCCGTGCCTATGGCCAGGGCCCGCACCTTGCCGGACTGGATCACGGGCAGGCCCGATGCCAGATCCAGGAACATGCAAGGCACCTGGCCGCCCATCACATCGGCCAGCGCGGGCGCGGCGCCCTTGTAGGGGATATGGGTCAGACTGGTGCCGGTGCGGTTCTTGAACAGCTCCATGGCCAGATGGTGGGGCGAGCCATTGCCGGGCGAGGCGTAGTTGAGCTTGCCGGGGTTGGCCTTGGCATAGGCCAGGAATTCCTTGAAATCCTTGGCTTCGAACGCAGGGTTGACCACCAGCGCCATGGGGAAGCGGCTGATGCCGCCCACATAGGTGAAATCCTTGTCGGGGCTGAAGGGCAGCTTGCTGAACAGGTGCTCGTTGAACGCCAGGATGGCGTTGTCGGCCGACATGATGGTGTAGCCATCGGGCTTGGCCGCGGCAACGAGCTGGCCGCCGATATTCGTCGAGGCACCGGGACGGTTGTCCACCACGATGGTCTGGTTCAGCGTCTTGCGCATGGATTCGGCCACCGTGCGGGCCAGCACATCGGTGCCGCCTCCGGGTGGGTAGGGAACGACCCAGCGCACAGGGTTGGCGGGCCAGTCCTGCGCCATGGCAAAGGGGGATGCGGCAGCAGCCGAGCTGGCTGCCACGGCAGCCAGGAATTGACGACGATCCATCGTTTGTCTCCTTGAGGGTGATGTAGGGGGTTGTGGAATGATTTTTAGACCCCGCCAGGCGGCCTTTTCTATTAATTGATAGCTGCCTGCGCTTGTCTCTATTCGGTTTGAATCGGTTTTGACTCCGATTTCTGTATGGGTGGCAGTTTGAAGCTCACGCGCTCGACCTGATAGCCTTTCTGACGCAGCAGCTCGGGCAGGCCCTTGGGCCCGACCATGTGCAGCGCTCCCACGGCGGCAAACACGGTCTTGCCCTGCTGGAGCTGACGCACAATGCCGTCTGCCATACCCGGATTGCGTCCATCCATGAGGCGCGCGTACTTGAGCCGGTCACGCTCGGTCTTGATGCAGTCGCACCAGTCGGCATAGTTCTCCAGCTGTTTTTCGTTGCCGCTTGCCCAGATGTTCGCCAACTGTTGCAGGATTTCCGGGGACTTGGGATCTTCGAGCTGCTCCAGCCCGTCGCGCACGCTTTCCTGTACCTCCAAGGGATCGTCGGAAAGCAGCTCCTCGAGCTGGGTCTGCGCCGACTCCAGCCCCAGCACAGGCTTGCGCACGGCACCGGCCAGGCTCGCCAGCTGCAGATCGGCGCCAAATTCGACCATCAGCCCATGCTTGCGGCCCAGCTGGCTGACCAGTCCCAGCAGTTGGGCGTCCGGACGTTGCGTGCTCAGATGCTCGGCACAGGCTCGCTTGCGCTGCTGCGCCAGCCGGGCGTCCAGATCTGCGGGTAGCGCAGGGGCGTCGACACGGGCCTGGAAGCCGTCGATCAACTGCTGCATGACCTGCGGATTCAGCACATCCAGCTCCAGCGCCAGCAAATCCGTCGCAACCATGGCACGCAAGATGGTGCGGCCGGGCAAGATCCACTCCCGCTTGCCCACATGCAAAGTGCCGTAAAGCCAGCTGGTGCGCTCGCCGTCCTGCACGCGCCAGAGCAGGCCTCTGTCCTGCATCTGGGGGGCCATGGCCTGCACTTCGGCCGGCGTTGGCGGACTGAACGGCGGCGGGCAACTGACTGCAGGTTCGGCGGCAGGCTCTGCCGCCATGGACGGGCCCGTCAACAAAGCGAACGCTATGGCCGGCACGGCCTTCAGAGGCGAAATCCAGCGCGAGAGATTCAGACTTGACATGGGCATGGCGGCAGCAACGAGGGCTTAGTCTTCAGAGCTATCCAGAGGCTGAGCTTCGGGCAAGTCATCCTTGCTGCCGCCGGGCGGCGCAATGTTCTGGTCGATGGCGCCGAAGATGCTCTGGCCGTCCTTGCCCTTCATCTCGATGCGGATGGTGTCGCCGAACTGCATGAACTCGGTCTTGGGTGCGCCGTCCTGAATGGTCTCTATGCAGCGCTTTTCGGCGATGCAGCTATAGCCCTTGGGCCATTCCACGCGCTTGTTCTTGCCGCTGCCGGTCTCCACGCCCTTGTTGCTCACCGTGCCGCTCCCCACGATGGAGCCGGCACGTACATTGCGGGTCTTGGCGATATGGGCGATCAGCTGGCCGAAGTGAAAAGTCATCTCCTCGCCCGCATCGCACATGCCGACCTTGCGGCCGTTCCAGGTGCTCTGCAGCGTCAGATGCAGACGGCCGCCCTTCCAGGCATCGCCCAGCTCGTCAAGTGTCACGGCCACAGGGCTGAAGGCCGTGGCGGGCTTGCTCTGGAAAAAGCCGAAACCCTTGGCCAGTTCGCCAGGTATCAGATTGCGCAGGCTCACGTCATTGGCCAGCATGACGAGACGAACGCCGTCCAGCGCATCCTTGGCATCCGTGCCCATGGGCACATCGCCGGTGACGACGGCAATCTCTGCCTCGAAGTCTATGCCCATGGCCGCGCTGGGCACGATCACATCGTCGCAGGGGCCGATGAAATCATCGCTGCCGCCCTGGTACATCAACGGGTCGGTGTAGAAGTTGGCCGGCACCTCGGCATTGCGCGCCTTGCGCACCAACTCCACATGGTTGATATAGGCCGAGCCATCGGCCCACTGATAAGCTCGTGGCAGCGGTGCCATGCAGCGCTGGGGATCGAAGGGAAACGCGTGGCGGGCCTTGCCGTGATTGAGTTCGTGCGACAGATCCTGCAGCTGGGGGGCCATATAGCTCCAGTCGTCCAGCACCTGCTGCATGCGGCTGGCAATACCGGTGGCATAGCAGGCCTGGCTCAGGTCACGCGAGACCACGACCAGTTGCCCGTCGCGCGAGCCATCCTTGTAGGTTGCCAGTTTCATTCTCTGTCCCTCTGCTCACGGCAGCGGTGCTGGCACAATGCCTGACAACGCTAGCCAAAATTACGATTGGTTAAATTGATTTAACTAAACAAAACACGATTCTATTGCAATGGAAAAGGAACGCGCAGGGATTCAGTCGGTCGAAGTGGGTTTCTCCCTCGTCGAGGCGCTGGCACAGGCCAGTGGCCCGCTGATGCTCAAGGATGTCGCCGCCGCCGCCGGCATGAGTGCCGCCAAGGCACACCGCTATCTGGTGAGCTTTCAGCGCATCGGACTGGTGACGCAGGACGAACGCAATTCGCGCTACGACCTGGGCCCTGCGGCGCTCAAGATCGGCCTGGCCTCGCTGGCCCGTCTCGACCCGGTGCGTCTGGCGCGCGAGCGCATTCCGGCACTGCTTGAGTCCCTCAATCACACGCTGGCCATCGCCGTCTGGGGCAACCATGGCCCGACCATCGTGCATTGGGAAGAATCGGCGCAGTCCGTCACTGCCAACCTGCGCCTGGGCGACGTCATGCCCATGCTGGCATCGGCCACAGGGCGCTGCTTCGGCGCCTGGCTGCCGCGCGAGGCGACGGCCGCATTGCTGGAGCCCGAAATCGAGCGCGCACGCAAAGCCCGGCGCCAGGACCTGCCCCAGACCGAGGAAGCCGTGGCGGCCATGCTGGCCGAGGTGCGCGAGCGCGGCACGGCCCGCGTGGTCGACACCGTGCTGCCGGGCATCGTGGCTTTTTGCGTGCCGGTCTTCGATGCATCCGGCCATATTGTGCTGGGGCTGATGACCCTGGGCTCGCTGGCGACTTTCGACCCGGACTATGGTGGAGCCATAGATGCGCCACTGCAGGCGGCCGCCCGCCAGCTTTCCAGCGATCTGGGCTGGCGCGCCGATCCCAACCACTGAAACCTGCAATCTCAGAATCACGCTCATGGGCCGCTCCCCTCAGACAAGCCAGGCACGCAAGACACTGCTGCCCATCACCGGCTTGGTGCTGGCAGCCCATGGGCTGTTGCTCTGGGGCCTGCCCGAACTAAGCCCGCCGGACAAAGCAGCGGACGACCAGATCGTGATGGAGACGCGCATGCTGCAGGCGCCCCCTCCGCCGCCTGCACCCGCAGCGCCCAAACCGGCCCCAGTTCCGGCGCCCAAACCCCAGGCGGCACCGCGGGCGCCAGCGCCGACTCCTGCTCCCGTACCGGACGAACAGGAACCTGCGCCAAATCCGCCTCCAGTCCAGGAACCACAAACGCAAGAAGCTCCTGAAACAGAAGCACCCACCAATACAGGGCTGCCCGCTGCTGCAGCAGAGCCGGCTCCCGAGCCCATGGCCGAGCCTCCCGAAGCCAATGGTGCCGACACGGCCCGCCCCATCCAGGTCACGCCCGCAGGCAGCGCGCCGCTGCCGCCTAGCTCTGTGCTGCCCGTGACCCTGCCCAACTCCGCCACGCTGGAGTTCAATGCCTCGGGTCAGGTCAAGGGCTTTCAATACTCGGCCGGCGCCCAGCTGCAATGGCAGCATGACGGACAGTACTACCAGGCCAGGCAGTCGATCAGCATGTTCTTGCTGGGCGAGCGCGCCCAGACCAGCGAGGGGCTGATTACGCCCAAGGGCCTGCAGCCGCTCAACTTCAGCGACAAAGGGCGCAAAACCCAGTCCGCTGCCTTTGACGTGGCTAGCGGCAAGGCGCACTACAGCGGCGGCCAGACCGATGCGGCCATTGGCGATGGCGTGCAGGACCGCCTCAGCGTGTTTCTGCAGCTCTCGGCCCTGATGGCTGCCGCCCCCGAGAAATATCCGCCAGGCACTCTGATAGAGCTGACCACCAGCAGCGCACGCTCAGCCGTGCGCTGGCAGTTCCGCGTGGGTGCCAGCGAGGCACTGGAGCTGCCATTTGGCAGCGTCATGGCACTGCGCCTGGACAAGCTGCCCGGCAAAAGCAGCAGCGACCAGCGCGGTTCGGTCTGGCTGGCACCGTCCATGCAATACCTGCCCGTGCGCATCAAGCTCACCCAGGGACAGGACGACTTTGTCGATCTGCAGCTCAAGAAATATCTGCCCGCGCCGCAATAACCTCCATGCCGCACCCTGGCGTAAACCCCGGGACCACCGCGCCAAAGCGCTCACTCACCTCCCAGCCAAGGCCTGCAACCTGCATCGGCTCGGGCTGAACGCTGTCGCGCCGTTCAAGGACTTGCTTACTACAGATCGGGAAAGCCGGTTGCCCACAACCATGCCAAATCCATGGAATACTGTGCCCAAGTGCCAAGAGCAGGCATTTCCACCTTGAAATGCGGCACCCTGTCGCCATATCCATGGCAGGCATGCTCATAACGGAAGTGAAAGGAGGAACACCATGCAAATGCTTTACGACTCTGAATCCTTTGCGGTGCTCCATCTGCGTCCCGATATGGAAGCAGACGCTCCGGCAGGCAAAGCCAAGGCCGAGACCGAGCAAGCCCATCAACTGCCCCGCCACGGCTTCGAGATCGTGGACAAGCGCTCGGGCAAAGAGGTGTATCTGGATGGTTCCTGGGCCGAAATGTTCCAGAAGCAGATCCTTGCCTGGCAGCAGGACGCCCCCACCGAGGAGGAGGTGGAGGAAATTCTCGACACCTACACGGGCCTGGCCCAGCAGCCGGTAATCATTCACTGAACACCTTGCAAAAAGCCACTCGAAAGAGTGGCTTTTTTGATGCCTGAAAACACACTCTAGTGCTTACCGGAAAAGCGCGAGCCGCTATGACTTTCTGCACAACAGCATCAACACGCCGGCGGGCAGCATGCAGCCCAAAAAGCCCAGCAGCCCCCCTGCCGCACCCAGCGCCAGCCAGTAGCCCCAGTCAATGCCTTGCTCTGCGCAGTGAATCTCGCACTGGGGGTTGTGCTCCCAGGCCATCCACATCAGAAGCCCGGCCATCACAAAGCCGGCGCAAGCGCTGATGATCAGGATCGACTTCCAGGGATTTCGCCTGCTGCGGATCATGACCGCTCCCCCGGCAGCACCCTGTTCAGCCAGCGGTACAGAGGCGCTACCAGCAGCAGCACGGCAATCAGCCGGCAGACCTGAAAGGCCGTGACCACGGGCACGCCCAGTTGCAGGACCTTGGCGGTGATGGCCATCTCGGTAATGCCACCCGGCGATGTGCCCAGCAGCAAGGTCACCCAGGGCAGGCCGGTGGCCCAGTGCAGCAGCCAGGCAAAACCGGCGCAGACTGCCATCAACCCCACGGTACCCAGCGCCACCATGCCCAGCCAGCGCGGCGCCGTGTGCAGGAAATCACGTCGAAAGCGCACCCCCAGGCTGACGCCGATCACCAGCTGGGCGGCGTTCATCAGCCATTGCGGCACGGCAGACAGCTCCAGGCCTGCCATGGTCAAGCCCATGGATACGGCCAGCGCACCCAGAAACCAGGGATTGGCACGCCTGAGCCTGAGCATCAGCAATGCCCCGGCGCCGGTGGCCAGCACCAGCCAGGCAAAGCCCGGCCATTGCACGGTGCGCACGCTGGGCAGCGTCAGGCCCGGGTCGCCCTGCAGTCCCGACCATTGCAGTGCAAAGGGAATGCTCACCGTCACTATCACCAGCCGCAGGCTGTGCGCCGCCGCCACCAGATCTGTGCGCGCCTGCTCGCGCTCGGCCAGCAGCGTCATCTCCGAGGCCGCACCTATCGCCCCCGAGAAATAGGTCGTGGCGCGCAGGCGCTCTTTATCCATGCCCGGCTGCGCCAGCATGGAGGCCGCCTGCACGCGATACAGCCAGCGCCCGAAGCCCCAGCCCAGCAGCAAGGCCCAGGCAATGGCCAGCGCAATCGCCCACCACAGGCCGGCCACCAGCTCGGTCACGGCAGGCGTGAAATACAGGCCCAGCGCGCCGCCTATCGTCCACTGCCCCAGATCGCGCAACCTGGCCCAGCTTTGGGTAGGCGCTCCGCCTATCGATAGCAGGGAGACGGAAATCAGCGGCCCCAGCATCCACGGCAGCGGCGTATGCAATATCAGACAGAGCTGGGCGGCCAGCCAGGCCAGCAGCAGGGTGGCGGCCACACGGGCCAGAAACACGGGGGGAAGCAATACGGACATGTGCACGGGAATCCGGCAAGGCACGACAATGGGCGCGCGACAGGGGCAATGCCCCGCAGTATCGCGGCAAAACTCGGTGGGCAAAGCCGGTACGAAATCTACAGCTACGAAGCCATGCCCCGTCTCAGACGAACGCAATCAGCTCATATGTGGACTTTCATTTCTGCGGCGCAGCCGCGCCAGCGCTTCAATCGTTTCAATCCTTTGGCCATGACGGCTGTTGCCGGCGCCCTGCTGCTGGGCGGCTGCGCCCATCAAAGCGCCCAGCGGACCAGCGATGCCGAGTGGCTGCAGACACTGGGCCAATGGGCCGGAACACCGATCATCCTGCTCGGCGAGCAGCATGACCAGATCGCCCATCACCAATGGGAAGCCGCTACCGTGCGCCACCTGGCAGCGCAAGGCAGGCTCGCGGCCCTGGTGGTCGAGATGGCGCCCGCAGGCGGCAGCACCCGGAGTCTGCCGGCATCGGCCAGCGACGAGGAGGTGAAGACCGCGCTGCAATGGGCCCAGGGCGGCGGCCCGGGCGGCTGGCCCTGGCAGGACTATGGTCCGGTGGTGATGGCTGCCGTGAAAGCCGGCGTGCCCGTGCTCGGCGGCAATCTGCCGCGCCCCCGGATGAAGCAGGCGATGGGCGAGTCCCGTTACGACGCACACCTGCCGGCCGCAGGCTGGCAGCTGCAGCTCGACGCCATCAAGGACGGCCACTGCGGCCTGCTGCCCGAATCGCAGTTCGCGCCCATGGCCCGAATTCAGCTGGCCCGCGACGAATCCATGGCCAGGGTGACTGAAACAGCCGTACGCGAACTGGGTCAGCCCGGAAAAAGCGTGCTGCTGGTGGCGGGCCGCGGCCATGTCCGCAGCGATATCGGCGTGCCGACCTGGCTGCCTGGCGATTTCAAGCAAAAGGTGGCGATAGCCCAATCAGACAAAGCGCAGACCGCTATCACCATGAAGGCAGACAAGCAGCTGATGCTGGAGGGCAACGCCTCCGAAGACCAGTGCAGCCAACTGCGCGAACAGTGGAAGAGCAGACCTGCACCCAAGCCTTGACGGGCTGCTGCAGCGCTGGTGATCCTCAGCCCGCGATCGCAACAGCCACCAGCGGCTGCCCCTCACGCGTCTTTTCCAGCAGGCGCGTGAAGTCTTCGGCCGGCAAGGGCCGGCTGCAGAAATAGCCCTGAAAGTAGTCGCAGCCTTTTTGCTGCAAGAACGTCAGCTGCTCCTGGGTTTCCACGCCTTCGGCCAGGACCTTCAGACCCATGGCATGACCCAGGGCAATGACCGAGCTGCTGATGGTCATATCGTCCGCGCTGTGCGGAATGTCGCGGATAAAGCCCTGGTCGATCTTGAGCAGATCGAGCGGGAAACGCTTGAGATGGGCCAGCGATGAATAACCGGTACCAAAGTCATCGATGGCCAGGCGCAGGCCTAGCTCGCGCAGGCGGCTGAGCACGGCCAGCGCCTCTTCGGGCTTTTCGGCCAGTGCGCTTTCGGTGATTTCCAGCTCCAGCAAGCTGGCCGGAAAACCCGACTTGTTGAGCGCATCGGCCGTAGCGCCGGCAATATCGGTCAGCAAAAACTGGTGCAGCGAGACATTGACCGCAATCGTCAGATCGGGCAGACCGGCAGCCCGCCATTGCTGGCCCTGACGACAGGCCTCACCCAGCACCCACAGACCCAGCGGGCCGATAACGCCCGAGTTTTCCGCCACAGGAATGAAACGGGCCGGCGAGATCAGGCCTTCCTCTGGATCCAGCCAGCGCAACAGCGCTTCAGCCCCCATCAGGCGCCCCGTCGCCAGCTCAATCTGTGGCTGGTAATACAGACGCATATGGCCCAGCTCCAGCGCACGGCGCAGGCGCGCCTCCAGCGCCAGGCGCTCGCGGGCGGCCTGGGTCATGTTCTCATGGAAGAAGCACCAGGCATTGGAGCCTCTGGCCTTGGCTCCATACACCGCTGCATGGGCCCCCTGCAGCAGATCGTCGGCTGTCAATGCATGGTCGGGATACAGACAGATGCCTGCGCTGACGCTGACCACCACCGAGAGGCCATCCGGCGTGGTCCAGGGCTGGCCGGCTGCTGCCATCAGGCGCTCGGCCACGTCCACCGCGCTGTCGCGACCGCAAATGGATTGCGCCACCACGCAGATTTCATCGCCCGCCAGGCGGCCAATGATGTCGCCGTGCCGCAAAGCACCCTGCATCTGCACAGACACATGCCTGAGCACCTCGTCGCCGATGGAGTGGCCATAGCTGTCGTTCACGTCCTTGAAGCGGTCGATATTGAACAGCAGCACGGCCATGCGACGGTTGGTGCTCTGACTCAACTCCACCGCCTCGCCCAGCATGCGCGTGAATTGAGAGCGGTTGGGCAGACCGGTCAAGGTGTCGCGATGGGCAAGAAACTCCAATTGCTGCTCGCGCGCCTTCTCGGCCGAGATGTCGGTGAACATGCAGACGTAATGCGTCACCTTATCGTTGGCATCCTTGACCGCGCTCAGCGACATGCGCTCGGGAAAGACCTCTCCATTCTTGCGTCGATTCCAGATTTCGCCCTGCCAGTGCCCTGTGGCATGCATGCTGGCCCACATGGCGTCGTAGAAAGCCTTGTCATGTCGGCCGGACTTGAACATGCGCGGCGTCTTGCCCAGCATTTCCGCTTCGCTGAAGCCCAGCAGCTTCGTGAACGCGTGGTTGACCGAGAGAATGCGGCTGTGTGCATCGGTCACCACCACGCCCTCGATGGTGTTGTCCACCACCGTGGAGGCCAGGCGGCTGCGCTCATCGGCCTCGCGACTCGCAGTCTGGTCGGAGAGCAGGCCCGAGATCCGTATCAGGCGTCCGCTCTCATCCTTGTAGGCCTGGCCGCGTGCGCGAAACCAGCGATACAGACCATCAAAGCACAGCAGACGTGCCGTCAGCACCAGCATGCTGCCCTGCTCCAGCGCCTGCTCGGCCTGGGCGCGCGCGCCTGTGGCATCTTCGGGATGCAGGCGCTGATAGAAATCGAACTCGCGGGCCAGATCCTGGCCCTGGTAGCGCAGCAAGGCGCTCATGCCCGTGGAGAAGTTCAGCCGCTGCTCGAGCGCGTCCCACTCCCACACGCCATTGCCACTGCCCTCCAGCGCCAGGCGCAGCATGGTCTCGCTGCGCATCATGGCGTTGCGCGCACTCACCATCTCGCTGAGGTCCTGCAGCACGCAGACCAGGGCCACCGGCCCGTCCACACCCGAAGCCGCCACGCGGCTGGTGGTGCACAGCACGGGCGTGACCTTGCCGGTGCCTTCATTCACGCATTGGCGCAGCACCTGGAAGTAATCGGTGCTGCCGTCCAGCAGGCGCTGCAGCTGCAGAGCAACTTCGTCCTGGTCATTCACCGGCACCAGAACGCGAAAATCCTGACCGCGCAGCGACTCCACGCTGCGGCCCAGCCAACCCGCCAGCTTTGCATTGGCCCAGACAATCTCTGCACCGCCCACATGCACGCGAGCCATGCCGGCCGGTGCGTGACGCACCACCAACTCCAGCTCCTGCGCCGTCTCCCGGCCACGCTGGTCGGCGCGCGTCTTGCGCTGCATGAACCAAAGTGCAACCAGCGCCGTCGCCAGCAACCAAACAATGAACAGGCCTATCTGCCAACGCAGCGACTGTCGATTCAGCGATACATCAAAATAGCCGAGCACGCCCGCCTGCGCCCCCAACCAAAGCATCCCCACGCACAAATAGAGGGTGACAATCACCCAGGGTGTGAGCGGAGAATGCCTCTCCTCGCTTTTCATGAATTTCCTTTGTCCGCAGGGTCCTCGCCTTGCTGCGACAATTGCCGAGCTATGACCCAAGCCTATATTTTGACTTTATCCTGCCCAGACCGACTGGGCCTGGTGCATGCCGTTTCCGGATTCTTGCTTGAACAAGGCGGCAATATTGAAGAAGCAGCGCAGTACAACGACCCGGTAACCGGTCTGTTCTTCATGCGCGTGCAGTTTGCCTGCGATGGCAAAGACGCCGCCTCTTTAAAGGCATCCGTTGCCGAATTAGCTGATCAATATCAAATGCAGTGGAGTTTGCACTCCAAGGCCGAGCGCATCAAGACCGTCATCATGGTCAGCAAGGAAGGCCACTGCCTCAACGACCTGCTGTTCCGCTGGAAGTCGGGCCTGCTGCCCATCGAGATCAAGGCCATCATCAGCAACCACCGCGAGTTCTATCAGCTGGCGGCCAGCTACAACATCCCCTTCCATCACATTCCCGTGACTGCCGCGACCAAGGCCCAGGCCGAAGAGCGCCAGTACGAGATCATCGAGGAAGAAGGCGCCGAGCTGGTGGTGCTGGCGCGCTACATGCAGGTGCTGTCCAACGACCTGTGCAAAAAGCTGTCCGGCCGCGCCATCAATATCCACCACAGCTTCCTGCCCAGCTTCAAGGGCGCCAAGCCCTACTACCAGGCGCATGACCGCGGCGTGAAGCTGATCGGCGCCACCGCCCACTATGTGACGGCCGACCTCGACGAAGGCCCGATCATCGAGCAGGACGTGGCACGCGCCGACCACACCGACACCGTGGAAGACCTGACGGCCCGCGGCCGCGACACCGAGAGCCAGGTGCTGGCCCGCGCCGTGAAGTGGCATAGCGAGCGCCGCGTCATTCTCAACGGTCACAAGACCGTTGTGTTCCGCTAAATCCCTGGGCTTGGGATTGATTGTATGACCCGCAGCCCCGGCGCCTTGAACAGCATTACGGCCAGGCGGATTCCGCCGATACAGTGCCTGCTCACCTTCGAGGCTCTGGCGCGGCTGCGCTCGGTCACCTTGACGGCGGAGGAGCTGTGCGTCACGCCCAGTGCCGTCAGCCACAGGGTCAAGCAGCTGGAGCAGATTCTGGGGGCTCGCCTGTTCGGCCGAACGGATTTCTCGCTGACCACGGACGGCAGCTCCTATCTGGCCCATGTGCGTGAAGGCCTTGGCGCCTTGCAACGCTTTCCAGGAGCGTCAGCCTCGCCTGGGCGCAGACGCCTGAAGCTGGCCGTCACCCCCACCTTTGCGCGCGTGATCCTGATCCCGCGCCTGCGCCAGTTCACCGAGGCCTATCCCGAGATAGACATTGCGCTGCAGGTGTCGATTCCGCTGCTGGATGTGATCGGCGAGGATGCCGACCTGATGGTGCGCTTCGGCGCCGGCCACTATGCCGATGTGGAGCACATCGAACTAGCCCGCGACACTGTCACGCCGCTGGCCTCGCCCAGCTTCATCCGCGAACATGGCCCGTTCGAGCGCCCGGACGACCTGGAAGGCATGCCGCTGCTACGCAGCCCTCTGGAGCCCTGGCGCACCTGGTTCGCCGCGACCGGCCTCGACATGGCCGAGCCCAACGAAGGCTCGCAGTTCAACGACATCGGTCTGATGTGCGACGCCGCATCGGCCAGCATGGGGATTGCCCTGGTGCGCCACAAGCTCGGTGCGCCCTGGCTGGAAAACGGTACGCTGGTGCGCCTCTTCGATGTCGATGCTCCCAGTCCCCACGCACACTATCTGTGCTGGAAGACCGGCATCATGGACCGCTGGGAATGTGCGGCCTTCGCAGAGTGGCTGCGCAAGGCCATGGGCTGAGCTGCAACCCAGCGGCTTCGCTGCGGCGCAGCTCTTGCTCGCCGTCCCTGGCCCGGCGAGCAGCTCGTTACACGGGCTGCTCGATGGATAACGAAGATGGAGCACTCACGGCATGAACCTGCAGCCCAGGCTTTACCCCGGCCTTGACCAGAACCAGGCACTCAACAGCGAAGCGTCTTCGCTGCTCATCCGCGCCCTGGCTGGAACGGGCAAGACGACTACGCTGGCCATCAAGGCTGCCGACCTGATCCGCACCCAGGGCGCGCGCAACGTGCTGATGCTGGCCTACTCGGAGGCCGGCATCAAGGCCATTCAGGCGCGCCTGGACCGCCTCTCCACCGTGCGTCTCGAAGGCCTGCATCTGCTCACTCTGGAGCAGTTTTGCGCCCGGATACTCGAAGAGCAGGGGGACCCGGTCCCCATGCTCTCCTCCGGCCTGGAAAAGAACCTGCTCATCCAGCAGGCGCAAGAAGCGCTGTCGCAAGAGGCCGAACGGCATGCCGAGCTCGGCATACCCGAACTGACAGACTACTTCGCACGGCCTCTGGACATCAGTGCCTTCCTCGCTTTCGAGGCCCAGGCCAAACAGTGCATGCTGGAACTCGATATCGACGACAGCGGCCTCGGCGCGCTGGCATATTGCCGCGACAACGCCCTGGACTACGGCCTGTACCGGCTGCTGCGCAGCTATGAGCGGCTACGCGCGGGCCCCACCCAGGAGCCGCTGTTCTATGCGCCCGGCGACTGCACCTACGCGCTGGCCTGCCAGCTGGCAGCACTGGACTTCGATGCCGGCTTCCCGCTGCTGCAGGGTCGCTTCGAAGCCGTGCTGTTCGACGAACTGCAGGACCTTGACGAAGCCGCACTGCTGGTGCTGCGCCATCTGGCGCGCGGTAATGGGCGCTTTATCGGTGTCGGTGACTTCAACCAGCACATACTGCCGGGCGCCTCCTCCATCTTTGGCGACAGCGCCCAGCGCATCCTGCAGGAGCTGCCTGCGGGCACCGGCCAGGCCACGCTCAACACGACCTATCGCTTCGGCCCCGTCATCTGCCAGGAACTGAACCAGCTCTTCGGCGTGGAATTCGACGCCCATTACCGCAATGCCTCGGCCTGGTTCGAACATCGCCGTGGCGATGACGAGGACTGCGCCCGGCAATTGCTGGATATTCATGCCGCAGTGGCCCGCCAGCCCCGCAAACCGCAGGACCCGCCGGCCGTGCTGCGTGTCATCCTGCATTCGCCCGAAGATTCGGTACTGCTCGAATGGCTGTTCGCCCACGAGGGCGTGCACTATGCCTGCAAAGGCATGCAGCGCTTCTACCAGCGCCGCGAAATCGCCCTGGTGCTGGCCATGCTGTGGGCCATGCAGGGCTGCAGCGGCGGTGCGCTGCTCTCGCAAGGCATTCTGAGCAGCGCTGCCGAAGGTCTGATGCGCTATGTGCGCCATGCCAGCCCGCCCGACCGGGATCTGCTGGCCAACGGCCTGTTCGACATGACTGCACTGGGCGACGCCCCGCCGGAGTCCGACACGCTGCGCATTGCCGCCGAACTCATGGGACAGCAAGCCGCCATGCGCCGCTTCCTCGCCGCCTACATCGCACCAGACTCCCCCTGTGCCCGGTTGCTGGCCTTGACCACCGACCAGTGCGCCGATGCGGGGCAGTTGCTTCAGCACCCTCTGTTGCGACAGTTCTTCGCCCAGGCCCCCATCAGCCAGGACGAACTGCGCCAGTGCCTGGCCAGCCTGCAAGCGCTGTCGCGCATCTGCGCCGGGCTTTCCGTCGATGAATTCCTGGGTCGCCTCAGCCTCATGGTCCAGTCGAGCATCGCGCAGCATCAGCGCCATGAAAAACCCAGCTTGCAACTGCTCACGGTAGAACGCAGCAAAGGCCATGAATACGAGTATGTGGCCGTGCCCTTTGTCAATTCCAGACACTTCTCGCCCAATGCGAGCGACCCACAGCGCAACATGCTCTACGTCGCCATGACCCGCGCCAGCAAGCGCCTGTGGATACTGGAGAGCAGATGACGACGCAAGGCCATGGGGCGATGCAGATCAAGCCCGTATCTCACAAGCGGGTCAAAACACCATAACGTCGCCCCCAGCCGACATGGCCACAGTTGCCCTCTCCCCCCCTTGTTGCAATCCTCCCACCATGGGCTCACAACAACGAGGAGGAGACCCATGCAAACCCCATCGCGCTGCGCCTGGCTACTGGCCGCCAGCATCACAACCAGCCTGACCCTGCATGCGCAGGAGAACAAGCTCACCATAGGCGCCAGCTTGCCACTGTCAGGCTCGCAGGCCGAGGCCGGCAAGGAAGGGATGAGCATCATGCAGGCGCAGGTGGAGGCATTCAACAAGCAGGGAGGCCTGGGCGGCAAAGCTTTGACACTCAAGGTGCTGGACGATGGCTACGAGCCACAGCGCGCCGCCAGCAATGCACGCCAACTGATCCAGGAAGGAGCCCTGGCCCTGCTCAACTGCTGGGGAACGGCCAGTTGCACAGCCATGCAACCCGAGGTACAGCAAGGCCAGACGGCCCTGGTGGGCGTGATTGCCGGAGCCGGCAGCATGCGCCAGCAGCCGGGCCGTTTCATCTATCCGCTGCGCGCCAGCACCCAGGCAGAAGTCGCGGCCATGCTGCAGCAGATGCAGACCATAGGTCTGCGGCGGATCGCCATCGTTCACCAGAACGACGGCTTCGGCAAAAACAGCCTGCAGATCGCCCTGAACGCCTTTGCAGCCAATGATCTCAAGGCCGCGGCAACTCTGGCCGTGGAGGCATCGGGCAGCAACACCCCGGACCTGGCCAGACAGCTAGCCGCCCTGCCCGATCTCCAAGGCGTCATCGTGCTGGCGGGCACCCCTGCCACTATAGGTCTGATCACCATGGCCAGACAGGCTCATGTCACGGCGCCTTTCTACAACCTGGCCGCCCAGGCCAACCGTGCGGTGGTGCAAGGGCTGGGCCCTTATACACGCGGCATTGCCTTCACCACCCTGGTACCCAGCCCCTGGAAGGGCGCGGTTCCGGCCATCAAGGACTACCAGCAGCTCCTCGACCACGGCGGCATGCCGCCTGCCTCCTATCTGGGCCTGGAAGTCTTTCTCAACACCCGAACCCTGCTGGACGCGCTGCGTAAAGCTGCACCCACAAGCAATCGAGCGGGCTTGCTGGCCGCCCTCGACGCCATGGGCGAGATTCGCTACGGCGCCATGCATCTGCGCTTCACACCGCCGCGCACCGGCTCCAGCTATGTGGGGTTGACCATGATTGATGCGAGCGGCCATTTCAGGGAATAAATCAATTCCAAGTCTTATTCATCAATCGTCAATAGCTATTATTTAAAGAGCAAATATCATCATCGTCGCAAAGCATTTCAAGCAGCTTTGCAATAAAGCTCACACCAATGCGCGGGCGCATCCCCTACATTTGCAGGCATGACGTTCGCCAGCACTTTTACCGATCTCGTCGCCACCTCCAGCGCAGCGGCCAACGCCGCGCACCACCCGCCCGAGCAGTCCGAGCGTGCCCGGCGCCAGGCCGAGGTGGTGGAGGCACTGCGCCCCCATGTGCCGGCGCATGCCCTGCTCTATCAGAGCGAAGACACCACGCCCTATGAGTGCGACGGACTGACGGCCTACCGCCAGCGCCCTCTGCTGGTCTGCCTGCCCGAGACTTATGCTCAGGTGCAGGCCGTGCTCAAGGCCTGCTACGCCATAGGAGCACCCGTCATTGCACGTGGCGCGGGGACGGGGCTTTCGGGCGGCGCCATGCCTCACCCCATGGGCGTGACGCTGTCGCTGGCCAAATTCAACAAAATCCTCAAGGTCGATGCCTACAGCCGTACAGCCCTGGTGCAGTGCGGCGTGCGCAACCTCGCCATCAGCGAAGCCGCTGCCCCCTACGGCCTGTACTATGCGCCCGACCCCAGCAGCCAGATCGCCTGCACCATCGGCGGCAATGTGGCCGAGAACTCGGGCGGCGTGCACTGCCTCAAGTATGGGCTCACGGTGCACAACGTGCTCAAGGTCAAAGGCTTCAGCATCGAAGGTGAGCCCGTCGAGTTCGGCTCGGATGCACTCGACACCCCCGGTCTGGACCTGCTGGCCGTCATGATAGGCAGCGAAGGCATGCTGGCCGTGGTGACCGAGGTCACGGTCAAACTCGTGCCCAAGCCCCAGCTGGCGCGCTGCATCATGGCCAGCTTCGACGATGTGCGCAAAGCGGGCGACGCAGTGGCTGCGGTGATCGCGGCCGGCATCATTCCCGCCGGACTGGAAATGATGGACAAGCCCATGACGGCCGCCGTGGAGGACTTTGTGCGCGCCGGCTACGATCTCACTGCAGAAGCCATTTTGCTTTGCGAGAGCGACGGCACGCCCGAGGAGGTCGAGGAAGAGATCGCCCGCATGAGCGAAGTTCTGCGCCACGCTGGTGCCACGGCCATCACCGTCAGCGAAAGCGAGGAAGAACGTCTGCGCTTCTGGAGCGGGCGCAAGAACGCCTTCCCCGCCAGCGGCCGCATCAGCCCCGATTACATGTGCATGGACTCCACCATTCCGCGCAAGCGTCTGGCCGACATCCTGCTGGCGATTCAGGAGATGGAGAAGAAATACCAGCTGCGCTGCGCCAACGTGTTCCATGCAGGAGACGGCAATCTGCACCCCTTGATCCTGTTCGATGCCAACAACCCCGACGAATTGCACCGCTGCGAGCTGTTCGGCGCCGACATTCTGGAAACCAGCGTCGCCATGGGCGGCACGGTGACGGGTGAGCATGGTGTGGGCGTGGAAAAGCTCAACAGCATGTGCACCCAGTTCACAACGGCCGAGAACGCCCAGATGTTCGCGCTCAAAGCGGCGTTTGATCCGCAATCGCTGCTCAACCCCGGCAAGGTGATTCCCACGCTCAACCGCTGCGCCGAGTACGGCAAGATGCTGGTGCGCGGCGGACAGATTGCCCACCCCGATCTGCCGCGCTTTTAACCGCCAGGAGAGCCATGCAGCGCAAATACAGGTTGATTCTGAGACTGTCTGCGCTGCTGCTCATGGCTGCCAGCCCAGGTGTGCATGCACGCGGCTATGCCTCCACCGGCAAATGTGGTATCTATCCACGCCTGGCCATCACCAGTCCCTCGGGCACCTGCGTAGGGTTGATAGCCGACGATGCCCATGGGCTGCGCTTTCCGCGCCGCGTATTGGAGATTGAGCCGGGCCGTATCTGGGTGCTGGACATGGGCAACTGGATGCCCCAGGTGGGCCAGCTGATCGAACTGCGCCTGCCGCCAGACGCGGCGACTCCCGCCAATGCCAACACCACGGCCAGGGCCGTCGAAGCAAGAGTGTTGCTGAGCAAGCTCAACTACCCTTCGGGTATGGCGCGCGGTCCGGACGGAAAAATCTATATCGGCGAGGCCGACAAGATATGGCGCGCTGCAGTGCCTTCACTCGGACAGACACCTCAGCCCGAGTTGCTGGCCAGCGGCCTGCCGGCCGACGGTGCGCACCTGCTCAAGGAGCTGGCGTTTGCGCCGGACGGCAGCCTCTACGTCAATATGGGATCGGCTACCGATGCCTGCCGGGGTGAAGACCAGAAGCAAGCCGTGCCCTGCCCCGAGCGCAGCGCGGCCATGCCGCGCGCTGCCGTCTGGCGCATGGTGCTGCAGGCCGGCAAGCAGCCCGTCAAGGAGTTCAACCCCTTTGCCAGCGGCCTGCGCAACTCCATGGCGCTGGCCGTGATGCCCGACGGCCCTGCGGCAGGTACCGTCTGGCAAGGCGAAAACAATATCGACTACCGCGACCCCAGGCAACCGCCGGAGGAGCTCAACCTGCTGCGCGCGGGTGCCGACTACGGTTGGCCTTACTGCATAGGCGCACGCCAGAACGCACAGGGTTATGAAAAGCGCTTTGACTGCAGCAAGACCGAGGCACCGCATATGCTTTGGCCCGCCCACGTGGCTCCGCTGCAAATGCTGGCCACGCCTGTGGGCAGCGCATTTGGCGGGCAATTGCTGGTGGCCTGGCACGGCCAGCGCGCAGACGGTCAACGCCTCGTGGGCTTTGCGCGCGACGACAAGGGCCGGCCCTCTGGCAAACCCATTCAATGGCTGAGCAACTGGGACGCCAGGCCCGGTCTGCGCCCCGGCGGGCGCCCCACGGGCATCGGCCTCGATCATGCGGGCCGCCTGCTGGTGGTGGAGGACTTCAACCGCAGCCTGCTGATGCTGATGAGTGAAGCGGGCACGGCGCCAAGACCCAGGTAACCAGGTAAGGTGCTCAGTTCAGCAGATCGCGTCCACGTGCCAGAAACCTCGCGTACTCCTCGTCGGGGACAAACAGGCCGCCCGTGGTCCAGACAATATGTGTGGCGTTTGCCATGTGCGGCAACAGCTTCTGGCGCTGCAGATAATCCTGACCCGCAACACTCTCCAAAAGGGCGCGCGGACCGCTAAAGCCCGCTGCGGCCGATGGCTCGATCTGCAGCCCCTCTCTATCCTTCAACAGGCACAGATGGCGAAACAGGGTTTCGTCCTCCACCGTGAAAACTCCGCCGAGAAAACCACGCACCACGTCGGCAGCCAGCTCCGATGCACGCGGCACTGCCAGGCCATCGGCCTCGGTCTGGTTGTTCAAGCCCAGCTCATAGACCGAAGGATGGGCTTCCAGACCAGGCAGCGCTGCAGCACCGGCGAGCATCTCCACCATGAAGCAGGGCGACTGCACGGGCTCGGCAAAAAAACAATGCACATGCGGCCCGAATGCCTGCTGCAGACCCAGCGCCACGCCGCCGGGTGCGCCCCCCACGCCGCAGGGAATATAGACAAACAAAGGATGCATTTCATCCACGGCAATCCCGTTCTGTGCAAGTTGCGCGACCAAGTGCGGAGCCGCCGCCGCATAGCCAAGCAGCAGCGAAAGCGAATGCTCGTCATCCACAAAGTGACAGTGCGGATCCTGGTCGGCCAGCGCGCGGCCTGCGGCCACGGCCTGGGCATAGTCGCCGGCATGCTCCACCACCTGCACACCACGGGCTCGCAGGCGCTGCTTTTTCCACTCCTTGGCATCGGCAGACATATGGACCGTTGCCTTGAAGCCAAGGCCCGAAGCCATGACGCCAATCGACAGGCCCAGATTGCCCGTGGAGCCTACCGCCACCTGGTACCGGGCGAACACCGCACGCGCAGCATCGGAGGCCAGTTGCAGATAGTCGCCATGGGCCAGCAGGCCATGCTGCAAAGCGATCTGCTCCGCATACTCCAGCACCTCATGCACGCCACCGCGTGCCTTGATGGAGCCCGCTACTGGCAGGCTGTGATCGGCCTTGAGCCAGAGCCGACCCAGTTGCTCGGGCAGTTGCAAAGCCTGCTGCATCTGCGGCACGTGCAGCAGTGCCGACTCAATACGTCCGCCAGACACCTGCAACTCTGGAAACAGCTGCGCCAGCAAGGGTGCAAAACGTTCAAAACGCTGTACAGCCTGCTGAACCTGAGCTGCGTCTATAGAGTGCGTGGACCGAGCACCTTCGCTGCGCCCGGCCCATAGCGCGGGCCGGGCATGACGCAGGTCTTCAACAAGGTTGCGCAGTGCAGGGAAAGTCATGGCAGGCATCCATCGTCATACAAGACCGCCATATTAGGGCCAATGGAGCATGCCAGACAGGTCAGCAAAGGCGCCGCATGGTCGCTATACCTCGCCCATGGCCGGGTCGCTGATCGTGTGCTGACCGGTTTCCACGCGGCCGGCAAAGCGCCGGTAGTACGCCGGATCGCTGTTGCAGGTTACGGCAAAGTCATACCATTGACCGCTGGCCTTCAGCTCCCAATGCCTCTCGGCGCTGGCGGCAGCGGCAACGCTAACCGTCCATGGACCGTCGCTCAGGTAGGCCATGGGTGTGATGGTGAACACCGCAGCCTGAGCGCCCTTGTTCATCAGATCCACGTAGACATTGCCATTGGCGATGTCGTAGCAGACACGCACCTCGGGGGCAGCCTGTGTACTGCCCAGGCGATTCAGGTCGCCCTTGAAGTGGCGGTGAAAACCGTTGGGGCCCAGCACCCAGAGGTCGTACTTGCCGAAATTGTCGCGCACGGCATCCCAGGTATCGGCCAGCGTCTTGCCCGCTTCCACCATATAGCGGCGCGGCGTGCGATCCAGCTTGTAGCGGTCATAGACATGGAAGACGGCCGCCTGTGTACCGGTGTTGGCAAACACCAGCTCCACCTTGCTGTTGGCCTGACAGCGCGCACTGGTGTGCAGCTCGTAGGGCAAGGCCCGCGACGGACGCGTACCGACCGCCTGCAAAGGCAGTTGCATATCGCGCGGCACCGGCACGGCGGGCAACTTTTGCTGATCGGCACGCAGCTGGTCGGCGACATCGCGTGTGGATCGTCCAGCCAGCACGGGCAGGGTCTCGTTGTTCGGCGTCTTGAAGTTGAAGGTACTCAGAAGATCTCCACATACCGCACGACGGAACGGGCTGATATTGGGTTCCTTCACGCCAAAGCGTGCCTCCAGAAAACGCAGCACCGACGTATGGTCGAATACCTGCGAGTTGACCCAGCCGCCACGACTCCAGGGCGAGATCACATACAGCGGAACGCGCGGCCCGGGACCGTAGACACGGCCATCGGGGGCGGGCTGGCTGCGGCTGCCGACCGGCGCGCCATGCGTGAAGTACTCGGCCTGCAGATCGGCCTCCGGCAGCGTGGTCTTGCCTGCATAGGTCTTGTCGGCGTTCTGCGATGGCGCCGAGGGCGAAGGCATATGGTCGAAGTAGCCGTCGTTCTCGTCGAAGTTGACCAGCAGCACGGTCTTGCTCCAGACCTCGGGATTGGCCGTCAGCGCGTCCAGCACCTCCTGCAGAAACCAGGCGCCCTGCACCGGGCTGGATGGGCCGGGGTGTTCGCAATAGATGGACGGTGCATTGACCCAGGACACCTGGGGCAGCCTGCCTTCGCGAATATCGCGCTTGAAGGCGTCCAGGTATTCCTCGGGCTTGTTGCCAGGCAAGGTGTTGGCAACGCCTTTGTACAGCGGGTTGGCCGCGTTGTCGCTGGCCACATCATAGGCGTGATAGGGCAAGGCCTGGCCGGTGTTGGTATACGGCGCATTGGGCGCACCGCCGCTGGAGACCGGAAAGCCGGAGGCCAGATTCGCTCTGCGGAAGTTCTGGAACGCCCCCAGCATGTTGTCGCCCCACTCGTCGGGCATGTTCTGGTAGCTGATCCAGCTCACCCCGGCTTCCTGCAGCCGCTCGGCATAAGTCTTCCATGTGTAGCCGGTGTTGGCGTCGCTGGGCACGCCGTTGATGGCATCCCACTCGTTATTCACGAAGGCCACGTTCTGCGGTATGGCACCGTTGGTACCTGTCATGTGGAATGACCGGTTGGCGTCGGTGCCAGTGTGCATGGCGCAGTGGTAGGCATCGCAGATCGTGAAGGCATTGGCCAGCGCGAACTGGTAGGGGAGCTCCTGCTCCTTGAAATAGCCCATGGAGGTGTCCGTCTTGGCCACGGGCCAGCGCGACATGCGGCCGTTGTCCCAGGCCTGCTGACTGTCCAGCCAGGAATGAGGGGTTCCGGAAACGCGTTGCGCGTTGTTGGCCGTTCCGTCCAGATGGTAGGGCGTGATGACCGTACCGTTGGCACGCTCCTGCTGCCAGACCTTGCGGCCGTTGGGCACGGGAATCGTCATCCGGTCGCCAAAGCCGCGCACCCCCTTGAGGGTGCCGAAGTACTGATCGAAGGAGCGGTTTTCCTGCATCAGGATCACCACATGCTGTACGTCCATGAGCGTGCCCGTGACATTGTTGGCCGGAATGGCCAGCGCACGGCGGATGCTGGGCGGAAAGGCCGCCAGTGCGGCAGCGGAAAAGGCGGCGTTCTTGCCGGCCTGCAGAAGGTTGCGTCGCGAAATCATGGTGAAGCCTTGTCTGTCACCGCGCTCAGGGAGCACAGCGCATCTCCGGCTTGGCCGGCTCGGTGGGGTTCGTGGGGGTCGTGGGATTGGTCGGGTTTGTGGGAGCAGGCGGGCTGTCATCGCTGCCACCACAGGCGGCCAGCGTGGCGGCCGTCAGACAGGCGAGCGCCAGCGCCTTGATCAAACGCTTGTTTTGCATGGAGTCTTTCGCTTTGATGTCGACAGGTTTCGACCGGCAAGAATCTAGGAAAAGCTCGTGTCATCCCGATGACGTCCGTGTTTCAGTACGTTTCTTCGCATCGGGCCAGCGCTCAAGATTCGCAAGCCTTGCCCGGCACGAAGCGCCATGCAAAAAGGGCCGATGCATTCGCATCGGCCCTGTGCAGAGAACATCAAAATGCCAGTCAGAACGCTGGCGCTTGCACGGCTACTGGCGCTTCTGATAACCAAGTCTGTACAGCAGCGGCAGCACCAACAGCGTCAGCACCGTGGACGAAAGAATGCCTCCAATCACCACCGTGGCCAGCGGCCTTTGCACCTCGGCCCCCGTTCCCGTGGCAATCGCCATGGGCACAAAGCCCAGCGATGCCACCAGGGCCGTCATCAACACGGGACGCAGACGCGTGAGCGCCCCTTCGGTGACGGCCTGTTCAACGCCCATGCCCTGCTCGCGCAGCGAACGGATATAGGCAATCATCACCAGGCCGTTGAGCACGGCCACGCCGCAGAGTGCGATAAAGCCGATGGCCGCCGAAATGGACAGCGGAATTCCGCGCAGCCACAGCGCCGCAATCCCGCCCGTCAACGCAAACGGAATACCAGTGAAGACGATGAGACCGTCGCGCACGTTGCCGAACATGGCAAACAGCAGCGTGAACACCAGCGCCAGCGCCACGGGCACCACGACCATCAGGCGCTGGCGGGCCGACTCCAGGTTCTCGAAGGTTCCGCCCCAGCGTGTCCAGTACCCTGCAGGCAACGCAACACCTTCGAGTTCCTGCTGAGCCTGTGCCACAAAGGAGCCGATGTCTCGCCCGCGCACATTGGCGCTGACAACGATACGGCGCTTGCCATCCTCGCGGCTGACCTGGTTGGGCCCCGGTGCCAGCTCCACCGTCGCCACCGATGACAGCGGCACAAAGCCCAGACGCCCGTCGCCGCCGCGCGGCAGCGCAATCGGCAGGCGGCCTATGCTGTCCACATCGCTGCGCATGGCCTCGGGCAGGCGAACCTGGATGGCAAAACGTCGATCTCCCTCGAACACCGTGCCGGCTTCACGCCCGCCGAATGCCGTGCTGATGGCATCTTGCACATCGCCCATGTTCAAACCGTAGCGCGAGGCTTTTTCGCGGTCGATCTGCACCGTGAGCATGGGCAGGCCCGTGGTCTGCTCGACCTTGACCTCGGAGGCGCCAGGAATCTTCTGCAGCATGGCGGCCACGGCCTGCGCGGACTTTTCCAGCTGAGCCATGTCGTCGCCGAAGATCTTGACGGCCACATCGCTGCGCACGCCCGAGATCAGCTCATTGAAGCGCAGCTGAATCGGCTGCGAGAACTCGTAGTTGCTGCCCGGAATCCTTTCCACAGCCTCTTGTACGGCAGCCAGCAGATCGTCACGCGAGCGCGCCGGATCGGGCCATTGCTCACGCGGCTTGAGCATGATGTAGCCGTCCGAGATATTGGGCGGCATCGGGTCCGACGCGATCTCGGCCGTTCCGGTGCGCGCAAACACACGCTCGATTTCAGGGAACTGCTTTTTGAGCTCGCTCTCGATCTGCATCTGCATCTGCACCGACTGCGTAAGGCTGGTGCCCGGTATGCGCAAGGCCTGAATCGCAAAGTCGCCCTCATTGAGATTGGGTGCAAACTCGCTGCCCATGCGCGTGGCCAGCAGCAGGCTCAGGGCAACGATGACGCTGGCCGCCGTCAACACCACTGCTGGTGCATGCATGACCTTGTCCAGCACCGGCGCATAGGCACGGCGCGCCCACTCCATCAAACGGTTTTCCTTCTCTGCCACCTTGTCGCCCATGAACAGCGCAATCGCGGCAGGGATGAAGGTGATAGACAGCAGCATGGCACCCAGCAGCGCGATCACCACCGTCAGCGCCATGGGGTGGAACATCTTTCCTTCCACACCGGTGAGCGCAAAAATGGGCAGATAGACCACCATGATGATGAGCTGACCGAACAACAACGGACGCCTTGCCTCCCTGGCTGCCGCAAACACCTCCTCAAAACGTTCGCTGCGGGTCAACGATCGGCCTGCTGCTGCCTGGGCATGGGCCAGACGGCGCACGCAGTTCTCCACGATAACCACCGCGCCGTCAATGATGATGCCGAAGTCCAGCGCCCCAAGGCTCATCAGATTGGCGCTGACGCGCATCTGCACCATGCCCGTGAAGGTGAACAGCATGGACAGCGGAATGATCAGCGCAGTGATCAGCGCTGCCCGCAGATTGCCCAGAAACAGGAACAGGATCGCCACGACAAGCGCCGCCCCTTCGATCAGGTTCTTCTTGACCGTGGCAATGGCCTTGTCCACCAGATTGGTGCGGTCGTACACCGTCACGGCCTTCACGCCGGGCGGCAGGCTTTTGTTGATCACCTGCATGCGCTCATGCACCGCCCGCGCCACTGCGCGGCTGTTCTCGCCAATCAGCATGAACACCGTACCCAGCACCACTTCGCGACCGTTGTCCGTGGCAGCCCCCGTACGCAGCTCGCGACCCAGGCCCACATCGGCCAGATCGCGCACGCGAATCGGCTGGCCTTGTGCCGACCCCACGATGACTTCGCGAATATCGGCAATACCCCCCACCTGTCCCGGTGCGCGGATCAGATACTGCTCGCCCTGGCGTTCGATATAGCCGGCACCCACATTGGCGTTGTTGCGCTCCAGCGCTGCGACGATATCGGCCAGCGTGAAGCCATAGGCCGCCAGCTTTTGCGGCTGGGGCGCCACCAGATATTCCTTGGCGAAGCCGCCGATGGAATTGATCTCGGTCACTCCCGCCACATTGCGCAGCTGGGGCTTGATGACCCAGTCCTGGATCTCGCGCAGATCCATGGGTGTATAGGGTGAGCCGTCGGGTCTGGTGGCGCCCTCATCGGCCTCCACGGTCCACAGATAGATCTCGCCCAGCCCCGTGGAGATAGGCCCCAGCGCAGGCGCGACGCCCGCCGGCAGGGCATCGCGCGCCTGTTGCATGCGCTCGTTAACCAACTGGCGTGCAAAGTAGATGTCCGTGCCGTCCTTGAATACCACCGTCACCTGGGACAGGCCATAGCGCGACAGCGAGCGGGTCTGCTCCAGCCCCGGCAGGCCGGCCATCACGGTCTCTATGGGGAAGGTGACGCGCTGCTCGGTCTCCAGCGGCGAATAGCCGGGAGCGGAGGTATTGATCTGCACCTGCACATTGGTGATGTCGGGCACGGCATCGATGGGCAGACGCTGGTAGTTGTAGATACCCAGGCCCACCAGGGCAAGCGTGGCCAGCATGACCAGCCAGCGCTGGGCAATCGCAAAGCGGATGATGCGCTCAAACATTCAAACTCCAAATATCTTCATCTGCCCTGTCACACTGGCGCAATCCAAACCAGAGACACCGAGCAAGAGCCGCCTCGCGGCGGGGCCGCCCAGGCGAGGGTGTCGTCCCCCTTGGGGGCGCCGTGCAACGGGAAGGCGCGCCGCGCCTCAGGGGGTGGCTAATCAGTGCACATGCTCGGCCGTTGCCTTGCCAAGCTCGGACTTCAGGACGAAGCTGCCGTCCTTCACATAGCGCTGGCCCGTGCTCAGGCCCTGCAGCACTTCGGTGTTCTGGCCATCGGTCTTGCCCAGCTTCAGGGCCTGCGCCCTGAAGCCGCCGTCCACCGGAACAAACACCACGGGCTTGTCGCCGTCGATCTTCTGGATGGCCACACTGGCCACCGTCACCGCCGCCTTCTGGCTGGATGCCGTCAGATCCACATTCACGAAGAGGCCCGGACGCCAGATGCCATCCGGGTTGTCCAAGGTGATGCGTGCCGGTGCCGTGCGGGTTTCCTGCCCTATCAAGGCGCCCACATAGGCCACCGTCCCCGTGGCTTTCGATTCAAAGGCCGTCGCATGCACAGTGGCCTTTTCGCCCACGCGCACAAAGGGCAGGTCGCTGGCGGCCACCTTCATTTCGGCCCAGACCGAACGTAGATCGGAGATGGTGAACACGGCCGTGCTGTCCTGCACGGCCTCGCCCACGGAAAGATGCTTTTCCACCACCACCCCATCGAAGGGCGCGCGCAGCTCGAATCGGTTCAGCGCCCCGGCAGAGCCTGAGCCGGCACCGATCGCAGCCAGCTTTTGCTGCGCATTGGCGGACGCGATCTCGGCCTCGCGCAGTGCCTGCTGGGCCTGCAGATAGTCCTGCTCGGCAGAGATCTTTTCCTGCCACAGCTGCTTTTCGCGCTGATAGGTGGTGCGCGCCAGTGCGAGACGCTTTTGCGCGGCCATCAGCTCGCTGCGCTGCTCGGATACCGCAGGGCTGGTCAGGGTGGCCAGCAACTGGCCCTTCTTTACCACCTGCCCCAAATTGGCCGCTACGCTCTCCGCCACGCCCGCCACCCGCGGCACCACATGAGCCGTCCTGTCCTCGTTGAAGCGAATCTCGCCCGGCAACTGCAGCATGCTGGCGATCAATGCAGGGCCAGCCTCGGCCAGCGCCACGCCCGCAGCCCTGGCACGCGCGGCATCGAGTTTGAGCAGACCTTCATCCTCATCATCGGCATGAGCGGATTCAGGCTTGGCTGCGGGTTTTCCGGTGCTTGCTGCCTGTTCATGCCCAGGCTCGCTGCCATGGTCATGCCCCTCTTTTTCGTCATGCTCATGCCCGCTCTTTTCTTCATGGGCATGACTCTTCTCTGCAGCACCGTGACCGTGGCCTTCGGCGCTTACAGCCGCCGGCTGCGTACCGTAGACAATGGCTGCAGCAGCGGCCGCACCGAGCGCCAGAATGATGGCGATGGCAATCGCCGTGCGGCGGGGCTTAGGGGATGTGGAATTCATGATACGTGCTTGTTCTTACTCAAGACCGGGCACATCGCCCAGTTGGCGGGTGATGTCCGCAGCCGCCTGATGGGTTGCCACCAGTTGCTCCAGATAGAGGCTGCGTGCCTCGGCCAGCGTGCGCTGGGCATCCAGCACTTCCAGATAGCTGAACTTGCCCAGGGCAAAGCCCTTGGCTGCGACTTCGTAAGCGGACTCGGCCGCCGGCAGGACCTGCTGCGCCAGTTGCTCGGCCTGGGCCCGGCTGGTCTGCAGCTGCTCGCGTTGCTGCTGCAGCTGTGCGTACATTTGCTGGCGCGTGGCCAGCAGCTCATCCTCGGCCTTGTCGGCCAGACGCAGCGCCTGCAGCTGATTGCCGCGGTTGCTGTCCAGAATCGGCAGCGGCACCGAGATACCCACCACCAGCTGATTGCGTCCCACTTCCTGCGCACGCTTCATGCCCAGACTCACGCTGGGGTCAGGCAGGCGCTTGGCACGCTCGAGCTCGGCGACGGACCTGGCTTGAAAAACGGCCTGCTGCGCGCGCAGCATCTGCGGTGAATGCTCCAGCTTTTCCAGCATCAGGCCCTCATCGGGCAGCACAGGCAGTTGCGCCAGCTCCCCCACCGCGCTGCCAAATGCCGCTGGCTGCGCTCCCCACAGCGCCGCCAGCTGCTGACGTGCCACACGCAGACCGGAGCGCGCTTGCGCCAGCGCCAGCTCGGCACTGCTCTCGGCCACGCGGGCCTTGGTTTCCTCCAGAGGAGCCACCTTGCCTGCCAGCACGCGCTTGGCCGCGGCATCGCGGGCACTGGCGGCAATCTCCAGCGTCCTCTGGTGCAGTTGCACGCGTTGCTGGCCGGCCAGCACATTGGCAAATGCCGTGCGCACATCGGCACGCAGACCGGCCTGCGCGGCCTCCAGCTCGGTCCTGACCAGTTCGCGACCATGCCCGGCCGCCTTCATGCGAGCCTCGCGCTTGCCGCCGATCTCTATGGACTGGTTCCATTGCAGAGTCATGGACCTGGTTTCGCGGCGCGTGTCTTCCTGCGAATAGGCCAGCTCGGGGTTGGGTCTGGCGCGACTCTGGATCAGCGCCCCCTCGCTGGCCGCCAGGGCCTGCGCTGCCGCTCGCAGACCGGGGTTGTGCTCCATGGCCAGCGCCAGTGCGGCCTGCAGGCTGATGGGGGCGGCTGCCGCTGCTGTTGCGGGCGCAGTTTGTTGCGCCCAGGCACAAGGCACGAAAAGGCCCAAACCGCTGCCCAGCAACACAGCGGCCGCCTTGGTGATGAATGTCATGGTGATGCTCCGCCGGCATGCCTGCCCTTCCATTGGCAGTCTTGTGCAAGCGGAGCAAATCTAGCCTCGCGGCCCCCACAGGGTTCTGACCTCAAGATGACAAATTTGTCATCTTCGCAAACGACCGACTTGCTCGACAATCTGCGCATGAAGCTTCTAGTCATCGAGGACGAAACCAAACTCGCCGAATACCTGCAAAAAGGCCTGGGCGAGGAAGGCTTTGTGGTCGATGCCGCGCACAACGGCATTGACGGCCTGCATCTGGCCACCGAGCAGCCCTACGACCTCATCATTCTGGACGGCATGCTGCCCGGCATAGACGGCCTGGCCGTGCTGGCGGCTCTGCGCCAGTCCCGCCAGACGCCAGTGCTCATGCTCACGGCCCGCGCCCAGGTGGAGGACCGCGTCAAAGGACTGCAGGCCGGCGCCGATGACTATCTGGTCAAGCCTTTTGCATTTTCAGAACTGGTGGCCCGCATTCATGCACTGCTGCGCCGCGGCCTGCAGGCCCAGGCCACGCCCGAAGCCACTGTGCTGCGCATGGCCGATCTGGAGCTGGATCTGCTGCGTCACCGCGCCACGCGTGCCGGCCAGCGACTGGACCTGACGGCCAAGGAGTTCAATCTGCTGAGTCTGCTGCTGCGGCGCCAGGGCGAAGTGCTGTCGCGCACCGAGCTGGCCTCCCAGGTCTGGGACATGAACTTCGACAGCGAAACCAATGTCGTCGAGGTCGCCGTGCGCCGCCTGCGCCTCAAGCTCGACGCGCCGTTCGAGTTGCCCCTGCTGCACACGGTGCGCGGCATGGGCTATGTGCTGGAGCTTCGCCTTGATGCCTGATAGCCGGTGCTTACCATTCGCGTAGAGCGATCAGTTCCTCCACATCCGCCTCTTCAAAACCATAAGCCTTGGCAATGGCCTCGAAGTCAGCCGCAATGCATTCACGTGCCGCCGTCTCCATCTCGCTGCCCTGCTCTTCGAACTCCTGCTGCAGATCGTTGAAACGCTCGGTCGCAGCGTGGGTCAATCGATACAGCTGCTCCAGATTCTGCGGCTTTTGCTGCTCTATCTGCAGGCAGAGTTCTCTCAGAATATCCTCGCCCTTGCGAACCAGTTCTTCAGGGAAATAGCTGTCCTCGTACATCTCCAGCAAGAAGGCGTAGTTGTTCATGATGGCGTTACCAAGACTCATGGTCCGTTCCTTTTTCCAGCAAACCGCAAACAATGAATCTTCCAGCATAGCAGCCACTCATGACCGCTGATCACGTCTCTCCAAGCACTCCTCAGATCCCGAACCTGAGCCGCCGGCTGTCGCGCTCGCTGGCCCTGCAGACCATGCTGGGCCTGGGCCTGGTCTGCGTGGCCGTGTACTGGGGCAGCTGGCTGGCACTGGCCCAGCGCCAGCAGGAAAGCCTGGAGCAAAAGCAGGTCACGGTGACGCATCTTCTGCAACAGGCGCGTGCCAACCGCTCCGCGTCCAGCATGCAGCACATGTTGTCCGACTTTCTCACGGGCCACGAGGATATGTCGATCCGCGTCAGCTATGCCAGCGGCGCGCTGCTGTTCGAGAAACTGCACCAGCCCCTCGACGATGTTCACAGCGCACGGCGCAGCTTCAGCGTCGTGCTGCCAGCCCATGTGGATCCGCAGGAGCAGCAGCTCGTACAGGTGCTGCTGATGCTGGACCGCCGCCCCGACGATGCCCTGCTGCGCCAGCTGGCCTGGATTCTGGGCCTTGCTGCCGTCAGCGGTGCTCTGCTGGTGTCGCTGTTCAGCGCCTGGCTGGTGCGCTGCGGGCTGGCGCCTTTGCATTCGCTGGTGGAGCAGACCCGGCAACTGGGCGCCAAGGATCTCACGCACGACTGGCAGACCAGGCTTGACGACAGCAACCAGCCCCAGGAGCTGCGTCCGCTGATTGCCCAGTTCAACGCGCTGCTGGAGCGGCTGGCCGTGGCCTACCGCCAGATGGAGGCCTTCAACGCCGATGTCGCCCATGAGCTCAACACCCCTCTGACCACGCTCATCAGCAGCTGCGAGCTGGCTCTGCGCAAGCCCCGCGATGCAGGGGAGCTGCGCGATATCCTGGCTTCCAATCTGGAGGATCTGCAGCGCATGGCCGGCATCGTGGCGGACATGCTTTTTCTCTCTCACGCTGATCGCGGCGAAAGCGCGCACCGCATTCAGGTGGCCAGCCTGGCTGGTCTAGCGGACGAAGTGGTGGAGTATCACGAGGCCGCGCTGCAGGAGGCTAATCTGCAGGTGCGGGTGCAGGGCGATGCGCAGGCCCAGGTCGATGCGCGATTGCTGCGCCGGGCGCTGTCCAATCTGCTGGGCAATGCCACCCGCTATGCCACGCCGGGAAGCTGCATAGAGATACAGATCAGCACGCCGCAGGCCGGCCAGGTCACGCTGGCGGTGCAGAACCAGGGTCAGGCCATTGCCGCAGAACACCTGCCCAGGCTGTTTGACCGCTTCTACCGCTCGGACGCAGCCCGCAGCCAGGCCGATCGCAACCACGGCCTGGGCCTGTCCATCGTGGCCGCGATCGCGCGCATGCATGGCGGACAGGCGTTTGCACGCTCCGGCCTGTCTGTCACCAGCATCGGGCTGAGTCTGCCTGCGGGCCAGGATGCACAAGCACGGGCGCCTGTTTCATCCGGCAACCGGGCGTAAAAGCCGATGAGGCCCACACGCAGCACCGAGCAGGGATGACATGGCGCTGCGCGGTCAGGCCGCAAGATGGCCGGCCGTGCATCGCTGAAAGGAAACACCATGCATTGCTTGAGAAACGCTGCCTGCCTGGTTCTGGCCGCCAGTGCAGCTCTCGGCCTGCCCGCTCTGGCTCAAGGCCGGATTCCCGATATGCAGCAGGCCGGCGCGCTGCGCTACAGCTGCGGCGGCATAGGCGAGGACGAGTCCACGCTCATGCGCGCCGCGATGAAGGACTACCCGCTGTCGCTGCTGTTTGCGCAAAAGGACGGCGCCTATCTGGCCAATGTGGTGGTCGAGGTCAGCTCCGGCAAGGACAGCAGCCGCTTCACGGCCAACGGCCCGGTCTGCCTGATCCAGCTGCCTGCCGGCAGCTACAAGATCACCGCCACCACCAGGGAGGGCGTAAGCAAGACCCAAACGGCAGAGATCGGCAAGGGCCCGCATCAGCTGGACTTCCGCTACTAGCGGCAAGCCTACCCGCAGGCGCCGGCAATGCCCCGGGGCCGTCCAGGGGAGATGCGCGCGGTCGCGCTCCGCGAGGCCAGGCAATGAGGACAATAAGCGCCATGTCCCAAGATCAAGACGCATCCACCTATCAGGCCCATCTGCAGGCCGGCAACGCGCTGGTGCAGCAGGCCCAGAAGATTGCCACGCAGGACTTCGAGCAGGCCCGCGCCTTCTGGCAGGCAGCCGGCAAGGAGTTCTATCTGGCGCACAAGGCCGATATGAACGAACCGGAAGCCGCCTTTCGTCTGGCACAGGCCTGGATGGCCGAGGCCCATGCCTTGCAGAAGGAAGAAAACCGCAACGCATTGCTGATGTGGGCCAACGCCGCAGCGCAATGCGAGCTGGCCTTCGACCTGGAGCCCGAGAACGGCCGCATCGCCATGACGGCCGCCAGCTGCCATCTGTTCGCCGGCCAGGCCGATGCCGCCAAGGCCTGGCAGCTGATTGGCAAGCAGTTGCTGCCGCCCGAGCCTTCCGCACCCGATGCCTGATACTTTTGATAGCTTGCTGCGCATGAAAATAAAGGGTTTCAATGCTTTTATGCATTAAAACCCTTTATTCATTGGCGAAAGCAGCTATTAAATTTGCCACCTCCCGCGTAGCCTAGCGATCGAGTGCAGCGCGAATCTGCTGCGCATTGGCCCGCATGGCCTGGGGGCCGCTGCTACCCAGCAAATACCAGAGCTGCGGATCAACGAACACCAGTTGCTGCTTGCGGCCCGCACGGGTGTTCCTGATGGTGTCGTTGTCGAACAGCACCTGGGAAGGAACGACCGGCTTGCCATCCTTGTCCCTGGTGCTGCCCGTGCCCGCATTGCGGTCGATCACGAACAGCCATTCGGGGTCAATCCTGGCGATATCGTCCATCTTCAGCGCAATGCCCCGCGCCTGCGCCGGATCTGCGGGCAGGGCGGGCTTGATGCCCAGCACGTCATGCAGCAGACCGAAGCGCGAGCCCGGCGTCTGGGCGCTCATGTTTTTGTTGACGGCCAGCACCAGCAGGCCTGGCGCGGCCTTGGCCGCGGCAGCGCGGGTGGCTTCCACGTCGCTGCGCACCTGCTGCATGAGCTGCGCGCCCTGCGCCTGCTTGTCCCACAGGCTGGACAGCGCGGTCACATTGCGCTGCATATCGCCGAGCAAGTCCTTGCCCGAAGTGCTCAGGTCCAGTGTCGGTGCGATACGGCTCAGCGCTTCGTACTTGCTGGCCGAGCGGCCGGCCACCACGATCAGATCGGGGCGGATGCGGCTCAGCGCCTCGTAGTCGGGCTCGAACAGCGAGCCCGCCACCTGGTAGCGGGCATCGGCGTAGCCCGTCAGATAGGCGGGGAAATGAACCTTGGGCACTCCCGTCACCGGCAGCTTGAGCGCCTGCATGGTGTCCAGCGAAGCCAGGTCGTAGACCACCACGCGCTGCGGCGCCAAAGGCAGCTCGGTCACGCCTCTGGCATGCTGGACCTGGATGCGGGCGGGTTGGGCCGCAGATGGCAGGGACTGCGGCGTTTGCGCCCAGGCGGAGCCGGCCATCGCCAGCAGTGCCACAGCGGCGGCGCGACGACTGATCAGTTGTTGCATGAAGAACCTTGAAAAGCAAAACAGAAGAAAAGTCGGCAGCCCTTGCCGGGCATTGCGGCAACGGACTGCGATGAACAGGATCAGAACTTGACGTTCATGCCCAGCCAGTAGCGGCGGCCGTCGAGCACGGTGTCGTAATTCACGCCGTCATAGATGACCTGCTTGTCCAGCAGGTTGTAGATGCCAGCGTACAGCGTGACGGTCTTGTTGAGCTTGTAGGAGCCGCCCAGATCCAGCATGGTGTAGCTCTTCTGGGTGAAGCTGCCCGAGGATGCTCCGCCCGTGGGGGCGCTTTCCTTGCCGCGATAGGAAGCCTTGAGCCAGCCGTTGAGCTGGGCCGTGGGGCTCCAGTCCAGCGAGACATTGAACAGATGGCGTGGCAGCTGGTTCAGCGGCTGGCCGGCAAACTCGCCGCTCTTTTGCTCGGACTTGGTGAAGGTGTAGTTGGTCTTCAGGCGCAGCGTCTTGCTCAGCTGAGTTCCCAGCGAAGCCTCCAGGCCACGCGTGATGGCGTTATCCACATTGATGTTCGTGGTGGGCACGCGGCCCGAGCTGTTGAGCGGGCCGCAGCTGGGGCAGGCCACGCGGGTGATCTTGTCCTCGAACTCGTTGTCGAACACCGTCAGCCCTGCCGTGGTGCCGGCGCCGCTGTCGTAGAGCACGCCGATTTCCTTGGTCAGCGAGGTTTCGGGCTTCAGATCGGGGTTGCCGTAGATATTGCCGCCACGGCTGCTCTGGCCCCAGTCACCCACGGTCTGACGCAGCGACGGCGCACGAAAGCCCGTGGAGACGCCGCCCTTGACCGTCCACTGCGGGGCAAGATTCCACACGCCATACAGGCGCGGGCTGACCTGGCCGCCGGCCTGGCTGTCATGGTCGTAGCGCAGGCCGCCGGTCAGTGCGAAGTCCTTGAGAAGACGCCATTCGTCCTCGGCAAACACGGCCCACTGGCTGCGGTTGATGCTGGTGCGGCTGGCATTGGGCAAGGTGTTGGTGGTGGTGTCGTTCAGGTCCTGCTCGTTGTAGCTCACGCCCGTGGTCAGCAGATGGCTGGCCCCCAGCGGCGCCACCCAGCTGCTGTTGAACACCGTGTTCTTGATGGTCATGTCGCGCGACAGATTGCGCGTCTTCTCCTGCTGCAGATAGGTGTCCGAGGATGCCCAGCCCCAGCGTCCCTTGTGCTGCAGCGAGAAGTTGTCGCGCTCGAACTTGCGGTCGCTGAGTGCAGCCGTGGCCGCCAGCGTCTTGCCCGGCGTCGAGGTGTAGTGCTGCTTGCCCGTGCCCAGCTCGGCAATGATGTCGTGGTCCTTGTTGGGCGTCAGCGCCAGCTTGACGTTGAGCGCGCGATTGTCGTAGTCGTTGTAGCCGTTGAGGATGTTGTCCTCGCCGCGCTTGTTGTAGTTGCCGTAGATGCTCAGGCCCAGCAGATCGGTCTGTATGGGGCCGGACAGATAGAAATTGCTCTGGTAGATATTGCCCGAGGACGAGCGCTCCTGCAGCGTGGCTTCGGTGCGGATGGAGCCCATCCACTCTTTGGCCACCTTGCGCGTGATGATGTTGATCACGCCGCCCATGGCATCCGAGCCGTAGAGCGAGGACATGGGACCGCGCACCACTTCGATGCGCTCTATCGCCTCCAGCGGTGGCACCCAGCTCTGGTCGGTACCCGTGGAGCCGTTGGCCTGGGTTTCGCGGGTATTGGTGCGCTTGCCGTCCACCAGGATCAGGGTGTAGTTCACGCCCATGCCGCGCAGGCTGATGTCGTTGGAGTTGTTGTCCGAAGGCACCAGATTCACGCCTGGCACGTCGCGCAGCGCATCATGCAGATTGTTGTAGCTGCCTTTTTCCAGCTCTTCGCGGGTGATGACGGAAATCGATGCCGGCGCATCCTTGATCTCCTGCTCGAAGCCCGAGGCCGTGACCACCACGGTCTCCAGAGATTTCTCCTGTGCCGCCGTCAGCCCGTGGGTCAGCAGGCCTGCTGCAGCCAGCGCCATGCCCAGCATGGGGCGCAGCGACCGGCGGGTGGTGAACAGAGGACGGAAAGACGAAGACGCGCAGGCCATGGCCAGGCCTGCAGCAGCGGCTGCATGAATTTGCATGATGAGTTTGGAAGAAGATGCACATCGACCAGGCACGGCTGCGCCTCATGGCCAAAGCCACGAACAGCAGGTGCAGGTCAGCGAAGCATTCGCGCTGTTGGAGTGATGAAGAAGGCAATCACGATCTGCGCATGAGATCGTCCTGGCTAAACCATGCAGCTGGGCATGGCGGCATGCGGTCATTCAATGTGCATGCCTGGCTGAGTCAAAGATTGCAGCAAGGTCTTCTTGTTGCGAATAATTCTCATTGTAACCGCAACCAACAGGCCTTCCAAAGAATTTTTACTGTTAAGTACTTTGACAAGGACGCTAACCAGCGCCAACTGGCACCGGCATGCGGCTCATAGAGCTTTATCCCAGCCAGGCCAGCAGGCTGCGCCACAAGGCTGCAGCATGCGAGATGAGAAACAGCAGCAAGCCGATGGCGCCGCCCACCAGCGTGCCGTTGATGCGTATGTACTGAAGATCCTTGCCGATATGCGCCTCGATCAGCGTGGCCAGTTGCTCGGCATCCCAGCGCTGCACCGTGTCGGCAATATGTCTGGCGATGAACTGCGAGACATCGGGCGCCAGCGTCGTCGCCCAGCGCTTGAGGCGCTCGTTCATGGAGCTGCGCAGTGCCTCGTCATGCGCCAGCGCCTGGCCCAGCCAGCGCCCCATCACGGCGGCGCGGCGCGCCATGGCCGAATTCTCGTCGGCCAGATCGCGCTCCAGCCGGGCGCGCCAGCCGGCCCATAGCTCGCGCAGGTAGACGGCCAGCTTCTCGTCATGCAGCAGATAGTTGCGCAGCTTTTCCACACGCTCGGCGTAGACGGGGTCGTTCTGCAGACCGTCGATCAGGCGCTGTATCGAGTTGTCGAAGGCCTGGCGCAAACGGTGGCCGGGGTTCTGGGCCACGTCCTGCAGCAGGCTGTCCAGAGCGCTGGCAATCACGCTGGCGCCCTTGTCGCTGAGCCAGTCCGTGGGCAGCATTTTTTCCTTGATCGGGTGCTCTCGCTTGAGCCAGACCACGATGGTCTGCGCGATCAGCACATGGGTCTGCTCCTGGCGCAGCACGCGGCTGATGCGCGCCAGCACATCGTCGAGCACCTCCTGGTGGCGCCCACCCGCCGTCAGCCCCGACAGCAGCGATGCCGCCGCGCGCGACAGATCCACATGCTGCATCACGGCCTTGAGCGACTGGGTCAGAAACTTCTCTACCTGCTTGTCCTGCACCATCTCCAGCGCGGCCAGCGCCAGTCGCGCCACCTGCCTGCCCAGCAGCTGGCTGTTGGCGGGAGTCGTCAGCCAGTCCGCCAGCGCCTGGGCGGGGTTGTTGCGCTCGATCAGCGCCACCAGCGAGGGCGCGTCGAGAAACTTGTCGCGCACGAAAGTGGCCAGGTTGTTCCCTATGCGATCCTTGTTGCGCGGGATGATGGCCGTGTGCCGCCCCACCAGCGGCAGCGGAATGTGGCGAAACAGCGCCGAGACCGCAAACCAGTCGGCCAGCGCCCCCACCATGGCGGCCTCGCAGATGGCCCGCAGACATACCAGCCACAGCGGCACGGCCTGGCCCTCCAGCCCCCAGCGCGAGCCCGCCAGCGCCGTGGCGATGAAGCCGGCCGTCACCAGCAGCAGCAAAATCAGCGGCAGCCGCTTGGCGCGCTGCAGGGACAGGCGTTGTTCTTCGGTGAGCATGGCGCAAGCATAGGCGAGTCAGGCCGGCTCGCCTATGCCTCCTGCCCCGATGGCCGCGCATGGCCTGCGCTGCGCCATTGCGACAACAGGAGGCAGGCTTTTGCAATTGCACCGAAAATAGCGCTCCTGTATTCCCTGACTCTCGAAAAATCATGACCGACGCCACCCGCCCCGAACTGCCCGACCATCTGTCCGTTGACCCTCGCAGCCCCCACCATGTGGCCGCCGTGTTCGAGCACGATATCGGCATCCGCTTCAACGGCAAGGATCGCTTTGACGTCGAGGAATACTGCGTCAGCGAAGGCTGGGTCAAGGTGCCCGCCGGCAAGACCCTGGACCGCAAGGGCAAGCCCCTGCTGATCAAGCTCAAGGGCACGGTCGAAGCGTATTACCGTTGACCCCCTGAGGCGCGCTTGTGCGCCTGGGCGGCCCCGCCTTCCATGGCCTCGCGGCGGGGTGGCAGGGCACTGGCCTGCCGACTCCGACTCGGGTCGCGCCCCAATAAAAAGAGCTGTTTGTGGTTTATTTACAAGGATTTCACATGCTTTCAGCACTGAAACCTATTAATAACAAGCGCTAACAGCTCTTTTTTAATGAGCATTCACTCAATCAAGCCAAGGCTTCTGCCGGGCCGAAGAACTCGTAGTGCACCTGGGCGTCGGGCACGCCCAGCTCGCGCAGCGACTGCTTGACGCTGCGCATGAAGCCGCGCGGGCCCAGGAAGTAGACATCGGCATCGCGTGACTCAGGCAGCCACTGGGCCAGTCGGTCGGTGCTCAGCAGGCCCTGGGCATCGACCTCGTCGCCCGCGTCCGCCTGGTCGTAGCAATAGCGGCGTGTGAGCTGCTCGTGGCTGTTAGCCAGCGCATCGATCTTCTCGCGGAAGGCATGTACGCCGCGATCACGCGCGCAGTGGATGAAGGTGATCTCGCGCCCCGTGGGCAGCGCGGCCTGTAGCATGGGCAGCGTGGGCGTGATGCCCACACCGCCGCTGATCAGCACCAGGGGCTTGGCATTGGCCTGCAAGGTGAAATGGCCGGCAGGCGGGAACAGCTCCAGCGTATCGCCCACGTGCAGCTGGTCGTGCAAATGGTTGGAGACCTTGCCGCCGGCCTCGCGCTTGACGCTGATGCGATAGCTCTTGCCGTTGGCAGGCGCCGACAGCGAGTAGTTGCGGCGCTGCTCCAGGCCGTCGACTACCACGCGCAGGCCGATGTACTGGCCTGGCTGATGGGCAATCACCGCGCCGCCGTCCACGGGTTCCAGATAGAAGGACGTGATCTCGGCGCTTTCGGCCTCTTTGCGCACTAGCTTGAAGGCACGCGCACCACGCCAGCCGCCTTCGGCTGCCGCAGTCTGCTCGTACACCGCGCGCTCCGCACCGATCAGGATATCGGCCAGCTGCTGATAGGCGGCGGCCCAGGCGGCGATCACCTCATCCGTGGCGATCTCTGCCCCCAGCACCTCGCGAATGGCGCGCAGCAGGCAGGCACCGACGATGGGGTAATGCTCGGCCTGTACCTGCAGCGCCACATGCTTGTTGATGATTTGCGCAGGCAGATTGCCCAGGTTTTCCAGTCGGTCGATGTTCTTGGCATACATCAGCACGCTATGTGCCAATGCTCGCGGCTGAGCACCGCTTTGCTGGTGCGCCTGGTTGAACAGCGGGCGCACCTCGGGATACTCACCCAGCATGGTCTGGTAGAAATGCGTGATCAGGGCCTCGCCGCCGGTTTCCAGCAGCGGTACGGTGGCCTTGACGATCTCGCGTTGACGTTCGGTAAGCATGCAAATCTCCTGGTTGCTGCCTTGCCAGCTGCAAGGCTTGAGCGGATAAATGCAAACGGCGTGCCAGCAACAAGACCATTGCAGAACAATGGCTTGCAAAAACATGCGTCAATATGACATCCATCAATTGCTGTCTCATTGACACCACCCGATGTCGTTATGACAACATCTCACATTCTCAACGCCGTCAGCCCGCTGATCGCCGATCTAGCCCAGGACCTGTCCGAGCGCGAACGTCTGCGCCGTCTGCTGGCCGCACTGCGCAATCTGTTGCCCGCCGATGCCGTAGCCCTGCTGAAGCTCGAAGGCGAATGGCTGCGCCCCATGGCGATCGACGGCCTGATGCCGGACACGCTGGGCCGGCGCTTTCGCCTGGGCGAGCATCCGCGCTTTGCCCAGTTGCTGGCGGCCGGCCAGGCCATGCGCTTTGAACCCGACAGTCCCCTGCCCGATCCCTATGACGGGCTGGTGGCGCACAAAGGCCAGGCCATCAGCGAGCTGCATGTGCATGACTGCATGGGCTGCGTGCTGCAGCTGGGCGGCCTGCCCTGGGGACTGCTGACGCTGGACGCACTGGAGCCGGGCCGGTTCGCCGACCCCGCGGCGCTGGCCATGCTGCAGGCCTTCAGCAATCTGGCCGCAGCCACCGTGGCCACGGCCGAGCGCGTGCACCAGCTTTCCCAGCTCGCGCGCGGCGCCACCGGCTCTGCCAGTCCCGCCGCGCCACAGGAGCGCGGACTGCAGGGCGCAAGCCCCGTCATGCGCCAGCTGCAGAAAGACATTGCCCTGGTCGCAGCCAGCGATCTTTGCGTGCTCGTCACCGGCGAAACCGGCACCGGCAAGGAGCTGGTGGCCCAGGCCGTGCATGCGCAGTCGGGCCGTGCCGACAAGCCCATGATCAGCATCAACTGCGCGGCCCTGCCCGACAACCTGGTCGAGAGCGAGCTGTTCGGCCATGTGCGCGGGGCCTTCACGGGAGCACTGAGCGAGCGCAGCGGCAAGTTCGAGCAGGCGCATCAGGGCACGCTGTTCCTGGACGAGGTCGGCGAACTGTCGCTGCCCGTGCAGGCCAAGCTGCTGCGTGTGCTGCAAAGCGGCCAGCTGCAGCGCCTGGGCTCGGACCGGGAGCACCATGTGGATGTGCGCGTGATCGCCGCCACCAACCGTGACCTGGCTGCGGAAGTCCACGCCGGGCGCATGCGCGCGGACTTCTATCACCGCCTCAATGTCTATCCGCTCGCCGTGCCGCCGCTGCGAGAGCGCGACAGCGACGTGCTGCAGCTGGCGGGCTATTTCCTCGAGGAGAACCGCTCCAGGCTCAGGCTGGGCGGCCTGCGCCTGGATGCGGCCGCACAGGCGGCCTTGCTCAATCGCAGCTGGCCCGGCAATGTGCGCGAGCTCGAGCACTGCATCAGCCGCGCCGTGCTCAGGGCCCTGAGCCGCAATGACGGCAGCGCCAGCCGCGCGGGAACCAGGCTGCGCATCGTGACCCTGGGACTTGCCGATCTCTGGGAGCGGGCCGAGGCGCCTGCCGCCGCACAGGTCACAGCACCCATGGACCCGGCCACGCCGGCGGCTGCGCCCGAGGCCGGCCTGCGCGCCGCCGTCAGCGCCTATGAGCGCCAGCTGGTCAGCTCCAGCCTGGCCCGCCACCGGGGCAGCTGGGCCGCCGCAGCGCGCGAGCTGCAGCTCGATCGAGCCAATCTGCAGCGCCTGGCCAAGCGGCTTGAGATCGACAGGCCTTGATCAGCGGCCCTGGATGCCCAGCAGCTCCACATCGAAGTTCAGCGTGGCATTGGGGGGAACGGCACGGCCTGCACCACGGCTGCCATAGGCTATGCCGGGAGGGCATGTCAGCTTGGCCTTGCCGCCCACTTTCATCTTTTGCACGCCCTCGGTCCAGCAGGGAATCACGCCAGTGAGCGGGAACTCGATGGGCTGCTTGCGTGCATAGGAGCTGTCGAACTCCTTGCCGGTATCGGGAAAGTAGCCGCGGTAGTGCACCTTGACGGTGTCCGTCGCCTTGGGACTGGGCCCGCTGCCTTCGACCTGGCTTTCATAGATCAGCCCGCTGGCGGTAGTGACTGGCGCAGCATGAACCACTGCGCCAGCCCCCATGGCCCATACAAACCCGATCACGGAGACTGCTTTTTTCATATCGGATGCGCTGAATAAACAAAACCCGACTTTATTACGAAGTCGGGTCGAAAAGATGTCATAGCAGCAATGCCGTCGGCCGCATCTTCTCAGGTCCGGGCAATGCCGATATCGTCCAGTGCCTTGGACAGATGCGCCACTGAGCGATCCGAGTCATGCCATTTGTCCAGGCCGAACAGGCCGATGCGGAAGGTTTTGAAGTCCGGGCCTTCATCGCATTGCAGCGGAACGCCCGAGGCGGTCTGCAAGCCCACCTTGAGGAAGGCACGGCCGCTCTGGATTTCCGCGTCAGTGGTGTAGCTCACGACCACGCCAGGCGCCTTGTAGCCCTCGGCCGCGACGCTGGGGAAGCCGCGCGATTGCAGCAGCTCGCGCACCTTGCGACCCAGTTCCATCTGTTCTTCGCGCACCTTGGCAAAGCCGTATTTGCGCGTCTCCAGCATCACGTCGCGCAAGCGCAGTAGCGCGTCCGTGGGCATGGTGGTGTGATAGGCGTGCTGGCCTTTTTCGTAGCCCTCGGCAATCTGCATCCACTTCTTCAGGTCGCAGGAGAAGCTGGAGCTCTGCGTGTGCTCTATGGCCTCGCGGGCGCGCGCCGAGAGCATGACCATGGCGCAGCAAGGCGAGCTGCTCCAGCCCTTTTGCGGCGCCGAGATCAGCACGTCCACGCCGGTTTTTTCCATATCGACCCACATGGCGCCGGAGGCCACGCAGTCCAGCACGAACAGCGCGCCGACCTCGTGCGCGGCATCAGCGACGGTGCGCAGGTATTCGTCGGGCAGCATGATGCCGCTGGCCGTTTCCACATGCGGGGCAAACACCACCTTGGGACGCTCCACGCGAATGGTCTCGGCCACATCGGCTGCCGGGCATGGCGCCCAGGGGTCCTGGCTGCCCTCGCCCTGCTTGCGCGCCTTGCAGACCACGGAGCCGCCGCCCAGGCCCGCATCGGCATCGAAGATCTGCGTCCAGCGATAGCTGAACCAGCCATTGCGCACGATCAGCACCCGCTCGCGATTGGCGAACTGGCGCGCCACGGCTTCCATGCCGAAGGTGCCGCTGCCGGGAATCAGCACGGCCGTGTTGGCGTGATAGACGTCCTTGAGCATGCCCAGGATGTCCTGCATCACACCCACGAACTTCTTGGACATGTGGTTGAGCGCTCTATCGGTGTAGACCACCGAGAATTCGAGCAGGCCATCGGGATCGATATCGGGCAGAAGTCCGGGCATGGGGGTTATCTCCGCATAGAAAAACAGCTGGGCAGCTTATCACGCAGCGGTACAGCCTCTGGCCCGCCAGGCACGTTGGCTACACCCGCTGCGCCGCTCTTGTGCCAAGCTCACGCTCACGCCGCCGACTGCGACTGCTGAAACACCCGAATGCCTGCGCCTCCAACACCATCTGCCGACGCCTGCGCTTATGCAGCCCTTGAAGGGAAGCTGCAACCGCCCAGGCTTGGCCACGCCTGCGTGCCGCGCAGCAAGCTGCTGGGAATGCTGAAACAAACGCCGGACTGGCGGGTTCTGATGCTCCGCGCCCCGGCCGGTTACGGAAAAACGACGCTGATGAGCCTGCTCTTCAAGCGCCTGAGCAACCTACCTGCCACTTTTTGCCACTGGCTGACGCTGGATCCCAGCGATGAAGACCCCTTGCACCTGCTGACCCATTTGCAGGCCTGCATAGACCGCAACTGGGGCAGCCGCAGCGCCAGCGGCATCGCACGCTTTTCCGATCTGGGTGCGTGGCTGCAGGCCGTGGCCCTGCTGCCCGGGCAGCGGGTGCTTTTCCTTGACGAGCTGGAATCGGTGCAGACAAGCGCCTCGGTACGGTTGCTGCATCAGCTGCTGCGCTTTGCGCCGGACAATCTGCGTATCGTCGCCAGCGCCCGCCCCCATTCCCCCATTGCGCTCGCGCGCATGAAGGTCGGCGCGGGTCTGCTGGAGTGGGGCGCACGTCAGTTGCGCTTCGATGACGACGAAACCCGGGCCTTGCTGCAGGTGGGCAATGTCGGCCGCCCCCCGCCACCCCAGCCATGGCTGGAGCTGATCGCCCAACGCTGCGAGGGCTGGCCTGCTGCACTGCGCCTGGGGGCGCTCGCGCTGCATCGTAGCGAAAACGACCCGCGCTTCCTGGACATGCTGCAGGACAACCGCTCCGATCTGGCCGAATACTTGGCCAACGAGGTCTTCGAGCAACAGCCACCGCAATGGCGAGCCTTTCTGCTCGACACCTGCGTGCTGCGCTATCTGCTGCCCTCTCTGTGCGATGCGCTATGCGGACGCAGCGACAGCGCGCCGCTGCTGGAGGAGATGGCGCGGAGCCTGCAATTCATCACGCCGCTGAGCCAGGGGCCGGGGCAGAGCGGCGCCTGGATCTGCCACTCGCTGCTGCAGGATTTCTTGCGCAAGCGCCTGGACGCCCTTCACCCCGGTCGCGCCGCGCTGCTGCACTGCAAGGCAGCAGCCTGGCTGGAAGCCAGAGGCCTGCTGACCGAAGCCGTGGGACACGGTCTCGATTGCGGCAACCCGGATTTCGCTGCCGCGCTGGTGAACCGCGCAGCTCGCCCGCTGGTGCTCAGCGGACACCTGGCGACAGTCCAGCAAGCGATTGCCCGCCTGCCCGCGCATATCGCGGACAGCCATCCAGGCATTGTCTGGGCCTCTGCCCGCGCGCATGCCTATTTGCATCAGGTCGAGGAAGCTCAGGCGCGCTTTCAGCAGTTGCGCGCGCTGTCCGCCCAGCAGGCGTTCGACCGCCCGATGCGGGAGGACTATCTGGCGCTGGAGGCGCTGATCTCCATTGCCTCGGGCGATATGGAGCAGGTGCTTCGCGTCATCCAGCGCAATCTTTCATGGACCGAAGGTGACTATGCGCGAGGCAGCATGCTCAATGTGCAAGCCTATGCCGAGCTTGCGCGCATGAACTTCGATACGGCGCTGGCGCTGCTGGATCAGGCCGACCTCCACAACCGCAAGGCCTTGCACTTGTTCGGCCTGTCAGCTGCACAGGGGTTGCGTGCGGCCATCTGGAGTTCACGCGGCGAACTGCGGAAGGCTCTGGCTTGCTACAGCGGCCAGAGCATGGATGAACGCAGCGAGTATGCAGCCCCCGGCCTGGGGCTGCGCTGCGAATTGCTCTACGAAACCGACCAGCTTGATGCGCTGCAAGCGTTGCTGGCCCTGCATACGCCACATGCGGACGACTCCCAGGCCACTGATCTGGCGATAGGCAGCTATCTGGCTGCGGCACGGCTGGACTTTGCGCGCGGCAACCACGAGGCCGCGCAAGCCATTCTGGACAGGACGCTGGCACGCGCCCTGCAACGGAATTTTCACCGGCTGGTGATGGCTTGCCGCTGGGAGAAGGTGCGCATGGCCACGCTATCGGGCCAGCATGACCTGGCGCAGAAGCTGATGCCCGCAGAACGGCCCGATGCAGGCCGCTTTCACTTCGCCACCGATGCCGAGGCTGGCGACCTGACCTGGCTGCGCCTACTAGTGCGCAGCGGCCAGGCGCGCCAGGCACTGCCAGCCATTGCGCAGCGGCTGGCCCAGGCGCAGTTCATGCAGCGCGGCTGGCGCGCGCTCAAGCTCGGCATTTTGCATGCCTGCGCGCTGGACGCGCTGGGCCAATGCAGCGATGCCGACGCTGCATTGGCCTCAGCACTGGACACGGGTAGCCGACAAGGCTTTGTGCGCAGCTTTGCCGACGAGGGGCCGCCCGTGCTCGACCGCATCGGCGCCTGGTTGACCAGCGCCGCGCCACTGCCTGCACCGCGCGAATATCTCCACCAGGTGCTGGCGGCAGGACGCAGCACGGCTGATGCGCAGAAGAAGCCGCGACACATCGACACCTTCAGCCAGCGCGAGCGCGAACTGCTCCAGGCACTGGCACTTGGCGGACGCAACCAGGAAATCGCCCAACGGCTGCAACTGACTGAAAACACGGTCAAGTGGTACCTGAAACGGCTGTACATGAAGCTCGATGCACACAACCGCACGCAGGCCATCGCCCAGGCCCGGCGTCTGCACCTGCTGGACTGAGACACTGTTCACGAACCCACATGTCCGTTTTGATCGCTCATCTTGGACACTCGGGGTTCATTCACACCTTCCGACAACGCGCCCAGGGCCGTAGCGCGAGACGCCTGGGCGACTGCAAGACCTGGCGACAAACCCTAATACCACCCAAACAGGTGGTGACGCATCTTGCCCCCTGTTCCTAGACTGCCTGCCACACAACGAATGATGGAGGCAGGCAGCATGAGCAATCCACCGCAAGGATTCCCCACATCAGGCGCTCGGCAGCCCGGTTATGCATCGACGGCAGTGACCAACGCCGTCTTTTCCAAGGTCAGCTGGCGCATCCTGCCGCTGCTGCTGATTGCCTACATGGTGGCCTACCTCGATCGCGTCAACGTCGGCTACGCCCAATTACAGATGAAGGAGACCCTACCCTGGGATGTGGCTGTCTACGGCCTGGGCGCAGGAATTTTCTTCATCGGCTACTTTTTGTTTGAAGTGCCCAGCAACATGCTGCTGGAGCGGATCGGCGTGCGCAAGACGCTGCTACGCATCATGGTGTGCTGGGGCCTGATCGCCGCAGGCATGATGTTCGTGCAGACGCCGACACAGTTCTACATTGCACGCTTTCTGCTCGGGGCCTTCGAGGCCGGTTTCTTCCCCGGCATGATTCTGTATTTCACCTACTGGTATCCGTCAACGCGCCGAGGGCAAGTGATCGCGACCTTCATGGCAGCCACGACGATCATCGGCGTTCTGGCCGGGCCGTTGAGCGGTGCCACCCTCAAATACCTGAATGGGGTCAACGGCTGGCACGGCTGGCAATGGCTGTTCCTGGTGCAAGGCCTGCCCGCAGCAGTGCTGGGCGTGGTGGCTTTTTTCTGGCTGCAGGACAAGCCCGGCTCGGCCAAATGGCTGACCCACGCCGAAAAGGATGTGATCAACGAGAGCTTCGCCCAAGAGCAGAGCTCCGCCACCGACAAGGCCGCCAACGCCACCCACGGCCAGTTGCTACGCGATCCGAAGACGTGGCTACTCGCGCTGACGTATTTCTGCCTGCTTGGGGCCAGCTACACCATGGTGTTCTGGACGCCGACGCTGATCCAGAGTTGGGGCGTCAAGGACGTGCTGACCGTCGGCCTGCTGGCCGCCATCCCCAATGCCTGCGGCGTGGTGGGAATGATTCTGATTGGCCGCCACTCGGACCGCCATCGTGAGCGCCGTCTGCACTTTGCCGCCTGCACAGGCCTAGCCGCGGTTTGCCTGTACGCGACGACCCTGCTGCAGGGCAATCTGCCGGGCTCGCTGCTCGCTCTATCGCTTGGGGTCATCGGCCTGGCCTCGGCCACGCCGCTGTTCTTCGCCATGGTCAGCGAGTATCTGCCCGCCAAGGTAGCCGCCATCGGCATCGCCCTCATCAACTGCCTGGGCAACCTGGGCGGCGCCTTCAGCCCCTATGCGAACGCCCTGCTCATCAAGCAGACCGGCAACAACACCTACAGCATGTATCTGGTGATCGCACTGTATGTCTCAGCGGGTCTGCTGCTGCTCTTGAGCGTGCGCCCATCCCCAAGGCATGCCGTGCCGCAGGTGGCCTGAGTCGCCCCGGATACCTGCACGCAAGCCTCTATCTTCTATCCCCCAACAAGGAGTCCACTTCATGAAGACATCGATACAGGACATCCCCAGCCTCCAGGGCAAGATCAGCGCCGAGGAATGGCGCACGCGCATTGATCTGGCGGCTGCCTACCGCCTAGTCGCGCTGATGGGCTGGGACGATATGGTCTACACCCACATTACCGCCAAGATTCCTGGGCCGGAGCACCACTTTCTCATCAACCCCTACGGCATGATGTTCGACGAGATCACCGCATCCTCGCTGGTGAAAGTCGATCTTGCGGGCAATGTGGTGATGGACTCGCCCTTCCCCATCAATCCGGCAGGCTTCACCATCCACAGCGCCGTCCATGCGGCGCGCGAGGACGCGGGGTGCGTGCTGCACACCCACAGCGTCAACGGCGTGGCCGTGTCGGCGCAGGCGGATGGCGTGCTGCCCATCTCCCAGCAGTCCATCTTCGTGCTCAGCTCGCTCGGCTACCACGACTATGAGGGCGTAGCGCTGCGCGACGATGAAAAGCCTCGCCTGGTGCGCGACCTGGGCAGCAACAATTTCTTCATGCTGCGCAACCACGGCCTGCTGACCGTGGGCCAGAGCGTCGCCGACGCCTTCATGGCCATGTATACCTTCGAGTCGGTGTGCATGATCCAAGTACGCGCGCAGTCCGGCGGCGGCAGACTGACCATGATTGACCCGGCCATCATCGCCACCTCGGCGCAGCAGGCGCAGCAAGTCACCAAGGGCATGGGCTCCGGCGCGCTGAACTGGCCGGGGCTGCTACGCAGGCTGGACAGGCGCAGCCCCGGTTACGAACGCTAGCCCTCCGCCCTACCAGGTATCGACAAACCGGGCCGGCTCATCGCGCAGTCGCGCACCGGCCAGGCCGCGCACCAGCCAGGCGCGGGTCTCCGAGGGGTCGATGACGGCATCGACTTCCAGCGTGGCCGCCATGTGCATGGCCTCGCCATGCGTGTATTGCTGGGCCAGCAGCTTCTCAAACAGCTCCTCGCGCTGCGCGCCCTCGGGCAGGGCTTCGAGCTCCTTGCGAAAGCCCAGCCGCACAGCCCCTTCCAGGCCCATGGCGCCGAACTCGCCCGTGGGCCAAGCCACATTGAAGATGGGCGCATGAAAGCTGCCCGCCGTCATGCCCATGGCGCCCAGGCCATAGCCCTTGCGCAGCACCACGCTGAAGTATGGGACGCGCAGCTTGGCCGCCATGACGAACAGCCGGCTGACATGGCGCACCTGGGCGGTTTTCTCGATCTCCGGCCCGACCATGAAGCCGGGCGTATCGACCAGGCTGACGATGGCGATGCCGTGGGCATTGCACAACTGCATGAAACGCGCCGCCTTGTCGGCCGCATCGGCATCGATGGCGCCGCCCAGATGGCCCGGGTTGTTGGCCATCAATCCCACGGGCCGCCCCTCGATGCGCGCCAGCGCCGTGTGGATACCGGCGCCGAAGCCGGTTCTCAGCATCAACAGGCTGCCCTCGTCCACCAACCCGGCCATGGCTGCGCGCGTATCGTAGGCACGCAGGCGGTTCTCGGGCACGACCTGGCGCAGCAGACGCTGATCGGGCTCGGACCATTGCTCGACCCGCCCCTGGAAGAAGGACAGATAGTGCCTGGCCGCGGCCACGGCCTGGGCCTCGTCGTCGACCAGGATATCGATCACGCCATTCGCATGCTGCACGCTGGCGGGGCCGACTTCCTCGGGACGGAAGACACCCAGGCCGCCGCCCTCGATCATGGCCGGTCCGCCCATGCCGATATTGCTGCTGCGCGTGGCGATGATCACATCGCTGCAACCCAGCAGCGCCGCATTGCCCGCAAAGCAGCGGCCATGGGTGATACCCACCACGGGCACCTGGCCCGAGAGCGCCGCATAGGCCGCGAAGGTATGCACATGCAGGCCCGCGACCACGGGTGTGTCGGTATCGCCGGGCCTGCCGCCGCCGCCTTCGGCAAACAGCACCACGGGCAGTTTCTGCTGCAGCGCGATGCCCAGCATGCGGTCGGTCTTGGCGTGATTACGCGCCCCCTGGGTGCCGGCCAGCACCGTGGCGTCATAGGACATGACCACGGCGCGCGACCGCTCCGCGCCGAACTGCGCGGCATTGATGGAGCCCATGCCCGTGACCATGCCGTCGGCCGGCGTGTTGGCCACCAGATCGTCGAGGCTGCGCCTGCGTGTCTGCGCGGCAATCGCCAGCGCGCCGTACTCGATGAAGCTGCCTTCATCGCAGAGATCGGCAATGTTCTCGCGCGCGCTGCGGCTGCCCTGGGCATGGCGCCTGGCCATGGCATCGGGCCGCGCCGCATCGAGCGTGAAGCCATGGCGATCCCTGACGCGCTGCAGATCGGCCCGGATGTGGCCCGGGTCCTGCCGCTGCGGCACCACCTCGGCATGCGCTGCATCGCCTTGAACGGGCGCGAGCACCAGCAAGGCCTGGTCCTGCGCCACATAGCTGCCGGCCTCCGCCAGCAGCGCCTGGACCCGGCCCGCAGCCTGCGCGAACAACACATGCTGCATCTTCATGGCTTCGAGAATGCCCAGCTCGGCGCCCTTGGCCACCGTCTCACCCACCGCAACAGACCACTGCACGACCCTGGCCGGCATGGGAGCCAGCACTGCATTTTCAGGAGCTTGCTGCTCTTGCAATACATTGCTTTCAGACTTAAAAATATCTGAATTCATTGAATGACTTGCGCTTGAAGCTATCTTTTCTGCAGCTTCCACCAGCTGCGGCAGGACCTCTTCGAGCCAGCGCGTGTGCACGGTCTGCTCCAGCATCTCGGGCCGCTGGGCCAGGGCCTGCAGCAGCGGCAGATTGGTGGCAAGGCCCGCAATGCGGCAGTCGGCCAGCGCACGCCGGGAGCGGCGCAGCACATCCTCGAAACGCGGCGCGTGGCTGTGCACGACGAGCTTGGCCAGCAAGGTGTCGTAATGCGGCGACGGGCTGGCACCCTGCTGCGCATGACCGTCCAGGCGTATGCCGGGGCCTTGCGGCCAGTGCAGCTCGGCAATGCGGCCGCTGCCGGGGCGGGAGTTGCCCTGGGCATCGAGGGTTTCGGCATTGATGCGCCACTGCATGGCATAGCCGCGCGGCCGGGGCGGTGCATTCACATTCAGGCCCAGGTCGGCAAAATGCTCGCCCGCCGCAATGCGGATCTGGGCCTGCACCAGATCGACGCCAAAGACTTCTTCGGTAATCGTGTGCTCCACCTGCAGGCGCGGGTTGGCCTCGATGAACACATAGGGCAGGGACTGGGATTGCAGATCGACCAGGAACTCGAACGTGCCCAGGCTTTCATAGCGCAGTCTGGCCGCCATGCGCAGCGCGTCCTCGGTGATGCGCTCGCGCAGCGGCGGCGTCAGGCTGGGGCTGGGCGCAATCTCCACCAGCTTCTGGAAGCGCCGCTGCAGCGTGCATTCGCGCTCCCCCAGCGCCATCGGCCATTCGCTGCCGTCACCCAGCAGCTGGATCTCGATATGGCGCGCGCCGCTCATCAGCCGCTCGACATAGACGCCGTCCACGCCGAACGCCGCTTGCGCCTCGCTGCGACAGCGCTGGTAGGCGGCCGCCACTTCTCCGGCCTCGGTGACCGCACGCATGCCGCGCCCGCCACCGCCGCCAATGGCCTTGATCATGATGCCGCTGGCACCGTCGGCCTGCTGCCGCGCGAAGAACTGCTGGGCCTGCTCCAGCGTCACGGCCTCGGTGCTGCCAGGCATCAGGGGCACACCGCATTGCTGTGCCAGCGCGCGGGCTCTGGCCTTGTCGCCAAGCAGCGCCAGCTGCTCGGGCGTCGGGCCGATAAAGCGCAGCCCTGCTGCCGCACAGGCGCGCGCAAAGTCTGCGTTCTCGCTGAGAAAGCCATAGCCCGGGTGCAGCGCATCGCAGTCGTGCTGCTGCGCGATCCGCAGCAGCTGCGCGCCATCGAGATAGGCAGCCGGGCCGCTGGCGCCCAGTGCCTGCGCTTCGTCAGCAGCCTGCACATGCGGGGCCGCCGCATCATCGGCGGCGTACACCGCTAGGCTGGCAATGCCCAGCTCCTGCAGCGCTCGGATGATGCGCAGCGCGATTTCACCGCGGTTGGCGATCAGGACTTTCTTGAACATAGGACTCTCGTTTTAATAGCTTTTAGCGCTCACCAATCAATGGTCACAACCACTCTTGATGCAAAAAATCAGGGAATATCTCGCAGCAAACGGCGCAGCACCTTTCCTGCGCCCGTGGCCGGTAGCGCATCGATGAAGCGCACCTCGCGCGGCGCCTTGTAGCTGGCCATGTTTTCCTTGCTCCAGGCCAGCAGGCCTTCCGCCTCCAGGCTCTGCCCGGGCTTGCGCACGATGAAGGCGCGCACGACCTCGCCTTTCTGAGCGTCGGCAACACCGATCACGGCCGCCTGGGCGATGGCCGGATGCTTGATCAGAATCGTCTCCACCTCCTCGGGGAACACGCTGTAGCCCGAGACCTTGATCATTTCCTTGAAGCGGCCGATGAAGGTCAGATAGCCGTCGGCATCGAACCTGCCCATGTCGCCGGTATGCACCCAGCCGTTCTTGAGCGTCTTGGCCGTGGCCTCGGGCTTGTTCCAGTAGCCCTTGAAGTTGCCCGGGCCGCGAATGATGATCTCGCCCACCTCGCCTGCGGCCAGCGGCGCGCCGGTCTCCGGGTCTATCACCCGGATCTCGTTGCCCGGCGCGGGCTTGCCATGCGTGCCCCAACGAATGGCATCGCCGGGCATAAAGGTATCCATGGTGTGGGTTTCTGACAGACCGTAGGCCGCCTCGCTGGAGATGGCATTGGGCGCGAACCGGCGCCACTGCCGGGCCAAGTCCTCGGTGTAGGTGATGCCGAAGCTGGTGACGGTGTTGCGGCGCAGCGCGCTGAAGTCCATCTTCTCCACGCCGGGCACCTGCATCAGCGCCACATTCATGGGCGCGATGCTGTACCACCAGCTGACGCGATAGCGCTCCAGCGCCTGCGCCACGGCCAGTGGATCGAAGCGATGCAGCAGCACGCAGGTCGCCCCCGAATGCACGGGCATGTTCACCCCCATGGACATGCCGGCGATGTGATAGAGCGGTGCCACGGCCAGCAATACGTCCTCGGCGCTGACCCCGGTCACCCGGGACGCGCCGGCCGTCTTGTATGCGGCCGCGCCGAAGCTCAGCATGGCGCCCTTGGGCAGGCCGGTGGTGCCCGAGGTATAAGTCATCAGCGCCACCTCGTCCATGTCCACCTCGACATGTGAAGGCCTGGCGCCGCTGTGCATGAGATCCCAGAAGGACGTCACGTTGCCGGGCAGCGGCTGCACGGGGGCCTGCAGTTCGGCAGGCAGGGGCAGCGTGGCTCTGGCGGGCAGCCAGTCGCCGTAGCGCACGGCCAGCACATGCCGCAGCGCCGTGCTGCCGCGCACCTTGTCGACCACGGGCAGCAGCACATCGGCCGCGATAATGACCCTGGCCTGCAGATCATTGAGCTGATATTCGAGTTCATGCTCCTTGTTCAGCGGCCCGCAGGGGCAGACGATGGCGCCGATCTTCTGCACCGCGTAGTGGGCAACGATGTACTGCGGGCAGTTGTTCATGAACAGGGCGACGGGCTCGCCCGGCTTCACGCCCAGTTGCTGCAGATGGGCGGCCACGGCATCGCTGGCCTCATCCACCTGGCGCCAGCTGATGTGCTGTCCGTACCAGATATAGGCATCACGCTCGGGATGCTGGCGCGCATTGCGGCGCAAGGCCTCATGCAGGGGGATGAGGATTTCGGATTCAGCCATGGTTGTCTCCTGGGTGTCTCGTATAGACCGAACAGCGGCGCCACTTGCGAGCGTTCTCAGGGATTGCCTTAGGGCAATCTGCTGCTCGGCGTCTTGTCAATGTATACCTGCCGGTAGAACAATGCTACCCATTGGTATAACGAATGCGACACACGCAAACCCTCATGCCCGCCACGTCCAGAAAGACCGAAAAAAAGCCGGCTGCGCCCGTGGCGCCGCGCGGCCGCCAGCGCCTGCCCACCGCCGGCTCCGACGAGAAGCGCGAGCGCATTCTCAAGGCCGCCGAAGCCCTGTTCGACCGCTATGGCTATGCCAACACCACCATCGAGCAGATCGTGCAGGCGCTGGGCGTGACCAAGCCCTTTGTCTACTACTACTTCCGCAACAAGCAGGAGATCTTCGAAACCCTGTGCTGGGCACCGACCGAGGCCTGCTTCACGGTGCTGGACTTTGCAGCCGACGACCCGCGCCCCGCGCATGAAAAAGCCATTGACGGCCTGCAGCGTCTGATTGCCGCCACCATTGCGCACTACCCTGCGGGCTTCTTCCCCTACCGCGAGCCGCAGGCCTTCAGCCCCGCCTATCTCAAGGCTTCGCGCAATGTGGCCCAACAGTTCTACAAGCAGTTCTGCGCCCTGCTCGACGAAGGCCGCGCCAGCGGGCATTTCGATTTCCGCGACACCCGCATTACCGCCCAGGCGGCCTGCAGTCTGCCCGGCTTTCTCTACAACTGGTATCAGCCTGACGGCAAGCTGGGCCCGGCCGAGATGGTGGTCGAGCTCACCGATCTGGCCTCGCGCGTACTGGGCCTGCGCACTGCTGCGGCCCCTGCGCGCAAACGCGCGGCCAGAGCCGCACCGGCGCCAGCAGCGCAGAACCCTTCGCCCCCCAGGCGCCGCAAGAGCGCTTCATCCACCACCAACAGCGCCAGCTGAGAGCCTCAAAGGCCAAGGCGCCATTCCAACTCCTGGAGACAAAACCATGTCAGTTCGCTTCTCAGCCCTTGCGCTGGCTGCCAGCCTGTGTGCCGGCACCGTATCCGCCCAGACGGCAGAGCCGTTCAAGATTGCATTCATCGACCCGCTCTCCGGCCCGTTTGCCAATGTGGGGGAAGTCATGCGCAACCATGTGCTCTACGCTGTCGATGACGTGAATGCCAAGGGCGGCCTCTACAACGGCGCCAAGTTCCAGCTGCTGCAGTTCGACAGCAAGCTCTCGGCCCAGGAGAGCCAGAGCGCGCTGCAGGCCGCCATTGATCAGGGCGCACGCGTGGTGGTGACGGGGGGCTCGGGCTCATCGGTGGTCACGGCCCTGGTGCAGGCGGCATCGCGCTACAACCAGCGCAACCCGGGCAAGGAGGTGCTGATACTCAACCACAGCTCCATCGATCCCGAGCTGACCGGCAAGTCCTGCAGCTTCTGGCATTTCATGTTCGATGCCAACACTGCCATGCGCATGCAGGCCATTGCCAACTACATCAAGACCCAGCCCGAGATCCGCAAAGTCTTTCTGCTCAACCAGGACTATGCCCATGGCAAGCAATGGGCCAGCTTCGGGCGCAGCATGGTCGGCAAGGCAAGCCCGGATATCCAGTTTGTCGGCGAGACCCTGCACCCCATGGGCCGCATCAAGGACTTTGCACCCTATGTGGCCAAGATCAAGGAAGTCGGCACCGATTCCGTCATCACCGGCAACTGGGGCCAGGACCTGGCTCTGCTGCTCAAGTCCGCCGGCGACTCGGGCTACAACCTGCGCTACTTCAACCACAGCGCTGGCGGCTTTCCGGGCACCGTGACCTCGATTTCCCAGGCAAAGATAGGCCAGGTGACCTGGGTCGCGGAATGGCATCCCGGCATGGCCGACCGTGCTCAGGCCGATGTCCGGGCCAAGGAGTACAAGGCCAGGATGAACCAGGACTTTCTGGCCCCGCGCATGGATCTTGTGCCGCGCATGCTGGCTGCGGCCATGGCCAAGGCCCAGTCCACCGAGCCCGTGAAAATTGCCAAGGCCATGGAGGACATGTCCATGGACACCGTCTTCGGCCCCGTCAAGATGCGCGGCAAGGACCACCAGCTGCTGCTGCCCCAGGTCGTCAACACCATCGCCCCCGTGGACGGCAAGCTGGTCAAGACCGGCTGGGAAGGCACGAACTACGGCTTCAGAACCGATGCCGTCTATTCCGCCCAGCAGCTTGATCTACCCACGGAGTGCCAGATGAAGCGGCCTTGAGCAAAAGACTGCAACCAGCAACTGAAGCTTGAAACCGGCGCGCACCAAGCCAGAGACAGCAAGCAAGGGCCGCCCCGCCGCGAAGCTGTCGTCCCCCTCCCATAGCGCGCAGCGCGTAGAGAGAGGGGGAAGCGGCGCAGCCGCTCAGGGGGTGTAGCTCCGCTTCCCAAACACTCCGCTGCCCACGCGCACCATGGTGCTGCCTGCTGCCACGGCGGCTTCCAGATCGCCGGTCATGCCCATGGACAGCGTGTCGAAATACTCCAGCCCCGCGAGACCGCTGGCCTTGATGGACTCAAAAACAGCTCTGGCCTTTTTGTGGACTGCGCATTGCGCCTCGAAATCAGGGGCATCATCAGGAATGCTCATGATGCCGCGCAGCTGCAGATTGGGCAGTTTCACCATGGCTTGGGCCAGCTCCAGGGCTTGCTCGGCCATGACGCCGGACTTGGTGGTGCCGCCATCCACATTGACCTGGATGCAGACATTGAGCCGTGCCATGCCCTGCGGACGCTGGGCCGAAAGACGCTCGGCGATCTTGAGCCGGTCCACGGTCTGGGCCCAGTCGAAATTCTCGGCCACCAGCCGCGTCTTGTTGCTCTGAATGGGGCCTATGCAATGCCACTGCAGCGCCTCGCCGCCCGCCAGCTGCATGGCGCGCACCGCGGCAATTTTCTCCACGGCCTCCTGGATATAGTTCTCGCCAAAGCTGCGCTGGCCGGCCAGCACCGCCTCGCGCACCACATCCGCGCCAAAGGTCTTGGAAACGGCCAGCAGTTGCACCGATGTCACGGGCCGGCTTGCACTGGCGCAAGCGGCTGCCATGCGGGCATGAATCTGCCCCAGATTGTTTTCAATCGTCGTCATAATTGGCGCCAGAGTATCAAACCAGAGAGGGATCTCCGTGGATATCACGCAATTGCTGGCATTCAGTGTCAAGAACAAGGCTTCGGACTTGCATTTGTCGGCAGGCCTGCCCCCCATGATTCGCGTCCACGGCGATGTGCGCCGCATCAACATCGATCCGCTGGACCACAAGACCGTGCACGCCATGGTCTACGACATCATGAGCGATGCCCAGCGCAAGCAGTACGAAGAGTTTCTGGAAGTGGACTTTTCGTTCGAGATTGAAGGCCTGGCCCGGTTTCGTGTCAATGCCTTCAACCAGAACCGCGGCGCGGCGGCCGTGTTCCGTACCATTCCCAGCAAGATCCTGACACTGGAGCAACTCAACGCCCCCAAGATCTTCGCCGACCTGGCCCTGAAGCCGCGCGGTCTGGTGCTGGTGACCGGCCCCACGGGCTCGGGCAAGTCCACCACGCTGGCCGCCATGGTCAACTATCTCAACGAGACCGAGTACGGCCACATCCTGACGGTGGAAGACCCCATCGAATTCGTGCACGAGTCCAAGAAATGCCTGATCAATCAGCGCGAAGTCGGCCCCATGACGCTGTCGTTTGCGGCAGCGCTGAAGTCCGCGCTGCGTGAAGACCCGGACGCGATCCTGGTCGGCGAAATGCGGGACCTGGAAACCATCCGTCTGGCCATGACGGCGGCCGAAACCGGTCACCTCGTGTTCGGCACGCTGCACACCTCGTCGGCCGCCAAGACCATCGACCGTATCATCGACGTCTTCCCGGCCGAGGAAAAGGAAATGGTGCGCGCCATGCTGTCCGAGTCGCTGCAGGCCGTGATCTCGCAGACGCTGTGCAAGACCAAGGACGGCCAGGGCCGTGTGGCCGCACACGAGATCATGCTGGGCACGCCCGCCATCCGAAACCTGATCCGAGAAGCCAAGGTGGCACAGATGTACTCCACCATTCAGACCAGCCAGAACATGGGCATGCAGACTCTGGACCAGAACCTGACCGATCTGGTGCGCCGCAACCTCATCAGTCCTGCCGAAGCGCGCAGCAAGGCGAAGATTCCCGAGAATTTTCCTGGATGATGCCTCCCCCTGAGCGGCTTTGCCGCTTCCCCCCAGGGGGACGACGCCCTCGCCGCGAGGCGGCTCTTGCTCGGCGTCTCTCACTTGGGCTCTGCCAATTTTGACGCTGCCTCAAGGAACGATCATGGAACGCGATCAGGCCAGTAAATTCATCAACGATCTGCTCAAGCTCATGGTCAGCCGCAACGGCAGCGACCTGTTCATCACTGCAGAGTTTCCGCCCGCCATCAAGATTGACGGCAAAGTCACCAAGGTCTCGCCCCAGCCGCTGAACCAGTTGCATACGCTGGCCCTGGCACGTTCCATCATGAACGACAGGCAGGTGGCAGACTTCGAACACACCAAGGAGTGCAACTTCGCCATCTCGCCTGCCGGTGTGGGGCGCTTCCGTGTCAACGCCTTCATGCAGCAGGGCAAGGTCGGCATGGTGCTGCGTACCATTCCCAGCACCCTGCCCACGATTGACGGCCTGGGCGTGCCGCAGGTGCTCAAGGAAGTGACCATGACCAAGCGCGGCCTGTGCATCCTGGTCGGCGCGACAGGCTCGGGCAAGTCCACCACGCTGGCCGCCATGGTGGACTGGCGCAATGAAAACTCCTTCGGCCACATCATCACCGTGGAAGATCCCGTGGAGTTCGTGCATCCGCACAAGAACTGCGTGGTCACGCAACGCGAGGTGGGACTGGACACTGAAAGCTGGGAAGCCGCGCTCAAGAACACGCTGCGCCAGGCGCCCGATGTGATTCTGATGGGCGAAATCCGTGACCGCGAAACCATGGAGCACGCGATTGCGTTCTCTGAAACCGGGCACCTGTGTCTTGCCACGCTGCACGCCAACAGTGCCAACCAGGCGCTGGACCGTATCGTCAACTTCTTCCCCGAAGAGCGCCGTCCGCAACTGCTGATGGACGTGTCGCTGAATCTGCGGGCCATCATTTCCCAGCGACTGATCCCCAAGCAGGACAGCAAGGGCCGTGTCGCCGCCATCGAGGTGATGCTCAACTCGCCGCTGATCGCCGACCTGATCTTCAAGGGCGAAGTCGTCGAGATCAAGGAGATCATGAAGAAAAGCCGCAACATCGGCATGCAGACCTTTGACCAGGCGCTGTTCGACCTGTTCGAGTCCAATCTCATCACCTATGAAGACGCGCTGCGCAATGCAGACTCGGTCAACGACCTGCGTCTGCAGATCAAGCTCAACAGCCAGCGTGCCCGGACTCTGGACCTGGCGGCCGGCACCGAGCATCTGACCATCGTCTAAGCCCAAGGCGCTGGCATCTCTTCCCACAGGAGGAGCGCGGGTTTTGCTGCGTGGCGGGCCGCCCAGGCCCCTGCTGTCAGCCACGGCCATGCACTCCAGCGCTACCATGATCGAACTGTTTCGCACCAAGTCTTAGAGGATTTCATGAGCACAGCCACCATCGCCTCCCGCAGCTACGCTGCTTGCGCTTCCACTCCCGTGGCCTTTCTGGGCCTGGGTGTCATGGGCTATCCCATGGCCGGGCACCTGGCTGCGGCTGGCCATCAGGTCACGGTCTACAACCGCACGGCTGCCAAGGCCGAAGCCTGGACCGAGGAATTCCCCGGCGGCAGCCATGCGGCCACGCCTCGCGAAGCCGTCAAGGGCGCACGCATGGTCTTCTCCTGCGTGGGCAACGATGACGACCTGCGCTCCATTGTGCTGGGCGACGACGGCGCCTTTGCAGGCATGGAGCCTGGCGCCATCTTTGTCGATCACACCACGGCCTCGGCCCAGGTGGCACGCGAGTTGTATGCAGAAGCACGCAAACGCGGCCTGCACTTTATCGATGCCCCTGTATCGGGCGGTCAGGCCGGGGCGGTCAACGGCCAGCTCACCGTCATGTGCGGCGGCGATCAGGATGTGTTCGACCAGGTGGCCCCGGTGGCCGATGCCTTCTCGCGCGCCTTCACCTATATGGGCGCCTGCGGCAACGGTCAGCTGACCAAGATGGTCAATCAGATCTGCGTGGCCAGTGTGGTGCAGGGCCTGTCCGAAGCCATTGCCTTTGGCCTTCGTGCCGACCTGGACGTTGAGAAAGTCCTCGATGTGATCGGCAAGGGAGCCGCCCAGAGCTGGCAAATGGACAATCGCGGCAAGACCATGGCCGTGGGAAAGTTCGACTTCGGCTTTGCCGTGGACTGGATGCGCAAGGATCTGGGGCTGGTGCTGGCCGAGGCCCAGCGCAATGGCGCACGCCTGCCCGTCACCGCGCTGGTGGACCAGTTCTATGCCGATGTACAGGCCATGGGTGGCAATCGCTGGGATACCTCCAGCCTGATCCAGCGCCTGCGCTGAGCCGCTGCGCCATGAAAAAAGCCGGACTCGAGTCCGGCTTTTTTGTGACCGTCGCTCACCTCAGTTCATGCTGGAGCGATCCTCGACCACAGGGGCGGCCTTGGATGTTGCTGCAGCCAGCTCATCTTCGGAGATGACCTCAAACAGGCGCACAACCTTGCTCACATCGTTGACGCCACGAGCGATCTCGGCAGCCCGCTTGGATTCACGCGGCGTGACTATGCCCATCAGATAGACCACGTTGTTCTCGGTCACGACCTTGATGGCCGAGGATGAAATGTCCTTGGCGTTGACCAGACTGGCCTTGACCTTGGTCGTGATCAGAGAATCCTGGGAGCGCTGACCCAGAGTGGCCGTGAAAGGCGCGACCTCGATCTCGTTATAGACCTGACGCACGGTGGATTGTTCGCGCACCAGCTTCTCGATGGTCGCCTTGTCCGTCGCATTGCCTGCCTGGCCGGTCAGCAACACCACACGGTTGTAGCTGGTGGCGCTGACGCGAGCCTTGTCGCCCATCACCTCGCTGATGCGATTGCCGGCACGCAGCTCTATGCCCTGGTCCTCAACCTGTGTGCCGGTGGTACGCCTGTCCACTGCCGACATGCCCGCCACGGCAGCACCGCCGCCCACCAGAGCCACGCAACCGCTCAAGGCACCGCCCAGAGCGGCAACAGTCAGGGCCGCACATGCAACACGGGTCCACTTCAACTTCATAAAGGCATCTCCTGGTCACCAAGCAGTTGAGAGTCCACACCATCGGCCAGACAGTGCAGGATCAAGGTATGGGTTTCGCGCACGCGCGCCGCACGGTCGTGGGGCACGCAGATCAGTACATCGGTCTCGCGCACGGCGGTGGCCAGATTGCCGCCGGTGCGGCCTGTCAGCACCACAGCCATCATGTCGCGTTCGTGGGCGGCTTCAAGAGCCTCCAGCACAGCCGTGTCGTTGCCGGTCACCGACATGAGCAGCAGCAGATCGCCGGGCTGCCCCAGCGCCCGCACCTGACGCGCCAGATACTGGCTGGCATTGCCGCCCGAGCCCGTAGCTCCCACGCTGCCCAGCAGGCCGCCATCGGAAGTCAGGGCCACGGCCGCCAGCTCGGGACGATCGCGCTCGAACCCTGTCACGCACAGGGAGGCAAATAACTGGGCATCGCTGGCCGAAACGCCCGTACCGCAGGCCAGCACCTTGCCGCCGCCCGTCACACAGGCCAGCATGGCCTGTACGGCGGAAGCAATAGGTTGGCTCAGCGCCTGGGCGGCCTGGTACTTCAGGTCGGCACTGTCGATGAAATGCTGTTGAATTCGTTGCTCTAGCATGGAGGCCCGATGATACCCGCCACCTGTTATCTCTTTGGTAGCAAACCGTTATTTGCGCATCAGTGTTGCGCACAACTATGACGCGGCGACTAAAGCGCCTCGAATGCCGCTTGGAGCCACTCGATGCGCATCGGGTTCCCGGAGCTGTCGACCAGCACCACATCAAAGCGGCATGGCGGCGCTGCCGCAAGCCTCATCAGATAGTATCTGGCGGCCAGCACGATGCGCTGCTGCTTGAGGCGGCCGATGCTGCCGCCGGCACCGCCGAAGCGCTCGGTGTTGCGGCTGCGGACTTCGACGAACACCAAAGACCCGTCGCGGTCACGCAGGATCAGGTCGATTTCGCCGCCACCACGGCCCGGCGTCCGATAATTGCGCTCGACAAGCTTCAGGCCCCGCGTCTGCAAATGGGCCAACGCGGCATCCTCGGCCTGTTGCCCGCGTGCGGTTGTGCTTTGCGCCGGCTTGGGCCGCTTTCCAAGGAACGTCATATCAGCTTGAACCTCTTGTGAAATAAGGACTCTTGCATTCCCCACCCAAAAAGTACCAACAAAAGTACCAACAAATTTTGGAGTGTCTTCACTTTGCCCCATTGCGGCAACATGGAGCAGGACCTGCCAGAGCCATCCACGCCATCACAGCAGGGGAAACGGAATAGTGGCCACGTACAAGAAAGAGCAAGAAGGCTGGCGCAGGTCGTCTGCGGAATTTCCTTCTGCTCCTTCGCTCTTTTCTGGTGCTACGCGTGCTACAGGTGATACAGCCTTATTCCATACGGGTTTGCGGCTGATTGGCTCGTGCTACACAGGTGCTACAGGTGCTACACATGGCAGCCAACGGGTAAGCGCCACCCAATTGCTCCACCTCCGAAAATCATCCCCCTCGTGCTTGGTGCTTCGGGGTGGTTCTGCCTTAGGTCACTCCCCTTCAAGCCACATGGCGGGAACCATGCACCAGGCCGCGCCGTTGCTGGGCTTGGCCGGTGTTTGACCGTTGTCCGGCATGTTGTCGTGAAGAAAACATGGGCGGCAACGGCGGTTGGCGGGAATTGAACCCGCGTCCATGTGCTCTGCTTACCCATCTGGTGCCCCGAACCGGAACTCATCGGCATGGCGGCGGTACAAGTCACGCACTCGTGAAAAGGTGCCCCCAGTTTGAGGACTCCCTTCCTTGGCATAGAGGACTGCCGCGATTTCGGGGAGCGTCAGGTACGGCTGCAGGACCTTCCGCCCTCATTCAAGACCCTTCGATGCCCCATGCAAGGGCCTTGGTTTTGATTTCCGGTGATTGTTTTTCAAGTGCGGGGGGACTGTGACGCGTGGAAGAGGCGTGCAAGAGCTGACGGCTACGCGTGAGAGTCCTCATGTAACGTTACTAGGTCGTTGCTGCAACGCGTGACAGCTGGTGCATGGCGAACCAAGGGGTGAAAAGTAGGTTCTCCTTCCCTCCAAACCTTCCTACCTCTCCTTGACCAACTTTGAATACCTTTGAACCACGTTGAATTCATTTGAAATACCTTGATGTCTTCCCACTTGGTTTAGAGAAGGAAGTCATCGTCCGTTGTTATGACGTCCAGAAGACCAAAACGCCGCAAATACGCCGCATTTGCCTGCTGGGATTGCGCCCACCAAGCAGAGGTGACTTTTGTGTGCGGGCGGAATTTCATCCTCAAAACACCCTGTAGAACTGGGTTTTTGATGTGCTGAGGAACAGGCAGAACCTCCCCTTTGGGTAAGTCATCAGCTCTAGAGCGGAAGAAGCCGAGCGCATGCGCTCGCAGCTTTTGATAGCTGGCACGTTCGTCCTCTGTAGGTCCGTAGCAGTAGAGCGGCTCACCACCCGGCCCATCTAGTAATACGAAAACCTCCTCAATAAAACCAAGGGAGCGAAGCGTTCTAAACCGTTCCCAAAATGCGGCCGGCACACTCCCCCCAACATGCTCTCCGTGCGGCTCAGACAGCGCTTTATCCGCACTGTATTTGCCATCACTGAAGCGGAAAGCGGTAGCGCCATTTTTTTGGCCCAATGCTTCTACATCATTAAATCTAGCCTGAATAAGTTCGGCGTCAACGCCGCCACTATCAAGCAATTCATGTGCGGCATACATATCAAGCAATAGCCGGACTCTCAGAGGGTCGCCACCTTCGCGAAGTGTGGCCAACGGATAAGGAGCCTCGTCTGTGACCCCTCGAACCAATGCGTTAGGCAGCCAAATTTCTTGGGTAGTGGACGCGGAAGAATTTAAAAGAACATAGACAGGGCGACCAGGCTTAGTTCGCTCTTGGTGCAGAGCGATACAACCCATCTCAATTAACTTCTCAATTGCTAATTTGGCGGTACCAGGGCGACACCCCACATACTTTCTTACTGCTTCAGCACTCCAGGTCGAAGTTGTGTTATCTCGCCCAGTGCCGCACGCGATTACCAAATAGGCGCACAGCGTCAAGGCGTCTGCCCCTTGCTTATGCAACTTTCCAATATTTTCCGAAGAAATACGGAAAAAGCCATCTTTGTTTGACTTCACTCTCTGCCCCTCAAGGCCGCGCAGAGTTTCGCCATCCATCGCAGTGGATTACAATCGAAAAACACGCAGCTTAGACCGTTGCCGTGGATGCAAGCCCGCAGTGCTCCAACACTGACGGGCTTATTTTTTGCCTGAGTTTATTTGAACTGCACAGCGGTATATCTAGAACCTGCTTTTAAATACCCACCAGCTCCCGCCAGTGGGAAGCTAAAAGGAGTGTCCAAAGTGATGCACCCCTTTGTTCTTGCTATACGATTAGCGGCTCAGCCCTGAACCTCCCGCGCCACCTCAAACTTAGCAAGGTCGCTTGCGTCACCTTTGTACACCCGGGACCACATTGCCACTGATAGCGGGTTGTCCTTCGGGTAGCTCGCGGCCCGGGCATCCATCGCAGCGACATTCTCACCAGGTTTGCGCACGATACGGACGGGCTCTGCCTTTCGCATGGACAGCAAGCCAAGGCAGTTACGCTCGGTGTAGCCATCAGCCTTCGCTTCATCCGGCCCCAAAGCTGAAATAAAGATGGCTTCCACACGGTTGTCTACATCGTGCCCCAGCTTGTCTGCTACAGCGTCCAGGCGGCGGTTTGCGGTCGATTTCATCACTTACCTCCTTTGAGGGTCTGGGCCTGGCTCTCCAGCGCGGCAATCCGCGTCTCCAGTTCCCCGGTTTCAATGGCTTGTCTCAATAGGTTCAACACATAGGCCAGCTTGGTCCCGTCCGCAGCGGAAATCTCCTTGGACTTCATCTGCCGGTATAGCCTGGCCAGCTCGCGGCGCACATCGTCCGCGCTGCGCAGCGGTATGCGCAGCCTGGGGGTAGCTGGCCCTAGAACCTCAACCCCATCAACGACTGCCACAGCGTCGGTATCGCTTTTTTTTGCCACTTATGGCCCTTTCATTTTGTGAAAATCGGCCGCATTTGCCAGTCTGCTGTGAAAACAAGGCGGGTGTTATCCTTGCTCAACCAGTTACACAGGACCGACCATGCAGGAAACGACGCCGACCGAATACGAGGTAGACAAGCTCTACCAAGTCAAAAAGGTGGCAGACAACCTCGCAGGCATTCTTGGGGTGGGCTGGGCAGGCTTTGCTTTCATGCTGTCCCAGAATGCACTCATTGGCGTTGCGGTCGGTGCAGCGTTGGCGCTGGTGGTTCGCGCTCCGTATGCCAGGCGGTACAAGGCGGCCAAAGCCTACCTTGACCACCTCACCTCATCATCTAGCGCCAGCAGCTGATACAGGGGCTGACAGCAGGCCGGGTTGAAACCCAATACCGGGTACGACCGGTGTGACTGGCGAAAGCAGGCTTTGCTGCACTCTGTTGCTCGACAGAAGCCCGCGCATGGCCGGCCTTGCCAAGATGAGCCCCATGGCTCCGACATTGCCGGTTGTCGCCCCTAGAGTTGCAGGCACCACAGCATCAAAGAAACCAAGGCTTGGCACGCTTCCAACCACTTCAGGTGTGCGCATCACCGTGGGGAAGGTTCGGCCAGCTTGAGCAATGGACAGCATGTCGCCAGTTAGCGGCTTGCCTCTTTTGAGAGCCGCGCCCAACGCTTTGGCATCGATGTTCCCAGAAGGCGTCAATACCCGCTCCAGTTCGTGCACCCGGGCAATTTGCTGGCGCGCATCCCTGAATGCCTGCACAGCTGCTTCGTTTCCTGTCCCTTGCAGATGACGCTCGAGCTGGTTTTCAATAGCTGTCGCAGTTTTTCGCGCTGCTCGGCCGGCGGTCTGATTGCCGGCCGCAAACAGGTCACCAGCCCTCTCACGCAGGGTCTTGATGGCATCGACGGCAGAGCTGCTATCCATCGTCTTGACGTTAGCGCCCTTCACAATCTTGGCCACCCCGTTATCCGGGACCAATCCAGGGAAGCTGTTCTTGGTGTTGGCGTATTGCTTGCCGATGTCTCTGAGCTCAGTTCTAAATGCCTTATCTGGGGTGATGGGACCCAAATTACGGAGCGCCTCGTAACTCTGCCCTGCCTGCTGGCGCAGGTTGGCCAGAGACTGGCGGGATAGCTCCGCCCCCTCGGGCAATCCAACCGCACGGCGAGCCAAATTGTTGGAGGCCTGCTGGTTGCTTAGCGTCAGCTCTGCATTGAGCTTTGCTCGGTCCAAAGCGCCATCAAGCACACGATTTACCGTCGATGGCTTTGCCTGGCTCGGTGGCAGCTTGTAGCCCGCCTCGATTGCGTCCTTTACTGCCTGGCGGTGCATCTCTGGCATGACTGGGCCGCGGGTCGCCTGCTGCACCGCCTGTCTCGTTGCCGAGACTGCCCCGGGAGCCATGGCCCCAAGCACGCCAGCCACCATCTGCCCACCAATGCCAGCGCCGTTTTGCCTGGCTATCTCCGAAGAAGCTCCACCGGTGGCAGCGCTGGCCAACTGAGCTAGGGGCCGAGACCCCATCCAATTGAGCACCGCTTGCGTGGTGGCGTTAGCCGCCTTTGTCGCCAATGCACCAGCAGCTCCTGCTGCACCGCCAGCGCCAGCCACGGCACGAGTGGCGGTGCCAACAACGTTTTCTAGCTCTCCCTCAGGCTTTGGCAGCCCCATCCAGTCGGCCACGCTCGATGCAATCTGGCTTGTGCTCTTACTGTGCCGAGGTGCTGGGCGCGTGCCTTTTACCAAGTCGCCCATGCTGGTTTTCTCAGGGCCGCTCACAAGTCGCACAAGAGGGTCTGTTATGAAGTCGCGTACTGGCGTAGTAAAGATATCAGCCAATTGCCCTGTGCCTTCCAAGGCATAGCGTCCCGCCAGCCCTACCTGGCGCCCAATAGCGTCCATGGCGCTGCGCTCCTGTGGCGCTGCTGGTACTGGTGTTTTGGCCTTGTAGTCGCGCATCGCGGCTTCAAATGCGGCGCGAGGGTCTGCTCCCGAAGGATTAGATTGCTGTCCAGGCTGCGCGTGAGTTGGGGGCTGCTGCTGTGCAGGTGTGGCAGCCGCCGCGCTGACGTTACGGCCTTGGCCGCCGTACTGCGTTCGGTACTGCTGCATGGCTTGCTCGAATGCTCTGCGGGCATCAGGGCCGGACTGCTGCGGCAGTTCAGCAGCGCCAGCAGACGGAATGATGGTATCCAATGCGCGCTCCACAAAGCCTTGACTGCGCTTGGGCTGGGCGTAGGGGCTACTGGGCAGGCTGGCCCAAGTTCTTCCATCTTTTTTCACGGCCGCCCCGAAGTTGCCCGCCAGCACATCCGGCAGGGAGCCGTTACGGCGCATCAGCTCCAGTGCGGCCAGGTCCTGAGACCTAGGGCCAAAGTCCTGCAGTCCCAACTTGCCAGCCACATCGTCCCAGGTGGAGCCCAGAAACTGATAGGCACCGGCAGCGCTGGTCTTGTTTGGCTTTCCGTCGGTCTGCGTGAAACTGTGCAGTGTTCGAGGGTGCTGCCGCAGGTCAGGCAACTGGCCGCCACCGAAGGCCGTGGAGTAAGGAGTGCTGTCCGCCCCTCGGTAGGTACCCTCTGCCTGCTGCAGCATGCGCAGGTACATCTGCGCATTTGTATTGCCCAGTGCCTGGCTGAGCTGCTCGACCGTGTTGATGGAGTTTTGCTGGTTCATGCTCAGTACCCCCATGTGGCCGGGTCTTGGCCCTGGCTGGTTAACACTTGGCGAATCACTTCACGCGGCATGCCTTGCTGCTCATACTCGCGAGCAACAGTTCCCCAAGACTGTCCGCCCGGGTCGTAGCCTTTGGGCATCCTTCCTTGCAGCACTTCGCGCATGTTGGTGTAGTGAGTCTTAATTTTTTGCAGATTGGCCCTCAACTGAGTTTCGCTTTGGCTGGTGTCGAGGTTGGCCACAGTGGATTGCAGGGCCTGCAGCTCCTGTACAGCCACGCTGCCCAGTGCTCCGCCAGTTGGCGAAGCTTCGCGCATAGCTTGCAGTTCCGCAAAGCCGAGGTTGGCTTTGATGGTGCCCAGCGTGGCGCGAAGGTCGCTGGCGCTGCTACCCGGTATCTTGGCTGCAGCAGAGCCACTAAGGCCAGTGGTGAACCAACTGTTCAATTGCTTGTCAGCCTCATCTACGGATGAAATCATGCGGTCCGCTTGAGCAATCGCGCCCTTGGTACGCATATCTTCCTTCTTGCCGGCGATGGTGGCTTTTTCATCGGCGGGTCCTCCTGGGATAGCCTCGAGTCCGCCATCTGAGCGCCAACGGAAGCCCTGAGGCGGCTTACTGGAGTCGCTAGGCTTGCTCATGTCCCACTGCAAGCGGTCGGCATTGGTCTGAGCATTGGTCGCGCCGCTGACGTCGGAATATGTTGGCGTCTTGCGACCAAGGTCGCGTACTTGGCCGGTCACGGTATCAAAAGAGGCTTGATTGCCGCCAAAGTCCAGCGTCTTGAAGTCGCTGAACGGCTGCGCCCCTGTGTTGATGGTGCGGCCATCCTTGGTGAAGGCTGTCCGGGTGACGCTGCCATCGGGGTTCCGCACGTTCTGGTATTCCTGAATCTGAGGGGCGTTGAAGCCTGAAATGTGGGGCAAGTCAACGGGCTTGACTGCACCAGTTCGCAGCAGTGCTTGAATGTCTGCGTCGTATCCGCCACCCTCACGCGGCTTGATGCTGGAAAAAGCGTTCTGCCGCTCTTGCTCTTTCTGCATGGAGAGCTGGCGCTGGACATCCTCCATAAGCCGGTTTCGCTGCTGCTCTTGTGCCTGGCCATAGGCAGAAAGGCCCAGTAGACCGCCGCGACCAATTGCCTGTGCGGTGGTGCCGCGGCTGGCCAGAGCACCGAAGCCAGCGCCCAGCAAGCCTTGAGCAGCCGGGGAACTCAGCAGGCCCATGAAGCCGCTCGGCTCCTGCTGCTGTTTGGTTTGATTGAGGACTGAAAGCCAGTCGGCTGGGGTTGTGGAGCCGGGAAATTGCTGGTTCATGTTGCCTCCCTTAAATGTCCTGCAACTCAATAGCACAGAAGGTCACGAGGTGGGCGCGAATCTGGCGTAGCCCTGCAATCTCAAAGGCGGTGTTCATCAGCTCGGAAGCCTCATCGCCCGTCTGCATGCCATTCCAACTGGCCATCAGAATGATGCTTTCCCCTTGCTCTATGGCGCAATCCACATGTGCAGCCAGCACGTCGAAGCGGGTGTGCTGGTCTATAAGTAGCAGGGCAGAGCGAATGTCGCGCATCTGCAGGCGGGCCAGTTCGGCGGCCTCGGATTGTGGGTCTTGGGCTTCGGTGGCCACACACACGGCCAGCAGCGCCAACAAGTGGGTACGCAATCGCGCTAAGCGTTCGCCCTCTGCACCATTGGGTATGGCAATAGCGCCATCAGTGCCAGGCAGCAGACAGTCTGCGTGCCAAGAGAAACCAGCGGGCGCGACAGCGCCGGCAGGAACGTGGAAAGTGTTGGATGGGCAAGTAACTGCCATGAGTAGTCCTCGAGAATGGTCTGAGGCGTAGCCGTGCCCCCTAAGACGTGGCAGCGCAGGCCTAAAGGCCGCACGCTGAAACACTGTCCAAACCAGTCCGAATCACTCAGGACATTTCGCAGTTTGCAGTTTGTTTGCCACTGGACCGAGTCACTCAGGCCCAGGCAAGATTCGTATCAATAACTGTATGCGTTCACAGGATTGTGCAATGCGCTGAAAAAGGCATCAAGGCTTTACCACCGGTGTGTTGGTGAAATAGGCGCTGACAAGCTCGGCGGTGGTCTTGCGGCTTAGTCCTAGTGCGCGGGCAATGCCCTCCAGTCGCCGCTTTTCCACCACCAGCGCGTCGCGCGCAGCCCCTGCTGTGCTCTGCTGCAGTAGCGTGGTCTGTGCCGCTTGCTTGGCAGTGCTTGCCCTTGCTGCCTGGTGCACCAGCGATAAGCCCGGTGCAGGCATTTGCATAGGCAGCGTTTGTGCGGCCTCAGTCTTGCGGCTCATCGTTCTGCCCCTGTTGCATGGCCCTGCGCTTGCGCTGTACGTGGTATGAGGTCACCACCGCATGCACCACAACATCAAGGCCAGCCCGAGCTTCTCCGTTGCGGTCGGCCCATGCCTTTGGAGTGAGCTCACCAGCAAGGGCAATGCTGTCCCCATCGCCCAGCGCCAGCAGTGCTGCAACGGCATCCGGTGCGAAGGCAATGCAGTTGGCAAAGAGCACATCCCCGCTGGCGCTTGCCGCGCGCACCTTTGCGATGGCAAACGGCTTTTCATTGCGGCTCGTGCGTTGCTCCGGCTGGCCGTGCAGTTTCCCGGAAATAAGTCCATCAATCATGCGGTGCCATCCTGTGCGGAATAGGCCATTTCAGGCTGCACCACGTACACCCTGACATTGCGGCTGTGAATGCGTTTCTGTCGGGTGCTCTTTCCATCGGCGCCAGGGCTCAGGACGCCCGCATGCTGGAGCACCTTAAGCGCGCGGGAGAAGTCAAAGCCTTTCAGGGCCTCACGCATGCCATCTTTGGTGAAGAGGAACTGCACCCCTTCCCCAGCCCCTTCCCACCAGCCCGCACGGTCGCGAACCACCGACTGGGTGCGGTCGTCGTAAGGCCCTGCAGCATCAGAAAACCGGCTGTCCCCGTGGCGCTCCACAAAGCCCAGCACAGCCTGCACCACCTGGTCTTGCTCTGCATTGCCGGACACCTCGCCGCGCTGCGCTAGCCAGGCCGCAAAGCCCACCTCTGCAGCGCTGGTGGCCTCGCCCTCATCCCAACCAGTGATGCCATAGGCGGTGGCCAGTTCGCCGGCGAGCGCCAGTACTGCCAGGCGCGCGGCGGCGCGTGCCGGCTGCCCATCACCGCTGTCTACGCCGGCCAGCAGTTGCGCCTTAATGGCCTCTAGGTTCTGCACCATGTCCGTGGTGTCGCGACTGAGCTTCTCCAGGAATGCCCGACCTGCAGTGCCGTACTGCTGGCGGCTGGCGCGCTTGATGGCATCGGAGAATGCTGGGCCGTTGGGGTGGCCGTGCAGGTTGTCCCACGCACCGTGGATACGCTGCACAGGAATGTCCAGCAGGCGCACGGCCTGGCCGGCTTTCACCCGCTGGCCTGCATCGGCCATGCTGGTGGCTATGCTGCGCTCTCCGGTCGAAAGCACAGAGGTGCGCCAGCGTGTCACAGCCCGTGCACCACCTGTTCGCCCTGCGCGCTGCTTGCCTCGTCCGTTACCCAGCATGTAGACCACCTCGCCCACGTCGCGCGGGTCGCACTCGCTGATTTCGTCCAAGGCCAGCATGCTGTCGTTGAATAGGCTGGCGCTGGCCTCCAGGCCGTTGGCCGTGGCTCTCCAGCTGCGGCGGTAGCTGTCGCCTCCCATCACGCTGCAGGCACCCTGCAGGGCCGTAGTCTTGCCAGTGGAGCTGTCGCCAATCAAGTGCACACCGCCCGACTCTGCGCCCACCAGCGCCAGCACTGGGCCAGCAAAGGCGGTGCACAAGCCCAACACCAGAACAGGATTGCCCACGGCCGGGGCCGCAATGCTTCGGCGCCAGCCTTCCAGCGTGCCGCGTTGGCTGTACTCATCAGAATGCAGGGACTGTGCTTGAAACGTAACTTTCCCAGCTTGGGGGCCAATGACGGTATCCGGCAGGGCAAAGGCTTTGAACTGCCCGCCAGCCCAGCCGGTTTGCATGACCGCTTCCATCTTGCGGGCGGGCACCTGGCTTTGCAGATAGGTGGCCAGCGTGTTGCGGCCGGCGTTGCTGGGGTCGAGGTGCACCCCCATGGAGAGCAGCACGCCGCGCAGGTCGCTGGTGTCGCCGCGCAGCATCTCCATCGGCATGGCCCAGGTCTTCCACTTGCCCAGCGTATTGCGAAAGCGCAGCAGGCGGCCAAAGTTAGCCCCTGCACTGTCGTGTGTCACAGCGTCTACATGCAGAGGGCTGCAAATCCACTGCTGCACCAGCGTGGGCGGGTTGTCGCCCTTGCTGGGCTTGAGACCGAAGTGCCAGACCCCAGCGCGGTACTTGCTGCCGTCGCTGGCGGTGTACTCATCGTCCAGCACTACGTAGCGCGGGCGCTCCTGCTCGCCGGGGATAGGGTTGTATGCGCTGGCGCTGGGTGCATCTACTACTGGGCCAACGTCCATGGCATCAATGGTGCCCGGGGTTTCAAACGTCATAGGGCAGGCCCTCCGGATTTCCCTCATACCGCAGCTCGGCGTCAATGGTGATGGCTGCGGGGTCAGCACTGGCGCAGGCTTTGCGCAATGCAGCCAGTGCTTTGGCTTCGGCCTTACGGCTGTGCCGCAGGGCGTCGTCTGTTAGCCAGTGCTGTGGATGGGGCCAGGGCAGCACACGCTTGGCAGTGGCTATGCGCACCAGACGGGCGCGGTTCCAAGCAATGGCTGCGGTGGCCACGGCGACCAGGTCGCGCTCACGAATGCGCATATGGCAAGTCCTCTATGACTTCGGCAAAGCACTCGCGCACAGCGCCAGCACCAGCCAGTGAACTCAGGTCGTTAAAGTCGGTGGCCTTGCGAGGCCGGCCAGCCGGGAAACTAGGTATAGAAACCAGCCCGCCGACGGCCAATGCAGCGGCATGGGCGGAAGTCAGCCCAGGATTGCCTTCGGTAGCGTGGTCATCGTCGGCCGCCAGGATGATGGACAAGACAGGGAACTTGCGGCGCAGAGCCTGAGCAACAGGTGTCAGGTTGCTGGCGCTGAATGCAGCGGCCACGGCCAGGCCGGTGGCGGCGTGGACGCTGTGCGCTGTGGCCATGCCCTCGCACACCACAATGGCCCCAGCAGGACGGCCCACGCTGTGATAGCAGCCATGCACACGCCCTCCGGCCATGAAGCGCTTTTCACCTGCGGCGGTAATGGTCCGCAAGCTGTGCACCGTGCCGCTGGTGTCGCGCACTGGCACCAGCAGCATGGTGCCCTCAGCTCGCAGGCCGAAAGACTGGATGCCTTTGGCAGCCAGGTATGGGTGCTGGGCCGCGGCTGCGGCGGCCTCCCACCGCGCTGCGGCTGTTACCTGCGTTTCACGGTAACGCTGCTGTAACGTTACATCCCTTTGTCGCTTGGCCCCCTGCACTCGCAGGCGCATGGTGTCGCGCTCTGCTTGGGTCAAAGTACTTTCAGCCTTGCTGCACCATGTCTCGGTCAGACCGGTGCGCCAGCAGCCAAACACGCCCGCGGGCAGGCCATCGTCATGCAGCACATACCAGCCAGCTGAATCGCTGCGCTTGCCTGTGGCGCTGAAGCGGTGGAGTTGGCCATCAGCGTGTATGGCATCTGGCGGCACCAAGCCGGCGGCTTCGATGGCTTGAGCAAAGTGGCCGGCAGTCATCCAGATATCCCCCGCTCCGCTATCGCTGTCACTCTGCTGGTGGCCTCATTCACAAGGTCGTTAATGGCCCATAGGAAGCGCTCTTGGTAGTCATCATTCATCGTCCGGAACGCCTCTCCAGACTCGCCAAATGTCATTGCAATAAGCGCCTGCGCCTTGAGTAAGGCCGCTTGTGCGCTGTCAATCGCGTCAATCGCGTCAATCGGGCAAAGCTTCGCCTGCACTGCCTCAATAGCAGCGTTGTGTCGTGCATTCATGATTCAGCCCTCGATGTGAGTGGAAGAGGAGGTGCGCGATGCAGCGTGGCGGCCTTGGTGGTGCCACAGTTCAGGAGGAGTGGCAGCCAGCCAGCGACGCACAATCTCGCGGCCTACGCGCTCAGCAAAGTCGCAGGCCGTCACGTCGCCAAATTCGGCAGGGTTGGCCTGGGCGATATGCCACAGCTGCGCCAGATAACTGTCGTTGATGCCTGGCAGCTTGTCAGCGTCAATTTGAAAGGTGATGCTGGTGGTAGTCATATGGCTCAGCCCTCCAGCGCCAGCGATAGGCCGCGCAAGGCGGTCAGAGCTTGAATGGCTTTGCGGCGCGCGCCAGGGACATTGGCTGCCGGCTGGCGCAGGTAGAACACGGCCATGGACAGCGCGTTATGCGCGTCGGCATGCAATTGGATAGGGTCAGCAATGCCCATGGCGGGCGTGGATGCAGCGGCGCGGATGGCCGTGGTAGTGGACATGGTCTTGGCTCCTGAATGAGTCAAAGGAACCACGCGCTCTGTTTCTACGCAAAGCGGGTGGAGCGTGGAGGTTAGAAACACGGATTCAGCCGTGCGGGCGTCCTTACGGATAGCCCCAACCACGCCCCGTAACCATTGGACGGGTGCACACAGACGCACCAGTCCCAAGAATTTGGGCATGACAAAACCCCGCTTATCGTTGGGGGTTGCAAACGCTGAATCGAAGGTGTTTCTACGCACCGGGCCTTTCGGCTTAGCGCGATTCTGCCATGAAGCGCAGAGCGAATGGAAGGGGGTATGCATTACGCGACCCCCTTTTGATTCCCAACACTAGGTTCGGCGTAACCTCGGGTGCCGTTAATTGCAGCTGCAAGGCGATAGGCCTCAGGGGCTTTAGCGCGAAGAGCTTTGCGAGCCTTGTGAACCTCAGCACACCATTCACCAGCGCCAGCAGCGCGGGCTTCATGGATGCAATCAGCAGGTAAGCGGTACGCGGCAACCAGCGCCATGCGGCCATCAGCACAGCCGGTTGCGCGAGTCTCGGCAGCAATAGGCCAGCCGTAACGGTTGCTGAGGTAATGCACGTGGGCAGCAGCACGCATGGTGCTGGCATCGTCTAAGGTATCGGCAGCCGTCAGAACCTCTCCGGCCAGCAAGTGGGCCAAAACTTCTGCGCAGGCGCTGCTTTTTTGGCTGGGGTATGTGAGAATGCGCTTGCAACCGGCGCTCAGTTCTGCATTTTTGTGGGGCTGGGCGCTTTCTTTTTTCTGCATGCCTTACCCCTTTACCTGCGCATCACGCCAGGCCATCAACTCAGCCACGTCAAAGACAGTACAGCGGCTGGACAGCTTGCGAGGTTTGGGAAAGCCAGGGCGCTCTTTAGCCCAACGCCAGAAGGTGGAGACACCTACTCCCAACATGGCAGCCCCATCTTTGGGGCGGGCTGATTGTGTTTGTCCTGCGTGTCGCATTGTTCACTCCTTTCATCTTGCGTGATGCGATGGAGTGAACTGTTCATTCCCTGCGTTCCCTGGTGACCTCACCGGGAACTGTAGGAACTGCGGGAACTCAGGGAACGCGTTCAGAGTCAGCCAAGGGCTGCTTCTTTGATTTCTTTCCAGCGGTTCTGAAATGTTTTGAGGGAGACAGTTTGGGCCAACTCCTTGACAACCAGCGCGCCTAGATTGGCCCCCTTACCGCGCTTGAACGGTGATGATTCTCCAGCCAACTCTTCCAGCTTGTAGAACAGGTTCTTTGCAGTCGTGCACTGGTGTTCATGCATCACAGACACGATGTAGCCGGAGGAAACACTCCACCAATTGCGCTGTGCGTGCTCTCGTTCAGCCTCTTGCTCGCGTGCTTGTCGTCGTTCTTCTGCCGCCTGCATTGCTTCAACCTCTACCCTCGCAGTTTCGACTTCATCTTCGGTCAATGGTGGGGGTGGCTGATAGGTATAGCCGTTCCAGGTCACTGGCTCAGGCCGCGTGACTGGTGCAGGGGCGTCTTCTTTTTTACGAGCGCCTTCAAAGAACTTGCATAAATCACTGGCCGTCACGCAAGCGCTAGAAGTTCGCACAGACAATGGCTGTCGCGTTCGTGCATCACACATGGCGAGCATCCCCAGCGATGTGGCGTCATAAATACTTTTCTCCGTCACTACACGCTGCAAACCGTGCCACTCGCTATCCGTCTCAGGGTCATGCATAGCAGTTGCCACAAGAAGCGGGATGTCATCTAGTGGCACCAGCGCATCAGGATGGAGTCCGACGAATGCAATTGTTTCGGGGGTTCGGGTGATACGCACACTTGCACCAGACTCAGCCAGGTAGTGCATAGCGTCATCCACCAACAACATTGCGCCCTTGGTGCCTGGATGGCACTGCATGTGGGCGACGGGGTCACGCGCCACCAGTTGACCGATTTCACATGCTTGCATCAGCCCCTTGCGGAATATGTCCGCGGCCTTTTGATGTACATACCAGACTGCGTCACACTCAGCGTCTGAGGTCACCCCCTCCGGCTGAGTTCCTCCATCTGGAGCGTGGATGGCGCTTGCCAGCCTGCTGGCCAGTTCATCCAAGGACATTACATCTACAGAATGGGGGATAAATATGGCCTTGCGGCTGATAGTGGTCTGGCGCATACCCGTGATGCATCCCTGGATAGAGGTGCACCAGCAGGCGGGCAGGGTGTCCCGCTTTTCGGTTCGCGGGCCTAGCTGGTGCAGAAACTAATTTGTGACGAAGATGTGTAGCATCTGTAGCACCATAAAGACTATCAATGCTACGCCTTTAGCCCTTATAAATCATTGCTGTAGCACGCGTAACACCTGTAGCACTCAAAAATAGAAGTCGCGTGCGATTCATCTTTCACCTCAACCACTCGCAATGCACCAAGCTTGCTGGCGCTGTCGAACTGCACCCCAGTTTGCTCCAGACTCTCACGCCTTGACGCGGGCGCAGAGTATCCACGCGGCATGGCCGACATGCCTTGCCTTGGCCTTCCATACAAGCCGAGTGGAGCTCATGCCTGCTTGAAGTGGAATATCTCAGCGCCGCGCTTGAGCTGGTCCAGGTAATCGCTCCATCGCTGCATCATCTCCCGGCGCGCTGGCAGGTGGGCCGTGCGGTTGTAGGCCCGACCGTTGGCATCTTTCACCGTATGGGCAAGTTGGTGCTCTATCAGGTCCACGCGCTCGCCCAACACCTCATCCATGATTGTTCTGGCCGTGGCTCGGAAACCGTGGGCAGTCTGGGTGTCGTAGTCGTAGCCCATGGCCCTCAATGCGGCATTGATGGTGTTGGCAGACATAGGCATGTTCTTGCTGCGAATGCTGGGGAAGATGTAGCGGCCTCCTCCCGTTATCTTCTGCAGCTCGCGCAACATTGAGACGGCCTGGGTGGACAACGGAACGATGTGGTCATTTGCCATCTTCATGCGCTCTGCGGAGATACGCCACTCTGCCTTATCAAGGTCAATTTCTGCCCACTCCCCCGCACGCAGCTCGCCAGGGCGCAGAAAAACATGCGGGGCCAGTCGCATGGCAGTTGTGCAGTACGGGTGCCCCACGTACACATCCAAGTCACGTAGCAGTGCGCCCAACTTCACCGGCTCGGTGATGGCCCCGTGGTGCCCTCTCTCTGCCTTGGCATAGGCACCTTTGAGGTCTACGGTAACGTCGCGCTCTGCTAGGCCCGCCGCCACGGCGAAACGAAACACCTGCCCGCATATCTGCCCCAGCCTACGGGCGCTGTCGATAGCGCCACGGGCTTCCATCTTCCGCACCACAGCTAGCACATCGCGTGGTCTGATAGCCTCTATGGGCATATGCCCAATGAAGGGCAGAATATCTTTGTGCATCCAGTCCGACAGCTTGGTCTGCGTCCTGGGCTTGCGCTCGTTGGCTGTCTTATCCAACCACAGCATGGCCAGCTTCTCGAAAGTGCTGTGCGCCTTAGCGACCTCTGCCGCCTTGGCTTCACGCTTGGCCTGACTGGGGTCTATCCCTTCGGCCAACTCTGCCCGTGCTTCATCTCTGCGCTTTCTGGCCTGGGCCAGAGTTACTGCGGGATAGGTGCCAATGGCCAGGGTCTTCTGCTTCCCAGCGAACCTGTAGGCCATACGCCAGTACTTCCCGACCTCTTTGACGTGCAGGTACAGTCCATAGCCATCAGAGTGCTTTACGCCTGTGGGCTTACTGGGGTCGGCTTTTGCCGTTCGCACAAAGGTGTCGGTCAAGGGCATTTTGTTGGTATCTCAAATGCTGGAATTTCCAGATGCCAACAAAAATACCAACAAATTGTTGGTATGTCCATGGACCATCAGAGATAACCCAAGACGTTATCCGGTCTCATTCACAGAGAGAAGAAGACCTAAAAAGTACTTTTCGGAACAATCCGGGACAACTACAACATCCCTTTCCAAGGAAATCCATTGACTACCTCTTTCGCCTCTGCACTGACTGCCGCACATGACGCGGCCGCTTCCCAGCATTATCCGCAGGGAGCCCTGTATGTGGTGGCGACGCCGATTGGCAATCTGGCCGATATCAGCCTGCGCTCGCTGCATGTACTGCAGATCGTGGACTGCATCGCCTGCGAAGACACGCGCCACACCCAGGGCCTGCTGCGCAGCTACGGGCTGGACCGACCCGGCAACCAGTTGCTGGCCGTGCACCAGCACAACGAGGCAGAAGCCGCCCAGCAGGTGATCGAACGCCTGCAGCAAGGCCAGCGCATCGCCTATGTCAGCGATGCCGGCACTCCCGGCGTCAGCGACCCGGGCGCGCGCCTGTGCGCGGCGCTGCAGACCGAGGGTCTGCGCAGCATTCCGCTGCCAGGCGCCAGCAGCGTGACATCGGCCATCAGCGTGGCCGGCGCCGTCACTCCGGCACAGGGCGAAAGCGGTTTTGTGTTTGCCGGCTTCCTGCCCACCAAGAATGCCGAACGACTGGCCGCCGTGCAGAAGCTGGCCGACCAGCCGCGTTGCACCGTGCTGCTGGAAGCACCGCACCGCATCATCGAGCTGGCCCAGGCTCTGGCCCTGCTGGGCGAGCGTCGCGTCACGCTGGCGCGCGAGATCACCAAGCAGTTTGAAGACATCGCCAGCATGCCGGCCCACGAGCTGGCAGCCTGGCTGCAGGCCTCGCCGCAGCGCATCAAGGGCGAGTTCGCCATCGTGCTGCACCCCGTGGCAGTGCAGCAGGAATCGGGCGAGGCCGAGCGCGTGCTCAAGCTGCTGCTGGCCGAGTTGCCGACCAAGACGGCCGTGAAACTGGCCGCAGAAATCACTGGGGCCAGCCGCAACACGCTCTACGACCGGGCGCTGGAACTCAAGCGGGCCGCCGAAGAGGAATAGGTAGGTCAACCGGGCTCGGTACAAACCAGAGACGCCTGGCAAGGGCTGCCCCGCAGCCCCCGTTTGGGGAAGCCTGGTTGCGACTCAAGCGTAGGCCAGACCGGTTGCCACGCCACCAAACAGGTCGCCTTCGACCTGCGGCACATCGGGGAAAGCGACGCGCAGCGCATCGCGCAGGGTACGCAGGGCCGACGAGCCGCCGGTGAGATAGATGGCGTCTGGCGCTGCCACGCCGGCCTGGCGCACACAGTCCTGCGCACATTCGACGACCTGCAGCAGCAAGGCCTGCAACTGCTCCTGCAGAACCTCCGGGGAGATGGCCGCCGGCAGGTCTTGCTCCAGCCAGTCCAGCGCTATGGCCGAGGCCGCATGGCTTTGCGAAGCTGCAATCTTGGCCTGCTCCACCGCATCGGCCAGCCTATGGCCTTCGCGCCAATCCAGCACCTTCATCAGGCGCTGGTGCAGCTGCGGATCGCTGTAATCGCTCTTGAGGCCGCGCGCCGCAGCCAGGGCCTTGGCCGTGTATAGCCACTGGATCAGATGCCAGGTGGAGAGATCGAAGAACACGCTGCTGGGCACCTCGCGCCCGCTGGGGCCGATGTGCTTGTAGCCCAGCAACGGCATGACCTGGGCCACATTGAGGCGATGGTCGAAATCCGTGCCTCCGATATGCACGCCGGTGGTGGCCAGAATGTCCTGGGTGCGGTCGGCATGCCCGGCCTGTTGCGGGCCCAGACGCACCACCGTGAAGTCCGAGGTGCCACCGCCGATATCGACCACCAGCACCAGTTGCTCCTCGCTCAGGCGCTGCTCGTAATCCAGCGCCGCCGCAATCGGCTCCAGCTGAAAGCTGACTTCGCCCAGGCCAGCGGCGCGCGCCGCAGCGGCCAGGGCATCCTGAGCCTGACGGTCTCGCTGCGGGTGCTCGTCGACAAAATGCACGGGACGCCCCAGCACCACACGCTCGGGCAGACGACCGTCCAGCGCCTGGCGTGCCTGATCGGCCACGCGCTTGAGAAAGATCGCGATGATGTCCTGGTAGCTGACGAGCTGCTCGTGCACCGCGGTCTTTTCCAGCAACAGGCTGCTGCCCAGCAGGCTTTTGAGCGAGCGCATCAGGCGCCCTTCCTCGCCTGCCAGATACTGCTGCATGGCATCGCGGCCGAAATGCGTGCTGTGCTCTTCGGTATTGAAGAACAGCGCCGTGGGCATGCCGGTGGCAGCCCCTTCCAGAGGCAGCAAAGTTGCGGTCTTGCCAGGCAGGCGATAGGCAGCAGCAGAGTTGGAGGTTCCGAAATCGATGCCCAGAGTGGCAGGCGTGAGAGCTGTGGTCATGAAAGGCGGCGCTGCACCGCGTCGGCCCGCAAAGGCTGCCGCGGTCGCAACGAAAACGCCCACCGAAGTGGGCATGGGTGTCAGCGGGGGCGCTATTCTAGCGCCCCTGTTATTGGGCCTAGGCGGCGGCGGTTTCCAGCTCGCTGCCGGAATGCAGTGCCAGTTCAATGCGCACCCCGTGGGTGGCAACTTCGTCCAGTTCCCCTGCTACCGCCTGCTGCGGCACCGACAGCACGACCGCATAAGGTCCTTCGCCGCGAGTGGCCAGTCTTTGGGCCAGGAGGCCTGCAGCCTGTACGGGTGCCGCCAACACCAGCTCGGTGGTGCCCAGACCCAGCGATACCTGCTGCGTGCTGCCGTCGGCCGAGACCCGCAGCGCGCTGACATCCACGCCTTCGCCGAGCAATGCCCGCCAGCGCGCCAGGCTGGCCTGCAGGTCCTTCACCGCTACCTCCAGGCGCGCCACGCCGGTCACGCCATTGGGATGCACCCGGGCCTGGCCTTCGGGCACGCGCAAGGCACGCGGCGTCAGGTCGCCGCACAGAAACGGCAGATCCTGGCTGTGGGCGCGTGCATTGCGCCAGCGCAGTTGCTCTCCATCGGGACGCAGACGTCCGCCCTCATAAGGCGCTTCATAGTCCAGGCCGCGCGCCTGGGCCGCCGCCACCACGGCGCCGGTCTCGGAGGGCAGCAGCGCGAAGTCGACCAGGCCCTCGTCGTGCTGCTGCAACTGCTGCCACCAGCGTTCCTCGGGCGCGGGCGCACGCCAGGCAATGAGTTCGAAATAGGCGCCGTCGGCAAAGACCACCAAGGCATTGTGCGTGGAGCGGCCCGGGTGCTCGCCGCCGCGCAGCACGTTGAAACCCAGGGACTGGTAGTCGGCAATCGTGCGTTCCAGATCCTGGACCGCGATGACGATATGGTCGAGTGGCAGGCTCATGCAAAAGTCTTTCCAAAAGGTTCTCAGGCCGCCAGGCGCTCGGGCGCGCTGGAGTCGGTATGGCGCACCTCGGCGCGGATGGACTGGGGGTGGCGCAGCAGGTTGAGGATGGGGCAGGTTCTCTCCACGGCCTCGAACAGCGCATCGATCTCGGCGCGGCTGGCTGGCGAATCGATATGCACGGTATAGCCGATATCGTGCGGCCAGATCGGCGTCGCCTCATGGCCGGGCTTGCCGCCGCGCGGGTCGATGACGCCCGTGACCTCGACTTCGAGGCTCTCCAGCGGCACCTGGCGCTCGGCCGCCTGGATCAGAAAGATATGGGTCACGCAGGTGCCCAGCACGCCCAGTTGCAGCTCGGGCGAGCTCGGGCCGAGGTTGTAGCCCGCGAAGTCGGGCGGGCTGTCGCTGATGACCTGGTGTTCGCGGATGCGCAGACGACGCACGCCGCTGCGCCCCTCGGCACGCACGCTGGCCTTGAGCCTGGCGGCCTGGGCCGTGCCCGCCTCGATGGCGGCGCTGCGCGCCAGCACGGCCGCGCGTTTTTCGGAAAGATATTCGTTGAGATGGCTCATGAGCGGGCTTTCGATAGAGGAATGCCAGGCCATTGTTGTGAGAGCGGCGCGCCGGGCCAACAAAGGAATTCGTCTGCGCTTATGCGCTTTGCAAATATGCGGCCCCTCACCGCTTAGTTGCTTTTCGCATAACGATGCTACTCAATATATGAACACGAATATTTGGCGTCGATAGCATGAGAACCATGAATCCGGTCGGTCGCTGCGGCGATGCGTCCGGAACCTGAGTTTTCAACGCCATGCGGCGACGAGGTATGAACGTGTTTTTCCCTTCGCAGACGGATCCATCGACAAAACAGCCGGTGAACAAGCCGGCCCGACGCCGCGCCCTATGGGCCGCAGTGGCGGTACTGACGGGCAGCATGCTGCTGGCCGGCTGCTCCAGACAATCCGGCACGGCCCAGGCCGGTGCCTCGGCGGAACCGGTCCAGGGCGGCACCCTGGTCTACCTCGAACAGCAGGCACACACCAATCTCTATCCGCCTGCCGGAGGCTTCTATCCCAACGGCGGCTTGCTCAACCAGATCACGGACAAGCTGACCTACCAGGACCCCGAGACGCTGGAAATCCAGCCCTGGATCGCCGAGTCCTGGACCGTGAACGCCGATGCCACCGAGTACAGCTTCAAGCTGCGCTCCGGCGTGAGCTTCTCGGACGGATCGCCGCTGGACGCGGCCGCCGTGGCGCGCAACTTCGACACCTACGGCCTGGGCAACAAGGCTCTCAAGCAACCGGTTTCCGAGGTCATCAACAATTACGAGCGCAGCGAAGTCGTCGATCCGCTGACCGTGAAGTTCTTCTTCAAAAAGCCCTCGCCGGGCTTTCTCCAGGGCACTTCGGTGATCGGCTCGGGCCTGGTCTCGCCGGCCACGCTGGATCGTCCGTTCGAGGAGCTTGGCGATGCCACGCGCATCATAGGTTCGGGCCCCTTCGTGGTGGCCAGCGAGACCCTGGGCAAGGAGCTGGTGCTCAAGGCACGCCAGGACTACGCCTGGGGCCCCGCCAGGCTGGCCCACCAGGGCCGCGCACGCCTGGATGAAGTCAAGTTCATCGTCACACCCGAGGACAGCGTGCGCATAGGCGCACTGCTGGCCGGCCAGGCCGGCTTCATCCGCCAGGTCCAGGCCTATGACGAAAAGCGCGTGGAGCAACAGAAGTTCAGCATCTACGCGCCGTCCACGCGCGGCGTGAACAACAGCATCGCCATCCGTCCCGACAACGCCCTGGTGGCCGACCTCAAGGTGCGCCAGGCCCTGTTGCATGGCACCAATACCAAGGAGATCGTCGAAACCCTGTTCTCGCCGCGCTACCCGCAGGCACGTTCGGTGATCGCCTCCACGGCAGCCGGCTATGTGGACCTGTCGGCCAAGCTGGTCTTTGACGAGGCCAGGGCCAGTCAATTGCTCGACGAGGCCGGCTGGAGCCTGGGCGCCAACGGCCTGCGCCAGAAGAACGGTCAGGACTTCGTGCTCTCGACCTACGAATCTCTGCCTCAGCCACAGAACAAGGAAACACTGCAGCTCGTGGCCCAGCAATGGGCCAGGCTGGGCATCAAGCTCAATGTGCTGGCCGGAGACTCGGGCAGCCGCACGGTGGACACACTGGACCCCGACAAGACCGGCGTGCTGCCGGGCATGGTGGGCCGCGCCGATCCCGACGTGATCAAGAGCAATTACTACCCGAGCAACCGCAATGTGCTGCTGCAAAAAGGCGGTGTGAGCCAGAAGGTCAAGTCCTTCGAGGACGGCAAGCTCAACCGCCTGTTCGATGCCATCGCGGCCGAGACCGATGCCAACCGGCGTCTCGCGCTGACCGGCGAGGTGCAGAACTATCTGATCGATCAGGCCTATGTGATCCCGATCTTCGAGGAGCCCCAGGCCTTCGCGGGTGCGACCTGGGTGCGTGAGGTGGGCTTCGAGGCCGTGGGCCGTCCCAGCTTCTACAGCACCTGGCTGGCCAAGCGCTGAGCGCGAGCGACCAAGGAGGCGCACCCATGCCACGCCGCTATCTGCTTGGCCGCATCGCACAGGCCGCCCTGGTGCTGTGGGCGGCTTTCACGGCCTCTTTCATCCTGCTGCAGCTGCTGCCGGGCGATGCCGTGCTGATCAAGTTCCTGAACCCCGAGCTGGGCCTGGGCCCGCAGGAAATCGCCGACATCCGCGCCGCCTATGGCGCCGACCAGCCCGTCTGGCAGCAATACCTGCACACGCTGGCTCAGTTCCTCACGGGCCATTTCGGCTACTCGCTGCAGGCCGGCGTGCCCGTGAGCCAGGGCCTGGCCACCAGTCTGCCGCCCACGCTGCGCCTGGCGGCCCTGGGCTTTTCCACGGCGGCGCTGCTGGCCATCGCTCTGGCGGCCGCGGCCAGCCTCGCGCCGCTAGCCTGGCTGCGCAATGCCCTGCAAGCCCTGCCCTCGGTCTTCGTCTCCGTGCCCGTTTTCTGGCTGGGCATCATGCTGATCCAGGTCCTGTCCTTCCGTCTGGGATGGATTCCCGTCATCAATCCCGGCCCCTGGAAAGGCCTGGTCCTTCCCACTCTCACGCTGGCCGTCCCCATTTCGGCGCCACTGGCCCAGATCCTGCTGCGCAATATCGACACCGCGCTGGCCCAGCCCTTCGTGGCCGTGGCGCGCGCCAAGGGCGCTTCTCGCGCCTGGGTACTGCTGCACCATGTGGCGCGCAATGCCTTGCTGCCGACCTTGACGATTGCCGGCGTGCTGTTCGGCGAGCTGCTGGCCGGCGCCGTGGTCACCGAGGCCGTGTTCGGCCTCAACGGCCTGGGAACGCTGACCCAGCAGGCCGTGGGCAACCAGGACACGGCCGTGCTCCAGGCCGTGGTCGTAGTCTCGGCAGCCGCCTTCGTGCTCATCAACCTCGCCGTGGACCTGCTCTACCCGCTGCTCGATCCTCGTTTGCGTCATTCTGTGGAGAACCGGGCATGAATACCGCCGTCTCGACCGCCATTCCCAAGCCCCAGGCATCCGGCGTCGCCTCCACCGCAGCGCCCAGGCTGGCGCCCCCGCCGGCACCGGCCGCAAAAAGCCTGCGCCCCGTCCTGATCGATCTGCAAAGGTTCAGGCGCCTGCCGCCCACGCTGGCCCTGGCCTGGCTGGTGATTGCCACGGCCGCGCTGTGGGCCCTGGTTCCGGGCTGGTTTGCCCATCAGAACCCCGTCGTCGGCCAGGCCGGCCAGCAACTGCTGGAGCCCGGCCTCGCGCACTGGCTGGGCACGGATGCGCTGGGGCGTGATCTCTGGGCCCGCGTAGTGCATGGCTCCGTGCACTCCTTGTCGGGCGCTTTCCTGGCCGTGGCCGTGGGCCTGGTGGCGGGCACGCTGATCGGCCTGCTGGCCGGTGCAGCGGGCGGCCGCGTCGATGACGCGCTGATGCGCCTCGTCGACGTGCTTCTGGCCGTGCCCTCGCTGCTTCTGTCGCTGACCATCATCATCTTGCTGGGCTTTGGCACCATCAATGCAGCCATCGCCGTGGGGGTGGCATCCGTGGCCGGCTTCGCGCGCCTGGTGCGCGCCGAGGTGGTACGCGTGCGCCGCTCGGACTATGTGGAGGCTGCCTTCGGCAGCGGCGGACGCTTTGCGGCCGTGCTGTGGCGCCATGTGCTGCCCAATTCGCTGACCTCGGTGGTGGCCCTGGCCGCGCTGCAGTTCGGCTCGGCCATCCTGTCGATTTCCACACTGGGCTTTCTGGGCTACGGCGCACCGCCGCCGACGCCCGAATGGGGTCTGCTGATCGCCGAAGGGCGCAACTACATCGCCACCGCCTGGTGGCTGACCACGGCGCCGGGCCTGGTCGTGGTGGCCGTGGTTCTGGCCGCCAACCGCATCGGCGCCTCCTTCGCGCGGAGGCCGGCATGAGCACCCTGCTGCAAGACCGCCCCGCCACTGCAATCCCTGCCGCAGCCGCCGCCCCGCTGCTCGAAGTCCAGGACCTGGTCATCGCCTACCGCGACCACAGCGGCCGGGAACAGCGCGTGGTCCACGGCCTGTCGTTTTCCGTGGCCCCCGGCGAGGTCGTGGCCGTGGTCGGTGAATCGGGCTCTGGCAAGACCACCACGGCCCAGGCCGTGATCGGGCTGCTCGCCGACAACGGGCGCCGCGAGCAAGGCAGCATCCGGCTGCAGGGCACCGAGGTCTCGGACTGGAGTGCTGCGCGCTGGAACAACATTCGCGGCCGCGTGATCAGCCTGGTGCCCCAGGATCCGACCACCTCGCTCAACCCCGTGCGCACCGTGGGCGACCAGGTCGGCGAAATCCTGCGCATTCACGGCCTGCGCGACCGCTCTGCCATCGAGGCGCGCGTGATCGACCTGCTGACCCGCGTGGGCCTGTCCCAGCCCGCCCTGCGCGCGCGCCAGTATCCGCACGAGCTGTCGGGCGGCATGCGCCAGCGCGTGCTGATCGCCATCGCCATCGCGCTGCGGCCTGCGCTGATCATCGCCGACGAGCCCACCAGCGCGCTGGATGTCACGGTGCAGCGGCGCATCCTGGATCTGATCGACGAACTGCGCCGCGAAACCAGCACCGCCGTGCTGCTAGTAACCCACGACCTGGGCGTGGCGGCCGACCGCGCACATCGCCTCATCGTCATGCAGGGCGGTCGTATCCAGGAACAAGGCCCGACACTGGAGCTTCTGCGCAATCCGCAAAGCGCCTATACGCGCCGCTTGCTGTCTGATGCTCCGTCGCTTACGCCCGTCCCCCGTCGCACCGCGCCATCGGCGGCGGCCCCTGCCCAAGACTGGGCCATCGAGGTCGAGAACCTGGTCCACGACTTCCATGCCCCCGGCCAGGGGCGCGGCGTTTTCCGCGCCGTGGACGGTGTGTCGCTGCGCCTGCGCCGGGGTTCCACGCATGCCATCGTCGGCGAGTCAGGCTCGGGCAAGACCACGACCATACGCGACATCGTGGGCCTGGCACGCCCTACATCGGGTCGCATCCGCATCGCCGGCACCGAACTCACGGGCCTGCGCGGCGAGGCCCTGCGCCAGCTGCGGCGCAAGGTCCAGCTGGTCTACCAGAACCCGTTCAGCTCACTGGACCCGCGCCAGCGTGTCTTCGACATCATCGAGGAGCCGCTGCTCAACTTCGAGCCGCTGCCGCCCCAGGAGCGCCGCCAGCGCGTGCTTGACATGCTCGAGCGCGTGGGCCTGCCGGCCGCCGTGCTCGAACGGCGCCCGCATGCGCTCTCGGGCGGCCAGCGCCAGCGCGTGGCGATTGCACGCGCCCTGGTGCTGCAACCCGAGGTGGTGGTGCTGGACGAGGCCGTCTCGGCCCTGGACGTGACCGTGCAGGCCCAGATCCTAGCCCTGCTCGCGCAGCTGCAGCAGGACCTGGGTCTGAGCTATCTCTTCATCTCGCACGACCTTGCCGTGGTGCGCCAGATCGCCGACACGGTGTCGGTGCTGCGCGCAGGCAAGGTGGTGGACGCGGGCAGCGTCGAGGACGTGTTCCTGCGCCCCACCAGCGACTACACGCGCGAACTCATGGACGCCATTCCCGGCAAAAGGAGCATTGATTTTGTCCCCCACCCCGCCTGACACTCTTGCTCGCGCGCGCCCGACCCCGCGCCTGGGCTTCTTCAGCCGCCTGCTCGATGAGGTACCGGCCGGCGAACGCTACCGCCTAGTCACCGAGCAGATCGCCCATGCCGAAGCCCAGGGCTTCGACTCGGCCTGGATCGCCCAGCATCATTTCCACGAAAGCGAGGGCGGCCTGCCCTCGCCCTTTGTCTTTCTTGCGCATGTGGCGGCCCGCACGCGGCGCATCCGCCTGGGCACGGGCGTGGTCACGCTGCCGCTGGAAAACGCGCTACGCGTGGCCGAGGATGCGGCCGTGCTGGACCTGCTCTCGAACGGCCGCCTCGAGGTGGGCCTGGGCACCGGCGGCACGGCGGAGTCCTTCGAGGCCTTCGGCGTCACAGGCAGCGAGCGCGGCGCGGTCTTTGCGCGCAATTTCGCCGTGCTGAGGGATGCCTGGGCCGGGCGCGAGCTGGCAGGCGGCGTGCGCCTGTACCCCGCAGCCCCGCAGTTGCTGGAGCGCGTCTGGCAGGCCACGTTCTCGGTCGAAGGCGGGGCACGCGCCGGGGCCAACGGGGACGGCTTGATGCTCTCGCGCACACAGCCCCGACCCGAAGGCCGCCCCCGCGCCACGCTGTCCGAGATACAGAACCCCATCATCGAAGCCTATCTCGCGGCCCTGCCCGCAGGACGCGCACCGCGCATCCTGGCTTCGCGCACCCTGCTGGTTTCCGACCAGCGCGCCCAGGCACTGCAATGGGCCGAGGCTGGTCTGCGCCGCGCGGCCCAGCGTCATGCGGCCCTGGCTTCATCCGCGTCCACGCAATGGGCAACGCGCGTCGATCCGCAGGCGCCGCTGCAGCAGCTCATTGAAGCCTACGACGTGCATGTGGGAACACCCGAGGAGGTGATCGCCTCGCTGCGCGCCGACACGGCGCTGACGCAAGCCACCGACATCGTGTTCCAGGTTCACTCCATCGACCCGCCGCACCAGGCCATTCTGCGCTCCATCGAGCTGACGGCAGCCGTCGTGGCACCAGCTCTGGGCTGGCGCCGCAACGAGGCCCCCACCGGCGCTTCCCACCCCCTAGTCCGGACCGAACTGCTTCAAGCTGCATGACCATGAGCAACACCGCACAGACCCGCTTTCCCGAAGATGTAATCGACCATCTCGCCGATATCGCTGCCGGCAGCACGCTGGATCAGGTGCGCCGCCATCGCAGCGAGGCGCGCACCCAGGCCCAGCAGAGTTTTGCCGCCCTATTCACCCCCGCAGAGCTCATCTCAGGAACCGTCTCGCTGCGCGAGCGCCTGACGCTGGCCGCCTTCACGGCAGGCCTGCATGGCGAGCCCCGCAGCACGGCCTTCTACACACGCGCCCTGGCGGTCGAAGATGCCGATCTGGCCGGTGCCGTGAGCTCGGAAGTGGTGCGCGGGCGCGCTGCCAGCCTGCAGCCCGGCAGCGGTCCGCACGGCCCCTACGGGATCTATCCGGCCGGCCCCTTGAGCCGCGAGGACCAGAGCGGCCCCAGCTACGCCGTGGACCCGGCCCATGCGGCTTTGCTGGGCCCGCGCATGAGCGCCGCGCTGGCCCATGCCCATCTGCTGGCCTACCACCCACGCGATGCGAGTGCCCAGGCCTTGCTGGTGCTGCAGCAGGCCGGCTGGAGCGAGACCGATATCGTCATCCTGTCCCAGCTCGCCTCTTTTCTGTCCTTCCAGATCCGCCTCGTGGCGGGGCTGCGCGTGCTTGGCGCACGAGCAGCAGTCACCACGGCATCGTCCACCCTCGCCCTGCAAGCCCAGCCATGACCACCACGCACAACACCTCCCCCCAGGTCTTCACCCAGGAACAGCTCGACTGGCAACCATGGATAGCTCCGCTGCAGGAGAGCGAGCTGAGCGAGCGCCACCATGCGGGGCTGGTGGACGCGGCGCGCGCGCGTTCACCCTATTTCCGGCTGCTGGCGCGCGACCCCGACACGCTGGGAGCACGCACGCGCACCGACAAGGACATCTTCTACAACCCCGACGCCGGCCTGCCGCGCGCCGAGCGCGAACTGGCAGCAGCTGCAACCTCACGCACCAACGGCTGCATCTACTGCGCTTCGGTACATGCGCGCTTTGCCACGCATTTCTCGCACCGCGCCGCCGATGTGCAGCGCCTGCTCGATGAAGGTCCGGGCACCGACCTGGGCCCGCGCTGGAATGCCATCGTTGCCGCCGCCGTGGCCTTGACGCAGACGCCGCCCGCACTGGAGTCCAGTCATATCGATGCGCTGCGCGCCGCCGGTCTCGACGATGCAGCCATCTCCGATGCGCTTCACGGCACGGCCTTCTTCAACTGGGCCAACCGGCTCATGCTGTCGCTGGGCGAGCCCCTGCATACGGCCACCTGAGGCCGCAGGTCACCACAGTCCCAGCAGCTTCCACCAGGCAGCGCCGACGACAGCAAAGATCAGCAACTCCAGCACGCACATCGCGGCCCCCACGCGCCACCAGACACCCAGAGTCACATAGCCGCTGCCGAAGATGATGGGCGATGTTCCGGTCGCGTAGTGCGTCAGCGTCATCATGATGGCCGAACCGGCCGTCATCATCAGCATGAAGGGGACGACGTAGTCAGCCGGGATCAGCTGCGCGCCCACGGTCAGAAAGGCCAGCATCATGGCGCTGATATGGGCCGTGGTGCTGGCAAACAGATAGTGCGAGAAGACGAAGACGCCCACCAGAATGGCAGCCACGGGCAGCCAGTCCAGGCCACTGGCGACGATGGCGCTCTTCAAGCCCTCGGCAAACCAGGCGACCACACCGAGCTTGTTGAGCTGCTCGGCCAGCATGACCAGGGCACCGAACCAGATCAGGGTGTCCCAGGCGCTTTTCTCGGACAGCACATCATCCCAATCGATGGTCCCCGTGATGATCAGGGCGAACAAACCGAGAAAAGCCACCACGGTCGGGTCCAGCGTGAACGCCGGGCCGAACAGCATCTGCGGCACATTCGCCCATAGCAGCAGCATCACGCCGAAAGTGCCGAGCATCACGCGCTCCTTGCCTGACAGCGGGCCCATGCCTGCCATCTCGGCGCGCGCGTACTCCACGGCATTGGGCGTGGCCTTGAGTTCAGGTGGCGACAGCAGATAGATCGCCAGCGGCATCAACAGCAGACACAGCAGCCCTGGCAGCAGCATGTACAGAGCCCAACTTGTCCAGCTCAGGTGCAGGGACTGACCCGTGGCCTTGGCCACCAGGTCCACGACCAGAGGATTGGGCGCCGTCGCGGTCAGGAACATGGCCGAGGTGATCGGATTGGAATGGTAGTTGACCAGCGCCAGATAGGTCCCGACCTTGCCTTGCGTGCCCTTGGCAGGGTCCGATTCGAAGGCATTGGCGATGGACTTCATGATCGGATGCACGATGCCGCCGCCGCGTGCCGTGTTGCTGGGCGTGAACGGGGCCAGTACCAGCTCGCAGATCGCGAGTCCGTAACCTATGCCTATGGTGCGCTTGCCCATCAGCGCAATGAACAGCAATCCGATGCGGTTGCCGAGCCCCGTCTTCTTGAGACCGCGCGAGATCAGAACCGCCACCACGATCAGCCAGATCAGGGGATTCGCAAAGCTGCTCAGCGCATCCGTGATCGCACCTTTGGACGAACTGGAGGTCACCTGAGACAGCGACACGATGACAATCGCCATCAATGCCATCACGCCTATGGGCATGACCTTGAGGATGATCGCCACGATGGTCGTCAGAAAGATGGCCACCAGTTGCCAGGCCTTGCTGTCCAGTCCCGCAGGCACCGGCGTCAGCAGCAGACCGGTCAGCACCAGGGTGGAAATCAGTGCAGGCACGACCCGAAACGGAACGACCGATTTGAAGTAACGGAACATCGAGACGATCTTCTCGAACATAGAAGTCCTTTTCTTTACCTGCAGCGCATCGAGACACCATACCTCAGCCCAGCAAAAGCCAGGAGTCCCCGACGGACATTGGCGCTCAGGTCACAGACTGGCATCATGATGCAGTGCCACATGGCTTCGACTCCAGGCCGACTTTTACGTTACCAAAGTTTGATCAACGGCAAGACTTGCAGAAGCAAAACCGATGGCAAGACCTCGTACATGCCAGTATTCAAGCATTGGGCACATGCCCATGGATTCAGCAGGAGAGACACTCTAAATGCCAGCGAACCGATTCCTGCCCGATGAATGGGAAAGCCGCCTTGAAGAAATAGATCTAGCGATACTGCATCAGGCTGCTATCTGCAAGATCCGGCTGCTCGACCCCGGTGCCGTCGAACGCGTGCTGGCCAACGATGCCGGCATCTGCGGTGCCGAACATGAGACGGCATTCAGGACCTTGCGCGGCCTGCTCTATCTGCACTACACCGAGGTACTGCATATCAGCGAGGTGCTGAGCCCGGAAATCGCCCAGGTGATCGCCAGCCGGGTGCGCGAGCATTTGAGCCGGCGCTCGGGCACAGCGCCGGGAGGGATGACGGGCTGATACCAGCGCTGCCGCCCTTCAATGGAAAATGGACAAAAAAAAAAGGTCACGACATTGTCGTGACCTTTTCAATTTGGTTGCGCGAGAAGGATTTGAACCTCCGACCTTTGGGTTATGAGCCCAACGAGCTACCAGACTGCTCCATCGCGCGGTATTTCCAAATTATAGCAGGCTTTGCAGCCTGCTCGGGCTTATTCAGCTGCAGCAGCGGCTTCTTCAGCGCGCTCAACCAGTTCCACATAGGCCATGGGAGCGTTGTCGCCCACGCGGAAGCCCATCTTCAGGATACGTGTGTAGCCGCCGGGACGCTGAGCGTTGCGGGGACCCAGCACGTTGAACAGCTTGGTCACGCTGTCGCGGTCGCGCAGACGGTCAAAAGCCAGACGGCGGTTAGCCACGGTATCAACCTTGGCCAGAGTGATCATGGGCTCGATGACGCGACGCAGTTCCTTGGCCTTGGGGACCGTGGTCTTGATTGCTTCGTGCTCGATCAACGAGTTCATCATGTTCTGCAGCATTGCCTTGCGGTGTGCAGAAGTGCGGTTCAGTTTGCGGAGGCCGTTGCCGTGACGCATGGTGCTTTTCCTTTGCTCCCCGTTTTTATCCGGAGATCTTTTCTAAATTAAATCAGGCAGCCGTATCAGGTACTGCCCGAGGCACTTGGACTTTGCCGGATCAACTCCAGCAAAGTTTTCTATTCTAGCAATTAACGCTTTTCCAGGCCAGCGGGTGGCCAGTTTTCAAGCTTCATGCCCAGAGTCAGACCGCGGGAAGCCAGAACTTCCTTGATCTCGTTGAGCGACTTGCGACCCAGGTTGGGAGTCTTGAGCAGCTCGTTTTCGGTACGCTGGATGAGGTCACCGATGTAGTAGATGTTCTCTGCCTTGAGGCAGTTGGCAGAACGCACGGTGAGCTCGAGCTCGTCCACAGGACGCAGCAGGATGGGATCGAACGACGTGGCAGCGCCGCGGCCACCGGCAGGAGCGTCGAACACGCTGGCGATATCGCCACCGTCGAGCTGGGCAAACACTGCCAGCTGCTCCACCAGGATCTTGGCGGATGCACGCACTGCGTCTTCAGCGGTGATGGCACCGTTGGTTTCGATTTCCAGAACCAGCTTGTCCAGATCGGTACGCTGTTCCACACGTGCGGATTCGACAGCGTAGCTCACGCGCTTGACGGGCGAGAACGAAGCGTCGAGCACGATACGGCCGATCGACTTGGTCGATTCGTCACCGTAGCGGCGCACGTTGCCGGGCACATAGCCGCGGCCCTTTTCCACCTTGATCTGCATGTCCAGCTTGCCGCCTTGCGACAGATGGGCGATCACATGATCAGGGTTGACGATTTCTACGTCGTGGGGGGTCTGAATGTCACGGGCAGTGACAACACCTTCGCCATCCTTGCGCAGGCTCAGGGTGACTTCGTCACGATTGTGCAGCTTGAACACCACACCCTTGAGGTTCAGCAGGATGTTGGTCACATCTTCCTGGACACCGTCGATGGAGGAGTACTCATGCAGCACCCCAGCAATCGTCACTTCCGTCGCTGCGTAACCCACCATGGAGGAGAGCAGAACACGGCGCAGGGCATTGCCCAGCGTATGACCGTAGCCACGCTCAAACGGCTCCAGAACAACCTTGGCACGGTTGTGACCAAGTTGCTCGACATTGATTGTCTTGGGCTTCAGCAAATTCGTTTGCATGCAGACTTCCTCTCAATACCCTCGGCTCGTTACACCGGTAAGGCTGGTGAAGCACCCACGGCGCGATGCCTCGCGCCGTGGGGACGGTTTACAGAAATGTCGCTGCTAAAGATTAACGCGAGTACAACTCAACGATCAGGGATTCGTTGATGTCAGCTGCGAATTCATCGCGGTCAGGAGACTTCTTGAAAGTACCTTCTGCCTTGTCAGCAGACACTTCAACCCATGCGGGGAAGCCCACTTGAGCAGCCAGTTGCAGAGCCTCGACCACGCGAGCTTGCTTCTTGGACTTTTCACGCAGGGCAACCACGTCGCCTTCCTTCACGGAGAAAGAAGGAATGTTCACGGACTGGCCGTTCACAGTGATAGCCTTGTGCGACACCAGCTGACGTGCTTCAGCGCGAGTGGAGCCGAAGCCCATGCGGTACACGACGTTGTCCAGACGCGATTCCAGCAGCGACAGCAGGTTGGCACCAGTGTTGCCACGCTTGCGGTCAGCAGCTTCGAAGTAGCGGCGGAATTGCTTCTCCAGCACGCCGTACATGCGCTTGACCTTCTGCTTTTCGCGCAGTTGCAGACCGTAGTCGGAAGTGCGCTGACCGGAAGTGCGGCCATGCTGACCAGGCTTGGTGTCGAACTTTGCCTTGTCTGCAATGGAGCGACGTGCGCTCTTCAGGAACAGATCGGTGCCTTCGCGGCGGGAGAGTTTTGCCTTAGGGCCAATATAGCGTGCCACTTGATTTCCTTTGTGTCATCTACCGTGCGCAAACACGGGAGCCGCCCGCGATGCAAATGCACCTGGGCGGCGGTGGGCTTGATAAAAAAGTTAGATACGACGACGCTTTTGAGGGCGGCAGCCGTTGTGGGGAACCGGAGTCACGTCCGAGATGGAAGTGATACGGATACCCAGAGCACCCAGGGCGCGAACCGAGGATTCACGGCCAGGACCGGGACCCTTGATTTCGACTTCCAGGTTCTTGATGCCCTGTTCGATAGCAGCACGACCGGCCACTTCCGAAGCAACCTGAGCAGCAAAGGGAGTCGACTTACGCGAACCCTTGAAGCCCTGGCCACCCGACGAAGCCCACGACAGAGCGTTGCCTTGACGGTCGGTGATGGTGATGATCGTGTTGTTGAACGAAGCGTGCACGTGCGCGATGCCGTCAGAAATATTCTTACGGACCTTCTTGCGAACGCGAGCAGCTGCGTTGTTTGCGGGAGACTTAGCCATAATGATCTTTCAATCTCTTATTTCTTCAGAGCCGCAGCACCCTTGCGCGGACCCTTGCGAGTACGGGCGTTTGTGCGGGTACGTTGACCGCGCATGGGCAGGCCGCGACGATGACGGAAACCGCGGTAGCAACCGATGTCCATCAAGCGCTTGATGTTCATCGTGGTTTCGCGACGCAGATCACCTTCCAGAGTCATGGGATTCAGGAAGTCACGGATCTTTTCCAGATCAGCGTCCGTCAGGTCCTTGACCTTCTTGGAATACTCGATACCGCATGCTTCGCAGATCTTGCGAGCTGTAGTGCGACCGATGCCATAGATGGCAGTCAGGCCGATTTCAGCATGCTTGTGCGGCGGGATGTTAATGCCAGCAATACGTGCCATATTAGTCCTCTAATGCTTTCAATCAACCTTGGCGCTGCTTGTGGCGCTGGTCAGTGCAGATCACGCGCACAACACCTTTGCGGCGGATGATCTTGCAGTTACGGCAGATTTTCTTGACCGAAGCCGAAACTCTCATTCTTTTCTCCTAAAACTTTCCATCCACTATCGGCCTATCGACCGGGAAACATTGCCCGCGATAGATCGATGGGCGTCTACTAACTTTTGGCAGGCTGCCCCCTTGGGCAGCCTTGTCATCAAATACCAGCCTTAAAGTTCGCTTTTTTCAGGAGCGACTCGTATTGCTGCGACATCACGTAGTTCTGCACTTGCGCCATGAAGTCCATTGTCACGACCACAATGATCAGCAACGATGTACCACCGAAGTAGAACGGAACGTTGTACTTCAGGATCAGGAATTCGGGCAACAAGCACACGAAGGTAATGTAGATCGCGCCAGCCAGGGTCAGGCGAACCAGAATCTTGTCAATGTAGCGGGCTGTCTGTTCGCCAGGACGAATCCCGGGGATGAAAGCGCCACTCTTCTTCAGGTTGTCGGCAGTTTCCCGGCTGTTGAAAACCAGGGCCGTATAGAAGAAGCAGAAGAAAATGATCGCGGCAGCATAAAGGATGACATAGATTGGCTGACCAGGGGTCAACGTGCTCGCAATATCCTTCAGCCAGCGCATGGATTCTCCTGCACTGAACCAATTCACCACCGTAGCGGGCAGCAAGATGATCGACGAAGCGAAGATGGGAGGAATCACACCTGCCATGTTCAGCTTCAGTGGCAAGTGCGAAGACTGACCACCGTACACCTTGTTGCCGACTTGTCGGCGTGCGTAATTCACCAAGATCTTGCGTTGACCTCGTTCGACATACACGACGAAATACGTCACGGCTGCCACAACGAGAACAATGAAGATTGCCGCCAGAATGCTCATGGCACCGGTGCGCACCAGTTCCAGCAGACCGCCGATGGAGCTCGGCAGGCCTGCAGCGATACCGCCAAAGATCAGTATCGAGATACCGTTGCCCAGACCACGTTCAGTGATCTGTTCACCGAGCCACATCAGGAACAGGGTACCGGCCGTGAGACTGACGACCGCAGTCATGCGGAAGCCAAAACCAGGGTTCAGAACCAAGCCTGCGGAGCTTTCCAGGGCAACAGCGATTCCCAAGGACTGAAACAGCGCCAGGCCCAGAGTGCCGTAGCGGGTGTACTGGGTAATCTTGCGACGACCCGCTTCACCTTCCTTTTTCATCTGCTCGAATGTCGGGACCACGTAGGTCATGAGCTGCATGATGATCGATGCCGAGATGTACGGCATGATCCCCAGTGCGAACACTGTGAAGCGCGAGAGCGCTCCACCCGAGAACATGTTGAACAGATTGAGAATGCCGCCCTGCTGGCCAGAGAACAGCTGCTGCAGCTGCGCTGGATCGATGCCCGGAACGGGGATATGCGCCCCGATGCGGTATACGACCAGCGCAAGCAACAGAAAAACCAGACGACGACGCAGGTCGCCGAATTTTCCAGTCTTTGCAATTTGAGCTGCGCTAGTAGCCACGGATGTCTTCTTTCAGAACTTTAATCAGGCGATGCTGCCACCGGCAGCTTCGATGGCAGCCTTGGCACCGGCGGTAGCGCCGATACCATTGAGCTTGACAGCCTTAGTCAGTTCACCGCTCTTGATGATCTTCACGACCTTAGCGATAGAGCCAACCAGACCGGCTTGCTTCAGAGCAGCCAGATCGACTTCGGCCAGGCCGAGCTTATCCAGCTCGGACAGGGTCACTTCTGCATTGAACTTCAGCAGATGCGACTTGAAGCCACGCTTGGGCAGGCGACGCTGCAGAGGCATTTGACCGCCTTCGAAGCCCACCTTGTGGTAGCCACCCGAACGCGACTTCTGACCCTTGTGACCGCGACCGGCAGTCTTACCCAGACCAGAACCGATACCGCGACCCACGCGACGCTTGGCGTGCTTGGCGCCGTCTGCAGGCTTGATGCTATTGAGTTCCATCATCAATCCTTTCAGAGAACCTTCACCAAGTAGGCGATCTTGTTAATCATGCCGCGCACTTCAGGAGTGTCCTGCAGTTCGCTGACGCTGTTCAGCTTGCGCAGACCCAGGCCACGCACAGTCGCACGGTGCGACTCTTTGGTGCCGATGGGGCTACGAACCAGCTGAATCTTGACAGTTTGTTGTGTTGTCATGTGCTGGACTCCGATCAGGCGGTGAAGATGTCTTCGACCGACTTGCCGCGCTTTGCTGCCACGTTCGCAGGGGTCGTGGAGTTCTTCAAAGCGTCGAAAGTTGCGCGAACCATGTTGTAGGGGTTCGACGAACCGTGGCTCTTGGCCACGATGTCGGTGATACCCACCACTTCAAAAACAGCGCGCATAGGGCCGCCAGCGATGATGCCGGTACCCTTGGGAGCTGGGTGCAGCTCGACTTTGGCAGCGCCGTGATGGCCCTTCACCGAGTGGTGAATGGTGCCGCTCTTGAGTGCAACCTTCATCAGGTTGCGACGGCATTCTTCCATCGCTTTTTGCACGGCAGCAGGCACTTCCTTGGACTTGCCCTTACCCATGCCAACGCGACCGTCACCGTCGCCAACCACGGTCAGTGCAGCGAAGCCGAGAATACGACCGCCCTTCACAACCTTGGTGACGCGGTTGACCGCGATCATTTTTTCGCGCAGACCGTCGTCACGACCTTCGTCTTGCACTTTGGGGGAAAATTTAGCCATTTGTATCCGCTCCGCTTAGAACTGCAGGCCCGCTTCGCGAGCGGCTTCTGCCAAAGCCTTCACGCGGCCGTGGTATGCAAAACCGGCGCGGTCGAAAGCCACTTTCTCAACGCCAGCAGCCTTAGCCTTCTCAGCAATGCGCTTGCCGATCAGCGTGGCGGCGGCCACGTTGCCACCCTTGCCAGCGGCGCCGAGTTGCGAACGCACTTCGACTTCTGCAGTGGAGGCCGAAGCCAGCACGGTAGTGCCGTCTTCCGAAACCACGGAGGCGTAGATATGGAGATTGGTGCGGTTCACGCTCAGACGTGCAACGCCTTGCTGGGCAATGCGGATGCGAGTCTGACGGGCACGGCGCAGACGCTGCTCTTTCTTGTTCAACATCATGCAGCTCCTTACTTCTTCTTGGTCTCTTTGATCACGACCTTCTCATTCGCATAGCGAATGCCCTTGCCCTTGTAAGGCTCGGGAGGACGAACGGCACGGATCTCAGCAGCCAATTGACCGACCACTTGACGGTCAGCACCCTTGATCACGATTTCAGTCGGAGTGGGGGTAGCGACAGTGATGCCGGCAGGCATCTCGAAGTTGACGGGGTGCGAGAAGCCCACAGCCAGGTTCAGCTTGGAACCTTGTGCAGCGGCCTTGTAGCCCACGCCAATCAGCGTCAGCTTCTTCTCGAAGCCTTCAGTCACGCCCTTGACCATGTTGTTGACCAGCTGGCGGATGGTACCGGCCAGAGCGTCAGCTTCACGGGAATCGTTGGCGGGAGCAAAGGACAGCTTGCCGTCGTTGTTGCCGATGGTCACCAGGCCGTTCAGAGCCAGCGACAGATCGCCGCCCTTGCCCTTGACCTTGATGGTTTCAGCGTTGATGGACACATCCACACCTGCGGGGATGGTCACAATAGCTTTTGCTACGCGAGACATTTCAGTATTTCTCCTTAATGTCCGTTAGGCCACATAGCACAGCACTTCACCGCCGATACCGGCAGCACGTGCTTTGCGATCAGTCATCACGCCCTTGGGAGTAGTGACGATGGCCACACCCAGGCCGTTCTGGACCTGAGGAATTGCGTGACGACCCTTGTACACGCGCAGGCCGGGACGGCTCACACGTTCGATACGCTCGATCACAGGGCGACCGGCGTAGTACTTCAGGGTAATTTCGAGTTCGGACTTGCCACCTTCGGACTTCACTTCGAAGCCGTCGATATAGCCTTCTTCCTTCAGCACTTGTGCGATGGCAACCTTCACCTTGGAGGAAGGAGCCGACACAGTGGCCTTGGAGACCAGTTGTGCATTGCGGATGCGGGTCAGCAAGTCAGCGATGGGATCACTCATGCTCATGTTTAATCTCTCCTGCTTGCTTACCAGCTGGCCTTGGTGACACCGGGGATGTCGCCAGCAAAGGCCAATTCACGCACCTTGGCACGACCCAGACCGAATTGGCGGAAGGTACCGCGAGGACGGCCAGTGATCTCGCAACGGTTACGCTGGCGAGTGGGGTTCGAGTTACGGGGCAGCTTCTGCAGACCCAGGCGAGCGGCGTCGCGCTCTTCGTCGGAACGCTTCACGTCGCCGGCGATTGCCTTCAGTTCTGCATACTTGGCAGCATACTTGGCTGCCAGCTTTTCGCGCTTCAGTTCGCGCTGAATCATTGCTACTTTAGCCATGCGCCACCTCAGTTCTTGAAGGGGAATTTGAAAGCGGCGAGCAGTGCCTTGCACTCTTCGTCGTTCTTCGCTGTTGTCGTGATGCTGATGTTCAGACCACGCAGAGCGTCCACCTTGTCGTACTCGATTTCGGGGAAGATGATTTGTTCTTTGACGCCAACGTTGTAGTTGCCGCGACCGTCGAACGAACGACCCGAGATACCACGGAAGTCACGCACGCGGGGCAGAGCCACGGTCACGAAACGGTCCAGGAATTCGTACATCTGAACGCCACGCAGGGTCACCATGCAGCCGATAGCTTGGCCTTCGCGGATCTTGAAACCAGCGATAGCCTTCTTGGCCTTGGTCACCACAGGCTTCTGACCAGCAATCTTGGTCAGGTCAGCCACGGCGTTGTCCATCACCTTCTTGTCGGCCACGGCTTCGCTCACACCCATGTTCAGAGTGATCTTGGTCAGACGGGGCACTTCCATAGCGGAGGTGTAGCCGAACTTTTCTTTCAGTTCAGCCGCGATCTTTTCGCGATAGAGTTTTTGCAGTCGTGCCATGTGTTACTCCTTAGGCGGCGATTTCAGCGCCATTGGACTTGAACACGCGAACACGTGTGCCGTCGGCGTTCACCTTGATGCCCACGCGATCGGCCTTGCCGGTCGCTGCATTGAAGATAGCCACGTTGGATTGGTGGATAGGCATGGCCTTTTCCACGATACCGCCGGTGGTGCCCTTCATGGGGTTAGGCTTGGTGTGCTTCTTGACCAGGTTGACACCGTCCACGATCACGTGGGAGTCATCCTTGCGCAGAGAAACCACGCCACGCTTGCCCTTGTCACGGCCGGTCAGCACGATAACTTCGTCGCCCTTGCGAATCTTGTTCATGGTGCTATTCCTTTAGAGAACTTCAGGGGCCAGCGACACGATCTTCATGAACTTTTCGGTACGCAGTTCACGAGTCACGGGGCCAAAGATGCGGGTGCCGATAGGCTCCAGCTTGGCGTTCAGCAGCACGGCGGCATTGCCGTCGAACTTCACGAGCGAACCGTCTGCACGACGGATGCCCTTGGCGGTGCGCACCACCACAGCACTGTAGATCTCGCCTTTTTTGACGCGACCACGAGGAGCTGCTTCCTTGACGCTCACCTTGATGATGTCGCCAACACTTGCGTAGCGACGATGAGAACCGCCCAGCACCTTAATGCACTGAACAGACTTCGCGCCGGTGTTGTCGGCAACCTCTAACCGAGATTCTGTTTGGATCATTTCAATATTCCCAACTTGCTCCAGCAACGCTCGACAGCCCCAGAGTCTTCTCAAGGGCTGATCAAGCAGCCGGTCAGTCTTGGGCCCGTCGTCCACCTTCCGGACCATTCCGGAGGGCTTCCCGCTGGGCAGAAAGTTCCACGCTTTTAAACGTGAAGCAGGAGATTGTCGCAGGAAATCCTTTGTGCGTCAAGCGTTTAGCCTGCAATACCCGCACTGATTTCACTGGCGCAAAGCCCGGCAGACAGGCCTTTCGCACTTGCAACTAAAACAATAGCATGCCGCGCCATTAGCTCATTGATTTCAAACAATAAATTAGCCGAAATCAACAGCCATCAAGCACTGAAAGCTCACATTTTCACGAGGCCTGCGGATCGCAGCCTGTTGCCCGCACGCCACGCCCGCAGGGCGGCCGCACAGATCAGCCTTGGGCGGGTAGATATTGACGGGTCAGGGCCAGGAAGTCGTTGAGCTGCACATCCTGGGCCAGCTCTTCGGTCAGGATGGCCGCCACACGGGGCGCGATCTCGGCCGCCTTGCGGGCATCGAGAAAAAGCAGGCGGCTGCGGCGCGCCAGCATGTCCTCGACGGTGCGCGCGTACTCGAAGCGGGCGGCAAAGCGCACCATGGCCTCGGAAAGACCGTCCATCAGCCAGTTCTGAGCACCCGGCAACGCCGCCACGGCGGCAGCATCCGTTCCGTAGGAGTGCAGACCCTGGCTCTGGTTCATGCTGTGCGTGACTGCGGCCTCCGCCGGCGCACCAACCAGGGGCAGGTTCACGGTCACCCCGGCAGGGCGACTGGGCAAACGACCGATCTGGAAGCATTCGGCCAGCACATCCTCGGACATGGCTCGGTAAGTCGTCCATTTGCCGCCGGTGACTGTCACCAGGCCGGTCTTGCTGGCCATCACCGTGTGCTCGCGGCTGATTTTCTTGGTGTTCTCGCCATCATCGTCCTGCGGCTTGACCAGCGGACGCAGGCCCACCCACATGCTGCGCACATCGGCCAGCGTGGGCTGACGATTCAGATACTTGCCGGCCTCGCCGAGAATGAAATCCAGCTCTTCGGGGAAAGGCAGGGGTTCGCGCGCCAGATCGTGACGCGGCGTGTCGGTGGTTCCCAAAATGACCTTGCCCAGCCACGGCACGGCAAACAGCACGCGACCATCGGCCGTCTTGGGGATCAGCAGCGCATGATCCGTGGGCAGGAACTCGCGGTCCACCACCACGTGCACGCCCTGGCTGGGCGCCACCATGGGCTTGACGGGCTTGCCCTGGGCCTCGGCATCCTGCTGGCGGAACAGATCCACCCATGGTCCCGTGGCATTGACCACGCACTTGGCGCGCACGGTGAAGTTGCGGCCCGATTCCGCATCGCGGCAGATCAGGCCGGCAATCTGCTGCCCCTCGTAGATCAGCTTTTCCGCCGGGCAGTAATTGATCAGCAAAGCGCCCTTGGCCGCTGCGGTACGCGCCAGCGCCAGCGCCAGGCGCGCATCGTCAAACTGGCCATCCCAGTACTTGACCCCGCCCTTGAGACCTTTTTGCTGAACGGTCGGCAGGTATTTCACGGTCTTGGCGCTGGAGAGGAATTCGGTAGCCCCCAGGCCGGCCTTGCCGGCCAGCGCGTCATACATCTTGAGGCCGATGCCGTAGAACGGCGTATCCAGCAGCTTGTACGAGGGCATCACAAAGGCCAGAGGCTGGGCCAGATGCGGTGCGTTGTGCAGCAGGGTCGTGCGCTCATGCAGTGCTTCGCGCACCAGGGAGATATTGCCCTGCGCCAGATAGCGCACGCCGCCGTGCACCAGCTTGGTGGCACGCGAGGAAGTGCCCTTGGCGAAGTCCAGCGACTCCAGCAGCACGACCTTGAAGCCGCGCGCCGCCGCATCCACCGCCACACCCAGCCCCGTGGCACCGCCGCCCACGATGGCCAGATCGAAGCTTTCGGTCTGCGCCAGGCGCTCCAGCAGTTGAGCACGCGTTGTAGCCAAGGGTTGAGTGGACTGGTTCATGGAACGACTTCTGCGGTGATCGCCGCGCCGCCATCATCCAGCGATGAGACGCGCACAGCAAAGAACAAATTTCAGATCGAATATTTTCGCTCTTTTTCGCTTTTAGTGCATTGCAAATCCCAAATATCGATTCGTTTTAGCGCGATTCGAGCCCAAACCGCTGGCCCGGCGCCACCCCGGCCAGGCCGCAACATCGGCAATCGGCGCGCTTGCACACTCTCAATGCATGAACTGCATTCTTCTTGCAGCGCCAATTGTTACTGCTGCAACAACTCGCCACGATGACATATAACCGCAGCTTGCTGTCAGACTTCAGACTCGGCATGGATTCATTTTTGTTTTTTACCGGGCAATTCCATAGAAAATCACCCTATTAGAGGTTCGTTTGGATTCGCTCACAATCCCTGCACTGCCGCTGCGGCTGACGCTCTCCCCTTTAGAGCTCTTCGCCTGCAGCGCGTCCATGCACCAATAGCACCTATATAACCAGTCACCAGTCATGAACAGCAATCCCCGCCAGTTGCAGCTTGTCGAAGAAGTCCGCGCCCGCCAGTCCACCTCGGTGGAGCAACTGGCAGAAATCCTCGGGGTCACGCTGCAGACCGTGCGCCGCGACATACAGAAGCTGGCCGATGCAGGATTGCTGGTGCGCTTTCATGGCGGCGTGCGCGTGCCCAGCGCCACCGTGGAGAACCTGGCCCATACCCAGCGCCAGGTGCTGCACGCCGAAGGCAAGATGCGCATCGCACGCGCCATTGCCGAAGCCATTCCCAACGGCTGCTCGCTGATTCTCAATATCGGCACCACCACCGAAGCGGTGGCCCAGGCCCTGCTGCAGCACAAGGGGCTGCGCGTCATCACCAACAATCTCAATGTCGCCGCCATCCTCAGCAGCAACGCCGATTGCGAGGTCATCGTCGCCGGCGGCGTGGTGCGCACACGCGACCGCGGCATTGTCGGCGAGGCGGCCGTGGACTTCATGCGGCAGTTCAAGGTTGACATTGCCGTGATCGGCATCTCGGCCATCGAGTCGGACGGCAGCCTGCGCGACTTCGACCTGCGCGAGGTCAAGGTGGCCCAGACCATCATCGGCCAGTCGCGTGAAGTCTGGCTGGCAGCCGACCACAGCAAGTTCAGCCGCCAGGCCATGGTGGAGCTGGCACGACTGAATCAGATCGACCGCCTGTTCACCGACGTTGCGCCCTCCGCGCCATTCGATGCCCTGTTGCGCGATGCCGAGGTGCAATGCACCATCGCCCAATGAATGCTGCCCCCCCCTATCTGATTCGCCCTGCGCTACCCGAAGATGCCGCAGGCATTGCCGGGCTGCTGCATGACATCGGCTGGTTCAAGGCCTACGAAAGTCACTCCACATCCCAGAACACCGAGGCCGTGAAGGCGCTGCTGGACGAGCTGCAGGCCGGGCCGGAGCGCTCTCTGATGCTGGTGGCGCAAGACGGCCAGCAACGCATTCACGGCTACTGCGCCGTGCACTGGCTGCCGGTCGCCGTGCTGCAAGGCTGGGAAGCCTATGTGAGCGAGCTGTTTGTCGCCGAGGCAGCGCGCGGTGCAGGCCTGGGCCAGCAGTTGCTGGACGCGGCCACACAGGCTGCGCGCGAGCGCCATTGCATACGCATCTGGCTGGTCAACAACCGCGAACGTCCTTCCTATGTGCGCGGCTTTTATTCCCGGCAGGGCTGGAGCGAGCAGACCGAAATGGCGCGCTTTGTGCTCCCCCTCTGAATCACGGACAACCCATGACAACCTATCTGCTCGCCCTGGACCAGGGCACCTCCAGCTCCCGCTCCATCGTCTTCGACACGCAAGGCCGCATCGTGGCGTCGGCCCAGCTGGAGCTGCCGCAGATCTACCCACAGCCGGGCTGGGTGGAGCATGACCCGCGCGAGATCTGGCGCACCCAGCTGAGCACCGCCAAGGAGGCGCTGGCCAAGGCGGGCCTCAAGGCTGGCGATATCCGCTCGGTGGGCATTACCAATCAGCGCGAGACCACCATCGCCTGGAACCGCAAGACCGGCGCGCCCATCCACCACGGCATCGTCTGGCAGGACCGCCGCGCCGAACCCACCTGCGTGCAGCTGCGCGAAGCCGGCCACAGCGACACCATTCTGCGCAAGACCGGCTTGCGCATCGATGCCTATTTTTCAGGTACCAAGCTCAAGTGGCTGCTGGACAACGTGCCCGGCGCACGCGCCGCAGCGCAGGCCGGCGAGCTGGCCTTCGGCACAGTGGATTGCTGGCTGATCTGGCAGCTGACGGGCGGCAAGCGCCATGTCACCGATGTGAGCAATGCCAGCCGCACCATGCTCTTCAATGTGCACAGCAACCAGTGGGACGCCGATCTTCTGGCCCTGCTCGACATCCCTGCGAGCCTGATGCCCGAAGTCCTGCCCTCGGCCGCCGATTTCGGCCAGACAGCCGACGAGGTGCTGGGCGGCTCCATCAAGATCGGCGGCGTGGCCGGCGACCAGCAAAGTGCGCTGTTCGGCCAGGCCTGCTTCGACGCCGGCATGGCCAAGAACACCTATGGCACGGGCTGCTTCATGCTCATGCATACGGGTAGCAGCTTCCAGACCTCGAGCAACGGCCTGCTGACCACATCGGCCGCCCAGGCGGGCAGCCAGCCCCAGTTTGCGCTGGAAGGCAGCGTCTTCGTAGGCGGTGCCGTGGTGCAGTGGCTGCGCGACGGCCTGCAGGCCATCGAGCACAGCGGCCAGGTCCAGCAACTGGCCGAAAGCGTGCCCGACAGCGGCGGCGTGATGCTGGTGCCCGCTTTTACCGGCCTGGGCGCCCCCTACTGGAAGCCCGATGCGCGCGGCACCATCACCGGACTGACGCGCGGCACGACGATGGCCCATATCGCTCGCGCGGCCCTGGAATCCATTGCCTACCAGAGTGCTGCCCTGCTCGGCGCCATGAGCCGCGACGCCGTGGCCACGGGCGGTACGCCGGTCAGCGAGCTGCGCGTGGACGGCGGCGCCTGCGTGAACAATCTGCTGATGCAGTTCCAGGCCGATCTGCTGGGCATTCCCGTGGTGCGCCCGGCCTGCGTGGAAACCACGGCCCTGGGTGCAGCCTATCTGGCCGGCCTGTCCAGCGGCGTCTATCAGAGCACCGAGGAGCTGTCGGCATTGTGGAAGGCCGAGCGCCGCTTCCTGCCCACGCTGGGCAAGGACCGCGCCGACGAGCTGATGCAGCGCTGGGAACAGGCCGTGCGCCAGACCACGGCGCAGTAAAGCCGCTGCACTGGGCGCTGGCCAGGCAAGCGCTCAAGCCCTCAGAAAAGCCATCAAAAAAGGGATGCCAAGGCATCCCTTTTTGCTTGGACAGCGGCCGCGTTGAACGCTCAGTCTTCGTCACCCAGCAGCGCCTTGTGGATCACGGCGCCGATGATGGCGCCCACGATGGGAGCCAGCCAAAACAGCCAAAGTTGCTCCAGCGCGATGGCCGGCCCGAACAGCGCCGGGCCAGTGCTGCGGGCGGGGTTGACCGAGGTGTTGGTCACGGGAATGGAGATCAGGTGGATCAACGTCAGGCACAGGCCGATGCTCATGCCCGCAAAGCCCACGGCAGCCTTCTTGGTGGTGGAGCCCAGGATCACCAGCAGAAACACTGCGGTCAGCACCACTTCGGTCACCAGCGCCGCAGCCATATTGAACTTGCCCGGCGAGTGATCCCCGTAGCCGTTGGTGGCCAGATCGGCCACCTGGGCGCCAGCCTTGCCACTGGCAATGAAATACAGCGCGGCGGCCGCCACAATGGCACCCAGCACCTGGGCAATGATGTAACCGGGCAGCTCGGCAAAGCGAAAACGCCCCGCAACTGCCAGACCGACGGAGACCGCTGGATTGAAGTGACCGCCGGAGACTGGACCGAAGGCGTAAGCGCCCGTCAGCACCGTCAGGCCGAAGGCAAAGGACACGCCCAGCAGGCCGATGCCCACTTCGGGAAAGGCCGCTGCCAGCACCGCGCTGCCACAACCGCCAAACGTCAGCCAGAAAGTACCCAGAAACTCCGCCGACCATTTTTTGACATTGGATGCCATGATTGCTCCCTATTTCCGATGGCGTTGTCCGTGCAGCCCCGCGCGGCACAGAAATGCTGGCATCTTAGAAAGCGATCAGCGAAAAGTACAAGGCACAAATGTGAACAATCCACGACAGCTCTGCCTTTGGGTCCTCTCGTTGATCTGCGCCAGTCTCGCTGCCTGCACGACGGCGTCGCTCGCACCCCACCGCATCTGCAGCACATCCGAGGCCCGGCCCTGGTCCCTGCTTGGGGAAATCCGCTGGCAGCACGACAAGCTGTTTGCCGACACACCAGTGGGCGGCCTGTCCTCGATCGACTACGACGCGGGCAGCAATCTGTACTACCTGGTCAGCGACGACCGCTCCGCCCATGGGCCGGCGCGCTTTTACACGGCGCGTATCGAATACGACGCCAGCGGCCTGCATCAGGTCAGACTGCAAAATGCCCGACCGCTGCTCAGCCCCGCCCAGGCCCCCTACCCCAGCCACCGCCAGCCCGTGCCCGGCATCGCGACACCCGACGCGGAAGCCCTGCGCGTGCTGCCAGGAGGTCAGTCCCTGCTGTGGAGCAGCGAGGGCGACTTCTCACGCGGATTCGGCCCGCAATTGCTGCAATCAGGCAAGGATGGACACTGGCTGCGCGAATGGCCGCTGCCGCCCGAGCTGCACCTGCCGAGCAGCAAGACCCAAGGGCCGCGCAGCAACTTCACGCTCGAAGGTCTGGCGCTGAGCCAGGATGGCCGAACGCTCTGGCTGGCCATGGAGGCAGCGCTCAGACAGGACGGGGCCCTGCCCGCAGCTGAGCACTCGGGCGGCCCGGTGCGCATTACCGCCTATGACATGGGCACGCAGCAGCCCGCGCGCCAGCTTGCCTATCTGCCCGATGCCCTGCCTGCCGACCTGTGGCTGCAACGCGGTGCCATCAACGGCATCAGCGCCGTGCTGGCCGACGGCCCTGAACATCTGCTGGTGCTGGAGCGCTCCTTTGCGCCACCGCTGCGATTCGGCGCCCGCATCTACCGCATCAGCACCCGTGCCGACGCAAGCAGCGATACGCTGGGCCAAACCCGGCTCGTGCCGGGCAGCTACCGCCCTGCAGACAAGGAATTGCTGCTGGACCTGGCCGATGCCGACCTGCGGTCCGTGGACAACCTGGAGGGCATGAGCTGGGGCCCGCAGCTGCCCGATGGCCGACGCGTGCTGCTGCTGGTCAGCGACAACAACTTCAATCCTGCCGAAGTCACCCAGTTCGTCGCATTGAGCGAGGAGCGCGGCCGCTGCGGCGCAGGTTTATAGTGCCGTTCTGCGCCTGGAATCCGAATACAGGCTTGCCCACTTGCTGCATCGCAGAGCGAATCGAACCATCATGAGCCAGACCGACCACTCGACCTCCGTTTTCCCTCCCATCGCCTTTATCGGCGGTGGCAACATGGCCAGCGCCATCATCGGCGGCCTGATCCGCCAGGGCGTTTCGGCCAGCAGCATCACCGTGGTCGAGCCTTTTGAAGCCACGCGCGCTGCGATCAAGACCAGCTTCGGCATCGACGCCCTGCCCGCCGCCACCGAGGCCCTGCAAAGCGCCCAACTGGTGGTCTGGGCCGTCAAGCCCCAGAGCTTCAAGGAAGCGGCCGCTCCCGTTGCCGCCCACACCCGCCACGCCCTACACCTGAGCGTGGCGGCCGGCATCACCACCAACAGCATTGCGGCCTGGACCGGCACCCACCGCATCGTGCGCGCCATGCCCAATACACCGGCCCTGGTGGGCAAGGGCATGACGGGCCTATTCGCCCGCCCCGAGGTCGATGCCCAGGGCAAGGCCCTGATCGAGACCGTGATCGGCAGCACCGGCGAACTCACCTGGGTAGACAAGGAAGCCCATCTGGATGCCGTGACGGCCATCTCCGGCTCCGGCCCCGCCTATGTATTCCTGTTCCTCGAAGCCATGACCCAGGCAGGCGTCGACATGGGCCTCAGCGCCGAGCAAAGCTACAAGCTGGCCGTGGCCACTTTTGCGGGCGGCTCGGAACTGGCGGCACGCTCCAGCGAAAGCGCCGAAGTGCTGCGCCAGCGCGTGACCAGCAAGGGCGGCACCACCTACGCTGCCATCACTCATATGCAGGAGCAGAAGCTGCCCGAGCATTTCATCGAAGCCATGCGCAAGGCCCAGATCCGCGCACAGGAGCTGGCTGCCGAGTTCGGCAAATAAAAAAACCGGCCTTGGCCGGTTTTTTTTGAGTCTTTCAGGAATCTATCGCTTATCAGTCAAGCGCTTTGAGCTATTAAAACAGGACTATTTCAACGCAAACCCTAGCGCCACGCCCGCAAAGATCGCAGCACCAATCCAGTGACTCTTGCTGAAGGCGACAAAACAGCCTTCGCGCGTGCGGTCTTTGATCAGGCTGAAATGCCAGACGATCTGTGCCGCTGCCACGCCCATGCCCAGCCAGAAGGGCCAGCCCAGCTGATAAGGAGCCAGCACCCAGGCGCTCAGCCCCCAGCACAGGGCAAAGAACAGCATGATCGCCGTGACATCGAAACGGCCCAGGGTGATGGCCGAGGTCTTCATGCCGATCTTGAGATCGTCATCGCGGTCCACCATGGCGTATTCGGTGTCATAGGCCAGCACCAGAAACATATTCGCCAGCCACATCGTCCAGGCCGTGGCGCTGACCTCACCGGTCACCGCCGCAAACGCAATCACGATGCCGAAATTGAAGGCAATGCCCAGAAAGGCCTGAGGCATGGCAAAAAAGCGCTTGGTGAAGGGATAGAGAATCGTGAACAGCACGGCGGGCACCGACCAGGCCACGGCCTCCCAGCGGGTGGACAACACCAGGCCGAAGGCCACCAGCGTGAGCACCAGGCCGACCATGGCCGCCTCCCTGACCGAGATCTGACCACTGGTGATGGGGCGCTGGGTGGTGCGCTTCACATGCCTGTCGAAGTCGCGGTCGGCAATATCGTTGATGGTGCAGCCCGCGCTGCGCATCAGCACCGTGCCCAGCACAAAGACCACGAGCAGATGCCAGCCCGGAAAGCCCTGGCCTGCCACCCACAGCGCCACCAGCGTGGGCCAGACCAGCACCAGCCAGCCTGCGGGGCGGTTGAAGCGGATCAGATCAAGATACAGCGACAGCTTGGAGCGCGGCGAAGCAGGGATGGAGGCGGACATGAGACGGTTTCCGAAAGGCAGGAGATCATGACCGGGCCCCAGGCCACGGTCAGCGCAGCGGCAATTGTGCCTCGGCCTGCGGCGGCCCGATGGCGCCGCCCCCATGCTCGACACGGTCTGTCAACCAGAGCACCAGGGCCGTCCAGCCCAGGCCCAGACACAGGCCCGCCAGCACATCGCTAGCATGGTGCACGGACAGCAGCACACGGCTCAAGCCCGTGCTCAGGGCCAGCAGCGCCGCCGCCGCAAAGACCCAAGCCCGCCAGCGCCGCGGCAGGCGACGAGCGGCCAGCCAGGCCAGCATGCCGAAAATCGCTGCCGTGCCCGCGCTATGGCCGCTGGGAAAGCTGAAGCCGGCCTCATGCACCAGCCCGTCCAGCGGACGCGCGCGCTGCATGGTCCCCTTGATGAAACGCACCCACAGTCCGGTGCCGGCCACCGCCACCACCCAGCTCAGCAGCTGCAGACCCTGGCGCCGCCACAGCAGCCACAGGCCCACGACCAGACTTAGCAACCCCATGACGCGCAAATCCCCGAGCTGGGTCCATGTCCGCACCAGAGGCTGCAGCATGGGCGGCAGGGCCGCGCTCACCGCGCGCTGCAGCTTCAGATCCAGGGCCATCAGCCCCTGAGGCGGCTGCACCGACTGGGACTGGTGCACGCCGACGCTCAGCAGGGCCAGAAGCACAGCGGCCAGTGCCGCCACCGCCAGCAAGCGACCGCCATCCGCCCTGAAGTCCGCGCTGCGGTCCTGCCACAACCACTCGGCCCGGCCCTGCGCACGGCAACGCAGCATGTAGGCCCCAACCAGCAATAGCAGCAGCAACACCCAGATGACATGGCTGTCCACCCATTGCGCCAGCAGGACCACGGGAGTCGCTGCAGAAAACACAGGCATTCCTTTCAAAAGCAAAAGCGAAAAAGCCCTGACGGGCCTCTGGAGGCTAGCCCGTCAAGGCTTGGGGAAGACCGGAACGAGCTGCTGCCGCGGCGCGGCTCACTCCTCGAGCAGGGAGCGCAGCATCCAGGCGGTCTGCTCGTGCACGGCCAGACGCTGGGTCAGCAGATCGGCCGTGGGCTCGTCGCCGGCCTTGTCGGCACGTGGGAACAGCTGGCGAGCCGTGCGCGCCACGGCCTCGTGGCCCTGCACCAGGATGCGCACCATCTCCAGGGCCTTGGGCGGCTGGGCCGGGGCATCGGGCAGGCTGGTGAGCTTGCCGAACTGGGCGTAGGAGCCAGGTGCATGGTGGCCCAGTGCGCGGATGCGCTCGGCCACGGGATCGACGGCATTCCACAGCTCGGTGTACTGCGCCATGAACATGGTGTGCAGCGTGTTGAACATGGGCCCCGTGACATTCCAGTGGAAGTTGTGCGTGGTCAGGTACAGCGTATAGGTGTCGGCCAGCAGCACCGACAGCCCCTTGGCGATGGCAGCACGGTCCTCGTCGCTGATGCCGATGTGGATGCCTGCGGGCACCTGCGGCGTGGCATCCGGCTTGTGTTTCTGCGATTTGTCCTTGCCTTGCTTGGTCATGCACTCACCTTTCAGGTTTAACGGATCCAGACTCCCGCCCTCTTCAAGCCACTGCAGCAGCGCTTATTGCGACAGGCGCTGTACTCCTGGCAGCGGGCAGGCGTAGACGGCATTACGCAGTGCGGCAATCGCCTCATAGCGCGTGAAACTGCGCCGCCAGGCCAGCACCACACGGCGGGTGGGCGGTGCAATGCCGTCTTCCTCATGAATCGGAAGATAGCGGATATGAGGTTCGTCAGCGCGGCGACGGCGTTCAATGGGAGCCAGCGCATCTTCGGGCACGGACAATCGCGGCACCAGGGTCACGCCCATGCCGGCGGCCACCATGTACTTGATGGTTTCCAGCGACGAGCCCTCGAACGTGCGGCGAATGCCCTCGGAGTTGCTGGCATAGCGCGCGAACTCCGGGCAAACCTCCAGCACATGGTCGCGGAAGCAGTGACCCGCGCCCAGCAGCAGCATGGTCTCGTTCTTGAGATCCGTGGTGGACAGGCTTTTCTTCTGCGCCAGCGGGTGGGTGCTGGGCACGGCGGCCATGAAGGGCTCGTCGTACAGCGGCGCCAGTGCCAGGCCGGTATCGGGGAAGGGCTCAGCCATGATGGCGCAGTCGATCTCGCCCGTGCGCAGCATCTCCAGCAGCTTGACGGTGAAGTTCTCCTGCAGCATCAGCGGCATCTGCGGCGTCATATTGATGGAGTTGCGCACCAGATCAGGGAGCAGATAGGGGCCTATGGTGTAGATCACGCCCAGGGTCAGAACGCCTGACAGCGGGTCCTTGCCGCGCTTGGCGATTTCCTTGATCTCGTTGGCCTGCTCGAGCACGCTTTGGGCCTGGCGCACGATCTCCTCACCCAGCGAGGTCACCGAGACCTCGCCGGCACTGCGCTCGAAAATCTTGACATCCAGCTCTTCCTCCAGCTTCTTGATCGCCACGGACAGCGTAGGCTGGGACACATAGCAGGCTTCGGCTGCGCGGCCAAAGTGCTTCTCCCGCGCAACGGCCACGATGTACTTCAATTCGGTAAGAGTCATAGAGAGTGGATCTTTCGGATCATCAATAACGGCATTGATTCATCCTGTTTTTGCATTCAATCACATATTACCAAGGCAAAAGATTACATATATTCCTGCAAAAACGTAACTATTTACGTCTACAGACGCAATTTTCGGTACTTCAGGCCTTCAGATACTCGGCCTTGCCACCCAGCCAGCGGCTGACATGGCGTGCCGCCAGCGCAGGAAATTGCTCAAGCATAAGCGGTGCCAGCTCGCGCGCCCAGTCCAGCAGGAGCACGTCCTGCTCGAGATCGGCAAAGCGCAGCATGGGTGCGCCCGACTGCCGGGCGCCGAGAAACTCGCCCGGGCCGCGAATCTCCAGATCCCGCCTCGCGATCTCGAAACCGTCATTGGTCTCGGCCATGGCACGCAGGCGCTCCTTGCCGGTATCGGACAGTCGCCCGTTGTCATTGACCGAATACAGCAGCACACAGGCCGAGGCTGCAGCGCCGCGCCCCACACGGCCGCGCAACTGGTGCAGCTGCGAGAGACCGAAGCGCTCCGAGTGTTCGATGACCATCAACGAGGCATTGGGCACGTCCACCCCCACCTCGATCACCGTGGTGGATACCAGCACCCCCATGACGCCGGCAGAAAACAGCTCCATCACGGCCTTTTTCTCGGCCGTGGGCATGCGCGAGTGCAGCAGCCCCACCATGACACCTGGCAGCATTTCGCTCAAATATTCATGGGTGGCCGTGGCATTCGACAGATCCAGCGCTTCGCTCTCCTCGATCAACGGGCAGACCCAGTAGACCTGACGCCCGCTGGCGACCTGGGCACCGATACGCTCGATCACCTCGTCCTTGCGGCTGTCCGAGATCAGCTTGGTGACGATGGGCGTGCGCCCTGGCGGCAGCTCGTCGATGGTGGAGACATCGAGGTCGGCGTAATAGCTCATGGCAAGCGTGCGCGGAATCGGTGTGGCGCTCATCATCAACAAATGCGGCTCCATACCCGTGGCCGCGAGCTTTTGCCGCAGTGCCAGGCGCTGGGCCACGCCAAAGCGGTGCTGCTCGTCGATCACGGCCAGGGCCAGGTTCTTGAACTGCACCTGCTCCTGAATCACGGCATGCGTGCCCACGACCAGCGCCGCCTCGCCGCTTTCCACCAGCGCCAGCATCGCGGCGCGCTCCTTCTTCTTCTGGGCGCCGGCCAGCCAGGCGACCTTTTTACCCAGCGGCGCCAGAATCGGCTCCAGCCAGCCGACCAGCTTGCCGAAATGCTGCTCGGCCAGGATTTCGGTCGGAGCCATCAACGCGCATTGCCAGCCGGCCTCAATACAGGCCACGGCAGACAGTGCTGCCACCACCGTCTTGCCCGAGCCCACATCGCCCTGCAGCAAACGATGCATGGGAATACGGCGCTCCATATCGGCCCGAATCTCTCCCACCACTCGCTGCTGCGCCCCCGTCAGGCCAAATGGCAGTTGCGCCAGAAACTGCTGCGTCAAATCCGCCATGCCGGCCTGCGGCCTGAGCACGGGCGCACGCAAGCGGGCGCGCTCGCGCTTGGCCTCGTACTGGGACAGCTGCTGGGCCAGCAACTCTTCCGCCTTGAGTCTTTGCCAGGTCGGGTGGGAATGGTCCTCCAGCGTGACCAAGGCCACGTCGGGGGTTGGATGGTGCAGAAAAATGAGCGCATTGCGCAAGTCATATGCCGGCTGCAGTCCATTTTGGCCATAGGACTGCGCGATAGGAGGCGACTGCCCCGGTGGCAAGGTCTCGGACAGATCGGCACGCAACAGCGCCGAGGCGATGGCCCGGCGCAGATACGCCTGGGGCAGACTGGCAGTGGCGGGATAGACCGGTGTCAGCGCCGTGGGCAGCTCGCCGCCCGCCACCCGGAATGCGGGGTGCATCATCTGCCGCCCCCAGAAACCGCCCTTGACCTCGCCGCGAATGCGCAGACGCGCCCCGGGCGCCATGGTCTTTTGCTGCGAGGGGTAGAAGCTGAAGAAAGTCAGCAGACAAGTGCTGCTGCCATCATCCACGGTGACCTTGAGCATACGCCGCGGGCGCAGTTGCACCTCGCTGTGCGTGACCGTGGCTTCGATCTGCACCGTCTCGCCATCACGCGCGTTCTTCAGCGGCACGATGCGGGTTTCGTCCTCATAGCGCAGCGGCAGATGCAAAGCCAGATCGATATCGCGCGTCAATCCCATCTTCTGCAAGGCCTGCTGCGCAGGACTGACGGTCTTTTTGGGAACGGCATCCTGGTCCATGCCCGCCTTTTTCTCACGAGCGGCAGCGCGCTTGACAGCAGACTTCGGCTCTGCAACAGGCTTTTTTGACACAGACAACTGAGACTCCTTGACTACACTCCCCGCGACAGGGAAAGCAATGTATGTATATACAGCATATTCAGGTTTGCAAACAACTGCCGCCAGCGCAATAACGTCAAAATCGCTACCATTCTCAAATTGTTACTATGTGTTTCCTCGTAAATCCATGTTGAAACGAGTTGATGTCGAGCACCTGCGCCCGGGGATGTTTGTGCACGAGTTCTGCGGCTCGTGGATGGAGCACCCCTTTTTGCGTACCCGCCTCCTGCTCGATCAGCCCAGGGACCTGGAACGCCTGCTTGCCACCACCATCCGCCAGGTGTGGATAGACACCGGCAAGGGGGCCGACATCGCCCCCGACATCACGCCCGCAGAAGTCTTGGAGTCGCCAGGCGACGAAGCTGTGCCCAGCTCGCCGGTACGGCCCACCAGAACCAGCGTGGAGTTGCAACAGGCCCATCAGATCATTGGGCAGGCACGTGATGTGCTCAAGACCATGTTCAAGGACGTTCGCCTGGGCCGTCCGCTGGACCTGCCTGCCTCAGGCCAGCTGGTCGACGAGATGGCCGAGTCGATCAAGCGCAACCCCCATGCACTGATCAGCCTGGCGCGTCTGAAGACTGCGGACAACTACTCCTATATGCACAGCATTGCGGTGTGCGCGCTGATGATTGGTCTGGCACGCCGCATGGGCCTGGACGAGCACCAGGTGCATCAGGCCGGTATCGCAGGCCTGCTGCACGATATCGGTAAAAGCAGAGTGCCGCCGGATGTTCTCAACAAGCCTGGGCCGCTGGATGCCGAGGAATGGGTCATCATGAAGTCCCACCCTCGCTGGGGCTACGAAATCCTGTTGCCTCAGGGGCTGGACGACGCCGTTACCGACGCCTGCCTGCATCACCACGAAAAAGTCGACGGCACGGGCTATCCCGACGGACTGAAGCAGGACGAGATCAGTCTGATGGCGCGCATGACGGCAGTCTGCGATGTCTATGACGCAATCACCTCGGATCGCCCCTACAAGCAGGGCTGGCACCCGGCCATCGCGCTGCAGCGCATGGCGCAATGGGCGCCCCATCATTTCGACAAGGCCATCTTCGAGCAGTTTGTCCAGACGGTGGGCATCTACCCGCTGGGCTCGCTGGTGCGGCTGCAGTCGCAGCATCTTGCCGTGGTGCTGGATGTCTCGCCGACCTGTTTGCTGACCCCGAAAGTGCGGCGCTTTTACTGCCTCAGCCAGCAGCGCCGCATCACGCCCGAGATTCTCGACCTGGCCTGCCCACATGCCAACGACAGCATAGTCGGACGCGAAGACCCTGCCGACTGGCCCTTCAGGAATCTCAACGAGCTCTGGACCCCAGCTGCTGCTCAGCCCTGAAGCCGGCAGCCCTAATGGCGATTTGCGACAATCGCCCACTTGTTTGATTGAACTTGGAACGGGCCTCGTACGGCCCTCAAGCACCGCATGTCTTCCTGCACCCGTGAATTCACACTCAGCGATTTCGACTTCGACCTGCCCGAATCCCTGATTGCCCAGCATCCCACCGCCGTTCGCAGCGCCTCGCGCCTGCTTGACGGCCGCAGCCTCCCTGCCACCGACCGCATCTTCCGCGAACTGCCCGATTTGCTGCAGCCCGGCGACCTGCTGGTCTTCAACGACACCAAGGTCATCAAGGCGCGCGTCTTCGGCGAAAAGGCCAGCGGCGGCAAGATCGAGCTGCTGGTCGAGCGCGTGCTGCAGAACAACGAGGTCGTGGCCCATATGCGCGTGAGCAAAAAGCCCTTGCCTGGTGCCAAGATCCATCTTTGCGGCGGCCTCAAGAACGGCGGTTTCGAAGCCACCCTGCTGGGCCGCTGGCCGGATGAGAACGGACCGCTGTTCCATCTTTCCTTCAAGGGCAACCAGGGCGAATCGCCCTATGAATTGCTGGAGCAGTTCGGCCACCTGCCGCTGCCGCCCTATATCGAGCGCCAGCAGAACGCCGAGCATGATCCCGATGAGAAAGAAGACAGCGAGCGCTACCAGACCGTGTTCGCAGCCCACCCTGGTGCCGTAGCCGCACCGACCGCCGCCCTGCATTTCGACGAGACCGTTCTGGCCGCCCTGCAAGCCAAGGGCGTGGAACGCGCCAGCGTCACCCTGCATGTGGGAGCCGGCACCTTTCAGCCCGTCAAGACCGAAAACCTTGCCGACCACACCATGCACAGCGAGTGGTACGACATTCCCCTGCCCACATTGGCTGCCATGGAGCGCTGCCGCCAGCGCGGTGGCCGCATCATTGCCGTGGGCACCACCACGGTGCGCACGCTGGAGTCCTGGGCCAAGTACGGCAATATCAGCGGCGACACCAGCATCTTCATCACACCGGGCTTTCAGTACCAGGTGGTGGACATGCTGATCACCAACTTCCATCTGCCCAAAAGCACGCTGATGATGCTGGTCAGCGCTTTTGCGGGCTATGAGCACATCATGGGCATGTATCAGCATGCGATTGCCCAGCACTACCGCTTCTTCAGCTATGGAGACTCCATGCTGCTGGAGCGCCAGCGCTGATCTGCAACACACTGGAGCCGCCGTGCCGGCTCCTGGCATAAGGAGTTACAGAAACACTGGGTCCAATCTTTTCTTAGTGGTAGATTTCATCGTTTTGTCAAAGTGCTTATTCATTTAGAAAAAATCAATGGAAGTTCAAACCCCACAAGATGAAGAGTTGGATCTGCTGGATCTATTGGTCACACTCGCAGAAAACTGGAAAATTCTGATTTTCGGCCCGCTATTGGCTGGCATTGCGGCTTACGGAATCGGCTTGGTGATCCCCAAGACCTACGAGAGCAGCGCATCGGTTCAGGTGGAGCGTCCCGGCTCCAGCTTTACCGCCCCCATGGCCGCCAGCCTGGTCATGTCTGCTGACGTGCTGCATCAGCTTGCCCCCGTTGCAGGCCTGGACGATGGCCTGACCAAGGAAGAAATCTATAAAAAACTCAGCAAGCGCATCACCGTCAATGTCGGCAAGCAGGACAAGCTGCTGAATATTTCAACCCAGGCCAAATCGCCCGAAGCGGCTCAAAAGCTCAACCAGGCACTGCTGGACACCTTGTTTCCTCTGAGCAAGCCACGCGGTCTGGAAAAAAAGCAGCTGGAGGTGCAACTGGCCTCCGAGAAGACACGCCTGGAGGAATCGCTCAAGCTGGAGCATGACACTTCTGCCAATCTCTCTTCTGGAAAAAGTGTCACCGAAGCCACCAGCCGCCTCTATGGTGAACTGCTGACCGCCAACAGCAATCGCCAGAAGGGGATTCTGGACATGGAGCGTCGCCTCGGCGGCCTGGACAACGACGATGTGATCCAGATGCCGACCCTGCCCGAGCGCTCCATCAAGCCCAAGAAGCCCATGCTGGCCATTGGTGCGGCTGTGGGTACCGGTTTCCTGCTGCTGCTGTTTGTCTTCATCCGACAGGCGCTGCGCACCGCCAAGGAGTCCTCGACCGAGCAGGCCGAAAAAATTGCGCGTATTCGTAACGCCATGCCCTGGTAATCCTTCTTCACCCCATCCAGTGCCCGCATCTAACAGTGCGGGCATTTTTATGGGCGTCACAACCAGAGCCGACAACTTCATCCCCCTAGAATTCCTCGCTTCTCTTGTCGCAAATCGCTACGGACATGCTTCCCAGCTGGCTCTCTCCCACACTTTCCACGTCAGCGCAATCAGCCATCCGCGGTGTTCTGCTCACCATATTCGCCTGTGCGCTGTTTGCCGTTCTGGATAGCGCCACCAAGTTCACGGGAACGCTGCTTCCGGTTCTCATGGTTCTGTGGCTGCGCTTCACGGCCCAGGCTCTGGTCACCAGCGTGCTGGTTTTGCCTCGGCACGGCCTTTCGGCACTGAAAACCCGGAACCTGAGGTTTCAGCTGCTGCGCGCGATCTCGGGGCTGTTGACCACGGTCTGCGCCTTCTTCTGCATAAAGAACATGCCTTTGGCCAATTTCACGGCCATCTGGTCAGCAGCGCCGCTCTTTATCGTGGTGGCCTCGGCGCTATTTTTCAAAGAGCAGGTCAGTCCTGCCCGTTGGTCGCTGCTGGTGATCGGTCTGCTGGCAGTGATTGCCATCGTCCGACCGGAAAACGATGGACAGCCCTTGGGCCTGGCCGCCCTGTGGCCGGTTGGTCTGCTGGTATCGGGCACCACCTACCAGGTCCTAGGAAGTCGCCTGTCGCGCCTGGATTCACCTCCAACCACCCAGCTTTACTCGACCTGGCTGCCCTTGCTGCTGACCACGCCTCTCATAGGCTTTGTATGGCAGCCCATCGATGACTGGCAGATCTACGCAGCAGCAGCTGTGATGGGCCTTTGCAGCGGCATTGGCCACCTGATGCTGCTGCAGGCATACACCCACGCCACGCCCGCAACCGTGGCACCTTTCCTCTACAGCCAGATCGGCTTTGCCATGCTGATGGGCTGGCTGTTTTTCGGGCAGCTTCCCGACAGCACATCGCTGCTCGGAATGACGGTGGTGACGCTCAGCGGCCTGACGGGCGTCTGGCTTGGAATCAGGGAAAAGCGCTGAGACAGCCCAATCTGGCCATCTCAATAGCCGTGTCTGAGCTTGAACTCCCTGGCCTTGCCGAAGTGTCCGTTACCGATAAAGGGTACGGGAGGCCTCAGGGCCGATAGCGGTGAAGGGTGATTGCTCATCAACACCAGATGGCCACGATCCTGAGGAATGAATACACGCTTGGACTGGGCGTGCGAGCCCCAGAGCATGAAGACCGTGGGCCGCCCCTGCTCTGCCACCTGGCGGATGATGGCATCGGTCAGCTCTTCCCAGCCTTTTTTGGCATGGCTTGCGGCCTGCCCTTCTTCCACCGTCAGGCTGGTGTTGAGCAGCAGTACACCACGCTGAGCCCAGCTCACCAGGCTGCCGCCTGGCTGGGGAAACGCCGGAAACGGCGTGCCCAGTTCGCGCTGCATTTCCTTGAAGATGTTCTGCAACGATGGCGGAACGCGCACCCCGGGTGCTACAGAAAATGCCAGGCCCTCGGCCTGCCCACGACCATGATAGGGGTCCTGCCCCAGGATCACGACACGCACCTCCTCGGCGGGTGTCAATTCCAGGGCCCGTAGAGGTTTGGGCGGGAAAATCACGGCCCCTGCACCCAGTCTTTGCTGCAAAAACTGCAGCAAGCCCTGGCCTGTGCTCCCTGCAAAGAAAGAGTCGACAACGGCTTGCCAGTCTGGCGAGACAGGCCAGTCCTGCGGATCTGCACTCATCAACTGGGTGGGCGCAGCGGTGTTGGCACTCATGCTCTGGCTAGTGAAGTTCATGCGTGGATTCTCTCAACTTCCAGAGTCACCTCGAATGATTTCCTCAAGGGTTCCTACCTATTTTGAGGCTCAAAATACCTGATTTCAGTGAGTGACACATTCTGACAATTTGCAAAGAATCGATTCCAACATAGCTGACCACTTGGCGGCTCAGGCTCACAAGGAGTTATTCATGCACACATCTTCTGCCAGTCACTCACAAGCCTCTGCCGCGCAGGCCTTCTTTTCCTGCGCCCGCCCTGCGTTCACCTTGAGTCCCCAGGGCTTCAAGTTTGCCGACTGGGAGTTGAGGCTGCGCTCGCGCAGCCTCATCAGCGCTGCCGGGCATGAGGTGGGACTGACCAAGAGCGAGTTCGCGCTGCTGCTGGCCCTGCTCAAACGTCCCAGGCAAATCATGAGCCGTGAGCAGATCATGGATCTGACGCAGGCCGAAGACGATGTCTTTGACCGTGCCATTGATGTGCAGATGCTGCGCTTGCGCCGCAAGGTCGAAGCATCGAGCCGCGCACCCACGCTGCTCAAGACCAAGCGTGGTGCCGGCTATTTTCTGGATGCCGATGTGCAGGTTCTGCGCTGAACCTGCACAGCAGCCAATCGCTCACTGAAACAACTGGGCCAGGGCCTCGCCCGGCTCGCGGGCACGCATAAAGGCCTCGCCCACCAGGAAGGCGTCAATGCCGGCGTCACGCATGGTCTTCACATCGTCGCGGCTCAGGATACCGGACTCGGTCACCAGCAGGCGATCGGCGGGCACATCCTTCTTGAGCGCAATCGTGGTCTGAATATCGACCTCGAATGTGCGCAGATTGCGGTTGTTGATGCCCACCAGCGGCGTCTTGAGCTTGAGAGCGCGCTGCAACTCCTCGCCGTCATGCACTTCCACCAGCACATCCATGTCCAGGCTGTGCGCAATCTGCTCCATCTCCGCCATCTGCGCATCGTCCAGGCAGGCAGCGATCAACAGCACGCAGTCGGCGCCCATCACCCGCGATTCGTAGATCTGATAGGGGTCGACCATGAAGTCCTTGCGCAGCACCGGCAGCAGCGTGCTCGCGCGGGCCTGCTTGAGATAGTCGGGTTGCCCCTGGAAGAACTGGCGGTCGGTCAGCACCGACAGGCAGGCCGCACTGATCTTGCCGTCGCCCACCATATAGCTCTGGGCGATATCGGCAGGATCGAAGTCGGGACGGATCACGCCCTTGCTGGGGCTTGCCTTCTTGACTTCGGCAATCACGCCAGCCTGTCCCTTGGCAATCTTGGCACGGATGGCGCCCACGAAATCGCGCGTGGAGACACGGCTTTCCGCATCGCGGCGCATCTCGGCAAACGGCACGGCCTTCTTGGCGGCAGCAACTTCCTGGACCTTGACGTCGCAGATTTTCTTGAGAATGTCAGACATGGTTTTCCTTGTTGGTGGCGGCATCTGCCGGGCCGCGCAAGACCTTCACGATGACGCGGTGCATGCCTATGCCCACCACGATGAACAGCAGGGAGAGGCCCAGCACGATCCAGGTGCCGGCATCACTCCAGATGGGCGCATCCAGCAGGTTCATGCCGCTGCCTGGCCGAGCTTTTGCGAATAGGCCACCAGCTCCTTGAGCTTGGCCAGTGCCGCGCCGCTGTCGATGGCCTTCTGCGCACGCTCCAGGCCCTCTTCGATCGAGCCTGCCACGTTGGCGGCATAGAGGGCGGCGCCGGAGTTGAGACAGACGATATCGCGTGCCGGGCCTTGGTCCCCCTGCAGCACGCCCATCAGCATGGCTTTGGACTCCTCGGGATTCTCGACCTTGAGCGAACGCGTGCCAGCCATGCGCAGGCCAAAGTCCTCGGGATGGACTTCATACTCGCGCACCACGCCGTCCTTGAGCTCGCCGACCAGCGTGCCCGCGCCCAGGCTGATCTCATCCAGGCCGTCGCGGCCGTAGACGACCAGCGCATGCTCGGCACCCAGGCGCTGCAGGGCACGCACCTGAATGCCGACCAGGTCTTCGTGGAACACGCCCATCAGAATATTGGGCGCAGATGCCGGGTTGGTAAGCGGGCCCAGGATGTTGAAGATGGTGCGCACGCCCAGCTCCTTGCGCACAGGGGCCACGTTCTTCATGGCCGGATGATGGTTGGGCGCAAACATGAAGCCTATGCCCACATCGCGTATGCAATCGGCGATCTGTGCGGCGTTGAGGTTGATGTTGACGCCCAGCGCCTCCATGGCATCGGCGCTGCCCGACTTACTGCTGACGCTGCGCCCGCCATGCTTGCTCACCTTGCCGCCCGCCGCCGCAATCACAAAGGTCGAGCAGGTGGAGATGTTGAAGGTGTTGGCGCCGTCGCCGCCGGTGCCGACGATATCGACCAGATTCCTCTTGTCGTGCACGTTCACCTTGTTGGAGAACTCGCGCATCACCTCGGCCGCAGCCGAGATCTCGCCAATGGTTTCCTTCTTCACGCGCAGGCCGGTGATGATGGAGGCCGTCATCACGGGCGAGAGCTCGCCGCGCATGATCATGCGCATCAGATGCAGCATTTCGTCATGGAAGATTTCACGATGCTCGATGGTCCGCTGCAGCGCTTCCTGGGGAGTGATCATTGCAATATCTCTCTATATTTTTGAGAGCTGCTTGCGCTTTCTTTCACTTGAATTCCTATTGTTTTCAATCTGAAATCAAGCAATGACATGCGCTGGCAGCTATCAATAAATCGGCTGTTATTTCTGATCGAGAAAGTTCTTCAGCATGGCATGACCATGCTCGGTCAGAATGCTCTCGGGGTGGAACTGCACGCCCTCGATGGCCAGCTCGCGGTGGCGCACCCCCTGGATTTCACCATCTTCGCTGGTCGCCGTGACTTCAAGGCACTCGGGCAGCGTGCTGCGGTCTATGACCAGAGAGTGATAGCGGTTGACCGTGAACTGCCTTGGCAGGTCGGCAAACACGCCCTTCTGGTCGGTGCTGATCACGCTGGTCTTGCCATGCATCTGCTGGCCCGCCCGGATGATGTCGCCGCCAAAGGCCGCGCCAATGCTCTGGTGACCCAGGCAGACACCCAGAATCGGCAGCTTGCCCGCGAAATGCTTGATCGCCGCCACCGAGATGCCCGCCTCGTTGGGCGAGCAGGGGCCGGGCGAGATCACCAGCCGCTCGATGCCTTCGCGCGCGATCAGCGCCTCGACTTCGGCCACCGTGGTTTCGTCATTGCGCACCACGGTCACCTCCGCGCCCAGCTCGCCAAAGTACTGGACGATGTTGTAGGTAAAGCTGTCGTAGTTATCGACCATCAGCAGTTTCATGGTCTTACTCCCCTGATTTCCTGGGTTCACGCAGGCGCGCAAATTCCTGGTGTTCGTAGTCGATGCAGGCTTCCATCAGCGCGCGATAGACGGTCTCCATCACATCGGGCTGGCCGCCCTCCTGCGCCGTGCGCTCACGCACGCGGCTGACGATGGCTTCGATGCGCGCCTCATCGCGCACCTGGCTCGCATCGCCCTTGATGCGCGCCGCCTGCTGCATATAGCCGATGCGCGTGACCAGCAGCGGCACCAGCACATCGTCGAGCGCATTCACATTGCGGCGCACATCTTCCATGGTGGTGCAGTGCTGCACCAGATCAATGGCTTGGCTCATTCCAGACCTTCCTCAACCAGTTCTGCGGCGCGCAACAGGGCGCGGGCCTTGTGCTCGGTTTCTCTCCACTCCAGCTCGGGCACGGAGTCGGCCACCACGCCGGCAGCGGCCTGCACATAGAGCACGTTGTCCTTGATGACGCCGGTACGGATCGCAATCGCCAGATCCATGTCGCCGGCAAAGCTCAGATAGCCGCAGGCGCCGCCGTAGATGCCGCGCTTGCTGGGTTCGAGCCGGTCGATGACTTCCATGGCATGCACCTTGGGAGCGCCCGTCAGCGTGCCTGCGGGAAAGGTGGCCTTGAAGACATCCATATTGTCCATGCCGTCCTGCAAGATGCCTTCCACATTGCTCACGATATGCATGACATGGCTGTAGCGTTCCACGGCAAAGGCTTCGGTCACCTTGACGCTGCCGGTCCTGGCAATGCGGCCGATATCGTTGCGCGCCAGGTCGATCAGCATCACATGCTCGGCACGCTCCTTGGGATCGGCGATCAACTCCTGCTCGGTGGCCTTGTCGGCTTCCACCGTATTGCCGCGCGGACGGGTGCCGGCCAGGGGGCGAATCGTGACCTTCTGGCCGTCGGGCGTGCGCTCCTGGCGCACCAGGATCTCCGGGCTGGCCCCCACCACATGGAAATCTCCGAAATGGTAGAAGTACATATAGGGGCTGGGGTTGAGCGAGCGCAGCGCGCGGTACAGCGACAGCGGCGAGGCCGTGAAACGCTTGTGAATGCGCTGGCCCACCTGCACCTGCATGAAGTCGCCCGCCGCAATCAGCTCCTTGGCCTTTTGCACGGCGTCCAGATAGTCCTGCTTGTCGAAGCTGCGCTCTGCGGGATAGCTCTCGCCGGCACGAATCTGCGGCGCGCTGACGGAATAGCGCAGCTGGTCCTTGAGCTGACGCAGACGCTTCTTGGCGCGGGTATAGGCCTCGGCCTCGCCGGGGTTGGCATAAACGATGAGATAGAGCTTGCCCGAAAGGTTGTCGATGACGGCGACCTCTTCGCACTGCAGCAGCATGATGTCGGGCGTGCCCAGGCTGTCGGGCGGACAGCTGTTCTCCAGCTTTTTCTCGATGTAGCGCACGGCGTCATAGCCGAAATAGCCGGCCAGACCACCGCAAAAACGCGGCATGCCGGGCGTGACGGCAACCTTGAAGCGCTGCTGATAGGCCGCGATGAAGTCCAGCGGATTGCCGCCTGCTGTCTCCACCACCTTGCCATCGGTCACGACTTCGGTCTTGGCTTCAGTGCCAAAGCCCGAGGCACGCACAAAGCTGCGTGCCGGCAGGCCGATGAAGCTGTAGCGGCCGAAGCGCTCGCCGCCGACGACGGATTCCAGCAAGAAGCTGTACTTGCCGTCGCCATTGGCATGGGCCAGCTTGAGATAGAGGGACAACGGGGTTTCGAGGTCGGCAAAGGCCTCGATCAGCAGGGGGATGCGGTTATAGCCTTGGGCCGCAAGCGATTTGAATTCCAGTTCCGTGATCACGGGAGAAGCTCCGGTAGTCATGGCGCATGGTGCATCTGCACGGATTGATTACGGGCAGATGACGCGTTTGAAGAGAGGATGCGCCGGTTCATTCCAATTGGCCCGAAGTATGCAACGCATGGGGCCGCGGGGTGCACGCCGGGCTCGTGCCGGGTGCTTCAGCAGTTCGGATGTGCAGGCTTACGCCAGGGCCAGGCTCCCCGGTCTCCACAACCTGCATTGAACGTGCGATGAATGAACATGATGCGGACAGTGTAGCGCATAGCGCCGCCGCGCAAACAATAGCGCTCCGATGCCGTGCAACTCCCCCTTTGCTGGGGACAGACCTGATTGCAGCCATCGCGGACAAAAACAAACATACCGTTTTTTACCGGAACGCTCGCCCACGGCGTGCAAGCGAAGCGGTCACCAGAACTGCTCGACCGGAAATCACGAGGAGACCGCCATGCCCAGTGCCTGTTTGATGCCAGCCTTGCTGCTGGCAGCCGCTCTTGCCTGCCCGGCCGCTCAGGCACAAGGCATGCCCTCCGAGCCCGTGAAACTTCACGGTGTCATCTATGCCCCCAGCTTGCAGTCCCAGGGCAGGACGCTGGAACTCAATGGCGCAGGAACCCGCTACAAGGCTGTTTTCAAGGTCTATACCGCCGGCCTGTACCTGGAAAAGCCGGCGCGCAGCCTGCAGGAGATCGCCGCCCTGCCCGGCCCCAAGCGTATCAGCGTGACCATGCTGCGCGATATCGACTCGGCCGAGCTGGGCAAGCTGTTCTCGCGCGGCATGGAAGACAATATGGAGCGCGCCGCCTTCTCCAAGCTGATTCCGGGGGTGATGCGCATGAGCGAGATCTTCACCCAGCACAAAAAACTGCTTGCGGGCGAGAGCTTCATGGTGGACTGGCTGCCCGGCCAGGGCGCCATTGTGACCGTCAAGGGCCAGCCTCAGGGCGAGGCTTTCAAGGAGCCCGAGTTCTTCAACGCCCTGCTGGGCATCTGGCTGGGTCCCAAGCCCGCCGATCAGCAGCTCAAGAAAGCGCTGCTGGGCGAGGCCGGCTGACTCACTTGAGCAGCTCGCGGTAATAGTTGGGCAGCGCAAACAGCGCGCCGTGCACGTGTTCGTTGTAGTACTGCAGATCCCGCACCTTGCGCTGCCTGAGGCGCTCGGCCACTTGCTGCGCCTTCAGCTCCAGCGGATCGAGCTCATCGGAGGCCACGGCCAGCCCCCAGTAAGCGCCGTAAAGCGGAATATAGAGGCCATAGCAGCGCACCACGGCAAACTGCTGACGCAGGATGCGCACCAGTTCGGCCACCTGCAGACCGTGGAAGACAGGGCTGCCCAGATGCAGCACCAGCGCGCCGCCCGGCGCCAGCACGCGCTTCATGCGTGCCAGCGCGTCAGGCGCATACAGGGCGCTGGCCGGGGTATCGGGATCGGTCAAATCCATCAGTGCCAGATCAAAGCGCTCATCCGTTGCCTCCATCAGTGCCAGACCATCGCCTATGCAGACCTCAACACGGGCATCATCGAGCGCACCACGATGCACGGCATGCAGATGCTGGCGCGAAAAATGCACCACGGCCTCGTCCAGCTCGGCCAGCAGCACCCGCTCGATGCTCGGATGCTTGAGCAACTCCTCGGCGGCCCCGCCATCGCCGCCTCCCAGAATCAAGGCTTTGCGCGGCGCGGGGTGGGCCGTGGCGACCGGGTGCACCAGGGCCTCGTGATAGAAGAACTCCTCGCCCTCGGAAGTCATGAAGCAATCATCCAGACGCAGCACCTTGCCGAACTGCGGCGTCTGCAGCAACTCCAGCTTCTGGTATGGGGTCTGCAGCGTCTGCAACGCCGTGGCGCGATAGCCAAAGCGTGCATGGGACGTGAGCTGCTCCCAGGCCCAGCCGAATTCGGGCTCGGGTGCAGGGTCCACGGCATGGTCTGCCGGCTGCGCCATGCCGATGTCGCCGCGCATCAATTGCTGGCGCAGCACCTTTTTGGGCACAAAAGCGTCGATCACGCCTTCCATCAGACGGCGGGCCTTGCCCGAGTTGTCGGCGGAAAAATTGCACACATAGACGTCGATGGTGACACTGCCCGTCTCGGGCCAGGTATGTATGGCCAGATGGGACTCCGCCAGCAGCACCGTACCCGTCACCCCGCCGGGCTGGCCTTCATAGGGCGGGAACTTCACCCAGGTGTCATCCACCAGGGTCAGCCCCGAGGCCGCAGTCTGTTCGCGGCAAAGCCCGGCGATGGCGTCGGCATCGAGCATGTAGCGCTCATGGCCTGCGCATTGGTAAAGGTCGGCAGTCAGGTGCAATCCGTGCATGTGGCGTGAGTCCCCCTTCGTTCTCTGCCGGCTGCAAGGCGATGCACGAGCCGACATTGGTTCAAACAAAGCAAATGACTCTAGCAAATATGCTTATCCGCACTCTTTCCTGCCAGATATGCGGACCAACAGACGGCATCACACCACAAGCTGTTCCAACGAATCCAGATGAGCCCTGGCCTCGACAGCCGTGATGGGCTGGCCGTGGTTGTAGCCGTAGGTCATCAGCACCACGGGGCAGCCGGCGGCATGGGCAGCCTGGGCATCGTTGCTGGAGTCGCCCACCATCAGCGTGCGCGCGGGTTCGCTGCCCAAGGCCTTGCAGGTTTCGACCAGCGGCATGGGGTCGGGCTTTTTGCGCGGGAAGGAGTCGCCACCGAACACGCAGTCGAAAAAGCCGTCCAGCCCCTTGGCGGCCAGCAGGGGCTGGGCAAAGGACAAAGGCTTGTTGGTCAGACAGGCCATGCGCAGCCCCAGGGACTGGAGTGCCTGCAGACCTTCGGCCACGCCCGGATAGACATCGGCAAACTGGCCGTTGATGGCCAGGTAATGGTGCTCATAACGCTGCCAGGCCCGGGGATACAGGGCATCGATGTCCGACGCCTCCACATGCGCCAGCACGGAACGGATCAGATGCTCGCTGCCCTTGCCCACCATGTTTTCGATGATCTGCGGCTTGATGGCCGGCAGTTGCAAATCGGCCAGCATGCGGTTGAGCGCTTCGGCAAAGTCCCCCAGCGTGTTCACCATGGTGCCATCGAGGTCGACCATGACGGCATCCAGTTCCAGGGCGGCGGCGGGAGCAGGCAGATTCAGCTTCATACAACTATCAATTCAATAGCTGCATGCGCTTTTCAATATTGGGCTTGCAGCCAAAAAAACTAAAACCCTCAAGCCCCGACTCCAAAAGCCGCGCTCTTGCATCAAGCGCAGCCGAAGCCAGGGCAGGGAGCCAGACCTGGGCGGCTTCGCCGCCTCAGTGCAAAGGAGCTGCGGGGCGCAGCGCCTTAAGCGGGAGTCAAGCAAGATTCTTGCGCATGGTGTCGATGACAGCCTTGTAATCCGGCTTGCCGAAGATGGCGCTGCCAGCCACAAAGGTGTCGGCACCGGCATCGGCCACGGCGCGGATATTGGCTTCCTTGATGCCGCCGTCCACTTCCAGGCGAATGTCTTTGCCAGAAGCATCGATCAACTTGCGGGCCTTTTCGATCTTGCGCAGCGTGCTATCAATAAAGCTTTGACCGCCGAAGCCGGGGTTCACGCTCATCAAGAGGATCAGGTCGATGTCTTCGATCATCCAGTCCAGCACCTCCAGCGATGCGGCGGGATTGAACACCAGACCGGCCTTGCAGCCGTGGCTTTTGATGTTCTGGATGCTGCGGTGCACATGCTGCGAGGCATCGGGGTGGAAGCTGATGTAGTCCGCACCCGCCTTGGCAAAGGCCGTGGCGAGATCGTCCACGGGCTGCACCATCAGATGCACGTCGATGGGCACGGGCTTGCCATCGGGTGTGACCGAATGGGGCTTCAAAGCCTGACAGATCATGGGGCCGAAGGTCAGATTCGGCACGTAATGGTTGTCCATCACGTCAAAGTGGATCCAGTCGGCGCCGGCCGCAATGACATTACGCACTTCTTCACCCAGACGGGCGAAGTCGGCTGACAAGATGGAGGGGGCAATACGGTAGGTGGGGCTCATGGATTGCAATTGTCGCAGTTACCATTAGCTCATGCCGATGAATGAGTTTCTGGTCCAAGTCCAGCCCGCCTACCTGCCTGAGCAATCTGCCCCGGCCGCCGGCGTCTATGTGTTTTCCTACACCATTACCGTCACCAACACGGGTGAGGTGCCGGCGCAGCTGATTGCGCGGCACTGGATCATCACCAACGAGCTGGGCCATGTCGAAGAGGTCAAAGGCTTGGGCGTGGTGGGCCGACAGCCGCTGCTGCAGCCTGGTGAATCCTTTGAATACAGCAGCGGCTGCCAACTGCGCACGCCCACGGGCACCATGCGCGGCAGCTATCTCTGCGTGAACCACGAGGGCGAGACCTTCGAGTGCGAGATTCCGCTCTTCGTATTGCAGATGAATGAGTCCGGCGGCCCCATGCCCATGCCTGAGAAGCGCGTTCTGCACTGAGGCAAGCACCCACATTTGCATGAAGAAAAGCACTCTTGACCTGCCCGGCCTGCTGGCGTCCCTGGACCCCGATGCAGGCCTTGCGCAACGCCATCTGTGGCTGATCCATCTGGCCGAATGGATACGCGCAGCCGAACCCTCTGTCGAAGGCGCCGTGCAGCGCGTGAAACAGATCGTCGAGGCCTTCGAGGCCGATCCCGAGGCCCTGTCCCGGCTGCGCCGCTGGAGCCAGACGCTGATGGAGACGGTGGACATCACCGCCCTGCTGGCCGATTTCGGCTTTGCCCCGCGCACGGCCATGGCCAGCGAAGTGGCCGAACGCCTGCGCTACAAGCTGCTGCCCAGCACGCCCGAGACCGAGGATGCCTCCGAGCTGTTCATGCTGGTCTTTCCCGACCGTTTCGACGCCCGCTGGCTGCATGCGCTGGACAGCCAACTCATGGCCCGCATCACCACCTTGCTGACCCCGCAACAGCTCGAAGAAGGTGTGAGCTTCTGGGAGCGCAACCTGCTGGATGCCATCACCTATTGCGCGGGCCAGATTCTCTCCACGGGGTTTGCCCCAGAGCTGCGTCTGCGCATGAGTGAGCAGGCACGCGAGGAAAAACCGTTTCATGCGCTGATCCACGATGTGGAGAACCTGCGTGTGGAGGTCATGCTGCCGCTGCGCACCACCGACAGGCGCGACGCCGCAGCCGCCCAGCTGCGCGAACGGCTCGAGGCCTGCCGCGCCGCCGTATCGTCGGTCTACTCCTATGTCGAGGCCGAAGGCATTTCAGTCGGCCTGATCTTCCGCCTGCGCCAGGTGCGTGCGCGCATTCTGCGCATTCGCCGCCTGCTCGATTGCCTGCTGGCAGAAGACCGCGCCTACGAGACGTCAGAGCTGCTCTCCAACCTCGTGGCCGTGGGCATAGAGCGGCGCAGCGTGCGTGCGCTGATGTCCACCAACTCGTCGCTGCTGGCGGCCAAGGTGGCCGAGCGCAGCGCCGAAACCGGCGAGCACTACATCACCCGCGACGGCAGCGAATACCGCAAGATGGTTGCCAAGGCCGCCGGCGGCGGCTTTGTGATGGCCTTCACCACGCTGGCCAAGTTCGCACTGTATGCGCTGGGCCTGTCCGTCTTCTGGTCGGGACTGGCTGCGGGCTTCAACTACGCCATCAGCTTTGTGCTGATCCAGATGCTGCACTTCACGGTGGCCACCAAGCAGCCGGCCATGACGGCGCCGGCCATGGCGGCCAAGCTCAAGGACATCCAAAGTGATGGCTCCATCCAGGAGTTCGTCGACGAAGTCGCCCATCTGGTGCGCTCCCAGGTGGCGGCCATTCTGGGCAATGTGCTCATCGTCTTCCCCGGTGCGTTGCTGCTGTCGCTGGGCTATGCCTATCTTGTCGGTCATCAGGCGCTCAGCACCCCGCATGCGCGCCAGGTGCTGGACTCGCTGAGTCTGCTGGGGCCGTCGGTGCTCTTCGCCGCCTTTACCGGCGTGCTGCTGTTTGTCAGCAGCCTGATTGCCGGTGGTGCGGAAAACTGGTTTGTGCTACGCAACATCGATTCGGTGATTCGCTACAACCCGCGCATCACCCGCTTTCTGGGCACGGGCCGCGCGGATCGCTGGGCAAGCTTCTTGCGCAAGAATGTCTCCAGCCTGGCATCCAATATCTCGCTGGGTTTCATGCTGGGGCTGGTGCCTGCATTTGCGGCCTTCTTCGGTCTGGGACTGGAAGTGCGCCACGTCACCCTGTCCACGGGCCAGATCGGCGTGGCCGTGGCATCGCTGGGCTGGGAGGTGCTGCATGACGACCTGCTGTGGTGGGCCGTGGCCATGCTGCCCTTCAATGCGGCGCTGAACGTGGGGGTGAGCTTCTATCTGGCTTTCCGCGTCGCCCTGCGTGCCCACAACGTCAGCGGCGTGGACCGCTCGCGCATCTACAAGGCGATACGCCAGCGCTTCTGGCGCAGGCCGCTGAGCTTTTTCTGGCCTTGACCTTTAACCGCCGCCGACCAGCGGCCACCAGGCCGCAGCATCGCGGGCGGCCAGAGACTTCATGGGTGAATTCGATCTGATCCGCCGCTACTTCCAGCGCCCCGTACGTCGCGCCGCCCTGGGCGTGGGCGACGATTGCGCGCTGCTGGCCCCGGCCCCCGGCATGCAGCTGGCCATCTCCAGCGACATGCTGGTCGAGGGCCGCCATTTCTTTGCCGACGTGAACCCGCGCCTGCTGGGTCACAAGGCTCTGGCCGTCAATCTCAGCGATCTGGCCGCCAGCGGCGCCAGGCCTCTGGCGTTCACGCTGGCCCTGTCTCTGCCCCGTGCCGACGAAGACTGGATCAGCGAATTTGCAACCGGCCTGCTGGCTCTGGCCGATGCCCATGACTGCGAGCTGATCGGCGGCGACACCACGGGCGGCCCGCTCAATATCTGCATTACCGTATTTGGCGAAGTCCCTGCCGGCCAGGCCTTGTTGCGCAGCGGCGCCAGGGCCGGCGATGAGATCTGGGTCAGCGGCACTCTGGGCGATGCACGCCTGGCACTGGAGGCCATGCTGGGCCATGTGCAATTGCCTGCCGAGCTGCTGCAGCAGGCTCGCCAGCGGCTGGAAGCGCCCACGCCGCGCGTGGCCCTGGGCCTGGCGCTGCGCGGCATTGCCAGCAGCGCGCTGGATGTCAGCGACGGCCTGCTCGGCGATCTCGGCCATATTCTGGAGCTGTCCAGCGTCGGGGCCACGGTAGACAGCCGCTGCACCACGCCCTTGATGGCCGCAGCCGCCTATCCGCAAAGCGATGCATGGCAATTCGATTCAAAGCTGCAGCAGCAATGCACACTGGCAGGCGGCGATGACTACGAGCTGTGTTTTACCGCCCCCGCAGCCCGGCATGCCGACGTGCTGGCAGCAGGCGCTGCCAGCGGCACGACTGTGCATCGCATAGGCCGCATCGATGCCGAGCCGGGCCTGCGCGTGATCGACGCAAATGGAGCCCTGCTGCAAAACCGCTGGAAATCCTTCGACCACTTCGGCAGCTGAACGCCGAGCACGCGGGCAGGAGGCGGCCGGCACCTGACAAGCGGCGCGCCCAGAGCCCTGGGTTAAGCTCAAGCCCTCGCTATCCACAAGAGCTGCCCAATGCGTTCAAGCCGTCTTCTGCCCGTATCCATGGTCTGTGTCGCAGCTGCTTTGCCCGGGCTCGCCCTGGCCGACGCCAGCAGCCTCAGTGTCTCGGGCAATCGCGCGCCCATCACAGAAGTCACGCTCTATCCCGGCATCGCCGCCGTACAGCGCGAGGCTCGCATCGACGCCCAGACACGCCTGCTCAGCTTTGAATGCCTGCCCTCCAGCGTGGACACACAAAGCCTGCAGATCAGCGGAGATGAAGGCGTGCGCGTGGGTGAGATCAAGACCCTGATGCAGTCCAGGCAGATGGCTGCCAAGGAATGCACCAGCCCGCTGGACCAGCAGATTCGCAGTCTTGAGGATCAGCTCGCAAACATCGAGGCCGAAGAAGGAGCAGCCAGGCTGGTGGGCGATTTTCTGCAGGGCATGAGCAAGCCCGGCGACGAAGCCAGAATCAGCCCCGCTCAGATCGCCGGCACCAGCCAGGCCCTGCGCCAGACCAGCCGCGACAACAGCCTGCGTGCTCACCAGATTCAGCGCCAGAAGCAGGATCTGCTGGCGCAGTTGCAGCCTCTGCGCCAGGAGCGCGACCGCACGGGCTCCGAGCAGTCTCAGGTCATGAAAGTCAGCGTGCAACTGGCCAGCGCACGCGCTGCCAATGTGCGCCTGAGCTATCAGGTGCGCGGCCCCAGCTGGCAGCCTAGCTACCGCGCTCAGTTGAACACCACCAAGCAGCAGGTGCAGCTGGAGCGCCAGGCCCTGGTCGTGCAGGCCAGTGGCGAGGACTGGAGCAATGTGCGCCTGCGCCTGTCCACCGGCCAACCCAGCCGCAGCACCCAGGGTGTCATGCCGCGCCCCTGGACGGTGGATATCGCCCAGCCAATGCCCCCCGCCGCTCCGGCACCAGCCCCCGTCGCCATGATGGCGCGCAGCGGAGCCCGGGCGATACGCGAAGAGGCAGCAGCACCGGACTTGCCGGTGCTCGATGTCTCCAGCATCAACACGGCCTACAGCACGCAATTCATCGTGCCGTACAAGATCAGCGTGCCCTCCAGCGCCGAGCGCATCACGCTGTCGCTAGGCCAGGAAAATCTCGCCACCAGCCTGCTGACCCGCACCGCGCCGGCCATGGAAGAGGCGGCCTATCTGATTGCCACGCTACAGGCTCCGCCAGGCATCTGGCCGGCGGGCCCGATAGCACTGTTCCGTGACGAGGCGCTGGTTGGCAATGGCAGGCTGGACTTTGGCAACGCCCAGGCACTGGCGCAAGGACTGTCTTTTGGCCGCGATGACAACGTCGTGGTGCGCCGCCTGCCTGCGCAAAGTCATACCGGCAGCGGCGGCTGGGTCAGCAGCAAGACCGAGCGCAGCATCGTGCGCAGCTACGCCGTCGAAAACCGTCACAACCAGCCCATCGCACTGCAGGTGCTGGACTCGGCCCCTGTTTCACGCAATGAGCAGATCAAGGTGCAGTCGCAATACAGCCCGCAGCCAGCCACCACCAGCTGGAATGCGCAAAACGGCATGGTTGCCTGGGAGCAGAATCTGGCCGCCCGCAGCACGGCCCAATTCCAGGCCACGCACCAGATCCGCTTTCCCGAAAACCAGCCCATCACCGGACTGCAATAAGCCTGCGCTTATCATCACGCCATGACGGATGACTCATCAAACAGCGCTGCAGCGCCTGCCGATATTGCGCAAGCAGCTATCAATAACAAAGCACACCCCGGCACGAATGCGGCGGGAATCGCCCACCCCAGCGTGAAGTTCATGCTGCAACACCCGGCCCATCTGATTGCTCTGGGCTTTGGCTCCGGCCTGCCCCGCGTCGCCCCCGGCACGGTGGGCAGCCTGTGGGCCTGGCTGGCCTATCTGGTGCTGGCACTGTGGCTGAGCCCGGCACAGATCGGCTGGCTGATTGCCGCCAGCATTCCCGTAGGCTGGTGGGCCTGCACCGTCACCGCAAAGCATATGCGCGTGGCCGACCCCGGCCATATCGTCTGGGACGAAGTGGTCGCCATGTGGATTGTTCTGTGGCTGTGCATGCCCATGGGCTTCTGGGGCCAGCTCACCTGCTTTGCGCTGTTCCGATTTTTTGATGCCGTCAAGCCCCAGCCCGTCAAATGGGCCGACCGCCTGTTCAAAGGCTTCGGCCTGCGCGGTGGCTGGGGAATCATGTGGGATGACCTGGTTGCTGCCTTCTGCACCCTGCTGATCGTGGCCCTCTGGCGACATTTCTTCTGACCGCGTGAGTCCTGGAGGAGACGATGAGCACACAAGAAGCCAATATCGAAGAACTGGTTCGGCAGCTGGCCGCCAGGCTGACCGAAAAAGGCTGGATGCTGGCCACCGCCGAAAGCTGCACCGGCGGCATGATTGCCGCAGCCTGCACCGATCTCGCAGGCTCCAGCCAATGGTTCGAACGTGGTTTCGTGACCTACTCCAACGAGGCCAAGACCGAGATGCTAGGCGTGCCTGCCGAGCTGATCGCAAAGCACGGCGCCGTCAGCAAGGAAGTCGTGCGCGCCATGGCTGAAGGCGCCATCCGTCACTCACGCGCCCAGGTCAGCATTGCCGTGACGGGGATTGCGGGCCCTAGCGGAGGCTCTGCTGAAAAGCCTGTGGGGACGGTGTGGGTGGGGTGGGGTCTGGGTCAATCGATCTACAGCATGCCACTGAATCTGCAGGGATCACGGGCCCGGATTCGTCTGGAAACGACGTCGCACATCTTGAAGACGGTTCTTGAAAACCTGCATTGATTGCCACTAGTAGACCAACGCAACCGTTCCGCAGTCCATGCGCCCCTCCAACTCGGCCTGTGCCAGATCGATCCCGAGAAGTCCCAGGAGCTGATTCAATACGGGGTCCAGCAGAGGTGCCAGGATTTGCGCCACCACGGTGGACACTGTTTTCAGGACTTCCGCGACCAGCTTGGTCACAAGATCCAGAACAGCGGCCAGAACATCATTGCCGGACGGTGGCTGAATGATCTCAATCTTATTTTTTATCAAAAGTCCCTGTAAACTTGATATCAAGCCATTCATACTAAATTTCTGAAACGCTTCATTGTTGCTGTTCAAGGACAGCAGGCTGTCAGGCGCACTCAAATCGAATATCTTGGAATCTTTCAAGGCCTCCGAGGAGTCAAGCTTTAAGCCTATTCCTCCATAATATCCAGCCTCTCTAGAAAGTAAATTCTGGCGACCTATATCGATAATCTTGAAGGGCTGCAGATAGCTTGATGGATTATTGCTGAAGGCATTCGTGAATGCCTCGTCAGCAGAGTTGCCGAACCGCCCGAACCGGATCTTGGCCACCGAGGTTTCAGCATGGACCCTCATCCTCTTGGTGGGCAAGCATTGACCATTCTCAACCCAGGCCTGCGCCCCAACCCCTTCGACCTGCACATCGAACCGGGTGGGCAACGTTGTCAGTTGAGGCGAGACACTGGTCAGCAAGCCAATCAAGCCTCCCAGTGCATTGACGAGCCCGGACAGGCCGTCCAGCACCTTGAGATCTACTGATATCAGCGCTTGAATCTGAGCGGTCTTCACTGCCACTGCAGCGTTGGCATAAGAGGATGCGCTGGTGGTGGGCAAGGCGGCAATCACCGATGCCTGAGGCGGCTCGATCACCTTCAGGTTGAGCTTTACGCCTGCCACTCCTGGAATATCCAGTGCATTTCCCTTGACGGCCACTCCGTTCTTCTGCCCTGAAACCTGAGCCAGCAGCTGGATGATGTTCAAGGCGTTCAGTTGCGTCTGCAATGCAGCTTCCGGCAAGCCTGAACTGACATTCAATATTTGTCTAAGCGTGATCTGCACATTGGATATATTGGCGGCAATCACGGCATTTAGTGCGGTAATAGCTGCATTGACTGCGGAGGCAGAGTCTCCATTGGAAATCGGCCTTTGGAAAAGCGTCAGCATGACGTTGACCACATCCAGAGCAGAAATAGGCGCATCCAATATCTTCTCGTAATCAATAACGGTCGCATTGATATCTATGAGTCCTTTTTTTCCGCCTAATTCCTTGAAGAAATCGAGCAGAGAGACATGGGCATTAGACAGACCGTTCCAGCCCACTGCCTGAATATTCAAATTCCCCCCCAGCAAACCACCAATGATCGGATTCAAAATGGCCGATTGTTTATCGTCGATGACAAGCAAGGTGCTTCTGATTCTCAGCTGTGCCAACGGCCTGCTTCGCGCCGCGGTTGCAACGGCTTCGACTTGACGGCCATTCGCGGCAGTCACTGAAAACAGGAACAAATACGGCACCGTTCGCGCAACGGTCACACGGGAAGCATTCAACGGGCTGGCCCCATTCACAAAATAGGTCCTGGTATCGGCCACCCCGGGACTTGGGGTCCAGTTTCCGCATTCAACCTGCGGCGCCCCCGTCATCCCGTTCAAGGTCGCGATACGAGCCGCATTCGCCTGGCAGGCTGCCGGAGTTTCGCCCTGGGCCCCCGCCAACGCAGCCAAATCCGCAATCTTCTGCAACTCACGCTTCTGCCAGAACACATTGCCGATATCGATGGTTGCCAGGCAGATCACGGCAATCATCAGCCAGAGCGCCCCCAGCGTCGCCACAGAGCCCGATTGGCGACGAATGCGAACACGGCTCAGGTCTTTGGCAAAAGACTGCATGCAGAAAACCTCGCTGACCGCTTAGCGGCTACCACCTGTCTTGCTGCCCACCTGTGTTTCCGAGCTTTCCGGGATCTTGTGGGTAAAGCTCTCCAGATAGCGCTGATAGCTGCGCTGGGCCACATCGCTTGTCACGGGATAGGCATTGCGCGATGCGTACTGCCCACTGGCCTGCAGCGCCAGCAGATAGCTGGTGGCATCGCCCACACGATTGCTTGCGGGCGGCGTCAGGGAAGCGTTGCCTGGAGCCGGCGTCTGGGTCACCGCAGCCTGCGCAGGTGCTGTGGGCGCTGAAACCGGGCTTCGCGGGGCACTCATATTGGTCACGCCCGTGCCGATGCCGGTATTGCTGCTGGCCTGCGCCAAGACGGCCGAGGCCATGCCGAGAGCCATCAACGCCAAGGTGAATGCGCGGGCCCGTTGGGTGAATGCTGTCTGCATATTCATGGGGACTCCTTGAAGGTTCAGGGCCAGGCACGCTCGGGTGCACTCTTCTTGGCAGAAGCTACAGGCTTGCTGCCGGCATCTTCATCGGGCGTCTCGAAAAACAAGCCGCCCGCCGCTGCGCGCTGGGGCAGCAGGGCTTGCACAGCCTGTTTGCTACCGGATTCACCGGATTGGCGAACGGCGGCAGGATATGCCGCCGCCATCACCACCGCAGCGTCCGGCACTGATCTTGTCGGGCGCACGGGCTGGCGCGAGATCACGGGCTGCGGTGCAGACTCGGCGCGTGTAGCCTGCGCTGGTTGCGCCTGCTGCAGTTTGGCGGGCATCGCCTCGTTAAACAGAGGCTGTGCAGCTTTGCCCGCCTCCTGCCTGAAGGACTGAGAAGCCGTCGCCACGGTGGCCTCCAGCGGCGGCGCAGTTTTTGCTATCAAAGCAGGAACTAGTTGCGCTTTATTTACAGCCATTTCAGACTGCTTTGGCACTAAAGTCATTTCCAATGAAGCGGCAGCTGCTACATCGACAGGAGCGTCAATTGTCTGCACAGGCACAGGCGGCGCGTAGGCATAGGTTTGCGGAGCTGCTGGCATCAATTGGCTCGCCCCCTGACCAGGGTGACGTGGTCGCCCTGCATCGAAGCTGCCGCCAGAGACCATCCACTGACCACCACTGGGCCCCCGCTCCACATTCCGCGCCATCATTGGCGCAGCTGCGGGCAGCGGCAACGGGGACTGGGACGTTTGAGCAGGAGGCTGCACAGACTCCGCTGCCTTGACTACCACCACCGGAGCCTTTGCGGCTTCAGGCTCCGGTGCGGGCTTTTTTGCGGTGGGCACCTCCTGCGCTGCGGCAGGCTCCGGCACTTCGGCGGATTTCCCGGAACTGGCCACGGCCTCGGGGGCGGTTTTCACTTCCGGACGAGAGAGGTTGACGACCTTTCCGGTCGCAGCCGCGGCAGGCTTTGCCGCGGCCAGGCTTGCAGTCCTCAACCACTCCCCAGCCTGCTCCTTGACCAGTTGCTGGGTCTGTGCATCCAGCTTGCGCTGGCGCATGAATTCCTCGGCCTGCGCGCTCTGGCCGCTGACCATCATGAACAGGCTCAGATTGACACTGGCCTGAGCGTCCTCGGGGTTGAGCTGCGCCGCCTGCATCAAAGGGATGCGCGCTGCATTCAGATCACGCGCACGCAGATAGGCATAGCCCAGATCGGTCAACAGGCGCGAGTCCACGGGATTGCTCATGCGCGCCTGCTCCATCTGCAGAGCGGCACTGCGAAAGTCGCCCTGCTCTGCGGCCACACGGCCCAGGCCGTAGCGTGCGGCTCCGTCCTTGGCGCTGCCCAGCAGGCCCTGGTAAATGGGGATGGCCGCACTGAGCTGCCCCACCTGACGCAATGCATCGGCGCGCAGCAGCCGCGAATCGCTGGAAGCGCCCCACTGCTTGTCCAGTGCATCCAGGTGCGCAATGGAGGCATACCAGAGCGACTTGGACTGCATCTGCTTGACCAGAGCGAGGTAAGTGTCCTGCGTGTCGACCACCGCCTCCTTCTCCAGCGGTCTGTCTGCTGCGGCCTTGGCTGCGGGCGACAACACGGGCTGGCTCTGCCCCAGCAGATTACCCATGCTGGAGCAGCCCGACAGCAGGGCCATGGTTGCAGCGGCCAATGGCAGCATCAGATATCGGCTTTCTTTTTTCATTTCGTCATTCCTCCCAGCGCCCGAATCACGGCAAGGAACCCCGGTCCGGCTGTAATGATGATCAGGGCCGGAAGCAGCGTCACCACCATGACGGCAGTCATCTTGACCGAGATCTTTCCTATCAACTCCTTCATCTTGGCCTTGCGCTGCTCACGCAGACGTTCGCCAAAAATGCGCAGCGGCTCCTGCACGGCTCCGCCGTATCTGTCGATCTGAATCATCAGCGATGTCAGATTGGCCAGGTTGTCGTTCTGATAGACCTCGCTCATGCGCCCAAAGGAACGCTCACGCGTGCTGCCCCGGCTGTACTGCTGGTTGGCCAGCTGTATCTCTCGCGAAAGCACGGGCATGACGTTGCCGAAATCGGAGCCAATCACCTGCAGGGTCTGGTCCAGACTCATGCCCGTGCCTTGCAGCAAGCCCAGCAAATCGACGAGCAAAGGCAGCTCGCGGGCGACGCTGGCCCTGCGGCGGCGAGCCACGCTGCGCAGCACCCATTTGGGAAGCAGAAAGCCTATGGTGAACGCTGCAAACAGGTAGAGCAGAAATTGCTTGCTGCCCGAAAAAACAAAGGCAGCAAGCAGCGAAAACAGTACAGAGACCACGCAGCGCGCTATCAAATACTGCAGCTGCGCGCGAGTCGATCCCCAACCGCATTTGCTCAGCAAAATGCGATCTTCCTGTGCAACCAACGCCTTGCCAAGCGAGGTATTGAGCCAGTGCGCAGGCAGCTCGCCATCGCCATTGAGCGAGCGCAGCAGATCTGCGGGCCTGGCAGGCGTAGCAGCCTCATTCGCCGCAGCCGCGCCGCTGCGGCTCAGTGCATCCCGCACCACCTGACTACTGCGTTCGCGTCGCTGATGCGCATAGGCAATCAAAGCCGCCCCGATCAGCGCCGCCAAGGCCAGAAATGCCACGCTCAGCATCAGCAAAAGACGGGATGTCTCCATCAATCTGCCCCCTCATCGAGCTTGGCCATGCGGTAGAGCAGCAGCACACCAAAGACCTGCAAAGCAGCTGCTGCCCAGATGATGTTGCGGCCACTGGCGTCATTCCACATATTCAAAAAGTAGCTCGCATTGAAGGAAATGATCAGACAGCACACGGCCACCGGCAGCAGGCTCAACACCCAGGCGGACAGACGCGTTTCGGCCGTCATGGCAGAGAGATCCTGCTCGGCCTGTTCGCGGTCGCGCATGAAATTGGCCACACGCTCCAGCAGCAGATCGACCCGACCGCCATAACGCACGCTGATGCGCAGAATAGCTGCCAGCAAGTGCAGCTCGTCCAGCCTGGTCTGCCTCGCTACATGGGCCACCGCATTTTCCAGATCCATGCCCGCGCGGGCCAGACTGGCGGCTTTTTCCATGACCGACTGCAACGGGTCTTTGGTGCTGGCTACAGCCATCTGGAAGGCTGCCTGAACGGAGTTGCCAATGGTCACCAGGCGCACCGTGTTATCAAGAAAACCGGGCAGTTGCTGCGTGAGCCTGGTGCGGTACTTCTGTGCCCGCGTGTAAAGCAAAAAGAAGAAGCCAATCCCCAGCACCACCAGCGCGGCACTACCGGCCAGCCAGCCAACAGCAAAGCCAACGATCAGAAACGCCGCGACAATCAAGGCCAGACTGCCATAGAAAAGTCTGGCACTGGCCGTCCCCAACAAAATGGCGGGAACCGGCCAGCCTGCTCTTTTCTCGTTGCCCAGTAAGGCATCCGCCACTGAACCATCAAAAGCCGATGTCGCATCCTTGGCGACAAACCCGGCCGCAGCGGCCGCGCTTTTCTCCAGACTCTGCTCCAGATGCCTGGTCATACGGTGCGTCCTCTGCTGCCGGCCGACAAGCATCCACAGCGCAATCGCGGCAGCCGCAATCAGCAGCGCCAGACTCAGGAGCAAAAACGCATTGCTAGCCATGGCGCAGTCCCGCATGGTTTGCGCCGTTGCCTCCGGCGTGCTGCAGCACCGCACGGTAGCGCGTCAGCTTGGGCGTATGCGGCACCATGCCCAGCGTGGTCCAACGCTCCAGATCCTCGCCGTCGGGTTGCGGCAGCAGCTCGTGACGATAGAGCTCCTGCGTGGCAATCACGCTATCGATGATGCCTGTGACTTCGGTGATCGACGTGATGCGCCGCTTGCCATTGGGCAGGCGGCTGATCTGCACGATGAAGTCGAGCGCATTGGCAATCTGGCGGCGCAGGCTGACCTCGCTGCCCTGAAAGCCCGCAAAACCGGCAAGCATCTCCATGCGATGCAGACACTCACGCGGAGAGCTTGCGTGGATGGTGGCCATGGAGCCGTCGTGGCCGGTGTTCATGGCCTGCAACATCTCCAGCACTTCCGCGCCGCGCACCTCGCCCACCACAATGCGATCCGGGCGCATGCGCAGGCTGTTGCGCAGCAGATCCCGAATGGAGACCACTCCCGCGCCTTCAAAGCCACCGGGGCGGCTTTCCATGCGCACCACATGCGGATGAGGCAGCGTCAGCTCGGCCGTATCCTCAATCGTCACCACCCGCTCATTGGCGGGGATAAAGCCCGCAATCGCATTGAGCATGGAGGTCTTGCCACAACTGGTGCCGCCGCTGATAAGAATATTGCAGCGCTCGCGCACCGCCAGCTCGAGCAAGCGGGCCATGCCTTCGTCCATGGTGCCGAAATCGACCAGATCCTGAACCCGCAGCGGATCATTGCGAAACTTGCGTATCGACACCGCAGGCCCGTCCAGCGACAACGGCTCTATCACCACATTGATACGCCCTCCATCCGGCAAGCGCGCATCGACCATGGGCGTGGATTCATCGAGGCGGCGCCCCAGCGGTGAGATGATGCGGCGCACGATGCGCAGCACATGAGCGTTGTCGGTGAAATGCAAGGCCTCCTGCTGCAAAATTCCCTTGCGCGAAACGAATACGCGCTGATAACCGTTGATCAGAATGTCCTCGACCTCCGGGTCGGCCATCAAGTCGTCAAGCGGCCCCAGCCCCGACAGCTCCTTGTTCAGAGCCTGCGCAATCCATTGCACCTCCTCGTCATTGACGGGAAACCGCTGCTGACGCACAAACTGCTCCAGCTCCTGGTGCACGAACTGGCGCACACGACTGGTTGACCATTTGGCAAACACCGCGCCAAGCTCCTCCACACGCGTCAGCAAATGCTCGTGTGCGACGTTCTTGATCAGCAGCAGTTGCTTCGAGTCCGAAAAATGACTGCTTTTTTCGGCGAAAACAATATCCATGCTCATTCGCCTCTCCTCAATCGCTTGGCCCATTGCCCCAGAACGCCCGACGCTGGCGCCGCGACCTTGTCGGCCGCAACCGCTCCGCTGAGCAATGCTCTGGCCATGCTTCTGACACAGGTCACATAGGGATCACCGCGCAGCGACTGCGACAACAACTGTCCACAGCTGGCGGCATTCAGCAAAACCGTGGATCGATCCGGAACCACGTGCAGCAATTCCAGACCAAGGCGCTGCGCGACCTCTTTGGCGGGCAGGCCGGCCTGCACATTGAAGCGGTTGAGCACCAGTTTGAGCGTGCTGCGATTCACACCCTTGGCATCAAGCTCCTTGAGCATCTGTGCCGTAGACACAATGCCTCCCAGCGACTGGTCACAAACCACCCAGCCCTGTCCGCTCTCGCGTAGCAAAGGCGCCAGAAAATCAGCCTGCACCATGCCGCCCAGATCAATCACCTGCACCCCAAGCAAGCTCTTGAGCGTGTTGACTACGCCCGCTGCAGCCGCAGGGCTGACTTCGCGCAGCATGCCCAGATCGGAAGGCCAGGCCAGAGTCACAGTGCCCGTGGAGTGCTTGACAAAGGCCGATTCGATCAATGTCGCGTCCAGGCGGCGCGTATTCTGAACCGCATCCACAAAACTGAAGTCACCAGCGATGCCCAGATACAGCAAGCCATCGCGTGCAGGCAAGCCCAGATCCAGCAATACCGCATGTGCGGAATCATCCAGCGGCAACTGACTTGCGCCAAAAGGCCTGGCAAGCTGTTTCTTGTTCTTGGCGCCTCTCACGTCATAGGCATGCATCTCCTGGAACATCACGGCCAGATGCGTTGCCAGCGTAGTCACTCCCATCCCTACACGTGCCCCCAGCAAAGGCAGGGAGAAACCTTTTGTTTCCTGCTCCAGAGCTACAGCCGCAGGCAGCTGACTGCGTACATGCATCTGATGCCTGATGGCGACGCTGGCCTCACTTTCGGACGCATCCCAGTCAATGAATTCAGCCACACCACAGCGCAGGGCTGCGCGCATGGACATTGGCTCCACGGCGGATCCAGCCCCCATGATCACCACCCCAGGGAATATGACGCGCAGATCGCTGACCAGGGCGATGGCAGCCTCCGTCATGGGAGCCGAGAAATCCACTACCACCACGCCAAGCCCTGGCGCCGAAATCGCAGTATGAAGCGCAGCCAGATCGCCTGCCACCGGTATCACTTCCGCATCGCTACCCAGAGCACTCGCCAGCCAGAAAGCGTGCGATGGCGACTGGGTGACCAGCACCACTCGTGCATTGCCTCTCGCCGCCCCTGGCTGTGCGGTATTGAGTTGGGATGAGTCCATGCGCATATTCATGCCTCTACCCGGACACTCAGCGCGAGAAGCCCGGCGCCACGCTGGACGACAGACCACCCGCCACCCATGGACCCCACACCGCAGGATCACGCTGCTCGGTGCGCCCGGGCAGCAGCGGCTCCACATTCACATCGCGCGCCAGCGGTTTGACAAGGCGCGGCGTCACCACAATCGCCAGCTCGCTCTCCTTTTGCTGAAACTCCTGACGCTTGAACAGCACGCCCAGAATCGGAATATCGCCCAGCAAAGGAACCTTGTCGGTACCTGATGTGGTGTTGCGGCTGACCAGGCCGCCAATCACAAAGCTTTCGCCGTCGCCCAACTCCACCGTGGTATCGGCACGGCGGGTGGTAATCGAGGGGACAGTCGCACTATTCAGAACAATGGTGTTGGCGTAATCCAGCTCGCTGGCCTCCGGCGCCACCTTGAGCACAATGCGATCGTTGGACAGCACCGTGGGTGAGACCGTCAAGCCAATGCCGTAAGGCTTGTACTGAATGGCCACCATACCCGTGCCAGCAGGCACGGGAACCGGCACTTCCCCGCCCGACAAGAAATTGGCACTCTGACCCGACAGAGCCACCAGCGTTGGAGCCGCCAGCACTCGCGCCAAATTGTTGCCTTCAAGCATGCCGATGTTGACGCCAATTCCGGCCTTATCGAACTGCATCAGCAAGTTGAAGGCCTGGGTCAAAGGGTTTGCGGCCGCGCCCGTCGTGGAACTTCCGCCGCCAGTTCCATAGGACCCACGTCCAAAAATACCAAAGCTGAAACCCGAGCTGTTGGGAGCTGTGCTGAACAGGTTGAGGCCTACCTTCTTCATCTGGGTCTTGTTGAACTCGACCACCTTGACATCGACCTGCACTACATTGCTCTTGAGCTGGACGCTGGAGAGATCGACGGTCTTGGCCTTGTCGGCGGACTGCGCGTTCGCCAGCTCGCCGGCAAATTGCTGCTCTATCAGGCTGGAGGCCTTGGCTGTGCGCAATTCCACTCGCTGCTGCACATTGAGCATATAGGTCTGCGCCTGCGCTTCACCGCGCGGCCAGACCATGAACGAAGTGCTGCCAGGTTTGAGCGGGCTCAGCAGGATCTTGGCGGCAGCCCCCTTGCCCGCGCGCTTGATATGCACCGCCGCAATCGTGTCGTCGCCGATTGCAATGCGCTCCACTCCGCCGGGCAGGTTCAACTCATGCTGAGCGCCCATCACCAGCTTGATTTCCCTGGCTGCTGTCGCTTGCTGCGCTCTGCTTTCGCCTGCATTGGGCACTTGCTGCGCAAGGGCCGGGACAGTGACAACACTCAAGGACAGGCCGCAGAGCAGATACAGCGGCTTCAGCGAAAAGGTGCGGGATGCGATTGAAACAGTCTTGTTGTTCATAGATCAGTACCGCACTGTTTGGGAGTTGGCGCCACGCACGAATTCAACGGGCAGGGAAGAGTCTGCGGAAGCGGTACGTGTGCGCGGCACAGCAGGCTTGGCAACCCCGGCTGTCATGGGCTTGGCCGCATTCATGCGCGCTATCGAAGTACCTGCAGAACCTGCCAGGCTGCTCATGGCCACACCGGCCTGCGCTGCGTCAGCACCTTCCAGCGGCGCTGCAACAGCGCCTTTGGGCATGGCCACAGTCAGCACGCCGGGCAGCGGCGCAAACTTTTCCATATCCGGCTCTGTCATATCCGTCGGATTGCGCAGTGCAAGTACCAAGCTACCGTTAGAGCCTCCCAAGGCCAGTTGGCTCACCTCTGCTACAGGTACTGCAAGCACTGCAGTGCGGGCGTTGTCGGGGCCATTGGCCTGCTTGCCTTCTGCTTTCTCAGCCGTAGTCAGTGCATCGACTGACGCAGCGCCATAGGCCAGCACACGCTTGCGCGAGAGCAGCAAGCGCGCCTGGCTCTGGTCGATTTCATTGCCATCGCGGCGCAGTACAAAGAAGACATCGACAAAGTCCCCTGGGCGTATGCGATTGCCGGCGCCAATGCTTTCATCTACCTTGATGGCGACGGCACGCTCACCTTCTGCAACCTTGAGGGCAAGGCCCGTCACCATCTGCCCTTGGAGTACAGGCGCGCCCTTGGGAACGTCCACCGCGGGAACGGAGCCAATAGCAGCCTGAATCTCGCCAAAAGCACCATCGGGCTTGACGGGCAACTGCGTGAGCTGCAGATCCTCGGCCTTGAGTGTCTGACCCGCTGGAATAGCCTGTGCAGCCACCACCACGCTCATGCCGACATTGGGTTTGCTGTCACTGGCGGAAGCAGGAGCCTGAGGCTGAGGAGCCCTGGCGAGCATCCATCCATAAACGCCCAGAGCCAATGCCACTGCCAGCAAAACCCCGACCGCGATCTTTGCGACATTCACCATAACATTCCCTCTTATTACTTGGCTTCAAAGAGCAAAGCTTTATCGTTCTCAGTCAATCAAGCTAATCTGTGCGACCGCTTGCCCCTGCAACAAATTGGGAGTGGGCAGGCTCAGCAAGGGCCCTAGCAACCTGGGAATCAGCGGAGCAGAGGCATAGTTGTAATTCACCTGCATGGTCACGCAGTTCACCTGACTGGTATTGCTGCTAGCTGTGAAGGACGCAGATCCGGTACCACACAGACCAGAGGTGGCATACAAGCCCGCTGCATTGCTGAGACCTGAGCCACAGGTCGCAGAGCCAAGGCCTGCACCGATTTGGGAAAGCCAATCAGTCGCTATAGCCGCACTAGCGCAGGCCGCAGCAAGACGATCCAGCAACTGCTTCTCCTTAGTCGCCGAACTGCCAGAGGACGGTGCTGGATAGCGCACTGCGGCTCTTGCCCCTTCGGCGGCAGCCAAAGTCAGAGTCTGCTGTGCAGCAAAGATCAGGCCATAAGTAATGATGGCGTAGAAGATCAGAAAGAAGATGGGAAAGAGAATGGCAAATTCAATTGCGGCTGCACCTTGCTGTTGCTTTAATTGCATGTCCCCTCCTTTCTTCTTCTTGCTATTTATTAAGCATCAGAACAACTACCGTCGCCAACGATAGATAGGTAACATAAGGAATGAATCTTCTCCTATTTTCCTGGCGACTATCACTCAAATTTACTGCCGGAACATAAAAATACTTCGAATCACTTCGCACCACTAGGCCATGAACCACCGCAAATACGCAACTCAAGGCCCATATGGACAATAATAAACTCCAGCCTACCCAAACACCGAGAACAGTTGCAAATTTAACATCGCCAGCGCCCATCATTCCTATTGAATGAAAAATCAAAAGAATAACCAATGCCGAACCTGCACCTATCAATCTATCTTTTACAGATATGTCTATGAAATCGTATTTAATATTAGTTAATAATACAATTAATATTAATAAAAAACCAGCAAGCACAATCCAGTTAAAACACTTTCTATAGACAACATCTCCTGCTGCGGCTATGCAAAGCCACAGCAGAAATGTCATGCCAACTAACACGTTAGTTGCCTCCAGTGCCAGCACCTCCACTGGTGACAGCAACAGTTCCTAAAACATCGGTGATTCGCGTAAAAAGATTACCGATTGCATTACGAACTCCCTCCAAGGAGACGATCAGACCTACTGCAATCAGCCCGGCGATCAGGCCGTACTCAATCGCCGTTGCACCTTCTTCATCACGCCAGAATTTGATGATTTGGTCTTTCATGACTAGCTCCTTCAACAATCAGGTTTGTAGATCGCTGTGGCTGTTTTCGACCACCGCGGAACCAATCTTACGAAGCCAGAAACATCTTGAAATATTTGAAATAGCTATCAACAACTATGCAGCATAGTTCTCGGCAATTTCAATCAATGTGCAAGCGAGTACTCCCACAGAAAAACCCCAATAAAAACAAAGACTTCACAAAACACCGAGACGCATCTGCAATTTTCTTGACTCTTCCCTCACATATGTCTTCCGGTTCAATCTACGCAATCTTCATTTATTTCCTACAGATTAATAGATTTCGTCCTACATTCAATAATCGGGTTAACCCTTGTTTTTAAATGAAAAAAAACAAAAAGGCCTGCAGATAGCAGGCCTTTCTGAAACAAAAGAGATTGCTCAATAAAGTGATTCGGAAATCACTGCAGAGCTTTAATCAATTTGAGAGCAATGTCCTGCAGCGGTGGCTGCAGTTTTCTATAGGAGTCGAGCAAGCGCTGCTCATCGCTGGGTAGCGATGCGGTCTCGGAATGCAGGCCTGCCATCAATTCCAGCGCCGTGGTCTGCAGCGCGACGGCCAGTCTTGCCAGCGTGTCATTCTTGAGAGTGCGAATGGCTCCCGACTCGATCTGCGAGATGGCGGATGCAGTGACATCCGCCATCTGCGCCAGGCGCCCCTGACTCAAACCCAGCGCCTGTCGCCGGGCGCGTATGCGTTCACCTAAATGCGTCATCTATCCCACTAACTCACACTGCACGCAAATGCCTGCGCAAATATCGCGCGACTTTTTGAGCACCCCAACAACCGAGACGCTTTTATAGAAGGCCTTTGCAACCCTAACTCGGTGGCAGCAAGCAAAGACCGCCCTGCGCCCCTTGGGGGAAAGCGCAAAGCGCCTCAGGCGATGGCTCTGGTCAGGCTCCGTGGCACTTCTTGAACTTCTTGCCGCTACCGCAGGGGCAAGGGTCGTTACGGCCGGGCTGCTCGCCCTTGACGATGGTTTCCTGGCGTGGGCCCATGCTCTTCCACAGACGGTACAGGTCATACACGGCCCAGATGGCTTCGCCAAAGGCATCCACACGTTCCTGGCTGGTCGAGGCAGGACCGGCTTCGTCGTACAGATTCAGAGCCGGCTCGTCCGTGTCGTCCTCGGTCAGGTTGACGATGAACTCCATGGCCGCGTCCAGCAACTGGGCTGCTTCCTTGTCGCGTGGCGCGGCCCATTCGTCGGCCCAGTTCTCCACCACGAACATGAAACCCAGCGCCCAGACCTGAGAGAACGACGGCACTTCTTCGCCAGCCAGCTCGGCCTGTTCGGCTTCGGGCAGGATGGCGATGGCACCACGCGTGTCCAGCGCCTCGGGCTGGAAGGCCGCGTCGTCGGCCAGGGACTTGATGTCGGCATCCAGTTGCTCGCGCACTTCGGCCAGGCGCAGCTCGAACAGTTCCATGAAACGTGCCTGCTGGGCCTCGTCCTTGAAGACTTCCAGCTTGGGCAGAGGCTGGCCTTCGGCCACTTGCAGGGCTTCGCCATCGCCCAGCAGCATGGGCATGTATTCGGCAGCGGCAATGGGACGGCGTGTGCAGACCAGAGCGGTCAGGAAACCGTCACAGAATTCCCACTGGGGAATTTCGTCGCCGCGGGTGCGCAGCTCGTCGAGCAGCGCGTCCAGCTCTTCGAGCTGATCATTGCTCAGCGCGCCCTCGGGCATGTCGGCGAGAGCCGCGTCTTCTGCGGCGGAGTTAGGTGCTTGTTCTTGCATAGGGAAAGGCTTTTATGATGGCCCGAACCATTTCATCACTATCGAAGTGCAGGGCCGGGCGATGGATCAAGGGGACAAAGCATCCTGGATGGATGCCCCCGTACAGGCTGAATTTTAGCGGGCCGCCATCAACACACCCTGCCATGGGAGTATCTGCAGTGCATCGCTTCTTCAATAGTCTGCCCCTGCGCTATGGCGCCCTCTTCATTTTCGCGCTCGTGCTAGGCATTTCGCTCTACACGCTGACCACGGCAGGCAAGGGGCTTGGGTGGTTGATTGCGTCTTTGCTGCTGGTGCTTCTCGGCATCTGGGATCTGCTGCAAAAGCAGCACGCCATACTGCGCAACTATCCCGTCATGGGGCATATGCGCTTCATCTTCGAGTTCATACGCCCCGAGATTCGCCAGTACTTCATCGAAGGCGATACCGAGGCCCAGCCGTTCTCGCGCGCCCAGCGCTCGCTGGTTTATCAGCGTGCCAAGGGTCAGGTCGACAATCGGCCGTTCGGCACCCAGCTCGACGTGAGTCAGCAGGGCTATGAGTGGGTCAACCACTCCCTGCAACCCACCAAGCTCAGCTCTCATGACTTTCGCCTGTGGATTGGCGGCACGCAGGAGCAACCAGCTGAAGGAGTGGATCCCTGCACCCGCCCCTATCACGCCAGCGTCTTCAACATCTCGGCCATGAGCTTTGGCGCGCTGTCGGGCAACGCCATCCAGGCGCTGAACCAGGGCGCGAAGATGGGCGGCTTCATCCACGACACGGGCGAAGGCTCGATCAGCCAGTACCACCGCATGCATGGCGGCGATCTGATCTGGGAAGTGGCTTCGGGCTATTTCGGTTGCCGCAATGCGGACGGCACGTTCAGCGAAGAAAGATTCGTCGCCAACGCCACCGATCCGCAGGTCAAGATGATCGAGATCAAGCTAAGCCAGGGCGCCAAGCCCGGCCATGGCGGCATGCTTCCCGGCGCCAAGGTCACTCCCGAAATTGCAGCAGCACGCGGCATACCGATTGGCGTGGACTGTATTTCGCCCTCCAGTCACAGCGCTTTCTCCACCCCTGTGGAGCTGATGCAGTTCATTGCCAGGCTGCGCCGTCTTTCAGGCGGCAAGCCCACGGGCTTCAAGTTCTGCGTCGGTCACCCCTGGGAATGGTTTGCCATGGTCAAGGCCATGCTGGAAACCGATATCACGCCCGACTTCATCGTCGTCGACGGTGCCGAGGGCGGCACGGGCGCAGCGCCTGTGGAGTTTGTCGACCATGTGGGCGTGCCTCTGCAGGAAGGCCTGCTGCTGGTGCACAACACCCTGCTGGGCGTGAACCTGCGCCAGCGCATCAAGATCGGTGCGGCAGGCAAGGTCATCACGGCATTTGACATTGCCCGCATGATGGCCCTGGGTGCCGACTGGTGCAATTCGGGGCGTGGCTTCATGATGGCGCTGGGCTGCATTCAGGCACAGAGCTGCCACACCGGCACCTGCCCCACGGGCGTCACGACGCAAGACACCGTGCGCCAGCAGGCGCTGGTCGTGCCCGACAAGGCCACGCGCGTCGCCAACTTCCACCGCAACACCCTGCATGCGCTGCAGGAGCTGGTTCAAGCCGCCGGCCTCAGGCATCCCAACGAGATCACAGCCCACCATATCGTGCGCCGGCTGGACGACACCCAGGTCAGTCTGCTGTCCAACCTGATACTGCGCGTGGAACCAGGCTGCCTGCTCCAGAACCTGGAGCGCCAGCACAAGGTCTTCCAGAACTACTGGCCGCTGGCCACGGCACAGAGCTTTCAGCCCCTGCATGAACCTGTATTGCGCCCATCAGCTGCGGGCGGCGCCGACAACACGGCACAATCGCAAGCTTTTCCCCAACGCAACGGTATCTGGACCTGAGAAGCCAGAGCCTCGCGCCCGACAGATCCCACGCCGTGCCATCTCAGGATATTTCCGCCCAAGAGCAGATGCCCTCTGCGCAGAACGCCATCGATTACCAGGCATTTCTGCGCGAGCATCTGGACCAGCCTCACAGCATCATGCGCTATGAACTGGCGCATGAAACCCTTTGGGTCAAGCGCGCCAACAAAGGCAATCCGGCCCTCAACTACTGGCTGCTGAGCACGCTGGCCAAGCTGTTCAGGGCCGCCGTGCTGCAGCCCGTGCCCAACCCCGGAGGGACCGAGTCCCTGCAAACCGAGGTGCGCCGCCTGCGCAGTTTCAAGGCCAAGGGGCTGCGCGTGCCGCAAGTGCTGGCCACGGACGACCAGGCCTTTGTGATGCGCCATCTGGGCCGCCCGGGCGAAGAAGCTCCATCGCTGAGCAATGCCATCGAAGATGCGATTGCCCGGGGCGCGCAGCCCACGCTGGAGCTCTGGCGAAAAGGCCTGGAGGCCATCCAGCAGGCTCATGCCCGCGGCGAGGTGCTGAGTCAGGCCGTGGCGCGCAATATGGTGGTCTGCGCCGACGGGGTCATAGGCTTCATCGACTTTGAAGACGACCCTGCAGCCCATTTACCGCAAGCCGTCTGCATGGCGCGCGATGCGCTCAACTATGCCCAATCCACAGCGCTGTTCCTGCAGCAGGCTGGTGCGCTGGAGCAGGCCCGGGAGGCCTGGCAGCAGTTTGTGCAGCAGCTTCCCGCCGAGGCCCGGCAGGTGCTGGAGCGCACCGTCAACAAACTGAGCTGGGTGCGCTGTCTGCCCCGCAGCAAGAGCCTGGGGCGCGACACCCTGCGCGTGCTGGCTGCCCATGACTTGCTGACAGCGCCCCCGCTCTCCGCCTGAACGCAATCAAATCAATAGCTACCAGCACTCTCCCCGATTGGGCTTGAAGCCTGAAACCCATGAAAAAAGCCCCGACCATCAGGTCGGGGCTTTTTGGATTGAGGCCTATGCGCGCGCTCAGGCGTGAGCGGACACCGCCTCGTTTTCTTCCTTGCCTGCCAGAGCAGCATCCAGCTTTTCGTAGTCCAGCGCGTTTTCCCACTTGGAGACCACCACGGTGGCGACGGCGTTACCGATGAAGTTGGTCAGCGAACGGCATTCGGACATGAAGCGGTCCACACCCAGAATCAGTGCCATGCCGGCCACGGGCACCTCGGGCACCACAGCCAGGGTCGCTGCCAGGGTGATGAAGCCAGCCCCCGTCACGCCCGCCGCGCCCTTGGACGACAGCATGGCAACCAGCAGCAGCGCGATCTGGTGGCCCAGGGTCAGATGCGTGTCGGTCGCCTGGGCAATGAACAGCGCAGCCAGCGTCATGTAGATATTGGTGCCGTCCAGGTTGAAGGAGTAGCCGGTAGGCACGACCAGACCGACGACGGACTTGCTGCAGCCGGCCTTTTCCATCTTGTGCATCAGCGAAGGCAGGGCCGATTCGGAAGACGATGTGCCCAGCACCAGCAGCAGCTCGTCCTTGAGGTACTTGATCAGCTTGATCACGGAGAAGCCGCAAAAGCGCGCCACTGCACCCAGGATCACCAGCACGAACAGGGCCGAGGTGATGTAGAAGGTCAGCACCAGCTCGGCCAGGTTGACCAGCGAGCCCAGACCGAACTTGCCGATGGTGAAGGCCATGGCACCAAAGGCACCGATGGGAGCGAACTTCATCACGATGTTGACCAGCTTGAACACGGGCTTGGTCAGGGCTTCAAAGAAGTTCAGCACGGGCTTGCCGGCCTCGCCGACCATGGCCAGGGACACGCCGAACAGCACGGCCACCAGCAGCACCTGCAGGATGTTGTCGCCCACGAACGGACTGATCAGCGTCTTGGGGATGATGTCCATCACGAAGCCGGTCAGCGTCATCTCGTGCGACTTGGCCACATAGCCCTTGACGGCCGTCTGGTCCAGATCGGCGGGGTTGATATGCATGCCGGCACCGGGCTGCATGACATTGGCCACGATCAGGCCCACGACCAGCGCCAGCGTGGAGAAGGTCAGGAAATACGCCATGGCCTTGCCGAACACACGCCCCACGGCGCTCAGGTGCGTCATGCTGGCGATGCCGGTGACGATGGTCAGGAAGATCACCGGCGCGATGATCATCTTGATGAGCTTGATGAAGGCATCGCCAAAGGGCTTCATGGCCTCGCCGTAGGCGGGCTCGAAATGCCCCAGCAGCACGCCCACGATGATGGCGAACACCACCTGGAAGTAGAGCTGACGGTAGAACGGCAAGTGCTCGCGCGGAGCAGATTCTGTGGGCAGAGTGTGCACGCTGCATCTCCAAAATTGCGGGCGCACCACCGTGGTGCGCCGAATTGCTGCCGTTTGTACTCCCGCGCCCTTTTTGTGCCGATAACCCATTGGTATTAGGTCCGTACGCGCTCCCTGGGAGAGCATGCACCAACTCAGGGAAATCCCTAGGCTTCAGAATCCGCACTGAACCTGCTCCAGAGCCACACTGGACTCCTTGATCACCCACTCTCGTCATGCGTCTTGCGCGAAACCTTGCCCGAAACCGACTGTTTCTGACCCTTGTCATCGTGCTCAGCGGCATGCTGCTGAGCATGTGGGCCGCCAGTCGCGTCGCGCTGCAAACCTCTTTGCACGATGAAAGCGAAAGCGTGCAACGCCAGCTCACGCTCTATGCCCAGGCCATGGTGCAGCGCGTGGACCGCTACCGCACCCTGCCCGAGGTGCTGGCGCTCGATGCCGAACTCAAGAACGCGCTCAGCCACCCGCTCAGCGCCACCGAGGTGGACAGGCTCAACCACAAGCTGGAGCAGGCCAACGGCGCCAGCCGAGCTTCCACGCTGACCCTCATCGACAAAAGCGGCAAGGCCCTGGCCGCCAGCAACTGGCGCGACTCGCACAGCAATGTGGGCGAGGACTACAGCTTTCGCCCCTATGTGACCCAGGCGCTGAGCCAGGGCAGTGGCCGCTTCTACGGCATCGGCATGACCACGGGACTGCCCGGCTACTTTCTCTCTCAGGCCATTCATGATGATGACGGCTCGGTGCTTGGGCTTATCGCCATCAAGATCCTGTTTCAGGAGCTCGAAGGCGAGTGGAGCCAGTCGCCCGACATCGTCTTTGCCTCGGACGAGCATGGCGTGGTCTTTCTCTCCAACCGCGACGAATGGCGCTACCGCCTGCTGGAGCCGCTGTCCAGCAGCGACCAGCAGGAGGTGCGGGACACCCATCAATACGCGGGCCAGGCCCTGATTCCGCTCGGCTACCGCACCAGCCGCCAGCCTGCTGGCATCGGAATGCTGGCCCATTTCAGCCAGCCTCCCCTGGTCGACCCCATGCTCTGGCTGCGCATGGAGCTCCCCGAAAGCCAATGGCAGCTGCACCTGCTGCACGACATCGTCCATAGCCAGACAGCCAGCCACTGGGCGGCAGTGGCCGCTGGCGGCCTGTGGCTGGCCGCATCGCTGCTGGTGCTCTATATCCGCCAGCGCCAGCGCCTGGCGGCCCTGCGCCAGCGCAGCCGCAAGGAGCTGGAGACCGTGCTGCACCAGCATGCGCAGGAGCTGCGCACCGCCCAGGACGGCATTGTCCAGGCCGCCAAGCAGGCCGACACCGGACTTTCGCGCAGCCTGCAGCATCTGCCGCAAGGCGTGGTGGTGGTGGACCCACAGCTGCGGCTGGTGGCCTGGAACTCGCGCTATGTGGAGCTGTTCCGCTACCCGCCCGAGCTGATGCATGTGGGCCAGCCCATCGAGGCTCTGATACGCCACAACGCCAGGCGCGGCCTGCTGGGCAAGGGCGATGTGGAGTCTGCGATCCAACGCCGGCTCCAGCATCTGCGCAGCGGCAGCCCCCATCTGCACGAAAGCGCCAAGGGCGACGGCACGGTGCTGGAGATTCGCGGCAACCCCCTGCCCGATGGCGGCTTTGTCACCAGCTATGCCGACATCACCAGCTACAAGAACACGGCGCGCGAGCTGCGCAATCTCGCCGATACGCTGGAAAAGCGCATTGCCGATCGCACCCGGGACCTGGCCCAGGCCAAACAGGAGGCCGAGCGCGCCAACCGCTACAAGACCCGCTTTGTCGCCTCGGCCGTGCATGACCTGCTGCAGCCGCTGAATGCGGCGCGCATTTTCACCAGCCTGCTGCCCACCTATCTGCACGATGAGGCCGGCCGCCAACTGGCCCAGCGGGTGGACAAGGCACTGGCCTCTCAGGACGCCATCCTCACCAGCCTGCTCGACATCTCGCGCATGGAATCGGGCCAGCTCGAAGTCCGCGTACGTGACTTCGCGCTCAGCTCCTTGCTGGAAGTAGTGCACAACAATTTTGCGCTGCAGGCCGAAAGCGAGGGCCTGAGCCTTCACTGCATGCCCAGCCGGCTGATCGTGCGCAGCGACGAAGCCCTGCTGCGCCGCATACTGCAGAACTTTGTCTCCAACGCCATCCGCTACACGCGCAAGGGCCGTATCGTCGTGGGCTGTCGCCGCCAGGGCGACCAGGTGCGCATCGAGGTGCATGACCAGGGACCGGGCATTCCCCAGAGCCTGCAAAAGGAGATCTTCGAAGAGTTCCGCCGCCTCGACGAAGGCCATGCCGACGACCGCGGCACCGGCCTGGGCCTGGCCATCGTGGAACGCCTGGGCAGATTGCTGGACCATGAGATCGGCCTGCGCTCCACCCTGGGCAAGGGCAGCGTCTTCTGGGTCAAGGTTCCATTAGGGCAGGCTGCAGCATTGACGCCGGTATCGCAGCAGCCTTCTCCCAGCGCTCGTGTGGACAGTCCGCTGCAGGGCGGCACCGTCTGGTATGTGGAGGACGACCCCGCCACCCGCGACGCCACCTGCGCCCTGCTCGAGCGCTGGGGCTGCGATGTGCCGCTGGCCGCCAACGCCCCCGAAGCCCTGGCCTATGCAGCGCCCGGCAATGCCCCGCAACTGGTGCTGCTCGATGTGCATCTGGGCCAGCTCTACGGCCCCGATATCTATGCCCAGCTCTGCGAGCGCTGGGGGCAGCAGCCTCCGGTCATCCTGCTGACCGCTGAAGGCGATAGCACCCTGCGCCGCCAGGCTGCTGAACGCGGTTGGGGCTTTCTGGCCAAGCCGGTCAGACCGCCGGCGCTGCGGGCGCTGATGAGCCAGACGTTTCTGCGCGGACGAGAAGGCGGCAGCGCCTGAAAGCCAAAGTCACTTCCAACTGCAGCGCTTTCAGTGAATTGCGCTATAGCTATGAATTCAGGAGCCAAATCGGTCTGCACGCCATGACTGTACAAGCCGGGTGGCGGATTCTTCGATATGCTGCATCAGCCTCTGCGGCTTTCAGGCACGCGGGCCGTTCAACCCTGACAGAGACAGCATGCACCATCATCCCGTTGAATCCGCCGTTCCGCCCGGCAGCCGCATCGCACAGCGATTGGCCGGGGCCAGCTTTCACGACTCCTGGAGCATCGTCTCGGACGCCACAGGTCTGTCTGCACTGGAGCACTTCATTCTTGCCGCGCGCAAAACCCCGCGCTGGATTGAAATCTGCATGCGTGCGCGCAATCTGGTCGGCGGTCTGGTGGGGCTCAAGAACCTGGGCACCTTGTCGGCCCTGAAGCCCGGAAAACCAGCCGCCAGCTACGGCCCCGGCGATAGGGTCGGCATCTTCACAGTGTTCGAGAACACCTTTGATGAAGCCCTGATCGGCGACGACGACAAGCATCTGAAAGTCGTGCTCAGCATTCACCGCAAGAGCGACATCAGTTCCCTGGACACCGTCATCACGGTCACAACCGTCGTGCATGTCAAGAACGCACTGGGGCACCTCTACATGCTGCCCGTCAAACCCATGCACAGGCTGATCGCTCCTGCCGTTCTGTCCTCCCTGGGAGGACGAACCCATGCTGCCTAAGGAGACACACCTCTTCATGCCTGCTCTTCCTTAGACGGTTGCCAAAGACATGCGCGACTACGACAGCCTGATTCATCGACACAGCAGCAAAGACATGTGTGTGGAAAAGCCCATGTCACTCATTGCCAATCTGATCGGCTTTGCACCCGCAGAGGAAGACTTGCACTATGCGCTGGGCTTTTATGCCGGAGGCAGCGGCATTGACGACCGCCTGGCTGTGCGCTGCCGGATCGATCTTGCTCATTGGCCCGATGTGGTCAGCAGGCTGCGTCTGAAATCCGTGCATGAAGTATCGTGCGACGCCGACTGGCAAGAGGATTTCCTCTGGCTGATCGATGCACAAGATGCCCAAGGCCCGCTCCAAGCCCATTGTCATCGCTTCATCAATGCGGCGAGACAGGGTTTTCAGGACCAGGTCGATCATCGCTGGGAGATCTTTTTCTCCCACGGCAGCGATATCAATGCATGGTGTGCGGTCTGGCATAGCCAGGAGCATCTGAACTATCTAAGCTTCGATCAAGGCTGACATCCCGATGGCAGCCCGTCTCAACACAGGGGGTCGCCAGATGCTGAAATCCTATCGTGCCAGCTGCCATTGCAGCCGGGTTCAGGTTGAAGTCGGCCTGGACCTGAGCCAGCCCAGCTATCGCTGCAACTGCTCCATCTGCAGGCGCAGCCGGTTCTGGCCCGCCATCGCCAGCCCCGAAAATTTCCGCCTTATTACGGGCGAGAAGGAACTCACCCTCTATGTGTTTGGCTCGCAAAAGAACCAGCATTTCTTCTGTAAACGTTGCGGCATCCGCGTCTTTGGCGTGGGCCACGACACGCCGATAGGCCAGATGTACGGCATCAATATCGGCTGCCTGGAAGATCTTTCGGAGGAGGAGCTGTCGCGAATTCCCGTCACGTATGTCGATGGCATGCACGATCGCTGGGACGCGACGCCGGAGTTTTTCGCGCACTTGTAGCCATCGAACTGCGATGACGACTTGCAGCGGCAAGCTGCGCAGAAATGAGGTCAGAAAGGCCTCAATCCATGACCAACAAAGCGCAGCAAGCTATCGAAACAGAGAGCTCTTGAGGCACCAGGGCAATCAAACCTCGTGATCGTTTTCCAGGCTCTTGACCAGCACTGCCGCCTGGGTGCGTGAATAGCATTCGAGCTTCTTGAGAATCGCCGTCACATGGACCTTGACGGTGTTCTCGGCCAGGCCCAGTTCGTGCGCGATCTGCTTGTTGAGCAATCCGTCGGCAATGCACAGCAGCACACGAAACTGCTGGGGGGTGAGCTGGGCCAGGCGAGCGGCCAGGGCCGCATCGGCCTCCGAGCGCTCGGCAACCATGGAGGGAAAGCTGATATCCCCGCTCAGCACATCGTCAATGGCGGCACTCATATCGTCTGCCGCCGCAGACTTGGAGATAAAGCCTGCCGCCCCGAACTGCTGGGCGCGGCGGATGATGCGCGGGTCGTCATTGGACGAGATGATGATCACCGGAACCTGCGCATATTCGCCGCGCAGATGCAGCAGGGACGAGAAGCCGCGCGCTCCGGGCATGGCCAGGTCCAGCAGCACCAGCTCGATTTCAGGATTCTCCTGCATCGCTGCGCCCAAGGTCTGGGCGCTGGCCGCCTCCACAATGCGAAATTGCGGAAAGCGGTCGTGCAGCACCTGGATCAACGCTGCGCGAAACAGCGGGTGATCGTCGGCAACGAGAAGAGTGGGCTCGAACATGGCCCGGAGTCTGCCACGGCTGGCACGGCGCTGCATCTGCAAAAACGCATATCCCGCAGCGCCCGTGCCTGTCCGTCACCCAAGCTGCGGCCCACTGAGTCCGGTTCTCAATCGAGCTTGATGTTGTTGGCCGTGATCACACGCCCCCATTTGCTGCGTTCGTTGCTGACAAATTTCTCCATCTGCTCGGAGCTGCCGGGCATGGGCTCGACCCCCATGGCTGCCAGACGGGCCTTGGTGCGCGTGTCGGCCAACGCAAACTGCAGCGACTGGCTGAACTTCTTGACCACCTCGGCCGAGCTGCCCTTGGGCACGACGATGCCCTGCCAGGCATAGCCTTCGAAGCCCTTGAGGCCCTGCTCCTGCAAGGTGGCGACCTTGGGCAGCACATCGATGCGGGCCGGGCTGGCCACGCCTATGGCCTTGAGCTTTTTCTCGCCGAGGAAGGGAATAATGGTGGCGCTATCGGCCCACATGGCAGGTATCTGGCCGCCGATCACATCCTGCACTGCGGGCGCAGCACCGCGATAAGGAACATGGGTCATATTGCCCAGACCGGCTTCTTCGCGGAACAGCTCGCCAACCAGATGATGAGGGCTGCCCAGGCCGGCCGAGCCCCAGCTCACGCCGGTCTTCTGCTGCTTGGCCCAGGCGACAAACTCGCTCAGATTGCTGACCGGCACGTCGTTGTTGACCACCAGCAGCATGGGAAAGCGCACCAGCATGCCCACGGGCTTGAAGTCTTTTTCGGCGTTGTAGTTGAGCTTGCGGAACAGAAACGGATTGGCAGCCAGCGTGGCGAAGTCGGCCGTGAACATCAGGTTGCCGTAGTCATGCGAGCGCGCGCTGTACTCGGCCGCGATATTGGTTCCCGCACCAGGCTTGTTGTTGATGACGATGGGGCGCTCCAGATTGCGCCCCATGGCTTCGGCAATCACGCGGGCCACCACGTCGGAGCCCCCGCCTGCGGCGTAGCCTATGACCCATTCCAGGGGCTTTTCCTGGGCCATGGCGGCCGGCCCTGCAGCCCATGCCAGCGTCGAGCAGGCCAGTGCGGCCAGAAATTTTTTTCGTTGCATCATCCTTGTCTCCTTGATTCATGGCCCCTTGAATAGATTTTGGTGACGGGGCCTTTAGGGGATGGCGCAGCTGCCGCCAGGCCGGCGGCTTGCTGCATCTCAAGCGGCAGCGTGTACCGGGGCAACCGGTGTCACGGCACCGCGCTCGGCCGGGTCCGCACCGGCAGGAGCGAATCCTGCGCTGGCGCGGGCCAGTTCGAGCGCATGCAGCAAGGTCTCTTGATGGCCGATGTGATTGGCCAGCAGCAGCACCAGGCGGGCATTGAGGGCGTGGCTTTGCGCGGTTTCCAGGCCCTGATGCGTGGCGATCAGGGCTTCATAGAAATCGTCGCAGGCCTGCAGATTCGGGTGAGTGGACAGCATGGCGGTCTCCTTAAAAAGAGGTGAATTCTCTGGATGCGTACTCCACCAGAGACAGCGAGCAAGGGCCTAGGCCGACTGCACCGCCCCGCAGCGAAGCTGTCGTCGGTTGCCCGCATGCCCTCTCCCGCGTAGCAAGAGAGGACGCCTCAGGGGAAGCCTTCATTTCAACCGCCGGCGCGCTGCAGCGCGGCACGCACGGCAGCCTCGTCGGGACGGCGCCAGCGCGCGCAGACATGCTGATCGGGGCGCAGCAGGTAACTGGTGCCGGGGCGCGCATCCAGGCGCTGCGCGGCCAGACCCTGGGCATCCAGCAGATCGGCTTGCGCGGCCCCGGCATCGCCCTCGGCGGCTATCGAGAGATTGAGCACACCGGTCAGCTCGCGCGCCCAGGCCGGCGTTGGGCCGAAATGCAGCAGCGTGAAGTCCGGGCCCAGGGCGCGCAGCAGCCAGGTGGTCTGGCTGTCGCCGGGACGGCGCATGGGCGCATCGCTGAGCACGGCGCCGGGCAGTTGCGAACCCGCGAACGCCTCGCTGTCCGGCGTGTTGAGCGGCGAGTGATGCAGCGTGGCCGGCACCGACAGACGCCCGCTGTTGACGATGCGACGCGCAAACTCATGCTCGCGCGCCAGCTCCAGCGCCGCATCGCGAAACAGGCGGCTGATCTCGCTCTTGGGCGTGATGAAGTCGGTGGCGCGCGTGGAGTTGCGGATGTTCTCGTCGGCCGCGTATTCGCGCTCGGCGCCGTAGGTCGCGATCAGCGCAGCATCGGCCTGGCCGCGCAGCACGCGGTCGAGCTTCCAGGCCAGGTTTTCGGCATCCTGCACGCCGCTGTTGGCGCCGCGTGCGCCGAAGGGCGAGACGCCATGCGCGCTGTCGCCCGCGAAGACCACACGGCCGTGGACGAAGCGGTCCATGCGCAGGCAGGCAAAGGTGTAGACGCTGGCCCATTCGAGCTCGAAGTGCGCGTCCTTGCCCAGCAATGCGCGGATGCGCGGCAGGATGTTCTCGGGCTTTTTCTCCTCCTCGGGATCGGCCTCCCAGCCCAGCTGGAAGTCGATGCGCCAGACATCGTCGGGCTGGCGGTGCAGCAGCACGCTCTGGCCCGGATGGAACGGCGGATCGAACCAGAACCAGCGCTCGGTCGGGAAGTCCGCATGCATCTTCACATCGGCAATCAGAAAACGGTCGCGGAAGATGCGGCCATGGCTTTCCTGGCCCAGCAGGCCGCGCAAGGGCGAGCGCGAGCCGTCGCAGGCCAGCACCCACTGGGCATCGATCCGGTACTCGCCCTCGGGCGTTTCCATTGTCAGCAGCGCACCATCGGCGCGCGGCGCCAGCGCCGTGACCTTGTTGTGCCAGCGCAGGTCGATCAGCGGCAACTGCAGGGCGCGCTCGACCAGATAGGCTTCGGCGTAGTACTGCTGCAGATTGATGAAGGCCGGGCGCTCGTGACCGGCTTCGGGCAGCAGATCGAACTGGTAGAGCGACTGATCCCTGGCAAACACCTTGCCCAGATTCCAGGACACGCCCTTGTCCACCATGGGCTGGCCCACGCCCAGGCGGTCCCAGATCTCCAGCGTGCGCTTGGAAAAGCAGATGGCGCGCGAGCCCGTGGACAGCTTGCAGTCGTTGTCGAGCACCACCACCGGCTGGCCGCGCTGCGCCAGATCGATGGCCAGCGACAGGCCCACGGGCCCGGCGCCGACGACCACCACGGGGTGGCGAGCCGGCGCATCGGCATCCTGGTCCGCATGACGCCGATAAGGAATCTGGATGGACTGGATGTCGGCGGCGCTGCCGCGCAGGGCGTCAAGAGAAATGGCGGTGGTGGACATGGCGTTCATCGGTGCGCAAACCTTGAAAAGCGTGGATCTGTTTCTTGGGGCAAAAGCCGCCCCTCCGGCTCTTTGCGGTCGGATTCAAACTCTGTTTTTTGATAGCTGTTACCGCTTGTCATTCAATGAATTCAACGCTGTTTCTATTTGAATTCGTTGAAATCAAAGCGCAAGCAGCTCCTGTTTTAGATAGCTTTGCAGTAGACCGCCGCGCCTGCGCAAGAGACTGCCGGCTGGGCGGCCCAGGAGGCGATCAGCCTTCCAGCGCCAGCCACATCTCGCGGTCGCGCTCGGCAGTCCAGATGCGCGGGTCGGCGTGGCCCGATGCCTCGTCATAGGCACGTGTCACGTCAAACGGCATGCAGTGGTTGAAGATCACCCAATGGCCGTATTTGGGCTGCAGCTTGGCAAAGGCTGCCTCGTAGACCTTGCGCAAGTCCTGACGCGCATCGGCGCCGGCCTTGACCTCGGCCCACAGGTCGCTGATGAAATTGCGCGTGCCCGCCAGGCCGGCCTGCACTTCGGCCGCGTTCTGCAGCGCCGCACCGCGGCCGGGCACCAGCTTTTCGGGCTTGAGGGCGGCAATCGCATCCAGCGTCTGCGGCCAGTCCTGGAAATAGGCGTCGCCGGCATAGGGCGTGGCATCGAACTCGACCAGGTCGCCGCTGAACAGCACCTTCTCCTGGGGCAGCCAGACCACGGTATCGCCCTTGGTGTGGCCACGGCCCAGCTGCAGGATCTGCACCTCGAGCTTGCCCAGCCACAGCGTCATCTTGCCGGTGAAGGTCATGGTCGGCCAGGTCATGCCCTCGGGCACGCTCTCGACGTTCTGGAACAGGCGCGGAAAGCGGCCGATCTCGCTGGCCTTGTCCTGCTCGCCACGCTCGACGATGAGGTCGTAGGTGTCCTGGCTGGCAATGATGTGCTCGGCGCCATAGGCCGAGGCACCCAGCACGCGCACCGCGTGGTAATGCGACAGCGTGACGTATTTGATGGGCTTGTCCGTGACCTCGCGAATGCGGCGGATCACGTCCTCGGCCATGACGGGCGTGGCCTGGGTGTCGATGACCATCACGGCGTCGTCGCCAATGATGATGCCGGTGTTGGGGTCGCCTTCGGCCGTGTAGGCATAAGCATGTTCGGAGAGCTTGTCGAAGCTCACCTTCTTGACTTCAAGGTCGGCGGCGGAGGCAAAGGTCTTGGTGCTCATCGTTGCAATCTCTTTGTTTTAAACAAATGCATTCAGCTTTATCGAATTTCTGAATGCTAGATATAAATTCAACATTGCACAATCGATTTGTCATAGTGAAAAACCCTTGAGACTTTCCAGCCGCTTTTCCACCGTCACAATGCCGTCATGCCTCATGCCAACTCTTCTTCGACCGACGCCCGTTTGATGCTCGAATCCAGTGACGACGAACCCGCGCGCGCACCGCGCGGCATACAGAGCGTGGAAGTCGGCGGCCAGTTGCTCAAGGTGCTGGCGCGCACGGGCCGGCGCATGGCGCTCAAGGATCTGGCACGCGAGGCGGAGATGACGGCAGCCAAGGCCCACCCCTATCTGGTGAGTTTTTGCAAGCTGGGCCTGATGGAGCAGGATCGCGTCAGCGGCCACTACGGCCTGGGGCCGCTGGCCATTCAGATGGGACTCATCAGCCTGCAGCAGGCAGATCCCGTGCGCATGGCGATTGCCGAGCTGCCCGCCCTGGCGCAAGAGGTGGGCTACACCGTGTCGGTTTCCATGTGGAGCGGCCAGGGGCCGACCATCATCCGCGTCGAGGAAGGCCCGACCCATGTCTATGTGGCCATGCGCCACGGCACGCCGGCCTCCTTGCGCCATACCGCCACGGGCAAGATTTTTGCGGCCTTTGGCGACCCGGCCCGTATCGCACCGCTGCTGCAGGCAGAAGGCCACAGCCTGAACGAACCGGCGTTTGCCAAGGAGCTGGACGCCATTCGCCGCAACCACCTGAGCGTGGTCGAGAACCAGTTGCTGTCGGGCGTAAGCGCGCTGGCGGTGCCGGTGTTCGACGGCTTCGGCCAACTGGTGCTGGCGATTGCCGCCATCGGCCCTTCGGTCACGCTGACGCTGGACCCCGCTGGTCTGCCGGCCCAGAAACTGCAGGCCCAGGCCCGTCAGCTATCCCTGCGCCTCGGAGCCCCGGCTGTGCTGACCGGGGCCTGAGACCTAGGCCCGGTAGCCCAGCGAAGCGCTGATACTGCGCGCCTCTTCGCATACAGCCTGGGCAATGCGGCCCTGCGGATCGGGGTCGAAGCCGCCGCTGGCCCCGAGCGCGCAGAGCACGGCCACCACATGACCGTTGTAGTCGAGCAAGGGCGCCGCAACGGCGCTGATGCCAGGCAGATTCAGGTCCCGGATCGCCGCACAGCCCGCTGCGCGAATCTCGCTGCGCAGCTGCTCCAGAGGCTTGCTCGCATGCAACAGACGGCGATGCTCGGGGCTGGCTGCCTCCAGCTCGCGCGCCAGCAGCGCCTCGACCTCGGGCTGCGGCTCCATGAAGGCAAAGAATGCCCGCCCCGTGGCCGACCACAGCATGGACATGACCGAACCCACACGCACATTGACGGTAATGGGCAGGCTGGGCTCTTCAAAGCGCACGATGGTGGGGCCCATATTGCCCATGACCGCGACAAAACTCGTGACCTGCAAGGACTCGCGCAGATGCTGCAAAGCAGGCTCGGACATGCGCACAGGATCGTTCTGGCGCATCGCAGCCAGGCCGATATGGATGGCCTCGCGTCCCAGCGCGTACTGGGTGCCGCCACGATCCTGCTCCACCAGGCCCTCGGCCATGAGACTGGCCAGATAGCGATGCACCTTGGCCGGACTTTCATCGACGGCAGCGCCGATGGCCGTGAGACTGGCACGACCGCCCAGCCCGGCCAGTGCCTTGAGCACGGCCAGACAGGTCTCCGCTGCCTGCACACGCTGGCGACGTTGATCCGGCTCTTGCCGGGCATTCTGCGACGCCACTCTTGCTGCGGGGCTGGCTGCTTGCCGCTTCGCCATCGCCAAAGTCTTCTTCTCGATTTTCATAGCTGGTTGCGCCTGTCTCGTAAGCCGTTGAAGGCATTTTCACGCATGTCTCGTGCTGGCTCTCGGGTAATCCCTTGAAGCATATTTACGCTATGCGTATAAAAATTACGCAAAGCAATTTCCGTATTAAAGCGGAACCGCAGGCGGAGTGAAGCTTGGTTAACCCGCAGGCAAACAACACCACAGCCCAGGAGACACCCTCAATGAAAAAACGCCTCTTCACCGCCTCGGTTCTGGCCACCAGCATGCTCTGGCTGGCCGCAGCCCCTGGCACCGCCGTGGCCCAGGACAAGTACCCGAGCAAGAGCGTGCGCTGGATCGTTCCCTACGCCGCCGGCGGTGGCTCGGACTTCCTGGCCCGCACCATAGGCCAGGCCTGGGGCGCCCACGCCCATCAGCCCATCGTCGTGGACAACCGCCCGGGCGGCAACACAGCCATAGGCGCATCGGAGACCGCGCGCGCACCGGCCGACGGCTATACCGTGCTGTCGGCCGACAACGGCACGCTGATCTTCAACCCCGTGCTCTACAAGAGCCTGAGCTACAACCCCGGCAAGGACCTCACTCCCGTCACGCTCATGGGCCGCTTTCCCATGATTCTGGTGGCCGGCCCCGCCGAGAAGGCCAAGACCGCCAAGGAGTTCATTGCCGCCGCCAAGGCCAGTGCCGAGGGCGTGAACTACGGCTCCGCCGGCGCGGGCAGCCCCCATCACCTGGCCATGGAACTGCTGAAGTCCGAGGCCGGCCTCAAGCTCGCCCATGCGCCCTATCGCGGTGCGGCTCCGGCGCTGGCCGATGTGGCAGGCGGTCAGATTCCCGTGATGATGGTGGACCTGGCCGCCGGCGCCGGCTTCATCAAGGGTGGCAAGGTGCGTCCGCTGGCCGTGGCCAATGCCACGCGCCTGCCCCAATTGCCCGATGTGCCCACCTTCGGCGAGCTGGGCCTGCCTGGCGTGCAGGCTGCGGCCCTGGTCGGCATGGTGGCACCGGCCAAGACACCGGCCAACGTCGTCACGGCGCTGAACAAGCAGGTGGTCGCCGCCATCAACGAGCCTGCCGTCAAGCAAAAGCTCATCGACTTTGGCGTGGAGCCGGTGGGCAACACGCCCGAGCAGTTCCAGACACTGATCCACAGCGAAAGCGCACGCTGGCAAAAGCTGATCAAGGATCTGAACATCACGCTGGACTGATTGCCCCGCTGATCCATGCCGCAGAGGCTGGCGGCAGGCCGCCTCTGCACTCTCGTCCGATGGCGCAAGCCATCTCCTGCCTCTTTGCGTTTGCGAGCGAGCCATGACCGTTTCCACCCCCAGCCGTTGCCCCATCGATCACAGCCAGTTCGGCAAGCCCAGCGGCCAGAGCGGCCCTACGGGCTGCCCCATCAGCCACGGTGCCGCCGGCTTCGATCCCTTTGCCGACGGCTACCAGCAGGACCCGCCCGAGTATGTGCGCTGGGCACGCGAACAGGAGCCCGTGTTCTACAGCCCGCAGCTGGGCTACTGGGTGGTCACGCGCTTCGACGACATAAAGGCCATCTTCCGCGACAACCTGACCTTCAGCCCCTCGATCGCGCTGGAGAAGATCACGCCCACGGGCGATGAAGCCAATGCCGTGCTCGCCAGCTATGGCTTTGCGCTGAACCGCACTCTGGTCAACGAGGACGAGCCCGCCCACATGCCGCGCCGACGAGCGCTGATGCAGCCCTTCACGCCCGAAGAGCTCAAGCACCACGAGCCCATGGTGCGCCGGCTGGCCCGCGAATATGTGGACCGCTTCATCGACGACGGCCGCGCCGATCTCGTCGATCAGATGTTGTGGGAAGTGCCGCTCACCGTGGCCATGCATTTCCTGGGCGTGCCCGCAGACGATATGGACACGCTGCGCCAGTACAGCATTGCCCACACCGTCAACACCTGGGGGCGCCCCCGGGCCGAGGAGCAGGTGGCCGTGGCCCATGCCGTGGGCAATTTCTGGCAGCACGCGGGCCGGATTCTCGACAAGATGCGCGCCGACCCCGATGCCGAAGGCTGGATGCAATACGGCATTCGCAAGCAGAAGGAACTGCCCGATGTCGTCACCGACTCCTATCTGCACTCCATGATGATGGCCGGCCTCGTCGCCGCCCACGAGACCACGGCCAACGCCACCGCCAATGCGGTCAAGCTGCTGCTGCAGCACCCCAAGGTCTGGCAGGAGATCTGCGCCGATCCCTCGCTGATCCCCAATGCCGTGGAGGAATGCCTGCGCCACAACGGCTCGGTAGCCGCCTGGCGGCGCCTGGCCACCAAGGATGTGGTGATCGGCGGCCAGGCCATTCCGGCCGGCAGCAAGCTGCTCATCGTCACCTCTTCGGCCAACCACGACGAGCAGCATTTTGTCGATGCCGACCTGTTCGACATCCACCGCGACAATGCCAGCGATCACCTGACCTTCGGCTACGGCTCTCACCAATGCATGGGCAAGAATCTGGCGCGCATGGAAATGCAGATCTTCCTCGAGGAATTCACGCGCCGCCTGCCCCATATGCAGCTGGCCGAGCAACGCTTCACCTATGTGCCCAACACCTCGTTCCGCGGCCCCGAACATCTGTGGGTTCAATGGGATGTGAGCCGCAACCCCGAGCGCGCCAACCCCGCCGTGCTGGCCGAGCAACAGCCGGTGCGCATCGGCGAATCCTCGCAGGGCGGCGTCAGCCGCAGCATGCTGGTGGACAGCACCGAGCTGATTGCGCAGGACGTGCTGCGCGTGCGCCTCAAGGCGCCCGACGGACGCGAGCTGCCACGCTGGACCCCGGGCTCGCATATCGACCTGCACTGCGGCGACACCGGCATCTCGCGCCAGTACTCGCTATGCGGTGATCCGCAGCAAGCCGATACCTACGAGATCGCCGTGCTGCGCGAGGAGCACAGCCGTGGCGGTTCGGCCTGGATACATGGGGCACTGCAGGCCGGCATGAAGGTGCAGATGCGCGGCCCGCGCAACCACTTCAGGCTCGACGAAGGCGCGCAGCAGCTGATTCTCGTCGCAGGCGGCATAGGTATCACGCCGGTTGCGGCCATGGCGGCTCGCGCCCAGGCCTTGGGCATCCCCTATGAAATCCACTACAGCTGCAGCCAGCGCGAGCGCATGGCGCTCCTGGATGCCTTGCAGGCAATGCATGGCGAGCGTCTGCAGATCTATGTGGGCGCGGAAGGCCGGCGCGCCGATTACGCGTCACTGCTGGCCGAGGTCAGGCCCGGCGCACAGATCTATGCCTGCGGTCCGCAGCGCATGCTCGACGGGCTGGCCGAGGCCAGTCGCCACTGGCCCGAGGACAGTCTGCGCGTGGAGCATTTCTCCAGCACCCTGGGAGCGCTGGACCCGGACAAGGAGCACGGCTTTGAAGTCGAGCTGCGCGAATCCGGCATCACGCTGCAGGTGCGCAATGACGAGACCCTGCTCGATGCACTGCGCAGCGCCAATATCGATATCGAGAGCGACTGCCGCGAAGGCCTGTGCGGCTCCTGCGAGGTGCCGGTGCTGGAAGGCGATATCGATCATCGCGACATGGTGCTGACCCGTGCCGAGCGCACGGCCTGCACCAAGATGATGAGCTGCTGCTCGCGCGCCAGGACGCAGGAGTCCAGAATCGTTCTGGCGCTGTAGCGTCCCCAGCGGGCAGCCCCGGGCGGGTAGCCCCGGGCGGGTAGCCCCGGGCGGGCAGCCCCAGGCGAGCTGCTGCAGCCAGGCCATGCATGGCTTCTGCCTAGAATCACTGCCCATATGGGCCTGTTGCAAATACTGCTAATTCTTGTGTGGGCGCCGACTGCAGCGCTCATCGCCTTCATGGCCACCACCTGGCTGAGCCATGGCGCGCAAGCCATCTGGAGCGCCATGACTGGCACTCGCGCTGACGAGCGTTCGACCTGGCCGCTGGTGCTGGGCGGCGTCGCGGCCCTGGCGGGCATGGTGGGGGCAGTCATCACTTTTCCGAATCAGGCCGTCATGCGCCATGCGTTCGACAAGCTGCTGGGCTATGGCTCGACACGCGTAGAGATCACACTGCGCCAGGACGATGCCGCCACACGCCAGGACCTGCTGGAGACGCTGCGCCCCTTCATGGAAATGGGCGGACGCGAGATCCGCTACCGCGTCTCCACGCGCCACGGCAGCTATACCGAGACCGACGAAGTGCCCAGCTACTACCGCTTTGCGGACGGGCGCCTGGAGATCGCCACAGGCGGTGTGGTCGGCAACGACAGACTGTCCGTGATGCAGCCCGGCTTCAAGGCACTGGCGCAATTTCCCACAGCCAGCACGATTGACGCCAGCGTGGCGGCCACCGTAAACCTGGACAAGGCACGGATAACCGTGGAGATGCTGCCACGCACGGCCATGCTGGTCCACCGCGACGCTGCCAAGGACTGGTCAAGTGTGCTGCGTCCGGCCCCGCCTGCCCGTTGCCATCTGGAGGTGCAGGCGCTGTTCTCCACGGATGCCTTCAGACTGCTCATGTTCGCGGGCCGGGCCTCGGGCGAGGTCGAGATCCACACCGGCCCCGATACCGCCCTGCGCGACACGCAGTACCAACTGGTCGGCATGGGACTGGTGCCGGGCAGCAGTGGACGCAGCGTCAAGGAACTGGAAACCGATGCCACCCGCATCTATGGCGTGCTGAGGCTGCTGCCGCCGGGCCTGAATCCCGATGTCATGGACTGCGATACCGCCCTGGGAGGCATGAGCGACCCGGCCCTGGTGGCAGCCGCCATGCTGTCCACATTTCCCGGCCTGGAAGGACGCGTGAGCGGCATAGAGATCACGCCGTCAGCCTCCTTCTCGCCCTGGCACAACCGGGGCTGGACGGCCGTGCCGCCCGGCACACGCTCGCAAGGCGGAACGCGAGCCGAAGCAGGTACACGCGCCTGCAGCCTGGAGCAGAACCGCCACACGCGCACCCTGATATCCATGGTCGAGGAGCACTGCACGGAACGCGAGCCGCAAAACGCCGGTGCCGCCTGCCCCCAACTGCGCGAACGCCTGAACTGGACCCAGGCCGAGCTGGCCCGATGCAGAAAACAGCTGGTGCGTTGAAACGGGGCCTGGGCCCGTGCAACAGCGATCACATGGACCAGATTCTCGGCGTGCCGCCCTGCAAGCCCCAGAGTTCTTTTCTCCAAAAACTCCACACGGTTTTCCACAACATCATCACAGGCTCCACCACAGGTGATGCACAGCGCAGAACCAGCATGTTTTCATTGGGAGCGGTGACACCGCTCAACACCGCCGGAGCAGCCTCTGCAAGCAGCTCCTGCGTGCCTTCCAGCAAGGCTTCGCGCTGATGACGCGCCATGGCTGAGCCGCTGGCAAAGATCAGACTGCCCAGGCAGCGATGCCCGGCCAGCCCCAGATCGCCGTTGAGCAGCAGCTCGTCCTGTGCATCGATCACGCCGCGCTCCAGAAAACGGTCCGGCCATTCGATGTGCTGTTCGAACCTGCCGCAGGCATAGGGCTGGGCGGCCAGCGGCAGGCCCAGTGCCGTCACATCCCAGGTCAGCAGTTGCGCGTCTTCGGCGAGGTCGAACTCCAGCTGGTTGACGGCATCGCAGGCGTTGTAGGCAATCGCCTCCAGCGGCAGCCACTCCAGCCTCGCACCGGGGTCCAGACGCAGCCGGGTGCGCTGCATGGCCTGCTTCCCGTTGCTTTTGTAAAAGCGCGTGGCACCGGGCGTGGTGACCAGCGCATGCGCACCTTCTGCGACATGGACATCAATGTCCAGTACATCCCCACCCACCAGCCCGCCAGGCGGATGCACCAGCACGTTGTGGCAGATGACAGGACCTTCGGGATAAAGACTTTTGAGGATGCGCAGCGGACCATCGTGCGTGAAATGCACCGAGGTCTTGCCGGCCTGCAGGGAATAGTTCAGCACCAGTTGCGCATGCCAGGTCATTGTCTTTCTCGCCTCTTCAAGCAGGCCTGCCGTTCAGGCCGGGATAGCTCAGCTCTTTTGCTTACTAACTCATGAAAATTCATTCGTTGTTGTATCGCAGCAGCACTTCTACAGTCTCTCGCACGCCAGCTTGTCAAGCATATGGCGATTGATTTCAGGAGCTTTCATGTCGGTCGCTACCGTAACGCATTCACGCCTGCATCGCACTCTGGCCCCGTGGCTTACATCGATGGCGGTGCTGTGCTGCACGCTGGCAACTGGCCCTGCTGCCGCGCAAGCCGGCGGCGCAGCAGCACAGGCCTGGAAGCCCAGCAAGTCCACGGAATTCATTGTCCCCAGCGGAGCCGGCGCGGCGCTGGATCTGGCGGCCCGCAAGCTCACCGAGCTGCTGGCACGCGATGGCCATGCACCGCAGTTCGTGGTCAGCAACAAGTCCGGCGCGCATGCGATCGCCGCGCTGGAAAGCCTGCACCGCCACCCTGGCGACGCCCATACGCTGATGACGCTGAGCACCAGCTACGGCAACAGCCTGGCGCAGAATGCCCTGCCCGCACACCTTCAGAAAGGCACGCCGCTGGTGACCTTGCTGCGCGAGTTCACCACCGTGGTCGTGCGTGCGGATTCGCCGCTGCGCAATGCCCAGGACCTGATCGCCCAGCTGCGCAAGGACCCCGAGAAATACTCCATAGGCATCGCCACCACGCTGGGCAATCACATCCATCTGGGCGTGGCCCAGCCCTTGCAGCAGGGCGGCGTGAATATCCAGAAGCTGCGCATCGTCCCCTACAAATCCTCCGCCGAATCCATGGTGGCGCTGGCAGGCGGCCATCTCGATGTGGTTTCGGCCACCACGCCGAACCTGCTGCCCTATCTGCAGTCGGGCCGCGTGCGCGTGCTGGCGATTGCCGCCGACAAGCGGCTTGAAGGCGTGTTCGCTCAGTCGCCCACCTGGAAGGAGCAGGGCATCGACTATGTCAGCGATTCGTTTCAGGGCGTGATGACGGCACCCGGTGCCAGCACCGCGCAACAGGCGTATTGGGTGAATGCGCTGCGCAAGGTTTCCGAAACCCGGGAATGGAAGGAGTTTGTGGCGCTGAACCAGTGGGAGCCCATCTTCCTCGGCCCGCAGGACACGGCTCGCGCACTGCATGCCCAGGTCGAACGCAGCCATGCTCTGCTGAACGAACTCGGCCTGCTGCCGCCCAGCGCCTCCCGTATTGCCCAGGCGCGTTGAAGCCCCGCGCTCATCAGGAAAAATCCCATGAACATGCCCCTGCCCCACGCTCCGCTGCAGCATCTGGACCAGCGTCTGAGCTCTGCCAACCACATCACTCCACACATCCGCATCGCGCCGCAATCGGCGCATATCGGCGCGCTGATCAGCGGCGTCAATCTGAAACAGGCCTTGAGTGCCGCCGAGGTGCACACCATCCGCTCGGCATTGCTGCGCTGGAAGGTGGTCTTCTTTCGCGACCAGCACCTCAGCCATGAGCAGCAGATCGCTTTTTCGCGCCAGTTTGGCGAGCTCACGCCCGGCCACCCCGTCTTCGGTCATGTCGAAGGTTTTCCCGAGCTGTATTCGATTGCCAAGCACCGCAAGGCCAACCGCCACAGCGGCCAGGCCGAACAGCGCCCCTGGACCGGCTGGCATGCCGATGTGACGGCTGCCCACAACCCGCCTGCCGCATCGATTCTGCGCGGCGTGACGATTCCGCCCTATGGCGGCGACACGCAATGGACCAATCTGGCAGCTGCCTACGAAGCGCTCTCCAGACCGCTGCAGGCCTTTTTGCAGGGCCTGCGTGGCGAGCACCGCTTCAGCGCCCCACAGGGAGCCACCGCATCGCAGGAATATCTGGATCTGGTGCGCGACAACACCCTGATCAGCGAACACCCGCTGGTCACGATCCATCCCGAGACCGGCGAGAAGGTGCTCTACATCAGCCCCGGCTTTCTCAAGTCCATCGTGGAACTCAATACTCGCGAATCGCGCGTGCTGCTGGAGCTGCTCTGGGAGCATGCCGTCAGCAGCGAGTTCACCGTGCGCTTCAAGTGGGAACCCGGCTCGCTGGCCTTCTGGGACAACCGCTCCACGGCCCATGTGGCACCACAGGATATCTTTGCGCTGGAGTTCGATCGCCAGCTCTACCGCACCACGCTGGTGGGCGAAGTCCCCCTGGGCGCGGACGGCCGCGCCAGCACTGCCATACAGGGCAATCCGGTGCTGGCCGCGCACGGCGCAGCGTATTGACGAAATGAGTTGTCCTCCGGGCATGGCCTGAGGCTTTGAGGTGCCGCTTGCGGCACCTTTTTTTCTTCGCCCGATATTCAAATCGCCACCAGCGAGCGCACATTCTTCTGCTGCATCTCGCTGCCCGGGCCCGATGCGATCACCTCGCCGCGCTCCATCACCACATAGTGGTCGGCCAGCTCCTCGGCAAAGTCGTAGTACTGCTCGCACAGCAGGATGGCCATGTCGCCGCGATTGGCCAGCATGCGGATCACGCGGCCGATGTCCTTGATGATGCTGGGCTGTATGCCCTCGGTGGGCTCATCCAGGATCAGGATCTTGGGCTGCGGCGCCAGCGCGCGCGCAATGGCCAGCTGCTGCTGCTGCCCGCCCGAGAGATCGCCGCCACGGCGGTGCAGCATCTGCCCCAGCACGGGGAACAGCTCGTACAGTTCACCCGGAATCCGCGTGCCTGCCGAGCAATAGGACAGGCCCATACGCAGATTGTCTTCCACCGACAGGCGCGAGAAGATTTCGCGCCCCTGGGGCACATAGCCGATGCCGCTGCGCGCGCGCTCATAGGGCGTCCTGCGCGCGATATCGCGGCCCTGCCATTCAATGCCGCCGCTTCTGATGGGAACCAGCCCCATCAGGCTTTTGAGCAAGGTGGTCTTGCCCACGCCGTTGCGGCCCAGCAGCACCGTTACCTTGCCGATCTCGGCCGTGAAATTCACGTCCCGCAGGATGTGCGAGCCGCCGTAATACTGATGCAGGTTCTGAACTTTAAGCATTTTTGACCTCTAACGCTTACACAGCAAGCGCAAGCAGCTATCTAATTTGACTATCTGCGGAGCGCATGACGTTTGAAACTGGCGCTGCCCAATCAAAGAGACAGCGAGGAAGCGCCGCCGAGCACCGAAGCTGTCGTCCCCCTCCCTTAGCGCGAAGCGCGTAGAGAGAGGGGGAAGGCGCGGGGCCGCTCAGGCGAAGCGTCTCAGGGGGTCATCTCCCAAGATACACCTCGATCACGCGCTCGTCAGCCTGCACCTCGGCCAGCGTTCCCTCGGCCAGTACCGAGCCATCGCAAAGCACCGTGACCTTCTCGCTGATGGTGTCGATAAAGCTCATGTCGTGCTCCACCACCATCAGCGAATGCTTGCCCTTGAGCGTCAGAAACAGCTCGGCCGTGCGCACCGTTTCCTCGTCGGTCATGCCGGCCACGGGCTCGTCGAGCAGCAGCAGCTTGGGCTCCTGCACCAGCAGCATGCCGATCTCCAGCCACTGCTTCTGTCCGTGACTGAGCAGGCCCGCCTGGCGCGTTACGCTGCCTGCCAGATGAATGGTGTGCAGCACCTCGGCAATGCGGTCCTTCTGCGCGCCGCTGAGCTTGAACAGCATGGAGGAGGCAATGCCCTTGTGGGTCTTGAGCGCCAGCTCCAGGTTCTCGAAGACGCTGAGCTGCTCGAACACCGTGGGCTTCTGGAACTTGCGGCCTATGCCCATGGCGGCGATCTCGGGCTCCTTGTAGCGCAGCAGATCGATGGTGGAGCCGAAGAACACCGTGCCGCTGTCTGGCCGGGTCTTGCCGGTGATGATGTCCATCATCGTGGTCTTGCCTGCGCCATTGGGACCGATGATGCAGCGCAGCTCGCCGGGCGCGATATCGAGACTCAGACCGTTGATGGCCTTGAAGCCGTCGAAGCTCACATGCACGTCTTCGAGATAGAGAATTCGGCCGTGGGTCACATCCACTTCGCCGGCCACCACGGGGCGCGCCAGACTGGCATTGCGACCGCCGGATTCGGTGCGCAGCGCGGCTTCGCGCTGCTGGTAGGAGGCCAGGCGCTGCTCGCCTTCCTGCATCAGATCGGGGGTCATGCGCGCACTCCTTCGATGGCATCGGCAGAAGCCGGCTCGGCAGCGTTTTTGGCAGCTGCGGCTGCAGTCTGGTTCAACGGTGCCTTGACCTGGGCCTTGCGCTTCTCACGCCACTGGCGAAGCTGCTGCGGCAGGCGAATCAGTCCTCCCGGCATGAACAGCGTCACGACGATGAACAGCGCCCCCAGCACGTACAGCCAGTACTCGGGGGCAGCCACGGTGAGCCAGCTCTTGCCGCCATTGACGGCGAACGCGCCGATGATCGGGCCGACCAGCGAGGCACGTCCGCCCACGGCCGTCCACACCGCCATTTCGATGGAATTGCCCACGCTCATTTCGCTGGGATTGATGATGCCCACCTGGGGCACATAGAGCGCGCCCGCCAGGCCGCACATCATGGCCGAGATGACCCAGATCGACAGCTTGTAGGGCAGCGGGTTGTAGCCGCAGAACATGGTGCGCGATTCTGCATCGCGCACGGCCTGCAGCACGCGGCCGTACTTGCTGCGCATCAGCCAGCGCGAGAACAGAAAACAGCCCAGCAATGCCAGCCCCGACAGCGCGAACAGCAGCACATGCATGGCTTTCGAGTTGACCGAATAGCCGAGCAGGGTCCTGAAACCCGTGAATCCGTTGTTGCCGCCAAAGCCGGTCTCGTTGCGGAAGAACAGCAGCATGGCGGCGTAAGTCAGGGCCTGGGTGATGATGGAGAAATACACGCCCTTGATGCGCGAGCGAAAGGCAAAGTAGCCGAACAGCCCGCCGATCAGGCCCGGCACCAGAAACACCAGCAGCACGGTGGCGGCAAAGCTGCCCGACAGCGCCCAGTGCCAGGGCAGCTCCTTCCAGTCCAGAAACCCCATGAAGGCGGGCAATGCATCGGGGCCTACGGCCTCGCGCATCAGGTACATGCCCATCACATAGCCGCCCAGTGCGAAGAACAGGCCGTGCCCCAGGCTCAGGATTCCGGTATAGCCCCAGATCAGATCAATCGCCAGTGCGCAGATGGCATAGCACATGAACTTGCCCAGCAGGCCCAGCATGTAGTCGGAAAGGTGCAGTGCACTGTCCTCGGGCACCCACAGATTGAGTGCGGGAGCCACGGCGCAGACCATGGTCAGGGCCAGCAGAAATGCCGTCCAGCCCTTGGCGGATAGCAGCGGCGCGGGCTTGGGCAGTTCGATGGATATGGATTGGGTTGTCATGTCAGTTTTCCCTCATGTCGAGCAAGGCACATGGCCTGCGCAACTGGCGCGGCCCAGGTACGAGACACCGAGCAAGGGCCGCCCCGCAGCGAGGGTGTCGTCCCCTGCCCGCAGCGCGCAGCAATGCGAGAGCGGGGGAAGGCGCGAAGCGACTCAGGGGGGTGTTTCATGTTTCCGCACTGCGGCCCTTCAAGGCAAAGATGCCTTGCGGGCGCTTTTGAATGAAGACCACGATGAACAGCAGCACGGCGATCTTGGCCAGCACAGCCCCGGTCCAGCCTTCCAGCAGCTTGCTGAGCACGCCCAGGCCCAGAGCCGCATAGACGGTGCCCGCCAGCTGCCCCACACCGCCCAGCACCACCACCAGGAAACTGTCCACGATGTAGTTCTGCCCCAGATCCGGGCCCACGTTGCCGATCTGACTCAAGGCGCAGCCGGCAAGACCGGCGATACCGGAGCCCAGTGCAAACGCATAGGTGTCGGTGCGCGCCGTGTTGACGCCCACACAGGAAGCCATGGCGCGGTTCTGTGTCACGCCGCGCACGAACAGGCCCAGGCGCGTTCTGGCGATCATGAAGGCCACGCCCGCCAGCACGGCAAAGGCAAAAACGATGATGGCGATGCGGTTGTAGGGCAGCGTCAGATTGGGCAGCAGCGCAATCCCGCCGCTCATCCAGACCGGGTTTTCCACGCCCACGTTCTGCGCTCCGAAAATGCTGCGCACGGTCTGCTGCAGCACCAGGCTGATGCCGAAGGTGGCCAGCAGGGTCTCCAGCGGACGGCCGTAGAGAAAGCGGATCACGCCGCGCTCCAGCACCGCGCCGACCAGCGCCGAGGCCAGAAAGGCCACAGGAATCGCCACCACCAGATACCAGCCAAACCAGGCCTCGGGCAGCCAGCGCTGGAATGCGACCTGCACCAGATAGGTGGCATAGGCACCGATCATGATCAGCTCGCCGTGCGCCATATTGATGACGCCCATCAGGCCGTAGGTGATCGCCAGACCCAGAGCCGCGAGCAACAGCACTGATCCCAGGCTGATGCCGCTGAAAACAGCACCCAGCCTGTCCCCCCAGGCCAGGCCTTCGGCAATGCCGACCAGCGCGGCCTTGATGGCTTTTTGCACGCCGGGATCGGACTCTTCGGACAGGCGCTGGTTCAACAGCAGCTGCGTCTCCGGCGTCTGCTGGCGCGACAGCTGCTCCACCGCCTTCAGACGCTGCTGCACCTCGTCGCTGCCCAGCAGGCTGGCAGCCAGGCTGCGCTCCAGCAGGGCTCGGACCTGCCCGTCCTGTTCAGCGGCCAGCGCTTTTTCGATCAGGGGAAGCCGCCCGGCATCAGGCTCGGAGGCCAGTTGCTCGGCAGCCTTGCGGCGCGCCTGCACATCGCTGCTGCCCAGCGCCAGCGCGGCCTGCGCCGTATCGATGACCGAGCGCAGGTAATTGTTGCTGACGACCTCCTCGGCATCCGCCGGGAGTTGAGCGGCCTGGCCGGTCACCGGGTCGGTGACCGCATCGCCGTTCATCACATAGGCCTTGCCCTGGGACACGCGCACCTCGTCGTCGGACAGCGCCTTGAGATAGGCCGCGAGGCGACCGCCGTCGCTCTGCGCATCGGGTGCCAGCACGGCCTGATTGATGGCCTGCACGCGCTGCTCGGAGTCATCTGCCGCAGCCATGGCATAGGCCTGCTCGGTCGTCAGTGCGTGACTGGCAAAGCTCAGCAAGGAGCCCAGCCCGGCGGCCCATACCAGCCGCCATGACTTGCGCAGTAGTTTCATAAAAAATCTCGGATATTTAGCGCTGCATCCATTGCCAATAAAGCGCAAGCAGCTATCTCTTCAGGACTGGAGAGCCCACCAGACCTCTCCAGTCCTAGGGAGCGAATCAGGAGCTCTTGCCGTTGGGCTCGTCCTTCTTCTTGTCGTTGCCTTCGATAAAGGGGCTCCAGGGCTGGGCCTTGACCGGGCCCTTGGTCTTCCAGACCACGCTGAACTGGCCGTCTGCCTTGATCTCGCCGACCATCACGGGCTTGTGCAGATGGTGATTCTTCTCGTCCATCTTCAGCGTGAAGCCACTGGGTGCGGCAAAGGTCTGGCCGGCCATGGCCGCGATCACCTTGTCGGTATCCGTGCTCTTGGCTTTCTCCACGGCCTGCTTCCACATATGGATGCCGACCCAGGTGGCTTCCATCGGGTCGTTGGTCAGCGGCTTGTCCTTGTGGCCCGCGATGTTCTTGGCCTTGGCGTAATCGCCCCACTGTTTGATGAAGGCCGTGTTGGACGGGTTCTTCACGCTCATGAAGTAGTTCCATGCCGCCAGGTGACCGACCAGAGGCTTGGTGTCCACGCCGCGCAGCTCTTCCTCACCCACACTGAAGGCCACGACCGGCACATCCTTGGCCTTGAGGCCGGCATTGCCCAGCTCCTTGTAGAAGGGCACGTTGGAGTCGCCGTTGATGGTGGAGATCACGGCGGTCTTGCCGCCCGTGGAGAACTTCTTCACATCGGCCACGATGGTCTGGTAGTCGCTGTGGCCGAAGGGGGTGTAGGTTTCCATGATGTCGGAATCCTTGACGCCCTTGGACTTGAGGAAGGCACGCAGAATCTTGTTGGTGGTGCGCGGATACACATAGTCCGTGCCCAGCAGCACAAAGCGCTTGGCTCCGCCGCCTTCCTTGCTCATCAGGTACTCGACAGCGGGTATCGCCTGCTGGTTGGGTGCGGCGCCGGTGTAGAAGACGTTCTTGGAGAGTTCCTCACCCTCGTACTGCACGGGGTAGAACAGCAGGCCGTTGTTCTGCTCGAACACCGGCAGCACGGACTTGCGCGACACGCTGGTCCAGCAACCGAAGACCACGGCCACCTTGTCCTGGGTGATCAGCTGCTTGGCCTTTTCGGCAAACAGCGGCCAGTTGGAGGCGGGGTCCACCACCACGGGCTCGAGCTTTTTGCCGAGCACGCCGCCCTTGGCATTGATGTCGTCGATGGCCATCAGCACCGTGTCCTTGAGCACGGTCTCGGAGATGGCCATGGTTCCCGAGAGACTGTGCAGCACGCCCACCTTGATGGTGTCTGCAGCCAGCACCTGAGAAGTCAAGCCCAGGCCCAGAGCCATGGATGCAGCCAGTGTTGTGAGGGTTCCGCGACGATTCATTTCAGCACTCCCAGGAGGTTTTGTTCGGTCACATTGACCGCAAAAACTGGAGTGCAATTACCGTGCCAGCACCACCCGCCATGGCTTGCTCACTGCATACGGCGGCGCTGCTGCCGCTTTTTTGCCGAGCACAGGCCGAATGCAACTTTGTGCGATCAGCATCGGCCACATGCAGGCACCATTGCAGTGCCGCATGCACCAGATGCAGACCGCGCAAACCAGCCAGCACTATTGAAGTGCACGACAGCCTGTCGCCTCAGACCGGCTGCAGGCATGCCGGCAAGGCCGCGCTGCGCAGCTTGCCAGTCCACGGATCGAGAGCGGCCTTGGTCTGCAGCAAAGCAGATCGAGTTGTTTGCTGGCCTTGCCGTCCTGCACTGCATAGACATGCAGCTTGCTCATCTGCACGGCAAATCGCCGCCTCGCGGATGCCTTGCAGAATCTGCGCTCCGGTGCGAAAGCCGACGGAACGCAGCTTCATCAATGCACGGCAAAGCGCAGCAGATACTCGTAGCTGTTCTCGGTTGTCATGGGGTCGCCCTGCACAGGCTGACGCAGTATGGCCTGCAGCGTATTGCTGCCGACAGCAGGCGTCATGATCGCCAGACCCTGCGCGTCCGTCATCGTGGGAGAGCCGTTCTCCCCCCAGGACAGCCTCACGCCAGACTGCGGCTTGCCATGCAGCAACACCTGCAGCCTGAGCAGCTGACCGGCATGGGGAGACTGCCCCTGAAGCGGCACCACCTCGAACATCTGCCCAAGCGGCTTTTGCATGACGGCGCCCCAGCGCACCACGGTCTTGTGGAACTTGCGCGCATGCACGCCGCGCACCGCACCGGGGTTCTGATCCATGGGCAGAGGCAGCATTGCGCCCTCAGCCCTGGCACTGCTGAAATAGCCGTTATCGAGTTCCACTGCGATCAGCGCAGCCCCGGCATCCGGCTTGATGCGGATGCCACCCTGCACATTCTGTACGGCGGCGGGCACTTCACGGCCGCGCAGGTCATAGGCATGCACACGCTGCAGCTTGGCCGGATCGAAGGCTTCTGTCCTGCCTTCATGACCGCCAAACTGCATGACATAGCCACCCTGCGCATCGGGCTCCAGCCAGACGTTATGGGCAGAGACCGGATTGGCGCATAGCAGCCAGGCAGCGGCCGTGGTGCACAGAATGCGCGCGATGATGTTTTTACGTGTGCTGCAAACAGACATGGGAGCTCCGGAAATCATAAGGAAAACTGCAGGCCCAGCTGCACGCTGCGCGGCGCGCCGGGGGCGACCAGACGCTGGCCGGCAATCATGGTGGTGGTACTGGCATAGCGGGTGTTGGCGGCGTTGCGCAGCCACAGGCTCAGGCTGGCATTGCGCGCCAGGCTTGCGGGCAATCGGTATTGCAGACCCAGGTCCAGCCAGCGATAGCTGCCGGCCCATTCGGTATTGCTGGCGTTGATGGGCGCACGCCCCACATGGCGCAACACGCCATGCAAGGTGACATCGCCACGCGGCATCCAGCGCGCATGCAAGGTGCTGGTGTACTCGGGCACGGCCACCACGCGCCGGCCCAGCAGTGCGGCATCCGCGTTCTGCGTGACTTCGGAGCGATTGTGGCCATAAGTCCATTCCACATGCCAGTTGCGACTGGGCAACCAGTGCAGCTGCAGCTCTGCACCCTTGCGCACGGTCGCGCCCAGGTTTTCATACTCACCAGGTGCCGTATTGCGTATTTCATGGCTGGAGCTGATGCGGTAGAGCGAGGCATCGATCAGCCAATGGACCGATGGCTTCCACTCCACGCCCAGCTCGCTCTGGCGAAAGACATTGGCATGCAGGTCGCTGTTGCGCAGCGCGTATTTGGCAAAGTCGCTGGGCAGCGCAAAGCCTTGCGACCAGTTGGCCCGCACGGCCGTCCGGGCATTGAGCTGCGCCAGGGCTCCCAGCTTGGGGCTGGCATGGCTGCGCCCCTGCATGCTCCTGCATTCATCGCCACCGGCCTCTGCCCCCAGCAGACTGCAACTGCCGTCAAAGTGGTCCCAGCGCAAGGCCGCCGTGGTCTGCAACCAGGCCGTTGGCTGCCAGCCAGCCTGGCCGTAGATCGCCGTGTTGTCGAGCCGTGTATTGCGATCATTCAATGCAGGGCCGGTACGCCGGCGATCCAGCAATCCATCCCAGTAGCCATAGTCCGTGGACTCGCGCACCTGCTCCAGGCCCAGCATCCAGTTCAGCTCGCGCGCCGCCAGAAGCGACTTGCCGCTGAGATTCAGCCCCGCTCCCAGCACGCTGCGGTCGTAGCGCTCCTCGCGCTGCATCCAGGTGGCGCTGCGCGGGCGCGTGAACCAGCGCACAAAATCCTGCTGCGTGCCGTAGACAAAACCCAGCAGCCGGGTATCTGCATCCAGTGCGTACTGCGCATCCAGGCGCAGCGTGCCAAAGTGCTTGTTGGCACCATCACCCACCACGCGGCTGTCCTTGCCCTGTGGGTCCTGCCGCCACTGCGCTTCGGTCAGATAGCCGGGCGAGTCGCCACGCGCCTCGTGCCAGCGACCGGACAGCGAGATATCGAGCTTTTCATGCACATGGTGCTTCCAGGTGCCGCTGATGGTGCTGCGCTCATGGCGCGAGGCGGGCCGCGCTCCATCACCGCGTGCATGCTGAGTCGCCAGGTTGAGCTGATCGCCGCCTTCCAGCTCGCGCCCGAGAGCGGCCTGTGCATCGAACATGCCATGCGAGCCGGCGCTGACATCGAACTCCGCATAGCTGCCATTGCGCCGCGTGCGCAGCTCCAGCAACCCTGCGCGGTTGTAATTGCCCTGCAGCACCGACACGGGACCGCGATAGACATTGACCTTGTCCAGCTCCAGTGGCACCACCACATTGAGATCGAAATAGCCATCCGCATGCGACATGGCTTCGTTGAGCGGGATGCCATCCAGTGTGGCCGCCACATCACCGCCGTGGCCACCGCCGGCAAAGCCGCGCAGCACCAGCCCGTTGGCCACACCGCTGAGCTGGTAGTGATTGACATGCATGCCGGGTACCTGGCTCCACAACGATTCCACCTCCTGTCTGGGTTGCTCGCGAATTTCGTCGCGCCTGAACTCGGTGACGGAAAACGCGCGTTGTGACTCATCCAGCGCCTGGCCTTTGACCAGGGCATTCACCCTCACCTCGGGCAATACCTTGTCGCCTTCCTCGGCTGTTTGCGCTTGTACGGCCGAAGCCATCCACAGCGTACCGCCCAAGGCCAGCACTCCGAGTCTTGCCGTGGCCCCCAGGTCCTGAGCGCATCCCCTATTCAATGGTCCTTTGTACATGCACCAGAACAGCAAAGTTCGTGCCATGCGATGCACCGCTACGGCTCGACAATGCACCACAAAGCACCATCGCTGCCTCGCCGATACGCCGTGGTGCATAACCGCGTGCCGACAGCACCAACAAGGTGCAAAACACCTGCGGCGACTTGCCTACATGCTGGCAATAAAGACTGGCCTTTGGCATGGCACTTGCTACATAAAAGGGCATGAAACTGACTCCTCGCGTTCATTCAGCCCTGCCGGATGCGCGTGCCGACTGAGGGATTGAAGAAGATGGAACTGACACCACGCGAAAAAGACAAGCTGTTGATCTTCACTGCGGCCCTGCTGGCCGAGAGGCGCATGGCTCGTGGCCTCAAGCTCAACTACCCCGAGGCCGTGGCGCTGATCAGTGCCTTTGTGATGGAGGGTGCACGCGATGGCAGGACCGTGGCCCAGCTCATGAGCGAAGGCCGCAGCGTGCTGACCCGCGCCGATGTGATGGAGGGCATCCCCGAGATGATTCCCGACATCCAGATCGAAGCCACCTTCCCCGATGGCACCAAGCTGGTCACCGTGCATGAGCCCATCGCCTGAAGCAGCGTCCAGAGACTTCGAGCCTTTCAGCCATCAAACCCTTACCCATCAAGCGCAGATAGCTATGAAATTCAATAAGCTCCTTGTCACCACAGCCGCCACGGCGACTGCACTGCCCCTGTCCGCTCTCGCACATATGGGCTCCGATGCAGGCAGCCATCACCACTTTCTCGACAGTCTGGGTCATGCTTTTGCCCACCCGTTTACCGGCGCAGACCATCTGGCCGCCATGCTGGCTGTGGGCGCCTGGAGCGCACTGACCATGCCCAGCCTGCGCACGGCCTGGCGTGCACCTGCGGCCTTTGTGGCCCTGCTGGTGGCGGGTGCCGTGGCCGGCTTTGCCGGCCTGTGGGTGCCGGGCGTAGAGCCCATGATTGCCGCATCCGTGCTGGTGCTGGGCCTGCTGGTGCTGGTTCAGCAAAAAATGCCCTGGGGCGCAGCCGCCGCCCTGGCTGCGGTGTTTGCCTTCTTCCACGGCGCTGCGCACGGCTTTGAGCTGGCTGGAGACAGCGGCCTGGCTGCCTTCGGTGCACTGCTGGGCATTGCTCTGGGCTCGGCCACACTGCATATCGCCGGCATGGTGCTCGGTCATGCCGTCATGCAGCGCCACCAGTGGCTGGCCAGGTTCGGCGGTGCTGCCACTGCCGCACTCGGCGCTTTCATGCTGACGAAACTGGTCTGATATGACACACCTCGGCACAGCGCAGCACAAGGCCTTTGCGCAAGGAAACGAAAGATGATTCCCGGCGAATTGATTCTTGACGAGGGCAGCCATGCACTCAACCCCGGCCGCAGCACGCTCACGCTGGTGGTGAACAATGCCAGCGACCGGCCGATTCAGGTCGGCTCGCACTACCACTTCGCCGAAACCAATGCGGGCCTGGATTTCGACCGCACCGCCGCCCACGGCATGCGCCTGAATATTGCCAGCGGCATGGCCGTGCGCTTCGAGCCGGGCCAGCAACGCACGGTGGAGCTGGTCGAGATCGGCGGCGACCGCCAGATCTATGGCTTTCGCGGTCTGGTCCAGGGCCCACTGCCCGCAGATTCCAGGGACTGACCTGCCATGCTGATGCTGTTTGCTTCTGCTTTTGTGCTGGGCCTGGTGTTCAACGCAGCGCCCGGAGCAGTGTTTGCAGAGACCGTGCGCCAAGGTGTGCGCGGCGGCTATCGTCCGGCGCTGGCCGTGCAGCTGGGCTCCCTGGTGGGCGATGCGAGCTGGGCCTTGCTGGGCCTGGCCGGCATTGGTCTGGTCATGCAGATCGACGCCTTGCGCTGGCCGATTGGCCTGGCGGGCGCTGCCTACCTGCTCTGGCTGTCCTGGGACAGCTGGCAGGCCGCGCGTACCGAACACCGGCTCGATGCTTCAAACACCGCCGCCGCCACGCAGAAGCAGGCCCTGCGCCGCGGCATGGCCCTGTCGCTGACCAACCCGCAGAACCTGGCCTACTGGGCCGCCATGGGCAGCGCCCTCGGGGCGGTGGGCGTGGCCCAGCCCGGTGCCAGCGATTACGGGGTCTTCTTCGCGGGATTCATGACTTCGTCCCTGCTCTGGTGCTTTGTCTGCGCTGCCTTGGTGGACCGGCTTTTCCGCCGCGCTGCCGCGCACTGGAGCCGTTTTACCTACCGCTGCTGCGCTGCCCTGCTGCTGGCCCTGGCACTGGGCACATTGCGCGACCTGCTCAGCACAAGCCCCGCCGCCCTGCCACCGGCAGCCCAGCAGCAGTCCCTGCGCTGAACACCTGAATCGGAGATTCCTCAATGGCCACCATGGACCGACGAGCCTACGCAGAAACCTTTGGCCCCACCGTGGGCGACCGTCTGCGCCTGGCCGATACCGAGCTCATCGTCGAAGTCGAAAAAGACTACACCCTGGCCGCTGGCGGCTATGGTGAGGAAGTGAAGTTCGGCGGCGGCAAGACCATCCGCGACGGCATGGCGCAAAGCCAGCGCACACGCGACGGGACGGGAACCGGCCCTGACGGAGGTGGCACGGTCGATACCGTGCTGACCAACGCACTGATCCTGGACCACTGGGGCATCGTCAAGGCCGACATCGGCCTCAAGGACGGCCGCATCGTGGCCATAGGCAAGGCCGGCAACCCCGACACTCAGCCGGGCGTGAGCATCATCATCGGCCCGGGCACGGAGATCATCTCCTGCGAAGGCAATATCGTCACCGCAGGCGGCATCGACACCCATATCCATTTCATTGCCCCGCAGCAGATCGAAGAAGCACTGACCAGCGGCGTGACCACCATGATCGGCGGCGGCACCGGCCCGGCCACCGGCACCTTCGCCACCACCTGCACGCCAGGCCCCTGGCATATGGAACGCATGCTGCAGGCCGCCGACGCCTTCCCCATGAATCTGGGTTTTCTGGGCAAGGGCAATGCCAGCCTGCCCGGCGGCCTGCACGAGCAGATCAATGCCGGCGCCATCGGCCTCAAGCTGCACGAGGACTGGGGCAGCACGCCGGCAGCGATCAGCAACTGCCTCGATGTGGCCGAAGACACCGACACCCAGGTCGCCATCCACACCGACACGCTCAACGAGTCCGGCTTTGTGGAGGACACCGTGGCCGCCTTCAAGGGCCGCACCATTCACACCTTCCACACCGAAGGCGCGGGTGGCGGCCATGCGCCCGACATCCTCAAGGTGGTGGGCGAGGCCAATGTCCTGCCCAGCTCCACCAACCCCACGCGCCCCTACACCATCAACACGCTGGACGAGCATGTGGACATGCTCATGGTCTGCCACCACCTGGACGCCGGCATTGCCGAAGACCTGGCCTTTGCCGAAAGCCGCATCCGCAAGGAAACGATTGCTGCCGAGGACATCCTGCACGACATCGGCGCGATCAGCATGTTCAGCTCCGACAGCCAGGCCATGGGCCGCGTGGGCGAGGTCATACTGCGCACCTGGCAGACGGCGCACAAGATGAAGCTGCAGCGCGGCGCCCTGAATGGTGACGGCGCGCGCAACGACAACTTCCGCATCAAGCGCTACATCGCCAAATACACCATCAATCCCGCGATTGCCCATGGCATCAGCCACGAGGTGGGCAGCATCGAGGTGGGCAAGTGGGCCGATATCGTGATCTGGAAGCCGGCCTTCTTTGGCGTCAAGCCGTTTTGCATACTCAAGGGCGGCAGCATCGCCATGGCGGCCATGGGCGATCCGAACGCCTCCATTCCCACGCCTCAGCCCGTGCATTACCGCCCCATGTTCGCGAGCTTTGGCGGGGCGGTTGCCAGAACTTCGCTGACCTTTGTCTCCCAGGCAGGACTTGCCGCCGGCATCGGCCAGCGCTTCGGGCTGCACAAGACCTTGTCGGCGGTCAGGGGCATACGCAATGTGAAGAAGCAGCACATGATCCACAACGATCTGGCGCCGCATATGGAGGTGGATGCCCAGACCTATGCCGTGCGCGCCAATGGCGATCTGCTGACCTGCGAGCCCGCGGTCAGCCTGCCCATGGCACAGCGCTACTTTCTGTTCTGAGCGGTGTTGAGCTGAAACTCCGAATCCGGATGCTGCATGCCCTTGCCCTCAAACCAGGCCAGCCAGTCACTGACGGCAAGCTCCGGCGCAGCGCTCACGGTGGCGGGCAAGGCCTCGTACACCAGCACAGTGATGGACTGCTGACCGCCCTGGGTCAGCATCACGGGCAGGGTCAGAATGCGCTTGGTGTATTCGCCCAGGTCTTCGGGCCACAGGCCTTCGATGCGATCCATGGCCCGCTCCAGCGCTGCGTCCATGGGGTAGACCTCGGCCAGCACGGTCTGCGAGCCTTGCAGCCTCAGACCCGGGTACCAACCGAGGTCATGCAAAGTGCCGGTCAGCTGGGTCCTGCCGACACAGGCAACGCCCGGCTGGAGCCTGGCAATATCGTTGATGCCACCGGCACGCAAAGTGCCATACACCGCCACATAGGCTGCGCCACAGCCCTGCCAGTCGGCAGGCGCATCATGCAAAGAGGTCGGGGCTGCCATTTCTGTCGAAGTTTCCAAAAGAGTTGTCCATAAAAATCACTGAGATGCGCAGCACATGCAACATGCGCGCCAATCTGGTCCGGGCCTTTTATTTCATTGTGAGTTCACCATGCTGACTGCCAACAAACTGCTGCTTCAGGGCCAGGGCCTTTCCGCCGTCATCCTCAAACGCGCCGCGTCCGTGGAACTGGACTGGGACGTACGTCAGAAGAGCCGCTTTGCCGCCACCGACAGCCAGGGTCGCGAGCTGGCCGTCTTCTTGCCACGCGGCCAGGCTGTGCGCGGCGGCGATGTACTGGTGGCCGAAGACGGCAGCCTGATCCGCGTGCTGGCCGCGCCGCAAAAAGTGCTGCATATCACGGCCTGCGCCGAGCATGGCACGCCGTTTGACCTGATGCGCGCGGCCTACCATCTGGGCAACCGCCATGTGCCGATCGAGCTGCAGCCCGACCACCTGAAGATCGAACCCGACCATGTGCTGGCCGATATGCTGCGCAGCATGCATATGACGGTGGTCGAAGCCGATCTGCCGTTCGAGCCCGAAGGAGGCGCCTATGGCGGCCATGTGACCAATGACGGCCACAGCCACCATCATCACGGCCATGGACACTCGCATGACCACGCCCACTGAGCCACTGCTGGCTCTTGGCGCGCAGAGCTTTCTGCAGCTGATGTGGCTGGCCTCGCCGGCCCTGCCCATCGGCGGCTTTTCCTACTCGGAAGGGCTTGAAGCAGCCATCAATGCGGCGCTGGTCGCAACGGAAGCAGAGGCCGCCGGCTGGCTGGTGCAGCAGCTGCATCTGACCCAGTCGCGCGGGGACATGGCCGTGATTGCGCAGGCCATGCCGGCCTGGAAAGGCGCCGATCTGGCGCGCATCGCCAGCCTCAACCAGTGGGTAAGAGTCACGCGTGAAACCAGCGAGCTGCGCCTGCAGACCGAGCAGATGGGCCGCTCGCTGACCGAGTGGCTGAAAAACCGCTACGCCGACGAAGCAGCCGCGCTGGCCTCCGCCCACTGGCTGGCCGCGCAGGATGCCAGCTACCCCATCGCCTTCTCGCTGGCGGCCCAATGCACCGGAGCCACGCCGCGCGATGCGCTGCTGGCCTATGCCTTTGGCTGGGCCGAGAACATGGTTCAGGCCGCCATCAAGGCCGTGCCCCTGGGCCAGAGCGCCGGCCAGCGCATCCTGGCGCGACTGACTTCCGAGATTCCTGCCGCCGTCGAATACGCGCTGGCATTGCCGGACAACGCAAGACAGGCTTTTTCGCCCATGCTGGCCATTCTCTCGGCCCAGCATGAACACCAGTATTCTCGACTTTTCCGTAGCTGAACCTTCGTCCGCCATGTCTGCACTGTTTGCCGCCACACCCCAGCCACCGTACTACGCCGCCATCTTCACCTCCCTGCGCACCCAGGAGGACCGGGGCTATGGCGAGATGGCCGACCGCATGGTGGAGCTGGCCTGCCAGCAAGCAGGCTATCTGGGCGCTGAAAGCACCCGCGATGCCCAGGGCTTCGGCATCACCGTGTCTTACTGGGAAAGCGAGGAAGCCATCCGTCAATGGAAGCACAACGCCGAGCACCAGATCGCCCAGGAAAAAGGTCACACCACCTGGTACCAGCATTTCGAGCTGCGCATTGCCAAGGTGGAGCGTGCCTACGGCAAGGCCCGCTGATCGCAACCCTCTCACCCCCGAAAGAACTCACCATGTCGACCGCACTGCACCATATCCCCAACCGCACCAAGAAGCTGCCGCCGCTGCGCGTGGGCATAGGCGGGCCCGTGGGCTCGGGCAAGACCACGATTCTGGAGATGCTCTGCAAGGCCATGCGCGGCAAATGGGACCTGGTTGCCATCACCAACGACATCTACACCAAGGAGGATCAGCGCCTGCTGACCATCAGTGGTGCCCTGCCCGCCGAGCGCATCATGGGGGTGGAAACCGGCGGCTGCCCGCACACGGCGATTCGCGAGGACGCCTCCATCAACCTGGAAGCCATCGACCGCATGCTCAAGGACTTCCCCGATGCCGACATCGTCTTCATCGAATCGGGCGGCGACAACCTGGCGGCCACCTTCAGCCCCGAGCTGTCGGATCTGACCATCTACGTGATCGACGTGGCAGCAGGCGAGAAGATTCCGCGCAAGGGCGGCCCCGGCATCACCAAGAGCGATCTCTTCGTCATCAACAAGACCGACCTGGCCCCCCATGTGGGCGCCAATCTGGACATCATGCGCAGCGACACCATCAAGCAGCGCACCACGCCCAAGGGGCTCAAGCCTTTTGTGATGACCAATCTCAAGACACTGGAAGGTCTGGACGAGGTGGTGGCCTTCATAGAAAAACAGGGCTTGTTGGCGGCCTGACACCTCTTTCGGGACGAAAAAAAGCCGCCTTGAGCGGCGGCTGTTTCTCGAACCAGTGCGTGATTACTGGTTGGCCAGGTCCAGATGGAACTCGCGAGCTTCTTGGATGAATTCGATCAGGGAGTTGATAGCTTGGCGCATGATGAGCTTTCTATGAAATCAAGAGATGCACTTCAAGCGATGGACAGCACGCATCTCATGTACTGTCATTCGCGGGTTAAACCTTAAGGGTTAACCCTTGCGGATAAGTATAAACCACTATCTCCGTTTTTGCAAAGCACGTCCTGCGCAAAGGACGTCAGGCTCGTCAGCGCACTGACTCGAAGTACTTGCTCACGCAGTTGCAAGGCCTGTGCAGGTCAATATTTGCGAGATTCCTGCATCAAAATTGCCGCAGAACGCTGTACTTTTCACCAGTAGGTCACCGAATTTGCCCTCCGACTGCTACTCTATGGCCTGTTGACAATATTTGTGGCGGGCTCACAACTCCCGCAGGTGGAAAGTGGAAATGGCGCGAGATTGTGGTTTGCAGCAGATGGACGGGCTTACGTCCCATCGAGTGAATGCCGACATCCAGCCCGGCCGATATGCAGCGCCCGCCTTCCGCCGCAAGGGAGTGCGCGCATGAGCTCCACGCTGACCGGCCCGGGCACGACCGACTCCTGGCATATCACCACCATGAACCCCGCAGAAGCCCCCTGGCATCTGCTGCTGCTGGCCGACCCCTCGCGCGAGCGCGTCAAGCGCTATCTGCCCGGCTCCACCTGTTTTGGAGCGCGCCAGACGACCCAGTTCACGCCCAGCGGCCTCGGTGCCCTGATCGGCGTATGCGTGCTGGTCCCCGAGGGCGACGGCCTTCACCGATGGGAGCTGATGAATATGGCCGTGTCCACGGCCTGGCAGAGCAAGGGCATAGGTTCGGCCCTGCTGCAGCGCGCCATCCGTGAGATGCGCGAACGCGGCGTACAACAGCTGGAAGTGGGAACTGGCAGCTTTGGCGACCAGTTGCTGTTCTATCAACGCCTGGGGTTTCGCGTCACCGACATCGAGCGCGACTTCTTTTTGCAGAACTACACCACCCCGCTGTGGGAGCGCGGCGTGCAGCACAAGGACATGCTCAAGCTGACGCTGGATCTCTGAAAGCACTAGCGGCCGCCCCAAGATCTACAAGGCTGGATGCCTGAAAAGCACAAAGCACAAAGAACAAGAGGCGCCGCAGCGCCTCTTGCTCATCCAGCCTCGTCCGGCTGCCTCAGGCCGCCTTGAGGCGACGTGCGCGCACGGCGGCTGCCAGTTGCTCCAGCACCGGGGTAGTCTGCTCCATGCTGATGCAGGCATCGGTGAGCGAGACACCGTATTGCAGCTCCTGCCCTTCGACAATGTCCTGGCGGCCTTCGTGAATATGGCTTTCGATCATCACGCCGGTGATGCGTGTGTCGCCCCCCGCAATCTGCTGGGCCACATCCGCTGATACATCGATCTGGCGACGATGTTGCTTGCTGCTGTTGGCATGCGAGAAGTCGATCATCACCTGCGGGTGCAGGCCCGCTTTTTCCAGCACTTCGCACGCGGCCTGAACATGGGCCGCGTCGTAGTTGGGAGCCTTGCCGCCGCGCAGGATGATGTGGCAGTCCTGATTGCCGCGTGTCTCGAAGATCGCACTCTGGCCCATCTTGGTCATGCCCATGAACGCATGCGAGGACTGGGCTGCCAAAATGGCATCGCTGGCCACCTTCACGCCGCCATCGGTGCCGTTCTTGAAGCCCACAGGGCAGCTCAGACCGCTGGCCAGCTGGCGATGGCTCTGGCTCTCCGTGGTGCGCGCACCAATCGCGCCCCAGCTGACCAGGTCGCTGATGAACTGCGGCGACAGCAGATCCAGGAATTCCGTGCCCGCGGGCAGGCCCAGCGCCAGCACATCGAGCAGCAGGCGGCGCGCCAGCTCCAGCCCTTCATTGACGGCAAAGCTGCCGTCACGGTACGGGTCGTTGATATAGCCCTTCCAGCCCACGGTGGTACGCGGCTTCTCGAAGTAGACCCGCATCACGATCAGCAGATCGTCCTTGAGCGCATCGGCCTGGACCTTGAGCTGGCGCGCGTAATCCATGGCCTGATCGTGATCGTGAATGGAGCAAGGCCCGACCACCACCACCAGCCGGTCATCCTGGCCATGCAGCACGCGCGAGATGGCGGCACGGCTGGATTCGACCAGTTGCTGCGCCTCTTCGGTCACGGGCAACCACTCTTCCAGCAGTGCCGGGGTCAGCAGCGGGCGCACGATCTTGATACGTGTGTCGTCAATGCGGGTCTTGTCCAGCGTGGTCAGTTTGGGCTGGGCCTTGCGGGCCGAAGCTGCGCTGGGATGCAGGGGCGTCGTGGAGGATGTCATCCCGCTATTGTCGCGCCATGCGCTTCACCCCACGTGTTCGTCCCCCGTCGCCATTCACGCCCGGGCATTCATTCCGCCGACAGCTTCATCAGCACCAGACCGCTGACGATCAGGACAGCCGCTCCCACGCGCATGGCACTGAGCTGCTCGCCCAGCACCGTGACGCCCACCAGGAATGCACCCACGGCGCCGATACCGGTCCAGATCGTATATGCCGTGCCCAGGGGCAGCGTGCGCATGGCCACCGACAGCAGGCCAAAGCTGGCGATCATGGCCACGATGGTGATGGCGCTGTATTTGAGGTTGGTGAAACCATGGGACTGCTTCATGGTGAAGGCCCAGACCACTTCCAGAATGCCGGCCACCAGCAGATAAACCCAAGCCATAGAAAACCTCTTTGAAGATCAAATGGCCAGGCCGTCCCGGCAGAAATACAGGCCATGCATCGCATGGTCCAGCAAGGTCGTCCCTGCGGCATGAATCCTAATCCGCATGGGCAAATCCGGGCCAGCCATGGGTGGTTCGGCCGCCACAATCTTGGGCCGATTTCTCGTCCGATTCGACGATGTCGCAGCGCCGGCGACACCGCACAGTGACTCGTCCATGGAACGAGGAAGAGCTGAACAATGAACCGACTGCAAGACCGCGTAGCCCTGATCACGGGCGCAGGTGCCGGCATTGGCAAAGGCGTGGCACGCCGCTTTGCGGCGGAAGGCGCCAGCCTGTGGCTGGCCGATATCAATGCCGAAACCTGTGCCAGGGCCGCCGCAGAAATCCGCGCCGAATTTGGCGTTCAGGTGGGACATGCCGTGGCCGATGTGAGCGAGCATGTCGCCGTGCAGAGCATGGTCGATGCCGCCCTGGCGCAGTTCGGCCACATCGACATCCTCGTCAACAATGCCTGGGGTCGGCGCCCCGGCAGCCAATCCGGCTTTGCCAGGGTCGAAACGCTCGGCGATCTCGATTCCGACTGGGCCTGGCGCATAGGTGCGCAATCGGCGCTCTGGGCCATGCAGGCAGTCTTCCCCGGCATGAAGGAGCGACGCTGGGGCCGGGTCATCAATATGTGCTCGCTCAACGGCGTCAACGCCCACCCTTATTCGGTGGACTACAACATGGCCAAGGAAGCGCTGCGCACGCTCACCCGCTCTGCCGCGCGCGAATGGGCGGCCTTTGGCATCTGCTGCAACGCCCTGTGTCCCGGCGCGGCCACCGAAGCCTATCAAAGATTTGCGGCGAGCCAGCCCGAGAACGCAGCCGACATGCTGCGTCTGAACCCCATGGGCCATATGGGCGACCCCGAGCGGGACATTGGCGGCGCAGCCCTATTCCTGGCCAGCGAAGACTGCCGTTATGTCACGGGCAATACGCTGTTTGTCGATGGCGGCAGCCATATCAACGGCGTGCCGTGGCTGCCCAGAACGAAGTGATGCATGGCAATGGCACACTCCACGCCTTGTGCTGTTCATGCCCATCGCCACCATGCTTACCGGATTGAATCACCTCACGCTTGCCGTCACGCACCTGCAGCGCAGCGTGGACTTCTACGTGCGCGTGCTGGGGTTTCGTCTACGCGCGCAGTGGGATACGGGTGCCTATCTGGGACTCGGCGATCTGTGGCTGTGCCTGTCGTCAGACGAACAGCGAAGTCAGGCCCGCACCTCTGGCTACACCCACTACGCATTCACCATTGCTCAGCAGGACTTCGCGCACTTTGTGGAGCATGCCAGGTCATGCGGGGCCCGGGAGTGGAAGAGCAACCACAGCGAAGGCGATTCCTTCTACTTTCTGGACCCGGACGGCCACCAGCTCGAAGCCCATGTCGGTTCGCTGGAAAGCCGCCTGGCGCAATGCCGCTTGCGGCCTTATGCGGGCATGCTGTTTTTCGACTGAGCCAACGAGCAGGCAACGGTGGCAATACTCAGGCAAAAACAGGTGCAAGAGCCTGTTTGACACAGCAGCGCTCCAAGGAGCGCTGCCAGTCGATACCGGGGTGCACGCCTTGCTGCGCCACACTAGGCGGCCAGCCACTCCTCTTCCATCACCACCACATTGCCGACCGTCGCGCCATAGTGCGTTGCCACGCGCTTGCGCTGCTTGAGCACGGCCCTATCCTTGCTGACCAGCAAGGCCTTGTGCTGGCTGGCCAGATCGAGGAAATGCTGGTCGTCGGGATCGGTGCAGGTGAAGCGAATCTTAGGTGCGGCGGACACATATTCGACGGCTGCATCAAAAGCGGCCATCACGCCTTCGGGCGTCTTGCCGTAGTAGCTGACGCGCGGCGCAATCTGGCTGTAGTGCAGCACGCGACCCAGCTCGATGCGCTGGGCCTCGTCGGCAATCCAGCGCACCTCGCCACGGGCAACCAGCTCGCGGATGGCAGGAATATCCGGATCGTCAAAAATCAGCATGTCCAGCACCACATTGGTGTCCAGAATCATGGGACGCGGCAAAGGGCCGTCGTAGCCGGCGTTGCAGGCCGGCCAGCGCAGGGGAGCGATCTTCATTGAGGCCGGCCTTCCGGCTTGCCGCTCTGAGCAGCATCGTCTGCGGGCTTGCGTGGCTTGACCGCGCCCTTGACCATGTCGAAGCGGAACAGACGGCACTCGATAGGGCCGTTCCACATGGGCGTGCGGCGCGACTCCTTGAGGCGCATCTTGCTGGGCAGCTTGAGGTCGGGCGTCAGCATCCAGGCACTCCAGCCGCTGTAGTTCTTCTTCCAATGGCTGGCCAGCTGGTTGAAGAATTCGCCGCCGTCCTCGGTCTGCGCGGTTTCACGGCCTGCGCGTTCGACCTGGCCCATGCGCTCGGCCGCATTGCGGCCTGCGCTGCCGGCGGCCGCGATGCGCTCGCCATAGGGCGGGTTCAGCAGCATCATGCCGGGCTGCTCGCTGGGCGGCATGCGCTGCAAGGCATCGCCGCCGCGCAGGCTGACGGTATCGGACACACCCGCGCGCTCGGCATTGCGCTGGGCAAAGTCCACCATGCGGAAGGCGATGTCAGAGCCGTAAATGCCCACCGGCGATTCGGGCAGGATCTGGCTCTCTGCCTCATCCAGCATGGCTTCCCAGACATGACGCTGAAAGGGCACGAGCTTCTCGAACGCAAAGCGACGCAGAATGCCGGCTGGAATCTTGCGCGCGATCTGCGCGGCCTCGATCACCAGGGTACCGCTGCCGCAGCAGGGGTCGTACAGCGGCTGGGGATTGTCGCCATGCGGGTTCCAGCCCGAGGCAGCAATCATGGCCGCGGCCAGGGTTTCCTTGAGCGGGGCATCGCCCTTGTCCTCGCGCCAGCCGCGCTTGAACAGCGCCTCGCCCGAGGTGTCGATATAGATGGTGGCGCCGTCGGTCGTCAGGTGCAGGTGCACGCGCACATCGGGGTGATGGGTCTCGACGCTGGGGCGCACGCCGTTGCGCTTGGCGCGAAAACGGTCGGCGATCGCGTCCTTGACCTTGAGCGCCGCGAAGTTCAGGCTGGTCAGCGGGCTGTGCTGGGCCGTGACTTCGATCTTGAAGGTTTCCTTGGGCGTGAACCAGATCTCCCAGGCCACCTCGCTGGCGGCACGGTACAGATCGTTCTCGCTGCGGTACATGGTGTGCGACAGCTCGATCAGCACGCGCTGAGCCAGACGGCTGTGCAGATTGAGCAGCATGGCATCGCGCCACATGCCGCGCAGCATGACGCCGCCCCGGCCCACGAGCAGGTCCTGCCCGCTGACGCCGGTGATAGCGTGGACCTCGTCGGCCAGAAAGCCCTCGACGCCGGCGGCGCAGGGCAGAAACAAATGCAGTTGGTTCATAGAAATCAGTGCGCGCCAGCAACGGCGCAGGCGCCGGACGCTCACGGGAGCCTGTTGTGCGCTTTACAGGGCATAAGCATACGCGCTAGGCCTTTTCCGGTGCCCGCGCACGACAAGCGTTGCTCTACAGATGCTCGCAGGGCCCGAGGCATGATGCCAGGCCAAGGAGCAATGACGACATGGAAGAAATCAGCTGGAACGACTTTATGAAGGTGGAGCTGCGCGTGGGCCGCGTGCTGCAGGCCGAGGTATTTGCCGAGGCCCGCAAGCCCGCCTACAAGCTGCTGGTGGACCTGGGTCCCGAGCTGGGCCAGCGCAAGTCCAGCGCGCAGATCACCGAGCATTACCAACCCGAGGAGCTGATAGGACGGCTGGTGGTGGCCGTGATCAACTTTCCGAAGAAGCAGATTGGGCCCTTGATGAGCGAATGTCTTGTGACCGGTTTTCACGATGCCACGGGAGCCGTGGCCCTGTGCGTGCCCGACAAGGAGGTGCCGCTGGGCACGCGCCTGCTGTAATCGGCGTGTTCAGAGGCAAAATGGCCGCCAGCCATTCTCCCGCCTACGGATACTGCTATGAATATCAGCTTCAACCCGCTGGTGCGCGTGCGCACCGTCACCGCCTTTGTCAACCTGAGCGCCGATGAGGCACAGTGGCAGGCCGACCTGACCCAGGCCAAGCAGCAATGCGATGCCGTGGCCGATGCCATCGAGGCCCGGGGCTATCAGGTGCAGTCCATCCGCATCGTGAGCAACCCGTTTGGCGAATATCTGGATGTCTCCAGCGCAGACAGCGCCCAAGCCGGCCTGCAGCGCATTGCCGAAACGCTCAAGGCCATCAACACCGGCAAACGCCGCATCCGCTTTGCCGTGGGCGAGGCTCGCAATGCGCAGGAAGTGGCCCTGCTGCCGCAGCTGATTGCCGCCTATGGCGACCTGTGCAACGCCTGCGTAAACATCGATCTGGATGAACATGGCTTTCTGCAGACCGGCTTGCTGGCCCATAGCGTGCAGGCAATTCAGCAGATCGCGCGCACCACGCCGCGCGGCGAAGGCAACTTCAACTTCACGGTCAACTTCAACTGCGCGCCCGGCATTCCCTATTTCCCGGCCAGCTACCACCGCGGCCAGCACCACGGCGCCCTGGTGCTGGGCCTGGAAACGCCAGACCTCATGGTGGCTGAACTGCAGGAGCTGCAGCAGCAGCGCCTGCAGCTCGATCACGCGGCGTGGTTCAGGCTCGCATTCGAGCGCCTGAGCCAGACCCTGAACGAGCATGCCACTGCCATCCAGCGCTGTGCCGACGGCGTGAAACTGGCCGAGGGCTGGCATATCGCGGGCATGGACACCTCGGCCGCGCCGTCCAAGTCCTGCGCCTCCATGGTCGATGTCTACCAACTGCTGGGCGTGCCCTGTTTCGGCGCCAGCGGCACGGTGGAGGCGTCGGCCCTGCTGACCCGCGTCTTCAAATCGGTCAACGGCGTGACACAGATCGGCTTCAGTGGCCTGATGCTGGCCGTGACCGAGGACCAAGGCCTGGCCCAGGCCAGTCTGAATGACGAATTCGATATCCGCGCCCTGCTGACCTACAGCAGCGTCTGCGGCATCGGCCTCGATACCGTGCCGGTGCCGGGCGACAGCAGCGCCGAGCAGATCGCCGCCGTCATGCGCGATACGGGCACCATGGCTTTTCGCCTCAACAAGCCGCTGACGGTGCGGCTATTCCCCGTGCCGGGGCTCAAAGCGGGCGACACAACTGCGTTCGAGAGCGCGGATCTGTGCAACTGCGCCGTGCTGGCTCTGCCTTGAACATCTAACAAGCGGGCTGCTGCGCTTGGCCGTCAAGCGCCGGCAGCTATTGCTTTTGATATTCCCCTACCCCGGTTCTGTTTGACCTGCCCCCATGGTGGCCGCCGGGGTGCCCCCGGTAAAATTGGCCCTTATGGCAAAAATAATCGTTCTGGCACTGGTGCTGCTTTTCTTTGGCTGCGGGCTGTACATGCATCTGCGCGGCAAGGTGCGCCACAAGGTGGTCAAGCAATTGTTTGACCACTCCACGTTCACAGCGCCGTTCAACGTCTTCATGCTGATGTTCAGCAAGGTGCCGCGCACGCCCTATCTGCCCACCAGCACCTTCCCCGAGCTGGCGCCGCTGCAGGCCAACTGGCGTGAAATCCGCGAGGAAGCCGTCAATCTGCAAAAGAACATGCAGATCAAGGCCGCCGCCAACAACGACGACGCAGGCTTCAACTCCTTCTTCAAGACCGGCTGGAAGCGCTTCTACCTCAAGTGGTACGGCGACGCCCACCCTTCGGCCATGGAGCTGTGCCCCAAGACCACGGCCCTGGTGAAGTCGATTCCCAGCGTCAAGGCCGCCATGTTTGCCGAGCTGCCGCCCGGCGCCAAGCTCAATCTGCACCGCGACCCCTACGCGGGCTCGCTGCGCTATCACCTGGCCGTGCTAGCCCCCAACGACGACCGCTGCATGATCGAGGTCGACGGCCAGCCCTATAGCTGGCGCGAAGGCGAAGGCGTGATCTTCGACGAGACCTTTATGCACTGGGCCGAGAACCGCTCGGAAGGCAACCGCATCGTGCTGTTCTGCGATGTGGAGCGCCCCATGACCAATGGCTTTGCCCAGTGGCTCAATCACTGGCTGGGCAAGAACGTGGTGGCCGCCGCCAGCTCGCCCAACAACGAGGGCGATCCGCGCGGCATGATCAGCAAGCTGTTCAAGATCTCGTTCTATGCGGGCAAGTACCGCCGCGCCTTCCGCGACTGGAATCCGACCTTCTACAAGATCCTCAAGTTCGGCCTGATGATTGGCGTGCTGGTCTGGTTTATCTGGTGGTTGGTTTCTTGATAACCCCCTGAGGCGCTACGCGCCTTCCCCTGGCCGGGTGCCCCCAAGGGGGACGGCAGCATCGCCGCAAGGGCAGCTCTTGCTCGCTGCCCCTTGCTTGAGGAATGCCTTATCAAGGCTCCCGCCCTAAAGACAGAACAAGAAAGCCGCTGTGCGATGCATCAGCGGCTTTCTTGTTTCTGCGGTGCCCTACAGCGCCTTGCGCAGCGTGGTCGTCGGTATCTTGAGCTGCTCACGGTATTTGGCGACGGTGCGGCGCGCGCACTCGATGCCCTGCTCTTTGAGCATATCGGCCAGCTTGGCGTCCGACAGCGGCTTCTTGGCATCTTCAGCATCGACAAACTGCTTGATCAGCGCACGCACGGCGGTGCTGGAAGCACTGCCGCCGGTTTCCGTGCCCAGGCCCGAACCGAAGAAATACTTGAGCTCGAAAGTACCCTGGGGCGTGGCCATGTACTTGGCCGTGGTCACGCGGCTGATGGTGGACTCGTGCAGACCCAGGGTGTCGGCGATATCGCGCAGCACCAGCGGGCGCATGGCCAGCTCGCCATGCACAAAGAAGTTCTTCTGCCGCTCCACGATGGCTTCGGAAACGCGCAAGATGGTGTCGAAGCGCTGCTGGATGTTCTTGATGAACCAGCGCGCCTCCTGCAACTGCTGCTGCAGCGCCGCATGACCGTCGCTGTTCTTGTGACGCCGCAGCACGCCGGCATAGATGTCGTGCACGCGCAGACGCGGCATGACCTCGGGGTTGAGTTGCACGGAAAAGTCCACCCGGCCCGCGCCGGACCGCACCGGGCGCACGATGACATCGGGCACCACGATATGGCGTTCCACGTCCACAAAGCGACGCCCCGGACGCGGCTCCAGCCTGGCGATCAGGGCCATGGCTTCGCGCAGCTGTTCCTCGCGCGCGCCGCACAGGCTGGTGAGCTTGCGCAGATCGCGCCGCGCCAGCAAGTCCATGGGTTGGGAGCAGATGGCCTGCGCCAGCAGCAGCCGGTTCATATGCGCCTCGGTCGTGCCCTCGTCCTCGGCGGTGCGGATCAGGTCGCGCAGCTGCAGCTGCAAGCACTCGGCCAGATCACGCGCGCCCACGCCCACGGGCTCCAGGCTTTGCAGCAGCTTCAGAGCAATGACAAAGTGCTGCTCCAGCTCCTCGCGCTCTTCCAGGTCGTCGCCGGCCAGGCTCTGCGCCAGCTCCTGCAGGGAATCCTCGAGATAGCCGTCGTCGCTGAGCGACTCGATGAGAAAGCGCAGCGCCGCCATGTCCGCCGCGCCCAGATGCAGGCTCAGCGCCTGACGATGGAGAAAGTCGGTCAGGCTCTGGTGCTCGCGCGCCAGATCGATGGCATCGGTTTCGTCATCGCCATCGCGGTTGCGCGTGGAGCTGCTGGCCGAGGGCGTATCCCACTCGCTGCTGGATTCGCCACCCCATTCCCCGTCCTGGCCGTCCAGGCCCTCGGCCTCCCAGTTCAGCGTTTCAGGGGTTTCGGGGTTTGATGTCTCCGCTACCGTTTCAGTAGCTTGTTGCGCTTGCGATGCATCTCTTTCAGCATGAATACCATCTGAAGTACTGTATTCACTGGCGCTATTAGCTACATCTACAGGAGCATCTCCCGCAGTTTCGGCCTCATCGCCCGCACGTTCCAGAAAAGGGTTGTCGACCAGCATCTGCTCGACTTCCTGCGCCAGCTCCAGGGTGGAAAGCTGCAGCAGCTGAATGGATTGCTGCAGCTGCGGCGTAAGCGATAAATGCTGCGAAACGCGTAGCGAGAGACCTGGCTTCATCGAGGCGCGGCCCCCAGACAATCATTGCAAACGCGCGCAGTGCTACGGGTTTGCCGCCGGGCCACCTCAAGGCAAACCTCGGCGCAGCCGGTCAGGGCCCCTTCTGGGGGCAGCGACCGCACAAAGTGAGGGAGCGTGGGGGTCATCACATCCTGAAATGTTCGCCCAGATAGACGCGGCGCACATCGGCGTTCTCCACGATCTCCTCGGGCGTGCCTTCGGCCAGCACATGGCCGTCGCTGATGATGAAGGCGTGGTCGCAGATGCCCAGCGTCTCGCGCACGTTGTGGTCGGTGATCAGCACGCCGATGCCGCGCTCCTTGAGGAAGCCGATGATGCGCTGGATCTCGATCACCGCGATCGGGTCGATGCCGGCAAAAGGCTCGTCAAGCAAAATGAAGCGCGGTTGCGTGGCCAGGGCGCGGGCAATTTCCACGCGACGGCGCTCACCGCCTGACAGCGCCAGCGCCGGCGACTGGCGCAGATGCTCGACGCGCAGCTCCTGCAGCAGGCCCGTGAGGCGCTTTTCGATCTCGTCGCGCGTCAGCGCCTTGCCCTGCTCGTCCTTTTGCAGCTCCAGCACGGCGCGCACATTGTCTTCCACGCTGAGCTTGCGAAAGATGGAGGCTTCCTGGGGCAGATAGGACAGGCCCAGGCGCGAACGCTGGTGAATCGGCATGCCGCCCACCGGCTGGCCGTCGATGAAGATCTCGCCGCCGTCGCTGCGCACCAGGCCCACGATCATGTAGAACGATGTGGTCTTGCCCGCTCCATTAGGGCCGAGCAGACCGACGACCTCGCCTTTTTGCACGGACAGGGACACATCCTTGACCACCTTGCGGCTGCCGTAGGACTTGGCCAGATGTTTGGCCTCCAGGCGGCTGTCGGACTCGCCGCTGCGGCTGCTGGAGAAAGTCGGCTCGCTCATTTCTTCTCGTCGGCTTTCTCGCCGCCCAGCGTCATGCTCTGGCGCAGCTGCGTGGCAGGTGTGGCAGGCTTGGGCTGTGCCCCCGGCGTTCCGTCCTTGGGCGCCATGATGGCGCGCACACGGCCGCCCTGTCCCACGGAGGAGCTCGGCAGGCCGCCGCTGGTCTTCTGGCCATCGACGGTATAGACGTCGGTGATGTTGTTGTAGACGATGATGGAGCCCGTGACCTGATCGCTGAGCTGACCGCCACGGTAGCGGCGCATCTCGCCACGACGGATGAACTTGACGATATCGGCCTTGCCGTCGTACTCGATGACTTCGCCTTCGCCCTCGATGAACTCCTCGGGCTGACCGGCCACGGTATCGCGCTTCTGGCGGAAGAACGCTCGCTTGCCGGCCTCGGCCTTGATCACACCGTACTGATAGCCCTCGGCGTCCTGCCGCACATCGAGCTGAGCACCGCGCAGCACGATGGAGCCCTTGGTCATCACCACATTGCCAGTAAAGACACTGGTCTGCTGCAGCTCGTCATGACGCAACGCATCCGCCTCGATATTCATGGGCTTGGCGCTGTCGGCTTTTTCGGCATGGACAATGCCGGTCGCTGCTGCCAGGGCGCAGGCCAGCGCAAGAGGTAGGAGTGTTTTTTTCATGGAAGGCACGTTTCTTGCATCCATTGTAGTCATTCCCTTTTTGCAACTTGCGTAAAAAACACCCACAAAAAAGCCCGCATGGCGGCGGGCTCGTTGGTCGTCAAACGTCACTGACGTCTGCTGCCTGATCTTAGGCCTTGCGGCTGGAGGCGATCAACGCATTGACCACGCGCAGCACATTGTCCATATTGCCGGCCTTGGTGCCGTCCGTGTAGTAGCGGCCGGCCACACCCATGGCGGGCACGCCTTCCACGTCATATTCGTTTTGCAGCTGAGCGGCCTTGCGCGCCTGATTGGCCACGGTGAAGGAGTTGTAGACCTCCTTGAACTTGGCCAGATCCACGCCCTGCTTGCCGACCCAGTCAAAGATGGCCTCATCATTCTTGAGCAGATTGCGATCCACGTGAATGGTACGGAACACCTTGGCGTGCAGCTGGGGCAGCAGGTTCATGCCCTCCAGAGCGTAGTAGAGCTTCTGCTGCGGCACGAAAGAGGCATTGAAAGCCACGGGCACGCGGCGCACCACCACATCGGCAGGCTGGCTCTTGGCCCAGGCTTCGAACTGGGGCTCGAAGACATTGCAATGCGGGCAGCTGTACCAGAAGAACTCGACCACCTCGACCTTGCCGGCCGGCGCGCTCACGCTGGCGGGCTTGCCGAGCTTGATGTAGTCCTTGCCTTCCTTGGGCGCAGCGCCCTGGGCCCAGCTGGAGGAGGCACCCAGAGTCAGGGCACCGGCAGCAGCTGCCGAGGCAGCCAGAGAGAATTCGCGACGTTTCATCTAAACAAACTCCTGTATCAGGTCTGCAGTATCAGAGCCAACAGGCCCAAAAAAGTTCAGCGTTGTCAAAACTACCAATGGCACAAGCCAGAGGCCTCAAGCAAGGGCCTCCCCGCAGCTAAGCTGCAGTCCCCCGGCGCGCAGCGCCTACAGGGGCCTTGTTATCTGGCCGCGCGCACCAGAGTCGAGTCCACGCCCGCACCGTCGAGCTTGCCCTTGAGCTGCTCGGCGTCGTCACGCTTGCTGAACGGCCCCACGCGCACGCGGAAAACGGTGATGCCGTTCTGCTCACGCTCGCTGATGCGCGACTCCCAGCCCAGCATGGCCAGCTTGGCACGCTGCGCTTCCGCTTCGCTCTGGCCGCGGAAAGCACCGGCCTGCACAAAGTAGTTGAACGCAGAGTCCGAAGAGGATGCCGTCTGCGCGGCCGCCTTTTCCTTGTCTGCACGCGCCTTGTCTGCCTTGTCGGCGGCGGCGGAGCGCTCCTTGACCAGATCACCCAGCGGATCACCCGATGCGGACTTGGCAGGCTTCTCCGGCGTAGAGGGCGGCGGCGTGGTGACTCCGCCGGTTGCAGTAGGTTGTACCGCAGGTGTGGGCGGCGACACCGTCACGTCGCTTGGAGGAACTGGTGGTGTCACCGGGGGCGGTGCAGGCTGGCGGCTCTGCAGCGGTGCGTTGGGGTCCCAGTTCTTGTTGCGCTCGGCCTCGGCCGCATCGCGCTGAGTGTTGTTTCCACCCTTGTTGAGGAAGGGCACCGGCACCTTGGTCACATAGATGGCCACGGCCAGGGCCGCAGCCAGACCGATGACCATGCCAAAGATAAGCCCCAGGATGGTTCCACCGCGTTGCTGGTTCTTCATATCAGTCGCTTAACGCTTTCTGCTTCAGTTATTCCATTCTCAGATCCATCGACCCCTGACAGGCAAGGCCGGCAAGGCGACCGATGGACAGAAAACTGGGATTACATGCGCTCGGGTGCGCTCACACCCAGCACCGCCAGACCATTGTGCAACACCTGGGCCGTGGCAGCGACCAGGGCCAGACGTGCGAGCTTGACCTTTTCGTCGTCCACCAGAATGCGCTCTGCGTCGTAGTAGCTGTGATAGCTGGAGGCCAGATCGCGCAGGTAGAAGGTCACGTCGTGCGGTGCGTTGCCTTCGGCAGCAGCGGTCAGCATCTCGGGGTACTTGGCCAGCAGCAGCATCAGCGCCTGGGCCTGCGGGCCTTCCAGAGCGGACAGGTCCACATCCTTGAGTGCCGCCAGACCTGCACCGCCGGCCTCCTGCCAGGCGCGCAGCACGGACTGGATGCGCGCATGGGCATACTGCACGTAGTACACGGGGTTGTCGTTGTTCTGGGCCACGGCCAGATCCACGTCGAAGGTGTACTCGGTGTCGGGCTTGCGCGAGAGCAGGAAGAAGCGCACGGCATCCTTGCTGGTCCACTCGATCAGATCGCGCAGCGTGACGTAGGAGCCGGCGCGCTTGCTGATCTTGACCTCTTCGCCGTTGCGCACCACGCGCACCATGGTGTGCAGCACGTAGTCGGGATAGCCCTCGGGGATGCCCACATCGGCAGCCTGCAGGCCGGCACGCACGCGGGCAATGGTGCCGTGGTGGTCCGTACCCTGAATGTTCACCACCTTGGTGAAGCCACGCTTGAACTTCTGGATGTGATAGGCCACATCGGGCACAAAGTAGGTGTAGCCGCCGTCAGTCTTGCGCATCACGCGGTCTTTGTCGTCGCCGTAGTCGGTGGACCTGAGCCACAGCGCGCCGTCCTGCTCATAGGTCTTGCCGTTGGCGATCAGGCGGTTGACCGTCGCTTCGACATGACCGTTTTCATAGAGGCTGGACTCGAGGTAGTACTCGTCGAACTTGAGGTTGAAGGCCTGCAGGTCCTTGTCCTGCTCGTTGCGCAGATAGGCCACGGCGAACTGGCGGATGTTGTCGTAATCCTCGACATCGCCGTTGGCGGTGAACTCGCGGTCATCGGCCTTGATGGTTTCCTTGGCCAGGAAAGCCTTGGCGATGTCGGCAATGTAGTCGCCGTTGTAGAAATTCTTGGCCAGCGGGTTTTCGCTGTCGGTGGGCCAGCATTCGTCACCAGGCTTGAAGCCCTTGGCGCGCAGCTGGGTGCTCTTGGTCAGGGTGTCGATCTGCACGCCCGCGTCGTTGTAATAGAACTCGCGGTGAACCTTCCAGCCCTGGGTGGAATACAGGTTGCTGATGGCGTCGCCGATCGCAGCCTGGCGGCCATGGCCCACATGCAGAGGGCCGGTGGGGTTGGCGGAGACGAACTCGACGAGGATGTTTTCACCGCGATCGGCCTGGTAGCCGAACTTCTGGGCTTGCGCCAGCACTTCGCGCACTACCTCCTGCTTGGCAGCAGGCTTGAGGCGGATGTTGAGAAAGCCCGGACCCGCGATTTCAATCGCATCCACCCACTGCTGGAAGGCGGCTGTAGCCTCCAGCGCGGTCTTGAGCTGCTCGCCCAGGGCGCGCGGGTTGGCCTTCAGAGGCTTGGCCAGCTGCATGGCCGCCGTGCAGGCGAAATCGCCATGGGCTGCCACTTTGGGGTTTTCAAACGCAGCGCGTGCGCCGGCGCCGGGCGAGAGTGTTTCGAGCTCAGCAGCCAGGGCTGCGAGCAATTCCTGTTTGACGGAGAGCATCGCGGGATTTTACGTGCCGGATTCAAGTCCTGCCGAATCGCTGGCGCCACACCCTTGTTCCTGGGCCGGTTCACAGGCTGCAGGGCAGTATCCGCATGTTTCGCCGGCCACACCCAGTCATTGCGCAAATGGAAGTCATTCTCGCTTGAACCCCGAATGCAGGCCATGCCCACGTTCAGCGGCGAGCTCAGCCGCGGGTGGAGCCTGTTTGCCGGCTACACCTTCAACCGCAACACCTGCGAGCGCGACATCAACCACCAGGATCTGGCTGTGATGCTGACGCTGCGCGGCACGTTCTGAATGCCGCAGACGTGAAAAAGGCCGCTTTGCAGCGGCCTTTGTCTTTTGTAGGGTCTGGGGGCAGATTACATGCCGCGCGCCCAGAAGATGGCAACCACGGCGATCACCGGCACCACATGGCCCTGCCACATCACCCATTTGCGGGTCTGCTTGATTTCCTCGGGCGCCGGCAGCTGACCGCTCACATCCAGCGTCTTCTTCCAGCGGCGGAAGGTCAGCGTGGGCTTGAGCGAGAGCAAAAAGGCGATGACGAACAGCGTCATCTTGAGGTGGAACAGCGGCGAGGCCGTATAGGCCCCCATGCCCTTGACGCCCCAGAGCAGGCGCGCAATACCGGTCAACAGCAGGATGACGGCGGCAATGCCGTAAATCATGTCCAGCCTGGCCAGGCGCTGCACCACGGCGGCATTCATCCATTCCATACGGCACAGGGCGGCCTGGCTGGTCAGAAACACCACCAGGGTCAGAATCGCCAGCAGATGGGCGCTGGCAAGAACAGCTTCAAAGGTCATGGCTTCATCGTAGAAAAAAGGACGGGTTCAGCGGCCCACATGAGGCCACGGCGACCGGTCCATTGTCTACCGTTTCAGGCCCGCTCAGATATCCACGCCGAGACGAAAGAAGTCCGGCTGGTTGTAGTGATGCTTGAGGTAGTCGATCCACATGCGCACGCGCAGCGGCATGTGCTTGCGCTGGGGGAAGACCACGAAGATGCCGTTGGGAGGCGCGGCAAACTCTTCCAGCACGGGCACGAGGCGGCCAGCGGCGATCTCGGCCTCCACCTCCCAGGTGCTGCGCCAGGCAATGCCCCAGCCCCCCAGGCACCAGTCGTGCAGCACCTGACCATCGGAGCAGTCCAGCGGGCCACCCGGCTTGAAGTGCACGACCTCGCTGGTGCCGCTTTCGGGATGCGGGATGCGAAAGGCCCAGCCCCGCGTCTGCGAGGCGTCGGACGACAGCGTCAGGCAGTCATGCTGGGTCAGTTCGCTGGGATGCTTGGGCGTGCCACGGCGCTCCAGATAGCCGGGCGTGGCCACGCACAGGCGGCGGTTGTCGGCAATGCGCACGCTGACCAGGGCCGAGTCCGGCAGATCCCCCACGCGCACCGCGCAATCGAAGCCCTCGCCCGCCAGATCGACCACGCGGTCGCTGAGGTTCAGCGAGATGGTGACATCGGGGTGCAGGTCGCGAAAACGCGGCACCAGCGGCGCCACATGGCGGCGCCCGAAACCGGCAGGCGCCGTGATGCGCAGATGGCCCGTGGCCTTGACACCGCCGGCCGACACGCTGGCCTCGGCATTGCACACATCGGAGAGCAGGCGCTGGCAATCCTCCAGGAAAGCGCTGCCTTCATGCGTCAGCGAGATGCGGCGCGTGGTGCGCACCATGAGCTTGACACCCAGATGCTCTTCCAGAGCGTCCAGACGGCGCCCCATGATGGCGGGCGCCACACCTTCGGCCTTGGCTGCAGCCGTCAAGCTGCCCCTGGTCGCTACCGATACAAAAGACTCAAATGCCTTGAGTTTGTCCATGACCGCTGCTCCTGTCTGGTCCGTGTTGTCTCCTGCTGCGGTAGCGTGCACTACTAATACAAGAGCACATACCGCACAAGCAGTCTTGATTTCTCAAATGTTTTTATCGAAAGTTCTTTAAACAAGAGCGCTGACTGCTATCACTATAAAAGTCATCAATCAGCGCTGCATGCCTGTCCCGCATGCGACTTCATTGCGATATATCTTACTTAGAAGTCACAAATTGTCGGTGAATCTTTGATGTTTATATATGTTTATATCAAAATTTACCGTTTTCCCTGAGGCAGGAATATCGCTTATTCGCCAGCGCCATGAGCTCTTGGGCAGAGCCAGGCGTTAAACCTATGATTTGCAAAACACATTTACAAATCCGCTGCCGCCCGCCGTCATGAGCTTTTCACCCGTTTCTGCCGCCCATCTGGCCGATCTGCTGGGCCGCTCCGGCCAGGGCTGTGCACTCTGGAATGCCGAAGGGCTGCTGCTCATGGCCACTCCCGCCTGGTGCCAATGGCTGGATGTGCCCGAGGACGCCAGCCCCATCGGCCAGCCGCTGCAGGGTCTGCTACCTGCCCAGATCTGGCAAGTCCACGGCCCGCGCTTTACGGCCGCCGCCCGGGGCTTGCACCAGGAATATGACGACATACGGCCCGGTGACTCCGGTTCGCAGCACCACCGCCGCATACAGCTCACGCCCGGCGCAGCCGATGCCCAGGGCCGGTACGAGGTGCTGATGCAGCTCAGCGACATAGGACGTGAATATGCATGTGGCGAAGTCATTGCACGCCAGCGCGAGCAGCTGCATGCCTTGCACGAGCAACTGCGCAGCAGCCGCCAGGACGCGGGCGAGCTCGGCAGGTTGCGTACCCTGCTGGACTGGCGCACGGCCATGCTGAGCGAACACAACGAGATGCTGCAGCTGCTCTCCCATGAAATCCGCCAGCCGCTGAACAATGCCTCGGCCGCCATGCAGGCCACGCTCAAGGCCATCGAAGACCTGCATCTGGCCGATGCCGCGCCCGCCGCAAGGGCCTTGCTGCGCGCCGAGCATGTGCTGCAGCAGGTGATAGGCACACTGGACAACACCCTGGCCGCTGGCACGATTTTGGCCGCGGGCGGCAAAGCCGGCGCCTCCAGCGAGACCGATCTGCCGACGTTGATCAAGCTGGTGCTGCACGATATTGCCGCCGACCAGCGCCCGCGCATCGATGTGCAATGGCTGACCACGGCACGCACCGTACAGCTGCATCCGGCGCTGATGCGGCTGACGCTTCGCAATCTGCTCAACAATGCCCTGGCCTATGCGCCCGCAGACACCCGGGTGCAGCTGCGCATCTCCGAGTCCGACGAGCCGCTGGCACTGATTCTGGAAGTCATGGACCAGGGCCCCGGCATTTCCGAGGAGCTGCTCCCACGTCTGTTCGAAAAAGGCTCGCGCGGCAACCACAGCCACAGCCGCTCGGGTGCCGGCCTGGGCCTGTTCATCGTGCAGTCGGTCTTGCAACTGCACCAGGGTACAGTACAAGCTCTGCCGCACAGCCCGCATGGCACGGTCATGCGCCTGGTCATTCCCCAAGGTCTTGCCGAATGAGGTCCGCCGCCCATGCTGCCTGCCACTCTTGCCCTGGTCGACGACGACACCGAGTACTGCGAATTTCTGGCCCAGCATCTGCGCGTCCAGGGCGTGGAGGTCACGGCATACAGCGACAGCAGCGACCTGCTGGCCGACGACGCCCCCTATCGCTTTGATTTTTATGTACTGGATCTGATGCTGCCCGGCGTGGCTGGCACCGAGCTGCTGCGCATCATCCGCAAGCGCAGCCAGGCGGGCGTGCTGATTGTCTCCGGGCGCCTGGGGCCCGAAGTATTTGCCGAGGTCATCAACGCCGGTGCAGATATGTATCTGACCAAGCCCGTGACCTTCGAGCAGGTGGAACTGGCCGTGCGCGCCGTGCACCGGCGCATCATGACCACGGCCCGAACGGCCACGGCCTGGAAGCTGGACAGTCGCCGCAGTCTGCTGACTGCCCCCGACGGCCAGAGCGTGGAGCTGGGCGCCACCGACCTGATGCTGATGGAGTGCTTTTTGCAGGCCCAGGGCGAAACCGTCAGCCGCGACCATATCCGCAGCCTGCTGACCCATACCAGCGCAGCCGAGTCCGACAACAACCTGCACGCCACCATCTACCGCCTGCGCCGCCGCATCGAAAAGGCGACGCCCGTGGCCGTGCCGCTGCAGTCCCAGCAGAAAGTGGGCTACCAGTTCCGCGCCCCCTTGATCGCGGCCTGATCAATCCGGCGCGAAAAACAAGAACGGGCCTCCAGGCCCGCTGCGTGTCTTCAGTCCGGCTGAATCACATGACGAACTTGGACTCCACATCCGAAACCTTGCGCCTGGCCAGGGCCAGGTTGGCACGGCCGTTGTCCAGCACGTAGTAGATGAAGATGCCGTTGATCTTCTCGGCAGGGCGCAGGATGTGATACTGCTTGCCCAGGGTGATCAGAATGTCTTCGATGCTGTCGTTCAGACCCAGGGACTTCATGGTCTTCATCTTGGCGCGCACCACTTCGGTATTGCCTGCGGCAGCCAGCTCCAGGTCCACGCCGGAACCTATGCTACCCAACAGCATGCCGCTGTTGTAATCCACCACTGCCGCGCACATGGCGCCATCCAGGGTCATCAGATCTTGCAGGCTTTCGTTCAGATTCGCCATCAGGAGCTCCTTGGTAAAGATTGGCTGGCCGATATCGGAAGATGCTCAATTTGTTTCAAGATTAACAAATCATTTCTGAGCGCGGATATCGACTTATGACAGACAAAGCCTTGTCATTTGATTGCATGCACTTACTTCAGGAACAAAGATTAGACACGTGAAAACACCGTCCAATCTGCCGCCAGCTCAGGACTGGCAAGCGATTGAAGCTATTGCTTCGGGAGAAACCTCGCGCCGCCTCCTTCAGGCTCTGCCATCCATTGCGGAGCCCGTCACCGCCGCAGCCGCCGCGCATACCGGTCAGAACTGACGAACTCTGGCACCTTTGGTACGTAAAACGCATAAATTCCAGGAACTCCATATAAAAACATCATGAGTTCTGAACTATTTAGGCTATTTATGTACTCAAAAAATTCAAATACAGTCTCCCCACATGCTGCCCGTGATGGGCAACGACTCCTGAATCCCGAGACATCACAACCAGAGGTTTCCAATGACTGATCGCACCCAAGTCCACGGCCTGCAAGTCGCCACCGAGCTGTACAACTTTGTGAACACGCAAGTGCTGCCTGGCACGGGCGTGGACCAGGACACCTACTGGAAGGGCTTCGACGCCATCGTGGCCGATCTGGCGCCCAAGAACGCAGCCCTGCTGGCCGAGCGCGATCGCCTGCAGACGCAGCTCGATACCTGGCACAAGGCCAACCCCGGCCCCATCGCCGACATGGCGGCCTACCGCCAGTTTCTGACCAGCATCGGCTATCTGGTGGAGTCTCCCAAGGACGCCAAGGCCACGACCGAAAACGTCGACGCCGAACTGGCCATTCAGGCCGGCCCCCAGCTGGTGGTGCCCATTCTGAACGCCCGCTACGCGCTGAACGCCGCCAACGCCCGCTGGGGCTCGCTGTACGACGCGCTGTATGGCACGGACGCCATCAGCGAAGAAGGCGGCGCCGAGAAGGGCAAGGGCTACAACCCCGTGCGCGGCGCCAAGGTCATCGCATTCGCACGCAACTTCCTCGATCAGGCTGTGCCCCTGGCCTCGGGCTCGCACAAGGACTCCACCGGCTACGCCGTCGAAGGCGGCAAGCTGGTCGTGTCCCTGAAGGACGGCAGCAAAACCGGCCTGAAGGACGAAGCCAAGTTCATCGGCTACCAGGGCGATGCTGCGGCTCCCAAGTCGGTGCTGCTCAAGAACAACGGCATCCACATCGACATCATCATCAACAAGTCCACCCCCATCGGTAGCACTGACGCCGCCGGCGTGGCCGATGTGGTGGTCGAGGCCGCTCTGTCCACCATTCTGGATCTGGAAGACTCCGTGGCCGCTGTGGATGCCGAAGACAAGGTCAACGGCTATGCCAACTGGCTGGGCATTCTGAAGGGCACGCTGACCGAGTCCTTTGAAAAGGGCGGCAAGATCGTGACCCGTGGTCTGAACCCCGACCGCGAATACACCGGCGCCGACGGCAAGCCCGTGAAGCTGCACGGCCGCTCGCTGATGTTCGTGCGCAACGTGGGCCATCTGATGACCAACCCCGCCGTGCTGTGGGGCCCCGAGCAGAAGGAAATCCCCGAAGGCATCATGGACGCGCTGGTGACCACCGCCATCGCCATTCACGACCTGAAGGGCGGCGCCAACGGCATCCGCAATAGCCGCACAGGCAGCGTCTACATCGTCAAGCCCAAGATGCACGGCCCCGCCGAAGCCGCCTTCGCGAACGAACTGTTCGGCCGCGTTGAAAAGGTTCTGGGCCTGCCCGAGAACACCGTCAAGCTCGGCATCATGGACGAAGAGCGTCGCACTTCTGTCAACCTGAAGGCCGCTATCGCTGCTGCACCCGCACGCGTGGCCTTCATCAACACCGGCTTCCTGGACCGCACCGGCGATGAAATGCACACCGCCATGTATGCCGGCCCCATGGTCCGCAAGGCCGACATGAAGACCTGCGCCTGGCTGCCCGCCTATGAAAAGAACAACGTGCTGGTCGGCCTGAACATGGGCCTGCGCGGCCGCGCCCAGATCGGCAAGGGCATGTGGGCCATGCCCGACCTGATGAAGGCCATGCTGGAGCAGAAGATTGCCCAGCCCAAGGCCGGTGCCAACACCGCCTGGGTGCCCTCGCCCACCGGCGCCACCCTGCACGCCCTGCACTATCACCAGATCAATGTGGCCGACGTGCAAAAGGGTCTGGAAAGCCCCAACGCCGACGCCGAGTGCGACGAGCTGCTGAACGCCATCCTGCAAGTGCCCGTATCCACCAACCCCAACTGGAGCGATGCGGAAAAGCAGCAGGAAGTGGACAACAACGTACAAGGCATCCTGGGCTATGTGGTGCGCTGGATCGACCAGGGCGTGGGCTGCTCCAAGGTGCCCGACATCCACAACGTGGGCCTGATGGAAGACCGCGCCACGCTGCGCATTTCCAGCCAGCACATCGCCAACTGGCTGCAGCACGGCATCGTCACCGAAGCCATGGTGCGCGACAGCTATGCCCGCATGGCCAAGATCGTGGACGAGCAGAACGCCGGCGACGCCGCCTACAAGAGCCTGGTGGCCAACCCCGATGGCGCGGCCTATCAGGCCGCTCTGGACCTGGTGTTCAAGGGCAAGGAACAGCCTTCGGGCTACACCGAGCCTCTGCTGCACGCCTGGCGCCTGAAGGTCAAGGCCGGCGCCTGATTGCCGGGCAAGGCCGCTCCTGAACAAGGAGTGGCTCTCGCTTGATATACATAGGTTTTATAGATACTTCTATCTGAACCTGTTTATTCAAGAGTGAAAGCAGCTATCCAAAATGCACTCCATGTCCGCACATCGAGTGCATTTTTCTTGACCTCGCCACTCGCGGTGCCATATGGCTTCTACACTGCGGCCATGCCCATCGATTCCCTCATAGACGCCAGCCGCTGCCCTCTGTGCGGCCAGCCCAACCAGTGCGCCATCAGCGCCGGCCTGCCGCCTCAGAGCTGCTGGTGCATGCAGACCCCGGTTTCGCCGGACGCACTGGAGCGGCTGCCCGCAGACGCACGTGGCAAGGCCTGCATCTGCCCCGCCTGTGCGCGGCCGGTCGCCGACGATTCCACCCCTGCCTGATCCTGCGCTCACCGCCTTGCAGCTCGGGCATTCAACATCAGCAAGGAGACCTTGATGCCCACCTATCGCATTGAACTGTTTGAAGGCCGCAGCGTTGAACAAAAGCGCAAGCTGGCCGAAGAAATCACCCGCGTGACCACCGAGGTGCTGAGCAGTGCCCCCGAGTCCGTGGACATCATCATCACCGACGTGCCGCGCCACAACTGGGCCACCGGCGGCAAGCTCTGGTTGGAGCAAAGCTGACCGACCCGCACGCGGCCGAGGCCGTCCTGGGACGGCTCTTGGCCAGCCCGGCCTTATGATGGACCTCTTTTCCCAACCCCAAGCCAGCAAGGAAACCTGCACATGCCCACCTACCATGTCGAAATGATGGAAGGCCGTACCGTCGAACAAAAGCGCAAGCTGGTCGAAGAAATCACCCGCGTCAGCGTTGAAGTGCTGGGCGGCTCGCCCGAATCGGTGGACATCATCATCACCGACATCAAGCGTCACGACTGGGCCACTGGCGGCAAGCTCTGGCTGGACCGCGAATAGGCCATCGCCGCCCTCTTGCGCAAAGCAGCTTAGGCTGCTTTTTTCATGCCGGCTGGGCAGCGGTTGACGATCTCTGCCATACAGCACCATCATTGACGAGATCATCCATAGATTCTTGGGCTATAAAGCTTTTTTGCTTGAAAGATATGACGAAGCCATGTGCCAGCTGCTTGGAATGAACTGCAACACGCCTACCGATGTGCGCTTTAGCTTCTCAGGCTTCACGCAGCGCGCAGGCAACACCGGCGACCACACAGACGGCTGGGGCATCGCCTTCTTCGAAGACAAGGGCCTGCGCCACTTCGTCGATCACGAACGCGCCGTCGACTCCCAGATCGCCAAGCTCATCCGCGAATACCCGATCAAGAGCACCAACGTCATCGCCCATATCCGCAAGGCCACCCAGGGCGTGGTCAGCCTGCAGAACTGCCACCCCTTCGTGCGCGAGCTCTGGGGACGCAACTGGGTCTTCGCGCACAACGGCGATCTCAAGAACTTCGCCCCCAAGCTGCACGCCCACTTCCAGCCCATTGGCAACACGGACAGCGAGCAGGCCTTCTGCTGGATCATGCAGGAGCTGTGGAAGTCCCATGCGGGCGTGCCCAGCATCGAAGAGCTGACCCACACCCTGCGCGAGCTGGCCGCCAAGATCGCACCGCACGGCACGTTCAACTTCCTGCTCTCCAACGGCGAGGCGCTCTGGGCCCATGCCACGACCCACCTCTGCTACATCGAGCGCCGCCATCCCTTCACCCAGGCGCAGCTGTCCGACGAGGATCTCAGCGTGGACTTCTCCCGCGAAACCACCCCCCAGGACAAGGTGGCCATCATCGTCACCGCCCCTCTGACACAGAACGAGCAGTGGACTCCCTTCCAGAACGGCGAGCTGCGCGTGTTTGTGCATGGCCAGGCCGCACCATACTGAAGTGCTTCAGGCTGACTGCTGAAAAAAAGAGAGCGCCTGGCGCTCTCTTTTTATGGGTTTTCGGTATTTTTGCAGCTGCAATGTATTAACAGCCTTCGACAGGCGCTCCTCGTTTCGAAGCACCC
>NZ_JBCPWO010000050.1:0-1010 GCF_039581385.1 Comamonas sp. A7-5
ACCGCGAACCAGGATGGTGCTGCCACGTGCGCTGTCGCTGTACCGATTTATGCAACAGCGCCGCTTGCAAGGAAAGACCTATATATTCATTCTAATACTTCGAATTGGTGCTCCTTTAGCACAACTTGCGCAATAGTTCTTCCTTTTTCATCGCAAAACTCTATTTCATAGGCTATTTCCGGGTCCGAAAAAATTTCAACTATTACTCCTAAGTCACCTTTGTATAATTTCTCTGAAGATATGTTTTCTATCAAACGAATAGTTCTATTAATACTTAAAATCATATAATTTATTTCACGAAAATTGTAGTTAGTTCTGGAGTATCGGAGCCCGGCTTGTAGATCCATCCACTTCTAACGATGCCACTTCCCCCCGGTCCAACAACGGAAATATCCACAGTAAACCGAGCTCCATATTGATCAATTTTTCCAGGTATTGGAGTATTTTTCATAACACCTTCCTGCAGCTGCTTCATTAAAATATCTGAATTTTCTTTGTTAAATCCCAATGCAGATTCAAAAACGCGAGCCTTATTCCCTCCAACTGGATGATCTGGATTCAACGCATAATCTTTTAATTTTCGCTGATCAATTATTGCACGCTCTGCGCCTATGAGAGAATGAGCACCTTCAGAAATCCCTGAAGCACCTGCTTTTACATAATTGGTGGGATCAGTAGCGTTATTGATCTGTTTCAGAGTTTTTGTAACAGAAGAGACAGTGGGCTCTCCCACTTTCTTAAGCACACCTCCTACCACTGGCACTACCCCAATAGCAGCCCAGAATCGACTAGTCTCCTCCCCCGTCAGGCTGCTCTGGCCCGTGATCAATTGCAGTACCGACTCTCCCGTTCCATAGACCGGAGCCAACTCCAGCATCAGTTGCGCCAACTCCTGGGCCTGATGCTGGGTCATGGAGCTGACTTGCGCAATGGCTGCCAGATTAGCCGCTCGTTCCACCTGAGCTACTTGCTGGTCGATGCTCAGAAAGTCCGCCTGGGTGCAGTTAGCG
>NZ_JBCPWO010000051.1:0-926 GCF_039581385.1 Comamonas sp. A7-5
GTCATGGCCTTCGGCCGCACGCGCATGACGGCGCCCTCGCGAATGGCGGCCAGTAGCGTCTCTTCATTGTCCGGCTCGCCTGCGGCCAGATGCTGTTTCCAGGCGTTCTGCAGGTAGACGAGCATCACGACGCCAAACTCGGCGGCAACGCCGGCCAGGGCAATGAACCCCACGGCAGAGGCCACCGACACCGCGTGACCGAGCGCCCAGATGAACCAGAACCCACCGACCAGCGAGAATGGAACCGCTGCCATGACCAATGCGGCATCGCCTCCACTGCGAAACAGGACGTAGAGCAGCATGAAGATGACGGCCAGAGTGAGTGGTACGACGACTTTCAGGCGTTCCGTGGCCCGCTCCAAATACTCGAACTGGCCAGACCACGACAGGGCATAGCCGGCAGGCATGGCCACCTGCTTGGCAACAATGGCTTGCATGTCATGGACGACGGAGCGCAAGTCCCGGCCACGTACATCGACATAGACCCAGCCCGAGAGCCGTGCGTTTTCACTGCGGATCATGGGTGGGCCTTCTGCGATGACGATCTTGGCGACGTCCTGCAGGAGCACGGTGGCACCCTTGTCTGTCACGAAAGGCAGCTTGCGCAGGCGTTCCAGTGAATCGCGGATTTCGCGCGGGTAGCGGACGTTCACCGGAAAGCGCTCTCGACCCTGAATGACTTCTCCGACATTCTCACCACCGATGGCTGTAGATATGACCGCCTGCACGTCTGCCACAGAAAGTCCGAACCGTGCAGCGGCTTGTCGGTCCACATCTACGTCAATGTACCGGCCCCCTGTCAAGCGTTCGGCCAACGCGGAAGAAACACCAGGCACTGCGCGCACGGCGGATTCAATCTGTGCCGCGAGCTTGTCGATGGTGGCGAGGTCTGGTCCGGCGACCTTGATGCCGACGGGACTCTTGAT
>NZ_JBCPWO010000052.1:0-749 GCF_039581385.1 Comamonas sp. A7-5
GCCAACATCGAAGTCGATGTGATCATCCAGAACATCTCCAAGGACGGCAAGACCGACTTCAGCTTCACTGTGAGTCAGGGCGACTACCAGCGTGCCATGGAGCTGCTGCGTGAAAGCGTTGTTCCTGCGCTGGGTGCTTCCGAAGTGGTGGGCAATCCCAATATCGCCAAGGTCAGCATCGTCGGTATCGGCATGCGCAGCCATGTGGGCGTGGCCTCCACCATGTTCCGTGCTCTGAGCAAGGAAGGCGTGAACATCCAGATGATCTCGACTTCCGAGATCAAGACTTCGGTCGTGATCGACGAGAAGTACCTGGAGCTGGCCGTGCGTTCCCTGCACACCGCCTTCGGTTTGGACAAAAGCGAATAATTTTCGCAACTTTCCAAAAACGAACAAAAAAGCTGTTTACAATAGCGTCATTCCGGAAACGTGACCGAGTGGCCGAAGGTGCTCCCCTGCTAAGGGAGTATGGGGTGTAGAGCCTCATCGAGGGTTCGAATCCCTCCGTTTCCGCCAAATCAAAGAAAAAGCCGCAAGGCTTTTTCTTTTTGTCAAGATCCTCTGGGTTTTGACAAAAAGTTTCAAACTTTGATTTGAGCCTGGCAAAAACAGGCTACAATGCAAGGCTTTGCTGATCGCAGCAAGCAACGAGATTCAAGGTCGGTTTTTCTGATTTTGCACTCGGTTCCTTAAAAAAATACAGCCGATAAGCGTGGGCGTTTGAGGGCAAGCAGCCAGTTCTTCGGAAT
>NZ_JBCPWO010000053.1:0-723 GCF_039581385.1 Comamonas sp. A7-5
TTGCTGGGCGGCCGCCAGTTCGGCAACTGCCCGGCCTTCTCTTTGAGCGTGGAGGGTGACAAAGCCCCGCACTACAGCGCGCAGGGCGGCCTGCGCGAGAAGGATGAAGAAGTCCTGATCGAGATCACCCGCAAGGCGGCCATCACCACCGACAACATCAGCGGCAGCAATCTGCGCATGTTTCTGTCCGGCACGGCAGAGACCCACACCCAGGCATCGGCCACGGTGGCCGACGAGGCGCACACGGTGGAGCCGGGCGGCATCTACCGCCTGGGCGTGACCGCAGCGGCCCCCACGGGCGCACGCAAGCTGAGTGCCGTCACGGTCAAAAGCAAGGACGGCACCACGACCTTTGCGGCGGGCACCGATTACACGGTGGACGCAGACCTGGGCCTGCTGCAGATCGCAGAGGGCGGCGAGATCGAAGCAGCCACCGAGGTGCTGGTGGGCTACACCGCCGCCGAGACCAGCTGGGAGCGCATCAAGTCCGGCAACGGCGCGGATCTGAAGGGAGCGCTGCAGCTGATTGCCGACAACGCCCACGGCACCAACCGTGACTGGTGGTTCCCCAGCGTTGCGCTGTCGCCCACGGGCGAGCTGCCGCTGATTCAGGACGGCACGGACTACAGCCAGTTTGGCTTCGATGTCGAAGTGCTCAAGCCCGACAACGGCGAGGCCGTCTATGTGGACGGCCGTGCAGCGCTGATTCCTTAACCCCTCTCT
>NZ_JBCPWO010000054.1:0-723 GCF_039581385.1 Comamonas sp. A7-5
CTGCTGGGCGGTCGCCAGTTCGGCAACTGCCCGGCCTTCTCTTTGAGCGTGGAGGGCGACAAGGCCCCGCATTACAGCTCGCAGGGCGGCCTGCGCGAGAAGGACGAAGAAGTCCTGATCGAGATCACCCGCAAGGCGGCCATCACCACCGACAACATCAGTGGCAGCAACCTGCGCATGTTTCTGTCCGGCACGGCAGAGACCCACACACAGGCATCTGCCACGGTGACGGACGAGGCGCACACGGTGGAGCCAGGCGGCATCTACCGCTTGGGCGTGACCGCAGCGGCCCCCACGGGGGCGCGCAAGCTGAGTGCCGTCACCGTCAAAAGCAAGGACGGCACCACGACCTTTGCAGCGGGCACCGATTACACGGTGGACGCCGACCTGGGCCTGCTGCAGATCGCAGAGGGCGGCGAGATCGATGCGGCCACCGAGGTGCTGGTGGGCTACACGGCAGCCGAGATCAGCTGGGAGCGCATCAAGTCCGGCAATGGCGCGGATCTCAAGGGCGCGCTGCAGCTGATTGCCGACAACGCCCACGGCACCAATCGCGACTGGTGGTTCCCCAGCGTGGCGCTGTCGCCCACGGGCGAGCTGCCGCTGATTCAGGACGGCACCGACTACAGCCAGTTCGGCTTCGATGTGGAAGTGCTCAAACCCGACAACGGCGAAGCCGTCTATGTGGACGGCCGTGCGGCGCTGATTCCCTAACTCATCTCC
>NZ_JBCPWO010000055.1:0-719 GCF_039581385.1 Comamonas sp. A7-5
CGTAGTAGCTAAGGCGAAGTCCCATCAATCGGACGAGCCTTATTCAGATCGAGGGGTTGAGACTTATGCAGCTAAGTTGGGCCGGTGTCGACCATTGGGTAGTCTCATTAGGCTGTGGTCTGCTTATCGGTCTCGTAAGCGAGCGTCGCGGGAGTGAGCGCGAGAGCATCGCAGGAACTCGTACCCACGCCATAGCAGCGTTGCTTGGCTGCGCGGCCTGGTGGTTAGGCGTGCTGCCCTTCGCCGTTGTACTTCTGTTGGTCGGGGCACTGACCGTTGCAGCCTACTGGCACTCAGCCCCCAATGACCCAGGCCTGACCAGTGAAGTGACTCTACTTTTCTCACTAACTCTGGGCGCCCTATCGCACAAGAGCCCTACCTTGACGGCAGCTCTGGGCATTCTTTGTGCCTTGCTGGTGCATTCCAAAGGCCCCATACAACGCTGGAGTCGTGAGTTACTCAGAGAGAATGAATTGAGGGATGGCCTTCTGCTGGGCGCTGCGGCGCTGGTCGTGATGCCACTTCTGCCGCAAGCGCCTGTAGATCCATGGGGTGTGCTAAGCCTCCCAGCCCTTTGGAAAGTGGTCGTGCTGTTCATGGCTGTTGGCATGCTGGGACACATACTGACTCGAGTGCTGGGCCCGCACTGGGGCCTACCTGTGACCGGATTCTTTTCTGGATTTGTGTCATCTACCGCGGCTATAGCCAGTCTTGGCCAG
>NZ_JBCPWO010000056.1:0-671 GCF_039581385.1 Comamonas sp. A7-5
TCAGGACACCGGTCGACGTGCGTGCACGCGCCCATGCGGCCATCACGGCAGCGCTCAAGAGCGACGCGCTCAAGGAAAGCTTGGGTGTGGTCGGCCTGATTGCCACCAGCTCCACGCCCGAGGAAATGGCCCGTTCGCAGCAGGCCGAGTTCGAGCGCTGGGGTCCGCTGGTCAAGCAGATCGGTTTTACGGGCGATTCCTGATGACCCACCGGTATCGAATAGCATTCGGGTCGGGATTTTTCAGACGGGCTCAAGCCTGCACATAGTGATCGAACAATAGAGGAGACAAACATGCAAGATCGTCGCAATTTCGTCAAAGGCCTGGGCGCTGGAGCCGCCCTGGCCGCATTCGGCGGCATCGCCGGCCGTAGCGCCTATGCCCAGGGCAGCGGGCCACTGGAGCAGGTGCGCATCCTTTACGGCTTTCCCGCAGGCAGTGCCGGTGACTCGGTGGCGCGCCGTGTGGCGGAAAAGATCGGCGGCACCAGCTACTCCAAGAACATGGGCGTGGTGGAGAACAAGCCCGGTGCCGGTGGCCGCATCGCACTGGAGAATCTGCGCAACTCCGTGGGCGACGGCTCGGTCATCGTGCTGTCGCAGGTCTCGGCCTTCTCCATCTACCCGCATATCTATAGCAAGCTGACCTATCAGGCCAAGGATTTCGAGCCA
>NZ_JBCPWO010000057.1:0-610 GCF_039581385.1 Comamonas sp. A7-5
TGGCGGCGTCACCTGGACGGCGACCTTCACGCCCACGGTCAACCTGGAGAGCACGGTCAACCGGATCACGCTGAACAACACCGGAGTGACAGATAAGGCGGGTAATGCGGGAGTAGGAACCAGCGACTCGAACAACTACGCCATCGACACCCTGCGACCGACGGCCACCATCGTCGTAGCGGATGCAGCACTGCAAGCCGGAGAGAGCACCCTGGTCACCATCACCTTCAGCGAAGCGGTGAACGGCTTCACCAATGCCGACCTGACGGTGGCCAACGGCACGCTGAGCAACGTCAGCAGCAGCGATGGCGGCGTCACCTGGACTGCGACCTTCACGCCCACGGCCAACCTGGAGAGTTCGTTCAACCAGATCATGCTGAACAACGCTGGAGTGACAGACAAGGCGGGCAATGCTGGGGCAGGTAGTTCGGTGTCCAACGGCTATGCCATCGATACCCTGCGCCCGACTGCCACCATCACGGTCGCGGATACCGCCCTGGCAGTCGGCGAGACCAGCACCGTCACCATCACCTTCAGCGAGGCGATCACCGGCCTGACCACCGCCGACTTCACGGTGGCCAACGGCACGCTGAGCAATGTCAGCAGCAGT
>NZ_JBCPWO010000058.1:0-592 GCF_039581385.1 Comamonas sp. A7-5
AGAGCACCCTGGTCACCATCACCTTCAGCGAAGCGGTGAACGACTTCAGCAATGCCGACCTGAGCGTCAGCGGCGGCACCTTAAGCACGGTCACGAGCAGCGACGGCGGCATCACCTGGACGGCGACCTTCACGCCCACGGCCAACCTGGAGAGCACGGGCAACCGGATCACACTGAACAACACCGGAGTGACAGACAAGGCGGGCAATGCCGGAGTGGGAATCACCGACTCGAATAACTACGCCATCGACACCCAGCGCCCGACGGCCTCCATTGTGGTGACAGACACGGCGCTGGCGGTAGGCGATACCGGTACGGTCACCATCACCTTCAGCGAGGCGATCACCGGCCTGACCACTGCCGACTTCACCGTGGCCAATGGTGTACTGAGCAACCTCAGCAGCAGCGACGGCGGTATCACCTGGACTGCGACCTTCACGCCCACGGCCAACCTGGAGAGCACGGTCAACCTGATCACGCTGAACAACAGCGGCTATGTGGATGCGGCGGGCAACAGCGGTACGGGAACGACGGACTCGAATAACTACGCCATCGACACCCAGCGACCCACGGCCACCATCGTCGTAGCGGA
>NZ_JBCPWO010000059.1:0-523 GCF_039581385.1 Comamonas sp. A7-5
CACCGACGCTGCCGGCAATGCTGGCAGCGGCACCGCCGATTCGAACAACTACGCCATCGATACGCTGCGCCCGACCGCGACCCTCGTGGTGGCCGACAACAACCTCCGGATCGGTGAGACCTCGTTGGTGACCATCACCTTCAGCGAAGCGGTGACCGGTTTCACCAACGCCGACCTGACGGTGGCCAACGGCACGCTGAGCAACATCAGCAGCAGCGACGGCGGTATCACCTGGACGGCGACGTTCACGCCGACCAGCAACATCACTGACGCCAGCAACCTGATCACCCTGGACAATTTCGGAGTGGCTGACGCTGCCGGCAATGCTGGCAGCGGCACCACGGACTCCAACAACTACGTCATTGATACGCTGCGCCCAACGGCGACCATTGTCGTGGCGGACACCAGCCTTGCGGTCGGTGAGACCTCGCTGGTGACCATCACCTTCAGTGAAGCGGTCACCGGTTTCACCAACGCCGACCTGACCATTGCCAACGGTACGTTGTCGGCGGTTTCCAGTGCG
>NZ_JBCPWO010000006.1:0-302509 GCF_039581385.1 Comamonas sp. A7-5
ATCAGCCACGGGGCCCAGGATGGCAGCAGCCACGCCGGGGGTATCAGGCACGCCCAGCACGGAGATCTTGGCCTCGCCACGGTTGAAAGCGATGCCGGATACGACAGCCTTTTCCATTTTTTCGTCTTCCTCAAAAGTAATCAGCGTGCCAGACTTGGCTTCTTCTTCCAGATCGATATCCCAGGGCGTGAAGCTCGACAGCACGCGCATGGGCACCTTGTACTTGCCTGCAAACTCCACGGAACGGATTTGCAGCACCTTGGAGCCCAGGCTGGCCATTTCCAGCATTTCCTCAAAGCTCACCGTACCCAGGCGCTTGGCAGCAGGCACCACACGGGGATCGGTGGTGTAGACGCCATCCACATCGGTATAGATCAGGCATTCGGCCGCCTTCAGGGCGGCAGCCACGGCCACAGCCGAAGTATCGGAGCCGCCACGCCCCAGCGTGGTGATATTGCCTTCGGGATCGATACCCTGGAAGCCGGTCACGATCACGACACGACCTGCCTCGAGGTCGGCACGCACGCGCTTGTCGTCGATGGACTCGATGCGAGCCTTGGTGTAGCTGCTATCGGTGCGCACGGGCACTTGCCAGCCCGCATAGCTGACCGACTCCATGCCTTCAGCCTGCAGCGCAATGGCCAGCAGCGCTGAGGATGCCTGCTCGCCAGTGGCGGCCAGCATATCAAGCTCACGATAGTACGAACTCTTGGCGTGGCTGGGAGCCAGTTCGCTGGCCAGACCCAGCAAACGGTTGGTTTCGCCACTCATGGCGCTGGGCACAACCACCAACTGGTGACCTGCCCGAGCCCATTTGGCCACACGCTTGGCGACGTTGCGGATGCGCTCTGTCGAGCCCATCGAGGTGCCGCCGTATTTATGAACGATCAGTGCCATTGGATACTAAAGGGTGACGAAACAGCAGCCACGGCGCAGGTCACAAAGGTTTTGGCGCGCCGGCGGTTTTCGTACAGGTAAAAAAACCAAAACCTAGGAATTGTACCAACCGAGACTTGTCCCCTGGCGCTCTACAAAACCTCGCCCCACCTTGATGTGGATGCGGTGCCCTCGCGTAGTGCAAACGCCGAGCTGTGCCATGAGCTGCGCAAGCTGTGCCGCCGTCGGCGTGGTGCCATGCTCGGTGCGCAACCAATAACGCAGGACATTACCCATACGCAGCTCGCTCAAACTCTGCAGCGCCTTGATGGCGGGCGGCACCCCCACCAGTTGCAGATCTGCCGCCGCCTGCTGGTCCAGCAACTGCGACGCTTGGGCGCAATGGGCGCTGCTGCGTGCAAACGTACTGCGAAACTGCGGAAAGACCTGTTCCAGCACCGGCAGCAACTGAGCCCGGATGCGATTGCGCGTGTAGCCTGGATCGGCATTCGTCGGATCCTCGACCCAGCTCAAATTCCTGAGCCGCAACCAGTCGCGCAGCGCCTGCCCCGGCACCTCCAGCAAGGGCCTGAACCATTCCAGCCCTGCTCTTTGCCAATGCCCAGGCATGGCCGCCAGGCCGGCCACACCGGCACCGCGCGAGAGCGCCAGCAGCAAAGTCTCGACCTGATCGTCGGCATGCTGGGCCAGCGCCATGGAGCGCACCGCATCCAGCGCAGCACCCTGCGCATCGAGCCAAGGCTGCCGGGCCTCCTGAATCAAGGCCGCATAACGCCTCTGCCGCGCCGCATCTTCGGGGCTTTGTCCCTGCACATTGCGCGCATTGATGGCGCAGACCTTGAGGGCAATGCCGTGCCGGGCGCACAGCTGCTCGCAGTGCCGCTGAAATTCATCAGCTGCAGCCTGCAAACCATGGTGCACATGAATCGCCCGCACCTGCCCTGGCCAGCGCGCATGGCAGGCCAGCAGCAGAGCTGACGAATCGGCTCCGCCGCTGAAGGCCACAACCAGCGGCAGCGCTGGATTGAATGCAGCCACTGCGGCATCCACCCGGCCGGCCGAAGCCACCAACAAGTCAGCATCTGACTGGGCTTGCATGAACAACAGACCCCTTCTTTCAAATTCAATAGCAGCCAACGCCTACCCAGCAAGGGATTAAGGCGTATTTCGCTCATAAACTCTCGACAAAAAACAAATGGCTCCCGAAGGAGCCATTGTGCGCAAGCGGCATCAAGCCCGCTGGCTCAGCGGTTGTCGGCCTTGGTGTCGGCAAACTTGCCATAGCTCTGAATGCGGTCGTAGCGACGATCCTGCAGTTCCTTGGGCTTGAGATCGGTCAGCTGGCGATAGGCATCGCCCAGCGCACGCTTGAGGAAGGCACCCATTTGCTTGTGATCGCGGTGAGCACCGCCCACAGGCTCGTTGACGATCTTGTCCACCAGACCCAGCGCCTTGAGGCGGTGAGCAGTGATGCCCATGGCGTCTGCCGCTTCCTGGGCCTTTTCGCCGGTCTTCCACAGAATGGAAGCGCAGCCTTCGGGACTGATCACCGAGTACACGGAGTACTGCAGCATCAGCACCTGGTCTGCCACTGCAATGGCCAGCGCACCGCCCGAGCCACCTTCACCGATGATGGTGGTGATGATGGGGGTCTGCAGCTGCGCCATTTCGTAGATGTTGCGACCGATGGCTTCTGACTGGCCACGCTCCTCGGCATCGATGCCTGGGAAGGCGCCGGGCGTGTCCACGAAAGTGAACACGGGCAGCTTGAACTTCTCGGCCGTCTTCATCAGACGCAAGGCCTTGCGATAGCCCTCGGGACGCGTCATGCCGAAGTTGCGCAGCGTACGCTCCTTGGTATCGCGGCCCTTTTGATGACCGATCACCATGCAGGGCTGGCCATTGAAGCGCGCCAGGCCGCCGATGATGGACTGGTCATCCGCAAAGTGGCGGTCGCCGTGCATTTCGACAAAGTCGGTAAAGCACTCGCGCACATAGTCGAGCGTATAGGGGCGCTCGGTATGGCGTGCGATCTTGGTGATCTGCCAGGGGGTCAGGTCGCTGTAGATGTCCTTGGTCAGCTGCAGGCTTTTCTTGCTGAGCTGATCGATCTCTTCCGAGATATCTACTGCGCTTTCAGTCTGCACATAGCGCAGTTCTTCGATTTTGGATTCGAGTTCGGCAATGGGCTGCTCAAAATCCAGAAAGTTCTTTTTCGCCAACGTATTTCTCCTTGTGCCAGCCTGTTGCAATCCTTGCAATCGGCCAGTGGACAGATGTCATCAAGCCACAGGCTGCGCCTCGAGCGAGCGCCAAATATACCAAGTTGCAACCGTACACCACGGTTTCCAAGCCTCGGCAACTTCACGGGCATCGCTGCGACTGACAGGATCGCCCGAAAAATGATTGAGAGAGATGCCCTGTATCAAACCGGCATCGTCCAGAGGCAGCACATTGGGCCGCCCCAGACAGTAAATCAGAAAATTCTCGGCCGTCCAGCGGCTTAGACCGCGTATGGACATCAGCTCGGCAATGATGACTTCATCGCTCATCTGAGCCCATTCATCCATGTGCAGACGGTTCTCGGTGAAGTGCAGAGCCAGATCGACCAGATAGTCCACCTTGCGGGCCGACAACCCCACCGCACGCATATCGTCCACCTTGAGCCTGAGCACCTGCTCGGGCTGCATGGCAACAGGCAGCCTGGCGAACTTGTTCCACAAGGTCTTGGCGGACTTCGCCGAAATCTGCTGCCCGATGATGGACCGGGCCAACGTGGCAAAGGCCTGCTCCTGCCCGCAAGGCAACAAAGCCTGGCTGCCGAGTTGCGGAATCAGGCGCTTGAGCACACGATCGCGGCGCATGAGTTGACGACAGGCCTCAGCCCAATAGGCGGGCACACCATCAGGCAAATCCAGATGGATCTTTGGAGCGGCCGCTTTGGACGCAACTGCCTGCTTTGCAGATGTACCCGCAGGCTGAGCAATGGCTGCGGCCCCCAAAGGCGCTACAGGCAAAGGCGCAGCCGGCCCCATGGGCACGGGCAGATCAGCCACCAGCGGCAGCTGCTCAAACTCCATGGTGTCCAGATGCTTGGCCGCACTCATGCACGACTCTCCGCACTGCTCACACAGTTGATGGAATATTGCATGCAGCCTCAGCCCTTGGCGGCCGCTTCCCAGGTCGTGCCCGCAGCCGAGTCCTTGAGGACGATGCCCTGATCGAGCAACTCCTTGCGGATGCGGTCGGCCTCGGCCCAGTTCTTGGCAGCCTTGGCCTCTGCGCGTGCGGCAATCTGCGCCTCGATCGCTGCCGCGTCCACCCCTTCGGCACCAGCCTGCAGAAACTTTTGCGGCTCGGCCTGCAGCAGGCCCAGGCAGGCCCCCAGGGCCTTGAGCAAGCCAGCCACTTCGGGCGACTTGCTGCGGTTGACCTCGGCGGCCAGCTCGAAGAGCACGGCCACGGCCTCGGGCGTGCCGAAGTCTTCGTCCATCGCCGCCTTGAAGCGGGCGGCATAGGGATTGCTCCAGTCGATCTGCACCTCGGCAGGCGTCACCAGGTCCAGCGCGGTATAGAGGCGCTTGAGCGCACCGCGCGCATCATCGAGATGCACATTGGAATAGTTCAGCGGGCTGCGGTAGTGACTGCGCACGACGAAGAAACGGATGGTCTCGGCGTCGTACTCCTTGAGCACGTCGCGGATGGTGAAGAAGTTGCCCAGCGACTTGGACATCTTCTCGTTGTCCACGTTGATGAAGCCGTTGTGCATCCAGGTCCGTGCGAACGGCTTGCCGGTCGCACCTTCGCTCTGGGCGATCTCGTTTTCGTGGTGAGGGAACTGCAGATCCGCACCGCCGCCATGGATGTCGAAGCTCTCTCCCAGCAGCTCGCAACCCATGGCCGAGCACTCGATATGCCAGCCGGGGCGACCTTCGCCAAAGGGGCTGGCCCACTTCACGTCGGCGGGCTCGTCCACCTTGGCCGACTTCCACAGCACAAAGTCCAGCGGGTCGTGCTTGCCGTCGGCCACGGCCACACGCTCGCCGGCGTTGAGCTCGTCCAGCGACTTGCCCGAAAGCTTGCCGTAGCCAGAAAACTTGCGCACGGCGTAGTTCACATCGCCGTTGCCGGCCTGATAGGCCAGGCCCTTGCCCTGCAAGCGGGCAATCATGCTCAGCATCTGCGGCACATACTCGGTGGCGCGCGGCTCCAGCGTGGGGCGCTCGATGCCCAGCGCATCCGCGTCCTGGTGCAGCGCATCGATCATGCGGTCGGTCAGGCTGCGTATGGTCTCGCCGTTTTCCACCGCGCGCTTGATGATCTTGTCATCGATGTCGGTGATGTTGCGCACATAGGTCACCTTGTAGCCGCTGGCGCGCAGCCAGCGCTGCACCACGTCGAAAGCCACCATGGAGCGTGCATGGCCCAGGTGGCAGAGGTCATAGACCGTCATGCCACAGACGTACATACGCACATGGCCCGGCTCAAGCGGCGAAAACGATTCCAGTGCACGCGACAGCGTGTTGTAGATACGCAAACTCATGAATCTTGAAATAGGGAGAGAGGGTGGCGAGCAGCAGCACTGGTCATGCCTGCGATGCATAAACCATGCCTGCCATTCCCTGAGGCTGAAAAATGCGCACTAGCATCCAGACACATCCCGGTCCGGCCAGACGCCTAAGCGCCGCACACCCCTCAGCTACAATTCCCCGCAGTATAAGCTCCCGCCGCAGCGCAGTTTTGCGGCGCCATGAAAGCACCTACATGCCTGTACGCAACTTGTTCAGTACCGCAGCGCGTGCGGCAGCCCTGGCTGCCTTGCTCGCTGCAGGTAGCGCCTACGCCGACGATTACACGGATGTTGCCCAGTTGCTCAAGAGCGGCAAGACACAGCAGGCGCTGCAAAAAGCAGACGCCTATCTGGCCAAGAATTCACGCGACCCGCAGATGCGTTTTCTGCGCGGCATCGCACTGAGCAATGACGGCAAGACCGAGGACGCGATTGCAGCGTTTCGCCAGCTGACCGAGGACTATCCCGAGCTGCCCGAGCCCTATAACAACCTGGCCGTGATCTATGCACGCCAGGGTGACCTGGATCGCGCCCGCGCCGCGCTCGAAGCTGCCGTGCGCAACAATCCGAACTATGCCGTGGCGCACGAGAACCTGGGCGATATCTATGCCCGCCTGGCCTATCAGTCCTATGCGCAGTCCCTGGCCAAGGGCGGCCGCCCAGCAGCCCTGAACCCCAAGCTCAAGCAGCTCAAGGACTTGCTGCAGCCTGCGGCCTCTCTCGCAACGCCTGCCCCGGCCCAGCCTGCACAACGCTGAACCCGTTTTTTGCCATCGCCGCCCTTCTCCCTCTTGTGAAGCAGGCCGGCGCCCTCAGCTGCCTCAAGCCTGTTTTTCGCAGCCGCCATCCCTGCGGCCCTGCCCAAGGCCCACTTACCCAGGAATATGACCATGCTGAATTTCCGTCGAAACAGCCTCAAGGCCCTGTCCGCGATTGCGCTGACAGCCACTGTTTTTGCCACCCCCGGCCTGGCCCAGGCGCAATCCAAGGTGCAGCTCAAGACCAGCATGGGCGATATCGTGGTCGAGCTCAACGATGCCAAGGCCCCCAAGAGCGCCGCCAATTTTCTGCAGTATGTGCGCGACAAGCACTATGACGGCACGGTGTTCCACCGCGTCATCGACGGCTTCATGATCCAGGGCGGCGGCATGGACGCCAATCTGAACGAAAAGCCCACACGCGCCCCGATTCCGCTGGAAGCCAGCAACGGCCTCAAGAACGACCGCGGCACGATTGCCATGGCGCGCACCGGCAACCCCAATTCCGCCACCTCGCAGTTCTTCATCAATGTGGTGAACAACGACATGCTCAATGCCCCCAAGCCCGACGGCCATGGCTATACCGTCTTCGGCAAGGTCGTCAAGGGCATGGATGTGGTGGACAAAATCCGCGCCGTGGCTACGGGCAACCGTGGCATGCACCAGAATGTGCCCACGACGCCGGTAACAATCCTCTCCGCCACCGAAATCAAGTAAACACCCCGGCGGCGCTGCACCTGCCGGGCCGCGCCAGCCTCTTTACTCCATCCTCTAGAAAGCACAGACATGAGCAATCCCCAAGTCGAACTGCACGTGACCATCAACGTGGCTGACACCGCAACCCAGGGCGTGATCACCCTGGAACTGGACGCCGTGAATGCGCCCAAGTCCACAGAGAACTTCCTGAACTACGTGAATCAGGGCTTCTACAACGGCACCATCTTCCACCGCGTGATCAAGAATTTCATGATCCAGGGCGGCGGTTTCGCAGCCGACATGAAGCAGAAGGAAACCGCTGCTCCCATCGAGAACGAAGCCAAGAACGGCCTGAAGAACGACAAGTACACGATTGCCATGGCTCGCACCAGCGATCCTCACAGCGCAACCGCCCAGTTCTTCATCAACACCGTGGACAACGGCTTCCTGAACCACACCGCTCCCACCGGCCAGGGCTGGGGCTATGCCGTGTTCGGCAAGGTGGTCAAGGGTGAAGAAGTCGTGGACGCCATCAAGAAGGTGCGCACCACTCGCAAGGGCTTCCACGACGACGTGCCTTTCGACGCCGTGGTGATCGACAAGGCCGTGGCACTGTAATCTCCCCCTGAGGCGCTAACGCGCCTTCCCCCTCTCTGCTTCGCGGAGGGGGACGACGGCCTCGCTGCGGGGCGGCCCTTGCTTGCCGTCTCTTTGTGAGGCCGTTATTGTTTTCAGGCTGCGCACTTTTCATTCATGGCTGAATCTTCTGATCCACGCACTGCCGCTCCTCAAGTCGCGCAGCTCCAGGCTGAGCCCCACTGGCGCACGCTTGATTTCATTTCCGATCTGCATCTGCAGCCTTCGGAGCCGCAGACGGTTGAAGCCTGGCGCAGCTATCTGGCACGCAGCACGGCCGACGCCATCTTTATCCTCGGCGATCTGTTTGAAGTCTGGGTGGGTGACGATGCACTCGATGAAACCGGCAGCTTCGAAGCCGAATGCGCTGCCGTGCTGCGCGAGGCGGCGCAGCAGCGCCCGCTGTTCTTCATGGTCGGCAACCGCGACTTTCTGGCCGGCGACGAATTTCTGCGCCGCAGCGGCATGACCGGCCTTTCCGACCCCACGGTGCTGCGGTGGGCAGGCACCAGCATCTTGCTCAGCCATGGCGATGCACTGTGCCTTGACGATGTGGATTACCAGCAATTCCGCGCTGTTTCGCGCTCCGCCGCCTGGCAACAGCAACTGCTGGCCCAGCCCCTGGCCGTGCGCCGCGCGATCGGCAGATCGGCACGCAGCGAAAGCGAGCAACGCAAGCAAAGCGGCGCGCCCTACGCAGATGCCGACGCGCAGATGAGTGCCACCTGGATGCAGGCCGCGCAAGCGCCCTGGCTGATTCACGGCCACACTCATCAGCCCGCCGACCACGCACTGGGCAGGCAGCAGTGGCGCATCGTGCTCAGCGACTGGCATATCGATGCCGATACGCGTCGCGCCGAGGTGCTGCGTGTGACGCCCGAAGGCTGGCAGCGCATGCCGCCCGAGCTGGCGTGACGCACCAACCAGTTGCCGCTATCTCATTCAGAGCTTATTGCGCAGGTTATTTATAGATTTCAGATTGAAAACTATCCAAATTCCATGAATAGCAGGCGCTAGCAGCTATCAAATTTACTGAACTGACAGACACGGGAAAGCCCGCTGCCCACAGAGTTGGAGCACCGGGCTTCTTTGTTTACGGCCAGATCTCAAACCGAGATAGCTGAAGCCGAGCCTACTTGCTTGCGCAGCTCGAACTTCTGGATCTTGCCCGTGCTGGTCTTGGGCAGTTCGCCAAACACCACGGCGCGCGGCACCTTGTAGCCGGCCAGATGCTTTTTGCAGTGGGCAATGATGTCTTCGGCCGTGGTCTCGGCTCCGGCTTTGAGCTCGATGAAGGCGCAGGGCGTCTCGCCCCATTTGGGGTCGGGCTTGGCCACCACGGCCGCAGCCAGCACGGCAGGGTGGCGATAGAGCACATCCTCCACTTCGATGGACGAGATGTTCTCGCCTCCCGAGATGATGATGTCCTTGCTGCGGTCCTTGATCTGGATATAGCCGTCGGGATGCTGAACGGCTAGGTCGCCGCTGTGGAACCATCCGCCGCGGAAGGCTTCCTGCGTCGCCTGCGGGTTCTTGAGATAGCCCTTCATGGCGATATTGCCCTGAAACATGATCTCGCCCATGGTCTGGCCGTCGCGCGGCACGGGCTGCATGGTTTCGGGATCCAGCACGGCAGCAGAGCGCTGCAGGTGGTAGCGCACGCCCTGGCGCGAGTTCAGGCGGGCGCGCTCGCCGATATCGAGCGCATTCCAGCTCCCATGCTTGGCGCAAACCGTGGCCGGGCCATAGGTTTCGGTCAAGCCGTAGACATGGGTGATGTCAAAGCCCATGGCCTCCATGCCCTCTATCATCGATGCAGGCGGCGCAGCCCCTGCCACCATGGCCTTGACGCCTGCGGGCACGCCCTGCTTCATGGCAGCCGGCGCATTCACCAGCAGGCTGTGCACAATGGGCGCGCCGCAGTAATGGCTCACGCCATGGTTGCGAATGGCGTCAAAAATCGCCTGCGCATCCACCCGGCGCAGGCAGACATTGACCGCCGCGCGTGCGGCCACCGTCCAGGGGAAGCACCAGCCGTTGCAGTGGAACATGGGCAGCGTCCACAGATAGACGGCGTGTTTGGGCATGTCCCACTCCAGCACATTGCTGATGGCGTTGTTGTGCGCGCCGCGATGGTGGTAGACCACACCCTTGGGATTGCCCGTGGTTCCGCTGGTGTAGTTCAACGCAATCGCATCCCATTCGTCGCCGGGCAACTGCCAGTCGAAACCGGCATCGCCCTGGGCCACAAAGCTCTCATAGTCGGTAGCACCGATTTGCTCGGCCGCCTCGCCGTAAACCGGGTCTTCGACCTGGATCACATAGATGGGCGCGGTGCTCTGGCGCAGCTTGAGCGCCCTAGCCATCAAGGCCGCGAACTCGGGGTCCACGATCAAGGCCTTGGCCTCGCCGTGATCCAGCATGAATGCCAGGGTCTCGGCATCGAGCCGGGTATTGAGCGTGTTGAGCACGGCACCGGCCATGGGCACGCCAAAGTGCGCCTCCACCATGGGCGGCGTATTGGGCAGCATTACGGCCACGGTGTCGTTCTTGCCAATGCCGATTTTCTGCAGGCTGCTGGCCAGCTGACGGCAGCGCGCATAGGTTTGCGCCCAGCTCTGGCGCAAGTCGCCGTGAACAATGGCCAGGCGCTCGGGGTAGACCTCGGCCGTGCGGGCAATAAAGCTCAGCGGCGTCAGCGCGGCATGGTTGGCGGTATTTGGGGCGAGGTTCAGATCGAAAGAACTTGTCATGTTTGTCTCCTGAGCGTTTTGTACTCCAGCATCCGTCACGCCAGGCTTACAACCGAGCGCCATGCGGGCCTGTTGTGATCGGGATCAAGCAGTTGCGCCCGAAATGGCCGCTCCGCACCGGCAAACCGGCATGCGACATGCACAGACAAACCAGAGCAATGCAAATGGTCATTCAGCGAAACAGTACTTTCAACAGCTTCTGAAAATCGATAAATTCATTTGAAATCAACCACATGAAATCCTATTGAAAAACCCCCTCATTCCCTAGGCAGGGCCAACTCATGCAAGTCATCTATAAGACATCATTTATCTGACAGACCAATCACCAGGACTTCGAATCGCTTTTAGAATGCGCACATGTTTTGAGTACATGACTGCCTGCACTGGCAGTGCAAGACCGGCATCTCTGCCCGCACGGAGCCGGTCGCAAGCCTCAAGACTGAGTGGCGGAGGAGACGTTTTAGAGGAGAGCCTGGCAATGACCCAGGCATCAGGAGACCTGAGCCTGCACCCATGGGTGCAGGCTTTTTTTTGCCCGCCTGCTCCATTCCTGCCGCGCCCTCGGCCATTGCCGAAAAAGGCAGAATACGCGGGTGGCCATTCCCCAATCATTTATCCAAGAGTTGCTATCCCGCGTCGACGTCGTCGACATCGTGGGCCGCTATGTACAGCTCAAAAAGGGCGGCGCCAACTTCATGGGCTTATGCCCGTTCCATAGCGAGAAGTCGCCCTCTTTCACCGTCAGCCCCAGCAAGCAGTTCTTTCACTGCTTTGGCTGCGGCAAGAATGGCAATGCCATCGGCTTTCTGATGGAGCATGCCGGCATGGGCTTTGTCGAAGCCGTGCAGGAGCTTGCCAACCAATGCGGTCTGCAAGTGCCGCAGGACGACATCAGTCCCGCCGAGCGCCAGCGCCAGGCTCAGCAAAAGCAAAAGGCGGAAACACTGAGTGATCTGCTGGAAAAAGCCGGCGAGTCCTATCGCAAGCAGCTCAAGGCAGCTCCGAAAGCCATCGAGTATCTGAAAAAGCGCGGCGTCTCCGGCGAAGTCTCCAAGCGCTTTGGCCTGGGCTATGCCCCTGCAGGCTGGCATGGTCTGGCCAGCGTATTTGCCGAGTACGACAACCCGCAGCTCGAAGAATGCGGGCTGGTCATCGTCGGCGGGGACGACAGCCGCCGCTACGACCGCTTTCGCGACCGGCTCATGTTCCCGATTCGCAATGTCAAAGGCGAGTGCATAGGCTTTGGCGGGCGGGTGTTCGGCGATGAAAAGCCCAAGTACCTGAACTCGCCCGAAACCCCGGTCTTCCACAAGGGCCGCGAACTCTACGGCCTTTACGAGGCCCGCCAGGCCCTGCGCGACATGGGCTACGCCTTGGTCACCGAAGGCTATATGGACGTGGTGGCGCTGGCCCAGCTCGGCTTTGCCAATGCCGTGGCCACGCTTGGAACGGCCTGCACGCCCGAGCATGTGCAAAAGCTGTTTCGATTCACCGATGCCGTGGTCTTCAGCTTCGACGGCGACGGCGCGGGCCGGCGCGCCGCGCGCAAGGCTCTGGATGCAGCCCTGCCGCTGGCAACCGACACGCGCTCCATCAAATTCCTGTTCCTGCCTTCGGAGCACGACCCCGACAGCTTCATCCGCGAATTCGGCCCCGAGGCCTTCTCGCGCTATGTAGGCGATGCAACGCCACTGAGCCGCTTTCTCATCGAATCGGCCAGCGAAGGCTGCGATCTGGGACAGACAGAAGGCCGTGCCCACATGGCCAGCAACGCCCGGCCGCTGTGGTCGCTGCTGCCCGACGGCGCGCTCAAACGCCAGTTGCTCTCCGAAATCGCAGCCCTGGCCCAGCTGGACTCGCGCGACCTCTCCGATATCTGGGCGCAGGAAGCCGCACGCACCGCCCCCATTGCCCGCCGCGCGCCTGCGCCCCCCGGCCCTCAGGCACCGGAATGGGATGCTCCTGCGGGCAACTGGGAAAGCGCTCCCGACTGGACTGACGCAGGTGCACCCAGCCCCTCCTACCCAAGCCAGAGCGGAGGCAGCGATGGTGGCAACTGGTCGGGCCGCAAGGAATTCGGCCGCCAGCGCAAGCCCTGGGGCAAGAAGGGTGAGGACTGGAATCCGCCACAACTGGGCCCGCGCCCCACGCCGGTCAGCCGCGAAGATCAGGCCGCACGCCTGCTGATGTGTCACATGGAGTTCATGGAAGAGATGACCCATGAGGATTTCGATGCCCTGGCTCGCTGCAACCAAAGCCATGCCCCCTTGTTCCGTTGGCTGGAGGCCCAGTTCACCGAATCCGGGCCGCGCTCCTGGGCAGTGCTGCGCGAGCAATTGCAAGGCTCACCCTGCGAGCCGCTGGCCCACAAGCTCATGAGCGGCGCCCATGCCAACCCTGAAGGCGAAGTGGACGAGTTGCGCAAGGAGTTACGCGGCACGCTCAATCTGATCCTGGTGGATCACCTCAAGCGCGAAGAAGCCAAGGCTCTCAAGGAAATTGCTACAGACCCCACAGCCGCAAGACGTTACATTGAGTTTCAACAGCGGCGAAAAAATTTATCTGTAATTATTAGCTCCACCTCTTGACATCTTTAAAAAAGGTATAATTTAGTGGATATAGGCAAGAGCGACAGCAACACCTCCGACCCGGGCACCGTGAAGAAATCACGTGATGGCAGCAACTGCATGGCCCATTTCTCGCAAGGATTGCATACCAAATGATCGCCCCAACATCTTGCCATGGAGTCTTTGTGCTCCACCGGACAGGCTAGACCTGTTCTTGCGCCAGCTTTCATGGCGTTTGTTTGCATTTTCCGTTTTCCTTTGTGTGTTTGTGTGTGTTCGTACCGTGAGAGGTGTTCATGCCCGTTTCAAAGTCCGTGAAGTCCAAGCAGGCCCCAGAAGCTTCAGCAAAGCCCAAGACCTCTAAAACTTCCACTTCCGCAGCAGAGCCCGCGAAAAAGGCCAGTGCCAGCAAGCCTGCTGTGAAGAAGAGTGCTGCATCTGCAGCCGAAGCAAAGAAAGACACCACCGTGGTTACCAAGTCACAAGCCGAACTCAAAGCCATGGCCGATGCGCTGCTGGCGCAGGCAACTCCCAAGCGCGGCCGCAAGAAGGCCGAAGAAGACGACGACACAGCTGCCGCTCCTGCCGCCAAGAAGACTGTCGCCAAAAAGACCCCTGCTGCCAAGAAGGCAGCCGCCGTCAAGGCCCCTGCTGCCAGTGCCGATGCCGACAAGGCTCCCGCCAAGCGCGGTCGCAAGCCCAAGGCCAAGGAGGCCGACGAGGACATGGATGATGCAGACCTGTCGGATATCGACAGCGATCTGGAAGGCGAAGTCGAAGAGGAGGCATCGACCGAAGCGTCTGCTGCTCCTGCCGAAAAGGCCAAGCCTCTGCGCATGAAGATCAGCAAGGCGAAGGAACGCGCCTTGATGAAGGAATTCGGCCTGGACGAGACTGTTCTGACCGAAGAGGAAATGAACACCCGCCGTCAGCGTCTGAAGATGCTGATCAAGCTGGGCAAGACCCGCGGCTACCTGACCCACGCCGAAATCAACGACCACCTGCCCGACAAGCTGGTCGATGCCGAAACGCTGGAAGTCGTGATCTCCATGTTGAACGACATGGGCGTGGCCGTGTACGAGCAGACTCCCGATGCGGAAACCCTGCTGCTGAACAACACCGGCCAGTCGGCCACCACCGAAGAAGAAGCGGAAGAAGAGGCCGAAGCGGCTCTGTCCACCGTGGACTCAGAATTCGGTCGCACCACCGACCCCGTGCGCATGTACATGCGTGAAATGGGTACCGTCGAACTGCTGACACGCGAAGGCGAAATCGAAATCGCCAAGCGCATCGAAGGCGGTCTGATGGACATGATGGAAGCCATCTCGGCCTCCCCTGCGACCATCGCCGAAATCCTCAACATGGCCGAGGAAATCCGCGAAGGCAAGGTTGTCATCTCCACCGTGGTGGACGGCTTCGTCAATGCCAACGAGAACGACGACTATGTGGCCGAAGAAGACTTCGACGAATACGACGAAGAAGACGACGATGACGGCAAGGGCGGCTCCAAGGCTCTGACCAAGAAGCTCGAAGAGCTGAAGAACGAAGCCCTGGGTCGCTTTGACTCCATGCGCGAGCTCTTCGACAAGATGCACAAGGTGTATGACAAGGAAGGCTACGGCACCGAGGCATACATGAAGGTGCAGAAGGCCATCACCGAAGAGCTGATGACCATTCGCTTCACAGCCAAGACGATTGAAAAGCTCTGCGATCTGGTGCGCGCCCAGGTGGACGATGTGCGCAAGAAGGAACGCGAGCTGCGCAAGATCATCGTGGACAAGTGCGGCATGCCCCAGGAGCAGTTCATCAAGGACTTCCCGCCCAATCTGCTGAACCTGGACTGGGTCATCAAGCAAGTGGCGGCAGGCAAGAACTACAGCGCCGTGCTGGAGCGCAATATTCCGCCTGTGCAGGAGCTGCAGCAGAACCTGATCGACCTGCAGGCCCGCGTGGTCGTGCCTCTGGAAGAGCTCAAGCACATCAACAAGCGCATGAACAGCGGCGAGCGCGCCAGCCGCGATGCCAAGAAGGAAATGATCGAGGCCAACCTGCGTCTCGTGATCTCCATCGCCAAGAAGTACACCAACCGCGGTCTGCAATTCCTGGATCTGATCCAGGAAGGCAATATCGGTCTGATGAAGGCCGTGGACAAGTTCGAATATCGTCGCGGCTACAAGTTCTCGACCTATGCGACCTGGTGGATTCGTCAGGCCATCACGCGCTCCATCGCCGATCAGGCCCGTACGATCCGCATCCCCGTGCACATGATCGAGACCATCAACAAGATGAACCGCATCTCGCGCCAGCACTTGCAAGAGTTTGGTTTCGAGCCCGATGCGTCCATCCTGGCAGCCAAGATGGAGATCCCCGAGGACAAGATCCGCAAGATCATGAAGATCGCCAAGGAGCCGATCTCGATGGAAACCCCCATCGGCGACGACGACGATTCCCACCTGGGCGATTTCATCGAGGACGGCAACAACACGGCGCCTATCGACGCCGCCATGCAGGCCGGTCTGCGCGATGTGGTCAAGGACATTCTCGACGGCCTGACGCCTCGCGAAGCCAAGGTGCTGCGCATGCGCTTCGGTATTGAAATGTCCACTGACCATACGCTGGAAGAAGTCGGCAAGCAGTTTGACGTGACGCGCGAGCGTATCCGTCAGATCGAAGCCAAGGCGCTGCGCAAGCTCAAGCACCCTTCGCGCTCCGACAAGCTGCGCAGCTTCATCGACTCGCTGTAAAGTCAGTCCGAGGAACCGGCGCGCCGGTTCCCTGCTACTCAAAGCCCCGACCTGCCCCAGGTCGGGGCTTTTTCGCATGCAGCCCAGGTCAGCAAGCCTTCGCTTGCGGCCAAACCCACCAAAAGACACATAACAACGGAGACAGACATGAATACCCCCCACGCGAACAATGCCCTGACACGTCGCCACTGGCTAAGCTATTGCGCTGCCTTGCTGTCTACACCTTTTGCTGCCATCGCCAATCCGCCTCAACGCCTTGGCACGCAGTTGCGTATCGTGATCCCCGCCAACCCCGGCGGCGGCTGGGACCAGACCGGCCGCGCCCTGGGCACCGCGCTGACCAGCAGCGGCACGGTGGACAAGGTCGTTTATGAAAACATCGGCGGCAAGGGCGGCACCATCGGCTTGGCCGAGTACACCAAACGCTATGGCAGCGACCCCAACTGCCTGCTGATCGGCGGCATGGTCATGGTCGGCGCCCTGGCGCTGAACAAGAATTCGGCCGCGCTGCAGCAGGTACAGCCCCTTGCGCGCCTGACCAGCGACTATCTGGTAGTGGCCGTGCCCACCGACTCGCCGCTTGCCAACCCCAAGGCACTGGCCAAGGCCATGCGCGAGAACCTGCCGGCACTGACCATTGCCGGAGGCTCTGCAGGCGGTGTGGACCATATGTACGCAGGCATGCTGGCCCGCCTGGCCAAGGCCAATGCGGAGCAACTGCAATACAAACCCTTTGCCGGCGGTAACGATGTGCTCCAGGCCCTGCTGCAAAAGCAGGTGCAGGTGGGAATCTCTGGTTACAGCGAGTTCAGAGAAGCCTTGCAGGCGGGCAAACTGCGCGCCCTCGGTGTTTCGTCACGCCGTGCCATGTTCGGCATTGCCTCCATGCGCGACCAGGGTCTGGATGCTGAAATGTCCAACTGGCGTGCCGTCTTTACAGGCAAGAATCTGCCGGCAGAACGCGCCCAGCAACTGCTGGCCGCTATCGACCATGCAAGCAACCAGGACAGCTGGAAGCAAGCCCTGGTCAGCAATAATTGGAACTCTTCCTGGCAAACCGGCAAGGCACTGCATGAATTTCTGGAGGTCGAAACCTCCACCGCCCAGCTGATGACCTATCTGCTCAAGCTCAAGAGCTGAGCCTCTTTGCGAGATAGCCGCATGAACATGGTCAACCACACCGCCGCCTCCCCCCGCCTGTCCATTGCCGTCATGGGTGCGGGCTCGGTGGGCTGCTACTTTGGTGCTCTGCTGGCACGCGCCGGCCACCCTGTCACGCTGATCGGTAGAGCATCGCATATGCAGGCCATCAGCCAGCACGGGCTGCGGCTGCAGACGGCGACAGAAGATCTGAACATCCCCATCACCACCAGCACCGAAGCCAGTGCTGTGGCAGGCGCCGATGTGGTGCTGTTCTGCGTGAAATCCACCGACACCGAAGCAGCGGCTGCACAGATCAAACCCCACCTGGCAGCGCACACCCAGGTACTGAGCTTGCAGAACGGCGTGGACAACGACCGGCGCCTGCGCCTGGTGCTGAGCCAGCAGCCGGTGGCTGCTGCCGTGGTCTATGTCGCCACAGCCATGGCCGGCCCAGGCCATGTGCGTCACTTCGGCCGAGGCGAGCTGCTCATCGCGCCCTGTCCGCAGGGTGACGAGATTGCACTCCAGTTCAGCGCAGCAAACATCCCCACCCAGACCTCGGACGGCGTGCTGACCGCACTCTGGCAAAAACTCATCATCAACTGCGTGTACAACGCACTCTCCGCCCTCACCCAGCAGCCCTATGGCTGGCTGATAGCGCAGCAGGGCGTACCCGCCGTCATGCAGGATATTGCCGCCGAATGCAAGGCCGTAGCTCTGGCCGACGGCGTGCTGCTACCGGCCTCCGTGGACGAGGCTGTAGCGGCCATAGCGCGCACCATGCCCCGACAGCTCTCTTCCACGGCCCAGGATCTGGCGCGGGGCAAGACCACGGAAATCGACCATCTCAACGGCTATGTGGTGCGACGCGGTCAGGCCCTGGGCATTGCCACGCCGATCAACCGTCTGCTGCAGGTGCTGGTGCAACTCAAGCAAATGCCGGCACAAAAGCAGGAACTATGATTTCCATAGCTGCTTGCTCTGACAAATCAATGATCAGAGTCAATTTTTACACCCAGAAACACCTAAGCCAGCACTAACACTTCCGGCATGGCTCGCCACCCTGTCCCCAGGGCTGCTTCAGCCCTGCCCCTATTGCTACAAACCCTGAAGCAAGCGAGTCTTCTCCCTGATTCGTGGCTGACCCGCAACACTTGCGCGCTGTTTGTGGCCTTTATCACTTCAAGGCGTTGCAGTCGAAGATTTGAAGCTACTAAACTTGTAGCAAAATAAATTAACCGCTATAGTCCATTGGACATGGCACTGAAAGCGCCTAGTGCGCCCAGCTCGACAACATCATTGCGCAAGGAGAAGCGTCCATGAGCTCCAAGGAAAACGCCGCCATCAACCAGCTGTTCGAGAAGCTCGAATGCCGCTATGCGCTGCGCGTGCTGTGGGCTTTGCGGGATGGTCATCCCCAGACCTTCCGACTGCTGCAAGACAGTGTGGGCGGCATCACCCCCAACACCTTGAACACCCGTATCAAGGAGCTGCGCGAGTGCGGCCTGCTCGAGCATGGCAGCGACGGCTACACCGTCACCCTGACCGGGCAGGATCTGCTCAAGCGCCTGTCCGATGTACAAGCCTTTGCCAACCGCTGGGTTGCCGCGCGCGCCAAGAAGTAAACCTTGCCGCTGTTGCGGCCGGGGAACTGGCAGCAAGCGGGTGCACCACTATCATCCAAGGGCCCCAAGCGTGCTTGGCGGGCCCTTTTTTCCATCGCCTTTTTCTGCTTTGCGCTGAAAGGAAATCATCATGGCATTCAACACTACTGCCTCCGGCCTGCAATACGAAGACACCGTCGTGGGCGAAGGCGCCGAAGCCAAGGCCGGTCAGAACGTGACCGTGCACTACACCGGCTGGCTCTACAACAATGGCGTGCAAGGCGCCAAGTTCGACTCCAGCAAGGACCGCAACGATCCTTTCGTCTTTCCCCTGGGCGCCGGCATGGTCATCAAGGGCTGGGACGAAGGCGTGCAGGGCATGAAGGTGGGCGGCCAGCGCACGCTGCTGATCCCCGCTGCCCTGGGCTATGGCGCGCGCGGCGCCGGTGGCGTGATCCCGCCCAACGCCACGCTTAAGTTTGACGTGGAACTGCTGGCTGTCTAAAAAACAGGCTGGCTCATCAAAAAAGCGGCTCTCTCTGAGGCCGCTTTTTTCTTTGCGAGAGGCTCGACACAGATGGTGCTTATGTCTCTTCCGCCTCAAACAGCGCCCTGTGCAACGACATATAGGCCTTGTCACCCGCAGCATCACGTATGCGCGGAGCCAGCGCTGCCAGTTGCTCATAACCCATGGCCGCCTCCACCGCCAGATTCAGCCTGAAGCCCTTGAGCCCCAGAGCCCCCGTGATGGACACCGCTATCGGATAGGCTCTCTGGTAACGCCTCTGGGCGCTGCCAGGGTCGACGTCAGCAGCTGCCAACGATGCCGAACTGCTCTTTGAGAGCGAAGATGCATGGGCCTGTGCTGCTGCATCGGTCGCGACGGACGACTCTCTTGTGGCCAGCCAGCCCTTGCCGACCAGCGCCAGAATATCGTCCTTGTTCACACCCAGCGCCGAGGTCGCCTCCAGCACCTGCATGAGACTGCGACGACCGTCAAACAGCAAAAAGGCCGAGCGCAGCCGCTGGCTCAGATCGGCATGGCGCTCCTTGAAGGCCAGCTGGCCCTCGGGTGTTTTGACTAGATACATCGACCCCGCCCTCTGTGCATTGAATTGCTTTCCGCCCTGCAGGGTGGCAGCTATGGCTGCAGCTGAAAAGCGGGTTTTCCTGCAAGCCTGGTCCGCGCATGCTCCAGATCAGTTCGCGGCGGATATTCAGCAGAAAACTGCCTTGAACCTGATTCAAAAGATCGCTGAAGGCCATCCAATCAAGAGTTTTCAAGCTCTCGCCCGTCGCTGCTCCCACCAGCTGACGAGCAATGTGGTGGCCAAGCCCACCGGCACACCGAACACTCCGGCCGAGATGGGCTGAATACCCCACCAGAGTGCCTCGCCACGGAGGATCGACGGCAGCACCCCTTGCAGACCCGGAACGTGCGAGGCCATGTAGTAAAGCGTCACGGCCAGGCCCAGCAGCATGCCGGCCACCGCGCCACGACGCGTGGTGCCACGCCAGAAGATGCCCAGCACCATGGCCGGAACCAAAGCCGAGCCCGCCAAAGAAAAGGAGGCAGAGACCATGGGAAGAATGTCCGAAGAGCGACGCGCCGCGACAAACGCCGCCGACAGGGCCACCAGCAGCAATGCGAATTTGGAAAGAATCACGCGCTGTTCAGGCGAGATGCGGCGCTTGCGCGTATCCAGGCGCTGGCGCTCCTGGAAATAGAGATCCCGCACCAGGGCATTGCTGATGGTCAGCAGCAGGCCGTCGGCCGTGGACAGGGCCGCCGCCAGTCCGCCCGCAGCCACCAGCCCCGAGAGCACATAAGGCATGCCGCCTAGTTCTGGAGTGGCCAGCATGATGAGGTCGGCCCCCATGCGGATTTCGGCAAACTGCAAAATGCCATCGCCGTTGATGTCCTCCACCGACAGCAGCGAGGCGTCCACCCTTGACCACTGCGCTATCCAGTTCGGCAAGGCATCGAAATGCGTGCCAACGAGATTGCTCATGACCTCGTATTTCACCAGTACAGCCAAGGCTGGCGCCCCCAGATACAGCAACCCGATGAAGAACAGCGACCAGGCCACGGAGGTACGTGCGGCAGACACCGAGGGAACCGTGAAATAGCGCGTGAGCAAGTGCGGCAGCCCGGCCGTGCCGACCATCAGGCAGAACATCAGCGCCAGAAAGTTGCGCCGACTTTCCTCATAGGCCTGCTGCTCGGCCGGCGAGCCATCCGGATCCCCCGCGAAAGGCTGGCTTTGCAGCGGCATGCCGCCCAGCGGCTTGGCCCGCTCATAGGCCTCGTGCAACTCACGGCTCCAGAGCTCGCGCGCCGCCGCCTCGTCCTTGGGCATGGCGGCCAGCTCCCGGCTGGCGGCCATGATGGCGCCGATATTGCCACTGCTGGTGCGCAGCTCGCGGATATGCTCGCTCAGTGCCTGGCGTTCGGCCGCCAGCACATTGGGCACATCGCGCAGCTTGGCCTGCAGCACCTGAGCGCGGGTGCGATAGGCCTCCAGCACCGACTGCTCGGCCTCTGAGGAAAGCAACTGCTGCTCCATGGCGCCGATCTTGCCCAATTGCTGGCTATAGGCCAGCTGCGCCCAGGGGTTGCCCAGTTGTTTGTAGGCCAGCCAGGAGACAGGCAGCATGAAGGCCAGCAGGATCACCACATATTGCGCCACCTGGGTCCAGGTGATCGCCCGCATGCCGCCGAGGAACGAGCACAGCAGCACGCCGCCCAGCCCCAGCATGATGCCGATCTCGAACTGCACGCCGGTCAGCCGCGCGGCAATCAGGCCCACGCCGTAGATCTGCGCTACCACATAGGTGAAGGAACAGGTGATGGCCGCCAGCGCAGCAATGATGCGCGGCCAACGTCCGCCATAGCGCGCCTGAAAGAAATCCGGCACGGTATAGAGATTCATGGCCCGCAGATAGGGGGCAATCAGCATACCGACCAGACAGAACCCGCCCGTCCATCCCAGGACATAGGCCAGTCCGCCGGGCTGCGTGCCGGTTCCCGAAAAGCCTTGCAGATAAAGCGCACCGGAGAGGCTGATGAAGGAGGCTGCGCTCATCCAGTCTGCAGCAGCCGCCATGCCGTTGTAGAAAGGCGGAATGCGCCGGCCGGCGACGAAATACTCCTCGGCATCGCTGGTGCGCGAATACACGCCGATGGCCGCGTACACCATCACCGTGGAGAACAGGAAGATGGGCCCGATCCAGTGGCGAGAGAGCCCGCGCTCCTCGGCCCAGAGCATGGTCAGCAGAAAGCCTGCCGTTCCCAGCACATAGAGAAACAGGATGCGATGCAGCCGCCAGTGATAGGCACGGCTCAGAACTGACCGCTCAGGCATGAAGATCGGAAGTGGCAGAGGAGGCGTCGTGAGCCTCAGCCGCTTTGCGCGCCTCGTCACGCGCCTGCTGGCGTTCGAAATAATCCATGGCCACACAATAGACCACGATGATGAGCAGGAACATCAGGACCGCCCCTTGGGCCGCCATCCAGTAGGCCACGGGCCAGTCGGGCACCAGCGCCTGGATATCGCGCGCAAAGTAGCAGATGCCAAATGAAAATACCACCCAGACCGTCAGCAGCAAGGCCTTGAGTCTCAGGTGGTAGGTATCGTGCAGATCCGGCGGGAAGGTGACTTCCACCGGATTGCCCAAAGCATCGAATGCCTGTCGCGGAGCATCCGACACAGCATCGTCATGCACGGGCGCGTGATGCGTCTGCATGCCGATGCGCAAGGCTTATTCAGCCAGCTTCTGCCAGGTGGAGACCACGCTGTCAGGGTTCAGAGAGATGGACGAGATGCCTTCATCGGCCAACCACTTGGCGAAGTCGGGGTGGTCCGAAGGGCCTTGGCCGCAGATGCCTACATACTTGTTCTGGTCGCGGCAGGCCTTGATGGCACGGGCCAGCAGCTTCTTGACGGCAGGATCGCGCTCGTCGAAGTCGGCGGCCAGCAGCTCCAGGCCCGAGTCGCGGTCCAGGCCCAGGGTCAGCTGGGTCAGGTCGTTGGAGCCCACGGAGAAGCCGTCGAAGTACTCGAGAAACTCTTCGGCAAGGACTGCGTTGGAGGGCACTTCGCACATCATGATCAGCTGCAGGCCGTTCTCGCCGCGCTTGAGTCCGTTCTCGGCCAGCAGCTCGGTCACGCGCTTGGCCTGGCCCAGCGTGCGCACGAAGGGGATCATGATCTTGACGTTGGTCAGACCCATGTCCTCACGCACGCGGCGCAGGGCTTCGCATTCCATCTTGAAGGCTTCACCGAACTCGGCCGAGATGTAGCGCGCTGCACCGCGGAAGCCCAGCATGGGGTTCTCTTCCTCGGGCTCGTAACGGCTGCCGCCGATCAGCTTGCGGTATTCGTTGGACTTGAAGTCGGACATGCGCACGATCACGGGCTTGGGCCAGAAAGCGGCGGCAATCGTTGCCACGCCTTCAGTCACCTTGTCCACGTAGAACGCGCGGGGAGATGCATGGCCGCGGGCCACGGACTCGACAGCCTTCTTCAGATCCGCGTCAACGGCGGGGTAGTCCAGGATGGCCTTGGGGTGCACGCCGATGTTGTTGTTGATGATGAATTCCAGGCGGGCCAGACCCACGCCTTCGTTGGGCAGCTGGGCAAAGTCGAAAGCCAGCTGGGGGTTGCCCACGTTCATCATGATCTTGGTGGAGATGCTGGGCATCTCGCCACGCTTGACCTCGGTCACTTCGGTTTCCAGCAGACCGTCATAGATCTTGCCGGTATCGCCTTCCGCGCAGGACACGGTGACCAGTGTTTCGGCCTTGAGCAGATCGGTCGCATTGCCGCAGCCCACGACGGCAGGGATGCCCAGCTCGCGAGCAATGATGGCTGCGTGGCAGGTACGGCCACCGCGGTTGGTGACGATGGCCGAAGCCTTCTTCATGACGGGCTCCCAGTTGGGGTCGGTCATGTCGGTCACCAGCACGTCGCCGGCCTGCACCTGATCCATCTGCGAGATGTCGGACACCAGGCGCACGGGGCCGGTGCCGATCTTCTGGCCGATGGCGCGACCTTCGGCCAGCACGGTGCCAGTGCCCTTGAGCTTGTAGCGCAGCTCGGCCTGACCCTTGGCCTGGCTCTTCACGGTTTCGGGACGCGCCTGCAAGATGTAGAGCTGGCCGTCGGTGCCGTCCTTGCCCCATTCGATATCCATGGGGCGGCCGTAATGCTGCTCGATCACCAGAGCGTAATGTGCCAGCTGCTGCACTTCCTCGTCGGTCAGCGAATAGCGGTTGCGCAACTCGTGAGCCACATCGGTGGTCTTGACCAGCTTGCCGTCTGCAGCCTTTTCCTCGGGCGTGGCAAAAATCATCTGGATCAGCTTGGAGCCCAGATTGCGGCGGATCAGCGCCTTGTTGCCAGCCTTGAGCATGGGCTTGTGCACATAGAACTCGTCGGGGTTCACGGCACCCTGCACCACGGTCTCGCCCAGGCCGTAGCTGGAGGTGATGAAGACCACTTCCTCGAAACCGGATTCGGTGTCGATGGTGAACATCACGCCGGCAGCGCCCTTGTCGGAGCGCACCATGCGCTGCACGCCGGCGGACAGGGCCACCACATCGTGCTCGAAGCCCTTGTGCACGCGGTAGGAGATGGCGCGGTCGTTGTAAAGCGACGCGAACACTTCCTTCATCTTGTGCAGCACGTCTTCGATGCCCACCACGTTCAGGAAGGTTTCCTGCTGGCCGGCAAACGATGCATCGGGCAGGTCTTCTGCCGTGGCGGAAGAACGCACGGCAAACGATGCCTCGGCATTGCCGCCTTGCAGGCGAACAAATTCCTCACGGATGGCCTGCTCCAGATCGGCAGGGAAAGGCTGGTTTTCCACCATGGCGCGGATTTCCGCGCCCACAGCGGCCAGAGCGCGGACATCGTCCACGTCCAGGGCAGCCAGCTTGGCCGAGATCTTGCCGGCCAGACCTTCAAATGCCAGGAACTCGCGGAATGCATGAGCCGTGGTGGCAAAGCCGGTAGGCACGCGTACGCCCTGGGGCAGTTGCGAGATCATTTCGCCGAGCGAGGCGTTCTTGCCGCCTACGGACTCGACATCAGACATTCTCAGTTTTTCAAACGGAACGACCAGAGCGGTCGCTTCGAACAGTTGAGACATGGGAAGCTCCAAAGTTAAAAACCGGTACGCAGGCGGCTCTGGGCTGAATGGCCAGGGCACGCGAACCCATGCTGCTTGAATGCAGTGCTTTGCTGTTCTGGATGTCGACCGTCAACGAGCATGGGCTTGAATTTGGGAATAATGGGCGCCATTGTAGGCTGAGCCGGCGAGCGTCGCGTGGCTCAAACCAGATTCAGAGTCCGGGACATGGCATTGCCTGCTCAGGTCCCACCTAATCACTGCGCGCACCATGCATACCCATACGATTTTTGTCATTTCTGACGGCACAGGCATCACGGCCGAGACCTTCGGCACGGCCATCATGGCCCAGTTCGAGAGCAAGCCGAGGCTGATTCGCATCCCCTTTGTGGACTCCATGGACAAGATTCATCAGGCCGTGCGCCAGATCAACCATGTGGCCGAGGTGGAGAAGAGAAAGCCCATCATCTTCACCACCCTGGTCAATCAGGAGATGCTGGAATTCCTTGAAGCCAACTGCAAGGGCAAGCTGTTCGACATGTTCGGCACCTTTGTGCGCCCGCTGGAGGTGGAACTGGGCCAGAAGTCGCTGCACCGCGTGGGCCGCTTTGCCGACATCAGCGAGAGCAAGGAATATCTGGAGCGCATGGAGGCCATCAACTACACGCTGGCTCACGATGACGGCCAGACCCATGCCGACCTGAGCGGCGCCGACGTGATTCTGGTGGGCGTGAGCCGCTCGGGCAAGACTCCCACCAGCCTGTACCTGGCCATGCAGTTTGGCCTCAAGGTGGCTAACTACCCGCTGATTCCCGAAGACTTCGAGCGCAAGCAGTTGCCGCCCGCGCTAGAGCCCTATCGCAAAAAGCTGTTTGGCCTGACGATTCAGCCCGAGCGCCTGTCCAGCATCCGCAACGAACGCCGCCCCGACTCCAAGTACGCCAGCCTGCCCAACTGCCGCTACGAGGTGGCCGAGGCCGAGGCCATGATGCGCAGAAGCGGCATCGAGTGGCTGTCCAGCACCACCAAGTCGATCGAAGAGATTGCCACTACCATCTTGCAGGAAGTGCTGCCGCAGCATCTGGGACATTAGGCCTCCCCCTGAGCGGCTTCGCCGCTTCCCCAAGGGGACGCAGCCCTCGCTGCGAGGCGGCTCTCGGCCGCCCTTACTTAGCCCGTGCCTTTAGCCCGCGCCTGCGTCAAGAGCTACGGGTAATGCAGGCGCCACGCACTGTCCTCGCTCAACGCAGGACGGGCTGCTGCGGCAGCTCCTGCAGCAGATAGTCCACCAGGGCGCGGACCTTGGCCGGCACATATTTACGGTCTTTGAAGCAGGCGAAGAAGTCCAGCGGAGCATCCTCGAACTGCAACTGGCCCTTGCGCGCCGGCTTGAGTGCCAGAGGCACCAGCCGCCCCTTGCGCATCTCCTCATGGACGATGAAACTGCCGGCCCAGGCGATGCCGCCACCGGCAGCGGCGAACTCCACCAGGGCATCGATATCGCTGCCTATGGCCGCAATTTTCTGCTGCGGATCGGTGCGCTGGCCATCGCGCATAAAGGGCCAGCGCATGAGCCTGCCGTCGCGCTCGCGCCGATACAGCAGACAGGCATGCTCAAGCAGATCCTGTGCCGTCTGCGGGCAGCCATGCTGCTGCAGGTACTGGGGCGATGCACACAGAATGCGCGGCACCGAGGCCAGCAGCCGCACCGACATGCCGGGCTCCAGCACATCGCGGTAGCGCACGCTGATGTCCACGTCCTCCTTGAGCACATCCACATGCCGGTCCGTGATCAAGAGCTCCAGCTCCAGTCGCGGATGCAGCGCGCTAAACGCCGGCAGCAGCGGCGCCAGCACATGACGGCCGAAGGCTGCCATGCAGGCAATGCGCAAGCGGCCTTGCAGCTCTCCATGAATCAGCGAGAGATCGGACTGGGCCTTTTCGAGCTCGTCGAGCACCGGTGCGACGCGCGCCAGATAGCTCTCGCCGGCCTCGGTCAAGGCCATGGACCGGGTGGTGCGGGTGATCAGGCGCGTGCCCAGCTCGCGCTCCAGCCGCGCGATGTTCTGGCTGGCAGCGGCGGGCGAAATGCCCAGCTGGCGCGCAGCCGAGGCGATGGAGCCGCCCTCCAGCGCTTTGACAAAGGTTTCTATGGCTCGCAGATTCGGCATGACTGCGAATGTATCTCCAATTGAATTCGAAAGTTCTGCTTACGAGTACAACAAGCCCCGGACCTCTACCGCCGGCCGCTGCTGATGCTTACAGTTCAGCCCTGTTTCCCATCCATGCATTCGGCCTCAAGCCTTTGACACAGCAACGCAAGTCGCCATGACGCCGAATGCATTTTCAGCATCGTTCCCATGAATTCATACTCCAACTCCTTCTCCTCCAGACTTTCCGCACTGAAGCTGCACAGGCGTTACACGCCGTTTGTTTTCGCGTTTTTCATGGCCGGCATCATGGCGTTCCTCATGTGCTGCACCATCGTGGCGGCCAATACCGGCTTTGACAGCGGCTATGTGCGGCGCGTGTTCAGCGCCTATGCGCTGGCCATGCCGGTGGCGTTCTTCTGCGTGATGATGGTGCGGCCGCTGGTGCTCAAGCTGGTTGCGCTGACGGTGCATACGCATTGACAGCCAGTGACAGCCAGGTCGTTAGCTATTGAATCTGAAGCAGCCCGCGCATGGCTAGCTTCAGAATTCAATTCAATCTGCTGAAATTTCAAGCAGGTAAAGCGGTATCAGCTGCAAAAATATATTGCAGCGCGCCGTCGCTGCTGCGCACCGGATCGCACTGCATGCCCCAGACCTGGCGCACCAGCGCAGGCTGCAGCACATCCAGCACCGCACCGTGATGCACTCCGGCATCACCGCCCAGTACCAGCACATCATCGGCATAGCGCAAGGCCAGGTTCAGATCGTGAATCACCGCCACCACGCCTGCGCCCTGCTGCCCAGCCCACTGGCGCAGCAGGCGCATGGCATGGTGCTGATGGGCCAGGTCGAGAGCAGCGGTGGGCTCGTCCAGCAGAAGCCAGCGCGCCGCGCCGTCGGCGGGCGGCTGCCAGATCTGCGCCAGTGCCCTGGCCAGGTGAGTGCGAGCCCGCTCGCCGCCCGACAGCGTGTTGATGCTGCGCTGCGCCAGATGATCGACCCCGGTCAACTCCATGGCCTGCGCCGGAATCTGCGCCTCCCCGGCGCCGGGCTGATGACGATGCGGATAACGTCCCAGTTCCACCACCTCCTGGGCCGTGAAGTCAAAGGCCACGCTGCAATCCTGGGGCATGACGGAGCGACGCCGCGCCAGGCCCTCCACAGCGTGCGCGGACAGCGCCTGCCCGTCGAGCAGGACCTGCCCCGACTGCGGCGCGCGCTCGCCCACCAGCATGGACATCAGCGTGGACTTGCCGGCGCCGTTGGGGCCGAGGATGGCGGTAAAGCGCCCGGCCGGAATCCTCACATCCACCGTCGCCAGGCGCGGCCCCTTGAGCACGCCAACGCCCAGATTGCGACATTCGAGGCTGGACACCCCTTGGTGCGCACTCATACCTTGCTCCTGAACTGGCGCAGCATGGCCAGGAAAAGCGGCACGCCGATAAACGCGGTGAGCACGCCCAGCGGCAGCTCAGCCGGCTTGACGATGGTGCGCGCCACGGCATCGGCGCTGACCACCAGCGCAGCCCCCAGCAGGGCCGACCCCGGCAGCACCACGCGATGATCGGGACCGGCAATCAGCCGCACCCAGTGCGGCGCGACCAGGCCGATGAAGCCGATGATGCCGGTGGTCGCGGTCACGGCACCCACGGCCAGCGCAGCCACCATCACGGCGCGACGCTTGGTTTTCTCGACGGCGACGCCCAGCAGATTGGCCTGGGCTTCGCCCAGGGCAATCGCATTCAGCGGCCTGGCCAGCGCCAGCGCCGCCGCCGCGCTGACGGCAACTGCCGCCGACACCAGGGCTACCGCGCTCCAGCGCGAGGCGCCCAGGCTGCCCAGCAACCACATCTGCAGATTGCGCAGCTGCTCGTCCGTCGATACAAAGCTCAGAAAGCCCAGTCCGGCGCCGGCCAGCGCATTGATGGCAATACCGGCCAGCAGCATCAGGCCGATGCGGGTCGTGCCCTGGACCTGACCCAGCACATAGACCACGGCGGTCACGGCCAGACCGCCGCCAAAAGCCATGGCCACCAGAGCCCAGCTGCCCAGATGACGCGGCAGCCAGGGCAGATACAGGCCGCCCAGCACGATGGTGATGCCGGCAGCCAGGGCCGCGCCGCTGCTCACGCCGATGAGGCCGGGGTCGGCCAGCGGATTGCGAAACAGCCCCTGCATCAATGCGCCGGCCAGCCCCAGTCCTGCACCCGCAGCCACGCCCATGAGCAGGCGCGGCAGGCGGATATTGAGAAAGACCAGATGCTCGGGGCCGCTGTCCACGGCAGCGCCAAAAAGACTGCGAAGCCCGTCCCAGGCAATCCCAGGCAATTGCCCCGGTGCAATGGCATAGGCCCCGCTGGCCGCGCCCCACACCATGGCCAGCAATACCAGAGCCGCCCCCAGCAGCAGGGCTGCGCCGCGGCTGAGCCGCCCAGCAGGAGTGCGCCAACGTGATGCGACGGGCAGCTCGACTGCTGGCTTTGGTGCCACGCTCCCCATGCTTGCGCTCATGCTCAGGCCACCCACTGCAAAGCGCGCATATGCAGCGCCTGCACAGCGCTGGGCAGGCGCGGACCAAAGCCCAGCAAATGGCTGGCTTCCAGTGTCACCAGCGCCTTCTTGGCATAGGCGGGAGTCAGTGCCAGCTCGGGCCGCTTCCAGAAGGCGGCCTCGCCACCCAGTGCTTCAATGCCCTGCGTGGTGTTGATGATGACCTCGGGCGCAGCGCTGGCCATGGCTTCGGCAGTCAAGGGCTTGTAGCCGTCGAACTGGTCTATGACATTGACACAGCCCGCGTACTGGATCAGTGCATTGGCTGCCGTGCCCTTGCCTGCCACCTGCGGACTGCCGCTGTGCGAGAGCACAAACAGCACGCGCGGCTTGCGCTGGGCCTTGGCCACCTGCGCCTGGACGCTGCTCCACTGCGCATCGAGCTGGGCCAGCAGCTTGTCGGCCTCGCTGGAACGACCTGTCTCGCGCCCCACAACCTTGACCTTTTCCTGGACCTCGGCCCAGTTGTGCCTGGCCGCAACCAGCGATACACGCACGCCAGCCTGACGGATCTGATCGAGCACCACGGGAGGCCCGGCCTCGCTGGTTGCGATCACCGCATCGGGCTTGAGCGAGAGCAGGCCTTCGGCCGAGAGCTGGCGCACATAGCCGACCTTGGCGGTTTTTTGCGCCGCTTCGGGAAACAGGCTGGTGGTGTCCGTGCCCACCAGCAGGCTCTGGGCATTGAGCAGATAGACCACCTCGGTCAGTGCGCCGCTGAGCGACACCAGTCGCTTGGCTCCGGGTGCAGCAGCTGCAGAAGCGGCCTGCACCAGCCCCGGCAGGGCCGTGCCCGCCACGGTCGCACCCAGCCACTGCAGGCCCTGGCGTCGGGAAATGCTGGCCGTGCTCATACGGCCTCCGCCACTTCAGTCTTGCGCGGCAGGCCGGCCACCAGATCGCGCCAGCCTTGCAACTCGGGCTGGCCTGGCTTGCGCTCACCGAAGAACATGGCCATGTTGTTGCCTTCGGCATCAAAGGCCTCGACCGAGGTCACCACGCCATCGCTGGTGGGTTTCTGCACCACCCAGACATTGGCTATCAGGTCGGTGCGCAGATGGAGGTTGAAGCCCTTGTCCAGCACATTGATCCAGCGCACGCCGTCCTTGCCGTCCATGGGCTGGATATTGCTCACGGGGCCGGTGTGGATCTGGATGCAGCCGCTGCTGCCCACAAACACCATGATGGAGACACCGTCCACCGCCGCATCGCCCAGCAACTGCGCGACCGCGTCGGTGCTCAGGCGCTCGCAGTACTGAGGCACCAGACGGAAGGCCTGCTGGCGCTCGACTCCGAACCTGCGCAGCATCTCGAAGAACTCATGCGTGTCCTTCATATCGGTCCAGGCCTGAGTCAGCGCGGGCACGTCGATCTCGGCATCGGCCTTGACGGCCGGCTTGGCCGCAGGCTCGCGGAACACATAGCCTGCAGAGGGCTCGGCAAAGCGCTCCACCAGTGCATTCCAGGCTGCCATGTCCGTGGCCTCCCGCGCAAACACCTTGTGCACGGCACGGCCAGCGGCGTCATAGAACTGCAGGCTGCGCATGGCAGGACGGTTGCCGTTGGCGGACTCCTCGGTCACGGCAAAGCCGACATGCCAGTGCATGAAGAACAGGCGCAAATCGATCTCCCGGCTCAGCGCCAGACCGACCGGCCCCTGGGCCGAGAGGTTCTGGTAGATGCCGTCTTTTTCATGCACGGTGGATTCGTTGCGCGTGAGCGCCATCACGGTGCCGCAGGCTTCCAGGGCTTTAAGAATGTCCAGCCATTCGGCGCGCAGCGGCAAAGCCTTGAGCGTGCGTTCATGTTCGCCGCCATGGGCTGCGATGACCGCGCCTTCGCTCAGCTGCAGCGCCTCGGCCGCATCCTTGGCGCGCAGGCCTTGCTCGCGCTTTTGCGCGAATTGCTCACGGATCTGCACCGCAGTCATGGTCTGGATTTCGGGGGATGTGATGGCGTTCATTGCAGGGTCTCCGGGCTGTGATGCCAGTGTGGTTGTGGGTTGGAAAATTCGTCGTCAAAGCGGGGAGCCGAAGCCTGGGCTTCGGGCTCTTGTTCAGGCTGGGCCAGCACCCGGGCCACCGTGGCCCAGCGCTGCTCCAGCTTTTGCAGAAAGTGGCGCATGTCCTCAGAGCGCTCACAGCCGTCCAGGCCTTCGGCCATGCGCGCCAGTTGCGTCGAGACCCTCTGAGCCATGGGCGCGCGGTGCGCCGCACAGCAGCCCTGGCTGAAACCGGTCATCAGCGCCAGCACCGTGGCCAGCTGGGCTTCGCCCTCGGTGAGCAGATATTCCTCATCGCGACTGCCAGAAGCACTCTGGGCATTGGCGGCGTTCTCGAAAACAGACATGGCACACTCCCGCAGTTTTGAGTCAAAAAGGCCTACAGCGCTTATCAGTCAAGCGCTTTCAGCTACAAAATCAGAAGTCCTGAACCAGGGACACGCGCACATTGCGGCCCGGCTGGGTATAGGCATCGGCAATCTGCGTCGTGCGGCTCAAGCCACGAACATCCGCCCAGCGCGAATACTTTTTGTCGGTCAGGTTGTAGATGCCCACATTCAGACGCGTACCTGGACGGATACGCCATTGCGCACTCAAATCCAGCACCGTCGCAGATGAGCTGAGCAAGGGGCGGCCAGTGGAAAGATCAGGCGCATCCTTGTCTTTTTTGCCTGCCCAGTGCGAGGCGCTAAGCTGCACGCCCACATTCGAGCGGTCGTAGCGCACGCCCAGCACCAGTTGCTGAGGCGAGATGGTGTCCACGGGCTTGTTGGTGCTCTTGTCCGTACCCTTGGTGTAGCCATAGGCGGCATTGGTGCGCCAGTTGCCGCCCGCAAACCGGCCCCAGTCATAGTCGGCCTTGAGCTCGAAGCCGCTGATATGCACGCGGTTCAGATTGACGGACTGGAACGTGGCCGGGTTGTTGCGATCACCGTATTCGCCCGCAACCTGCACCTGATCCTGGATGAAGTCCTTGTAGCGGCCCGTGAAGACTGCGGCATCGAGGCGCAGCGCACTCATACGGCCGCGCAGACCCAGCTCGAAGGTATTGCTTTTTTCCGCCTTGAGATCGGGGTTGGGAATGCTCTTGTAGAACATGAACGGGTTCTCGAAGAAGGCATTGATCTGCCCTGCATTCGGCGCTCTGAAACCGGCGGCATAGTTGCCGTAAACCGACCAGGCATCGTTCATCTGGAACATGGCGCCCAGCTTGGGGGAGACGGCGGAGTCCGAATTGCTGACCGCCGTGCCGCCAAAGCCCTGCTGCTTGGGCTTGATGCTGTAGTGCTCGGCCCGCAATCCGGGCGTCAGGCTGAAAGCACCATAGTGCAGCTCGGCCTGGGCAAACAGCGCGGTCGAGGTTTCCGTGGTGTCGGGGAAGCGCTTGAGCGGAAAGCTCTCGCCTGCCGGCGGCGTGATGCCGTTCTGCTCGTTGACCACCTTGCCGCGCAGATAGTCGATGCCATAGCTGAACTTGCCGCTGAGGCCATTGCTCCAGCGCAGCGTCTTGCCGGCCTGGGCATGCAGTTGCAGCGCATCCTCGTCATAGGTCACATCGCGCTCGCGATAGGCCAGAGGCGGGGTGCGGGTTTCGGTCACGAACTCGCGCGAGCTCGAGCTTTGATAGCTGGCCATCAGCTTGAGCTCGTCGGCCAGTGCCGTATCCAGCTGCTGCCACTGCCCCTGCCAGGTAGCGCGCCAGCGCTTCATGGTGGTCTCGGCACGCGAATCGGTGACGGTGGCGCTGCGAGCGCTCAGCAGGTCGTAGTCGGCACGCTTGTCCACGTTTTCCAGCGTGAAGACATGTTTTTGCACGGCCGAAGGCGTGTAGACCAGCCGCCCCAGCAGCGAATGGCTCTTGTCCTTTTCGGGATTGGGCGTGGTGCGCAGAGCACCCACGGTGTTATTGCTGCCCATATTCTCCAGCGCGCTGGAGCGGCCCACACCGGCCGAAAGCAGCCAACTCCATTCATCGCTGGCCTTGCCCGCGAGGGTTGCGCCCAGGCGCTTGCCGTTGTCCGAGCCGTCATAGCTGGCCGAAACCCGGCCGCCAATGGTCTTGCCGTCCTTGAGCAGATCGCTGGGCTGCACGGTGATGAAGTTGACCAGGCCGCCCATGCCGTCCGAGCCATAGAGCGCGGGCACAGCACCGCGCAGGATTTCCACGCGTTGCACCAGACCCAGATCCAGATAGTCGCGGCCAAAGGCATTGGCGCTGAAGGTATAGCTGCGCGGCAGGCGCACGCCATCGACCAGCATCAGCACGCGGTTGCCTTCCAGGCCACGGATATTGAAGCCGCTGTTCTGGTCACGCCCGGTGGGAGAGCCGGCCAACGTGAAACGCGCAGGACTGCGCGGCACGGTCACATTGGGCAGCTTGGCTGCAAGCTCACGGATATCGCCGATCTGCTCCTCTTCCATTTGCTTGGCGTCGATGACATCCACCGTCATGGGCAGGCTGTCGGCATCCTGCTCGTCGCGCGAGGCACTGACCACCACATCGCGCATGACTGGCGCATTGCGGTCTGCACGAGCCGCCACGACCTGGACGGTTTGGGAAGATTGCTGCTGGGCCTGGGCCGAGATGGCAGCGCAGGCCAGTGCGCAGGCCAGCGCCAGCGGGCGGAGATTGGAGCGTGGCGCCGGCATGGCGCGGGCGTGCAAAGCGGTGGCGGATGCCATACCAGAAACCCTCTTTATTCATAGAAATGGACAAGAGCTGGCTTCTGATAGGTACCTCAATGGCCACAGGTCGAAACGTCAGAGGCTTCGCGGCCTGTAGCTGGCACGGCATTGGCTGGCTGAATAAAAGAAGTATATGCGAATAATTCTCAACCGCAAATGAATTCGTTACAAAACCGGGAATTGAGTCCTGGCGCAAGGCTGCAGCTTGCACCGCCGCCTGTTTTCATGGGCTGCTTTGCCCTCAACCCCGGCCCGATGAACGCTGCAGCCCCTGACGATCCCGGCGGAAATACCCCCTCCTCCCGGCCGTCCATAAGAAAAAAGGACTGCCTAAGCAGTCCTTTTTGATAGCTACCATCGCTTACCTTGCAAGCGATGAAGGCAGCTTAGTTGCGGATCAGGTGATCAAAGGCCGACAGTGCTGCGGTAGCACCGGCACCAGCGGCGATCACGATCTGCTTGTAAGGCACCGTGGTGCAGTCACCGGCGGCGAACACCCCGGGCAGATTGGTCTGTCCCTTGGCATCCACAATGATTTCACCGAACTTGCTCAGCTCCACCGAGCCCTTGAGCCATTCGGTGTTCGGCACCAGGCCGATCTGCACAAACACACCTTCGAGCTCCACATGATGCTCTGCGCCGCTCGTACGGTCCTTGTAGCTCAGACCGTTGACCTTGCCGTTGGCACCCGTGATCTCCGTAGTCTGGGCATTGGTGATGACGGTCACATTGGGCAGGCTGTGCAGCTTCTTGACCAGCACGGCATCGGCCTTGAGCTGATCGGCAAATTCCACCACCGTCACATGGGCCACCAGACCCGCCAGGTCGATCGCAGCTTCGATGCCGGAGTTGCCGCCGCCGATCACCGAGACGCGCTTGCCCTTGAACAGCGGACCGTCGCAGTGCGGGCAATAGGCAACGCCCTTGTTCTTGTACTCGGCCTCGCCAGGCACGTTCACATTGCGCCAGCGCGCACCGGTGGACAGGATCACGGTCTTGGCCTTGAGCGAGCCGCCATTGGCCATTTGCACTTCCACCAGGCCACCGGGCTGCGCAGCGGGAATCAGCTTCTCGGCGCGCTGCAGGTTCATGATGTCCACGTCATAGGCACGGGTGTGGGCTTCCAATGCCGCAGCGAACTTGGGTCCATCGGTCTCCAGCACGGAGATGTAGTTCTCGATCGCCAGCGTGTCGTTGACCTGACCGCCAAAGCGCTCGGCCGCCACGCCGGTGCGAATGCCCTTGCGAGCCGCGTAGACAGCGGCTGCCGCGCCGGCCGGGCCACCGCCGATGATCAGCACGTCGAAGGCTTCCTTGGCCGACAGCTTGGCTGCGTCACGCGAGGCGGCACCAGTGTCCAGCTTGGCCACGATTTCTTCGATGGTCATGCGGCCGGAACCGAAAACGCTGCCGTTCATGAACACCATGGGCACGGCCATGATTTCACGCTCGCTCACTTCCTTCTGGAAGGCGCCGCCTTCGATCACCGTGGTCTTGACCTTGGGGTTGAGAATGGCCATCAGCGACAGTGCCTGAACCACGTCGGGGCAGTTGTGGCAGCTCAGGCTCATGTAGACCTCGAAGTTGAAATCGCCGTCCAGTGCCTTGATCTGGTCGATCACGTCCTGCTCCACCTTGGGCGGATGACCGCCCGTCCACAGCAGGGCCAGCACCAGCGAGGTGAATTCATGGCCCAGAGGCAGACCGGCAAAACGCAGCTGGGTGGCCGTGCCCTGGCGCTGCAGGGTGAACGAGGGCTTGCGGGCATCGCTGCCGTCGGTGCGCAGCGAAATCTTGTCGCTGCGCAGGGACTGGATGGTTTTCAGCAGATCGTGCATCTGTGCACTGGTCTCGCTGTCATCCAGAGAAGCCACCAGCTCAAACGGCTGCTGCACGCGTTCCAGGTAGGCGGCGAGTTGGGCTTTGAGTTGATCGTCAAGCATGGTGGATTCCTTTGAATTTAGAGTTGTTGATGCAATGCAGCAAAGTGCTTTTGAGGCCTTTGCCCGCCCATGAAAGCAAAAACTGGGCGAAAAAAAGCCGGACGGACAGGCGGCACTCGCCTGAACGTCGTCCGGCTTTCAGAGCGCATGCACGCTCAGCCGATAGGTATCAGGCTTAGATCTTGCCGACCAGATCCAGCGAAGGAGTGATCGTGCTGGCGCCTTCCTTCCACTTGGCGGGGCACACTTGGCCGGGGTTGGCGGCGGTGAACTGGGCAGCCTTGAGCTTGCGCAGGGTTTCGGACACGTCACGAGCGATTTCGTTGGAATGCACTTCCATGGTCTTGATCACGCCTTCGGGGTTGATCACGAAGGTACCGCGCAGAGCCAGGCCTTCTTCGGGGATGTGCACGCCGAAAGCGTTGGTCAGCTGGTGTGTGGGGTCGCCAACCAGGGGGAACTTGGCCTTGCCCACTGCGTCGGAAGTTTCGTGCCACACCTTGTGCGAGAAGTGGGTATCGGTGGTCACGATGTAGACCTCGGCACCGGCCTTCTGGAACTCGGCGTAGTTGTTGGCTGCGTCTTCGATTTCGGTGGGGCAGTTGAAGGTGAAGGCGGCGGGCATGAAGATCACCACAGACCACTTGCCCTTCAGGCTCTCTTCAGTCACGGTGATGAATTCACCCTTGCCGTTGCGGTTCACATAGGCTTCGGTCTTGAAAGGTTGAACTTGAGTGTTGATCAGAGACATTTGCTGTTTCCTTGTGGTTAGTGTTTGAAGACAGGATGAAGTTTAGAGCGGCCCGCTTAATAAAACCAATCGATTGATTTCATCAAATTTATTTACAAAACCTATCAAACCAGATTCCCGGCTTCTGAAGTCAAGCCGCACCGCTGTGCAGCTCAGCTTTCTATTGTGGGCCGAAACCAGGAAGTTCAAGCCAATAGTCCTTCAATCACGCTCATAGCTTTTGTTGTCATCACTGAGTCAAACCTCGCGAGGAAGGTCCGTCCGGCAGTACGTAAGCTAAACGAGAACGCGCATCAGATGCAGCCAATTCGCGCGGGCATGGGCTTTGTTTGATTTGCCTCATAAAGCATGGACAATCGACTCGAACAACAACTGCCCGAGAAGGAGTCCTCATGAAAGGTGATGCACAAGTCATTTCCTGGCTGCAAGCCCAGCTCAAGAACGAACTGACCGCCATCAACCAGTACTTTGTGCATTACCGCATGTACAAGCACTGGGGCTTCGACAAGCTGGCCAAGAAGGAATATGAGGAATCCATCGGCGAGATGAAGCATGCCGACGCGCTGATGGACCGCATCTTCATGCTCGACGGCCTGCCCAATCTGCAGGACCTGGGCAAGCTGCAGATCGGCGAGGACGTGCCGGAAGCCCTGGCCTGCGACCTGCGCCTGGAGCAAGCGGCGCAGCAGACCATCAAGGACGGTATCGCGCACTGCGAATCCGTGCGCGACTATGTTTCGCGCGATCTGCTGCAGAAGATTCTGGACGACACCGAAGAGCACATCGATTTCCTCGAAACCCAGCTCGACCTGATCGACAAGGTCGGCACGCAGAACTATCTGCAGTCTCTGATGGGCGAGATCGAATAATTTCGGCTTCACGCTGAAAGACAAAAGCGGCCTCAGGGCCGCTTTTTGCTTTGGAGACCCCGGCCTCAGGTCGGCATCAGGAAGTCCCGGCTGATGCCGGAGCCCAGATCGTTGACACGATCGAGAAACTGCGTCAGATAAGCGTGCAGGCCGGTGGTCAGTATCTCGTCGATGCGACCGTATTGCAGGTCGGCCAGCAGGCGCCCGGCCTTGCGCGTGGTTTCCTGCGAATGGTCGTTGGCCACGCGCTCCAGGTTCTTGACCACCTCATGCATGCTGGCCAGCAACGAGCGCGGCATGTCGGCGCGCAGCATCAGCAGCTCGGCTACGCGTTCGGGCGTGATCACATCGCGGTAGACCTTGCGGTAGACCTCGAAGGCCGAGACGCTGCGCAGCAAGGCGCTCCAGTGATAGAAGTCGAAGTTCATCAGGGCGCGACCGCGCGGCATGCCGTGGTAGTCGCGCTCTATGGAATGGAACTTCACATCCAGCAAACGTGCCGTGTTGTCGGCCCGTTCGACAAAAGTGCCCAGGCGCACAAAGTGCAGCGCCTCGTCCTTGAGCATGGTGCCCAGCGACACACCGCGCCACAGGTGTGAGCGGTACTTGACCCATTCGAAGAACTGCGCCGGATCCTTTTTCCAGGCATCCTTGCCGAAGTGGCGCTGCAGCGCCAGCCAGGTCTGATTCTGCGTTTCCCAGGACTCCGTGGTCAGCGCACCGCGCACGGCACGCGCGTTCTCGCGTGCAGCCTTCAGACAGGCAAAGATGGATGACGGATTGGCCTCGTCCGACACCATGAACTGCAGCACCGACTCACGATCCACCACAGGAAACTGAGCCTTGAAGGCGGGGATCAGCTCGCTGATGGACAGCACGCTCTGCCAGCCACGGTGCGCATCATGGATGGCCTGCGGCAGCATGGCGGTTTCATAGGCCACGCTGAGCATGCGCGCGGTGTTCTCCGCCCGCTCGGTGTAGCGGGACATCCAATACAAATGATCGGCAGTACGACTCAGCATAGGCCCTCCTTGGGCAGAGAACCCCGCACGCGCTGAACGCGCGCGCCGTATTCTGTTGAAAAAATGCTTGCAGCATTTTTTTCCGCCCGCTCGGTGTAGCGGGACATCCAGCACAAATGATCTGCGGTACGTGACAGCATCAGCGAGCTCCCCCTTGATCTTCCAGCACCCAGGTATCCTTGGTTCCGCCGCCCTGAGACGAATTCACCACCAGCGATCCCTGCTTGAGCGCCACACGCGTGAGTCCACCGGCCACCATATTGACCTCGGTGCCCGTGAGCACAAAGGGCCGCAGGTCGATATGGCGCGGCGCTATGCCTTTTTCCACCATGGTCGGGCAGGTGGACAGGGAGAGCGTGGGTTGAGCGATATAACCCGAAGGATTGCCGACCAGCACGCGGCGGAAAGCCTCTATCTCGGCCTTGGTCGCGGCCGGCCCGATCAGCATGCCGTAACCGCCGGCACCGTGCACCTCCTTGACGACCAGCTCATGCAGGTGGTCGAGCACGTATTTGAGGTCGTCCTCCTTTCGGCACAACCAGGTCGGCACGTTCTGCAGGATGGGCTCCTCGCCCAGATAGAAGCGGATCATCTCCGGCACATAGGGATATACCGATTTGTCGTCGGCCAGGCCCGTGCCCACGGCATTGCAGATATTGACGTTGCCTGCACGGTAGGCCCGCATCAGGCCCTTGCAGCCCAGCGTCGATGTGGGCCTGAAGACTTCGGGGTCGAGGAAATCATCGTCCACACGGCGGTAGATCACGTCCACACGCTGCAGCCCCTGGGTGGTGCGCATATAGACCACGTCTTTCTCGACCACCAGATCCTGGCCTTCGACCAACTCCACCCCCATTTGCTGGGCCAGGAAGGCATGCTCGAAATAGGCACTGTTGTACATGCCCGGCGTCAGCACCACCACCGTGGGCTCCAGCACGCCCGACGGTGCGCTGGCACGCAGCGTGTCGAGCAGCATGTCGGGATAGTGGGCCACGGGTGCCACGGCATGCTTGCCGAAAAGTTCGGGGAACAGGCGCATGGTCATGCGACGGTTCTCCAGCATGTAGGAAACACCCGATGGCACGCGCAGATTGTCTTCGAGCACGTAATAGACGCCGTTGCCCTGCTCATCGGGCGCGCGCACGATGTCTATGCCGGCGATGTTGGCGTAGACATCGTTGGGCACCTGAATGCCCTCCATCTCGGGCCGGTACTGGCTGTTGCCGCGCACCAGCTCCGTCGGGATCAGGCCGGCACGCACCATGTCCTGGCCATGGTAGGCATCGCGGATGAAGCAGTTGAGCGCCTTCACGCGCTGGGCCAGACCGGCCTGCATGCTGGCCCACTCATGGGCCGGAATGATGCGCGGGATCAAATCGAACGGAATCAGGCGTTCCGTACCTGCGCCGCTCTCGTCCTTGTCGCCATAGACGGCAAAGGTGATTCCCACGCGGCGAAAAACGATTTCCGCCTCGGCACTGCGCGCTCGCAGATATTCCTGCGATTGCTTGCCCAGCCACTGCGCATAGTCCCGATAGTGGTCTCGCACCGCACCACCTTCGGCGGGCAAGCTCAGATACATCTCATCGAATGTGCGCATCTTGTCCTCTCTATTTTTGCCGCTGCTCACACAGGCAAGCCACGGATTTCAGTTTAGCGACGCCGCACCGGACAAGCTGCCAGGCAACGAGCGTGCAACCATGCATGTATGCACCCGCCCGAAGGCGGTACAGCATCAATGCAAGCCCCATGCCAGTTTCTCAGGGCTGCTCCTTGGAAACGGCATGGACATCCCAATAATGCGCCCGAATCAAGCGCTCGCATTCCAATTTTTCAGGTTGAGCAGAGTTCCAGTAGGCCGCGCCGCAGCGATCCTGAACCACCAACTGGCTGCCCACCGCCTGATAGCGCTGCACCACAGCTGCCACCGGATGTCCAAAACGATTCCGATAACCCGCCTGCACCACTGCCCAGCGCGGCCGCAGAGTGCTGACCCAGGAGTCGGTCGATGAAGTCTTGCTGCCATGGTGAGGCACCAGCAGCCAGTCCACTGGCTCGTCCAGACTGGTTTGCAACAGTTGCTGCTCCTGCGCTGCCTCGATATCTCCGGCCAACAGGGCCACGCGCCCGCTGGCCGAACGCAGACGCAACACGCAACTGCCAAAGTTCGGCTTGGCCTTGCGACCATTGAGCCAGGCCTCTCCTGCAGGCGGGTGCAGCACTTCAAACGTCACACCATCCCATTGCCAGTGCTGCCCCTGTGTACAGCGCTGAACCGGAGCCAGGCCCGCCAGTTGCGGGGCTTGAATCACCGAGTCCGAGCCCCAGACTTTCGCGCGAGGCTGAGCCTCCTTGACGGCCAGAGCCCCGCCGGTGTGATCCTTGTCGCTGTGACTGAGCATCATGGCATCAATCTGCATGCCATTCGCGGCCATCAGCGGCAGGAGCACACGCTCGCCGGCATCGCTCTGGCGGCTGTACTGCGGCCCTGCGTCATAGAGCAGACGATGGCTGGCTGTGCTGATGATGACGGCATTGCCCTGGCCGATATCCGCCGCCAGCAGTTCAAACTCGCCCGCACGCGGCCATGATCGAGGCCAAAACAGGGCTGGCAAAACAAATATGGCCGCCACCAGCCGCAACCTGAGTGGCAAAGGCGCAATCACCAGCAGTCCGGCGGCTATCGCCAGCACACTGGCCCACCAGGCAGGTTGCGGCAAGGCCCATACGGCCCCGGGCAGCGCAGCCAGCCACTGCAGCAGGCTCATCAAGGGCAACATGGCGACGGCGGCAGCGCTTGCCGCCATGGGCAGCACGGCAGCCAGCAAGGCCAGCGGCGTGACCACCAATGTCACCCAGGGAATGGCCAGCAGATTGGCCAGCAGGCCCACTACGGACACTTGACCAAACAGCAGCAGACCCAGTGGTGCCAAGGCCAGGGAGATCAGCCACTGCTCGCGCCACAATTCCTTCAAGCGTGCGAGAAGTCGTCTTTTTGCGCTTGCAGCTTCAGCGCTAACGGCCCCTGAATTGGAAGCAAGCAATACGCCGACGGCGACAAAACTGAGCCAGAACCCAGCCTGCCACAACGCCCAGGGGTCGGCCACAACAATCACCGCCAGTGCCAGCAGCCATACACAGGCCCAGGGCCAGCGCACGCCCAACCATTGAAGCAGCGCCACTACAGCCAGCATACAGATCGTGCGCTGCGCAGGCAGGCCCCAGCCGCTGAACAAGGCATAGGCCGCCGCCAGTAACACGCCCATGACCAGGGCCGCGCGCGGGGCAGGCATCCAACGACAAGCGCGCGCACTCAGCCTCCATACACGGCCCACAATCAAGACTGCCAGCCAGGCAAACATGGTGATATGCAGGCCCGATATGCTCATCAGATGCGCCACACCTGTCTGACGGAACAGGGTCCAGTCCTTGCGGTCAATCGCCTGCTGATCGCCCACGGCCAGCGCAGCCACCACGCCCAGAGCGGTCTGAGCATGCTCTGCACCGCCACCTGGCAACCAGCGCTGCAAGCGCAATGCCTCGCCCTGAATGCGATCGCGCAAGCCCTGTCGCCAGCGCTGCAGCGGATATTGGCTTGTCACGGCCAGCAGTTCGGGCGCTGGCTGCTTGCGCACATAGCCTGTGGCCTGCACTCCTTGCTCCCAGGCCAGCAGCTCATAGTCAAAGCCGTGCGGATTGCGCGAGCCATGCGGGCGCTTGACGCGCACCGTGAAGCGCCAACGCTGTCCGGGACTCAGCGCCACGCCTTTGGCCCAGTCAGGCACGAGAGGCTGGCTGGCATTCGGCACCTGCCCGAACGGGCCATACCAGGACAGCTCCAGCAGCCTTGGCACGCCTGCGTCCGAACTATCGACCACAAAACGCCAGCGCTGGCCGTTGGCCTGGTTCTGCAGCATGGAGGCAATCCGGCCTTCCACCTGCAAGTCCACCGCCTCCAGCGCCTGTGGCAGGGTCTGCGTCAGATAAACATGTGCACGCCAACCCGTCAGCCCCGCCACACAGCAGGCAGCACCCAACAGCATCAGCCACCAGCTCTGCCAGGACCTGCCACGCCATCTGCTTGCAAACAGCAGTGTCAGCAAGCCCCAAGCCAGCAAGATCTGGTAGAGCGACAGATGCCACAGCCTGGCCTGGGTCACCTGCCATGCAGCGCCCAGCACACAACCCCAGAGCGGCGCCAGCCACGACAAGCGGCGACGCTGAGAGCTTGGAGTCTGATGGAGCGGCATGCTGCCATGCTAGGAGGGAGCGACCAGGCCCAGCATTGCGACTATCCCTGCCCTGTCTCGGACATCAAAACAGCATCAAACATTTGCTCTCATTGTGCGAGCAGCTATCAATTCAAAAGCTATGGCCACTGTGCCAAGGCGATCCATGCCCGGGCCCGCTGCTGTGTCAAACTTGTCGATCCTTAGCCTCGCACTTTTTGGAGCCGTCATGAGCGTCTATGAAAAACTCAAAGCCCTGAACATCACCCTGCCCGAAGTGGCCATGCCTGCAGCCGCCTACCTGCCCTATATGCAGACCGGCAATCTGGTGTTCCTCAGCGGCCATATCGCCAAGCAGAACGGCCAGCCCTGGGTCGGCAAGCTGGGCGAGAACATGACGACAGAAGAAGGCAAGCAGGCAGCCCGCGCCGTGGCCGTGGATCTGATGGGCACGCTGCAGCATGCCTGCGGCGGCGATCTGAATCGTGTCAAGCGCATCGTCAAGGTCATGAGCCTGGTCAATTCCAGCACCAGCTATACCGAGCAGCATCTGGTCACCAACGGCTGCAGCGAACTGTTGGGCGAAGCCTTCGGCGAAGCCGGCAAGCACGCCCGCAGCGCCTTCGGCGTGGCCCAGATCCCCCTGGGCTGCTGCGTGGAAATCGAGCTGATGGCAGAGCTGGGCTAAGACTTCCGCTCACACACATAAAGTGAGCTAATACCGCTTGCCATTCATAGAGTTCAGATAAAAAACCATCTGAATTGATTGACAGGCAAGCGCAAGCAGCTCACTTTATCTTTGCAGCGCGATGCTTGGCGCAAGCATCTCGATCACTCACGAAAGAGCCCTCATGCCCAGCACGCAGGCACCCCCGCTGGTTCTCAGCATTCAATCCCATGTCGCCTACGGCCATGTGGGCAACGACGCCGCCATGCTGCCGCTGCAGCTGCTGGGCATAGAACCCGTGGCCGTGCATACGGTGCAGTTCTCCAACCACACGGGCTACGGCGAATTCAAGGGCCAGGTCTTCACGCCGGCCCATGTACAGGATGTGCTGGACGGCCTGCGCGCCCGCGGCGTGCTGGCGCGCTGCACGGCCGTGCTCTCGGGCTATCTGGGCGATGCCGGTGTGGGCGAAGCCATTCTGGCCGCCGTGCAGGAGGTGCGCGCCGCCCAGCCCAAGGCACACTATCTGTGCGACCCGGTCATGGGCGATGTGGGGCGCGGCGTGTTCGTGCGCCCCGGCATCCCGGACTTTCTGCGCAAGCGCGCGCTGTCCCAGGCCAGCGTCATCACGCCCAACCACTACGAATTCGAGCTGCTGTGCGGCGGCCAGCCGCTGAGCACCGTGGAAGCGGCCACCCAGGCGGCCCGAGCCATGCTGACGCAACTGCATCACAGCCCATCGGCCCTGATCGTCATCACCAGCCTGCGCACCGACGATCTGCCTGCCGACCAACTGGCCACGCTGGCCGTGACTGCCGACAAGTCCTGGCTGGTACAGACGCCCTATATCGACCTGCACCCTCTGCCCAACGGCATGGGCGATGTGTTCTCGGCCGTTCTGCTGGGCCATCTGATTCAAGGGCGCGCCGTGCCCGATGCCGTGTCCAGGGCCGTGAGCACCTTGTATGCCCTGGTCTCTCGCACCGAATCGGGACAGCGCGACCTGCCCCTGGTCGCCTGCCGCGACCAGATAATAGCCCCAGCGCAAACCTTCACGGCACTGCCTGTGCCAGCGCAGTGAATGGGCGCAAGAGCTTTGCCAAAGCTCTTTGCATCAACAGGCCTCCGGGGACTGGAGCGAGCTAAGCCTCAACCCAGGTCAAAATCGAATTTCCTGCTGTGAGCATTAATCCCTGGCGGCCGAAACGGAGTCAGCGAGGCGGGCTGCTTTGGCATAGATTTTGACTGTCGCCGTTCGGCGCCCCAAAGCCGCCGCACGCGTACTTTATGAAACGACAGCTTTGGACCAAAGCTGCGGCGCGCTGTTGCAAAAGCAGAGCAACCTCAAATCCGGCCTATTGCCTGGAGTCAGCTGTCCGTCTGCTGCTTGGGTAAATGACGAGCCAGCACCAAAACGACTAGCGCGAGAGAAAAAAGCAACGCGATGACAACACCGCTAACCGCGGCAAAAGACGCTTCAAACGCTTGCATTGCGCTTTGTAAAACGGCTGGAGATTGGATGCCTTGTTGGGTATTTCGGTACGCTTCGTCCAGGCCGCTGCCAGCCATGGCCTCTATACCGCCGTGTCGTACATGCGCGACGTAGACCGCCGTCATCAGGGAGCCAAAAATAGTCACCCCCAACCCTCCTCCAAACTCATAGGCCACGCCTTCTACAGACCCCGCCATGCCTGCGCGGTCTTCTGACACATTCGTCATTACCAGCGCGCTGGAGGCGGTCAGGCTGAAGCCTATTCCCACACCGCACAAGGCCAGAACCCCCACTTGCCACAATGCGCCTGCCTCGTTCAAGCCAAGATATCCCCAGATGCCTGAGGCACACATGACCAGGCCGGCAGCAATGACACGCGGACCGCCAATGCGTCCAATCAATATCCCCGCCAATGGTCCTGCGAAGAAAGACCCCAAGGAGATAGGCAGAACAGATGCTCCTGCCTCAAGGGGACTTTTTCCCAGAACCAACTGCAGCCTCTGACTGAGCACCAACTCAAAGCCGATCAGCATCATTGACGCCACGAGCGCGATAAAAATACCCATGGCTATGGGGGTGACTGAAAGCAAGCTGAAATCAATCAATGGTTGAGGCAGCCGGAGTTGACGTCGCACAAAGACTGTCAATGTCACAGCTCCCGCAAGCAAAGCCCCCCAGGCCAAGAGCACATGACTATCGAGCCTGGCCAATTCCTTGATGCCATAAGCCAGTGCAATGATGCCAAGCGTGCTTTGCCAGCAGCTATGCAAGTCGATGGTGACGCTCGCATTCCCCGCGCTCTTGGGAACCAGCCACCAGGCCAGCACTGCAGCCACAGCAATGATGGGGACGTTGATCAGAAAAACCGAACCCCACCAAAAATGCTCCAGCAAGACTCCACCCAAGACCGGGCCCACCGCAGCGCCACCAGAGGCCACAGACGCCCAGACACCAATGGCAAAAGCCAGTTCTTTGGGGTCGTGGAAGGTGGTACGAACAATGGCAATCGTGGCCGGCATCATGGCTGCGCCGCCAATGGCAAGCAATGCACGAGCAGCGATCAGTACAGCGGCGCTGGGAGCAAATGCTGCAATCACGGAGGCCAGTCCAAACAGAGCCATGCCACTGATAAAGACCGCCCGGTGGCCCAGACGATCGCCCAAGGCACCCATGGCCGGCATCAATCCGGCCATCACCAAAGAGTAGGCATTGAGAATCCACAGCTTTTCCGAAGCCGTGGTGTGCAGGGCCTGCGCCAGACTCGGCAACGCCGTGTAGAGCACCGTCATATCGATGACGATGAGCAGCAACGCCGTTGAAACCACGCCAAGCGTGAGCCAGCGGCTCTGGAATTTCATAGAGAACCTTCGAACATTGACTTCGGTGCCTTGCAGATGCAGGCCTTGTGGCATTCGATGGATAGCGCGACTGACTACCCCTCAAGCCAAGCGACATGATGAGCGCTCCAATTCAGTCTTCAGTCCGACACTGGATTGCGCGGGGAATCCGTAACTGCAACTCAAATCTGCACCACGTCATGAAGCCAGCCCCTCCATGAGACTTGGCACCCAAGCCGGGCTGTGAACTATGAAGCCTCGCCCAAGTTGGAAACAACTTGAGGGCGGCTATTTGCCATGACCGGGAAAAAGCGGTCATAGGCGACGTTGAACACAAAGTTGTAAACAAGATAGAACACGACGATAGCCAGATCGAGCACCAGCGTATCGAGTAGCGTCATATTCAGATACCAGGCTATCAACGGCAGCAGAATCAGCAGCAGACCCGCCTCAAACAAGACAGTGTGCAACAGGCGTGCTTTGAGGCTCTTGCGAATATGGCCGTACATCTTCCGCATGCAGCGATCAAATCCGATGTTGAACGTGAAATTCCAAACCGTCGCGATCGTGGCAGAGCCGATACCCACCACACCCATGTGCGTCATGGGCTTGTTGAACAAGGCTGCCGAGGCCGGGATGATGATCATCAACCCGATAGCCTCGAACATCAAAGCGTGCCGCACCCGATCAGAAAGACTGCGCGTTTTCATCATTTTTCTCCAATCACATTGATTGGTGTGCAATGTATCTTGATATCAAATAATGAAAAGTTATCTTCCATCTTAAAATCAGATAGATGAGCATATCCATGGATCAACTGGAAGCATTCGTCTCGGCGGCAGAAAAAGGATCGTTTTCTGCCGCCGGACGAGCTTTGCGCAAGGCGCAATCGGCCGTCAGCACCCAGGTTTCCAACCTGGAGACGGATCTTGGGGTGATGCTGTTCGACCGTGCCGGGCGCAACCCCTCGTTGACGGCTGCGGGCGAGCGCCTGCTGGCTGAGGCCAAGCTGATCCTCGATCGCCGCGAACACCTCATTGGGGTTGCGGCGAGCTTCGAGGCGCATGTTGAAAAGCGCCTTGTCGTAGCCATCGACGAGCTCTACCCGGAGCATGTGCAGGGAGAGCTATTCGCCGAGTTCGCGAGCCTCTTTCCCCATGTCGAGCTGGAGTTGCTGTTCCCCATGATGGAGGATGTCAGCAATATGATTCTTGATGGAAAAGCGGATATCGGAGTGATGTGGCGCCAGGAATCGCTGCCCGCAGAACTTGGCTTTCACACTATTGGCTGGGTACCGCTCAAACTGGTTTGCGGAAGCAACCATCCGCTTGCGCACACCGTTGTCGACTGGGAGGAGCTCAAGCGTCACCGCCAAATCATGGTGACCCTGAGGTCCGAGGGAACCGAAAAGCACCGCCTTCGCGTCGCTGCCGAGGTCTGGTGGGTCGAAAGCCATTGGGTCATCCTGCAAATCCTCAAGCAAGGAATTGGCTGGGCACTGATCCCTGATCACATCATCGCGCGCTCGCCTATCGCCAAGGACCTCGTCATGCCCGCGCTACGATTCGACGAAGGGGCGCACCCAGTGGCCTTGGAGCTGGTTTGGCACAAACAGCGGCCCAGCGGGCCCGCGGCCACATGGCTGCGCGAGAGATTTGCGGCAACGAAGATCTATACGTGACAATTTCTGAGAAAGATCGAAGCGATACCGTTGACGGCTTCGACACAAACGTCCGCCACGGATCGTTCTCTGTCACTCCTTCTTCAAACCCGATAAAAAAACCGCTCCAGCAAAACTGACGCGGTTTTTTCATGGGCGTACTGATCACCTATTCCACACGCGTCACCGCCTGGGGCTTGAAGCCCAGGTCGGCAGCCTTGCCCTTGCGGCCGCGGTTGCCGCGGGCGTTGTTGAGGCTGCGGATCTCCAGCGTCTCGGTCCGCGCCTTGCCGCCGCGCCCCACGCCATCCAGGCGGATGCTGCGCGTATAGGCGGCCGCGCCGGCCAGCTGATCCTTGTCTTCCAGGCTGATCAGCATCAGGCCGCGCCCGCCCTTGGGCATGGCCTTGAGCTCTGCGATCTCGAAGGTCAGAATGCGACCGCCCACCGAGGCACAGATCACATGGCTGGCGAGGTTGAGCAAACCGGCGCCCTGCTCGCCGCCTTCCACATATTCGGCACGCGCATTCATGGGCACGCCATGCACCACCGAAGGTGCGCACAGGGTCTCGCCCTCGCCCAGCGTGACAAAGGCCTTGCCGGCCTTCTGGCGCGAGACCATATCGCCCACACTCGCCGTGAAGCCATAGGCGCCCGAGCCCGAGAGCAGCAGCTGCGTGCTTTCGCTGCCGGCAAAGTAGTACAGCAGCTGGGTACCGGCTTCGAGTTCGATCATCGTCGTCACGGGCTGGCCGTCGCCGCGTCCGCCCGGCAGGGCCGACACCGGCACCGAATAGACCCGGCCGTTGCTGCCAAAGGCCAGCAACTGATCGACGGTGCGGCACTCGAACGTGCCGTAGAGGCTGTCGCCTGCCTTGAAGCTCAGCGTGCCCGCATCCACGCCATGGCCTTGACGCGTGCGCACCCAGCCCTTTTCGGAAATGATCACGGTCGTGGGTTCATCCACCACCTTGACCTCGGCCACCACCTTTTTCTCCTCGTGGATCAGCGTGCGACGGGCATCGCCGAAGGTCTTGGCATCGGCCTCGATTTCCTTGCAGATCAGGCGGCGCATGGTCGCCTCGCTGCCCAGGATGTCTTCCAGCTTGCCCTGCTCGCTGCGCAGTTCCTTGAGCTCCTGCTCGATCTTGATGGCCTCCAGGCGCGCCAATTGACGCAGACGGATTTCAAGAATGTCCTCGGCCTGACGCTCGGAAAGATTGAAGGCGTCGATCAGGGCCTGCTTGGGTTCATCGCTGGCGCGGATGATGGCAATAACCTTATCGATATTGAGCAGCACGGCCTGACGGCCTTCGAGGATGTGGATGCGATCCAGCACCTTCTCCAGCCGATGCTGGCTGCGTCGCGTCACGGTCTGGAAGCGGAAGGCAATCCACTCCTCCAGCATCTGGCGCAGCGACTTCTGCACTGGGCGACCATCGAGGCCGATGCTGGTCAGATTGATCGAGCTCGAAGACTCCAGGCTGGTGTGGGCCAGCAGCGCCGTGATCAGCTCCGACTGGGGAATCTTGCCGGTCTTGGGTTCGAACACGATGCGCACCGGCGCATCCTTGCTCGACTCGTCACGCACGCAGTCCAGCACGGCCAGCATGCTGGCCTTGAGCTGGGTCTGCTCCTGGCTCAGCGCCTTCTTGCCGGTCTTGACCTTGGGGTTGGTGATGTCCTCGATCTCTTCGAGCACCTTCTGGGCCGACACGCCGGGCGGCAGCTCGGTCACCACCAGTTGCCACTGGCCTCGTGCCAGCTCTTCGATCTTCCAGCGCGCACGCACCTTGAGACTGCCACGGCCCGTGCGGTAGGCATCGGCAATATCGCTGCTCGATGAAATGATCTGGCCGCCGCCCGGATAGTCGGGGCCGGGAATCAGCGCCAGCAGCTCTTCCTCGGGCAGCTGCGGCTTCTTGATCAAGGCCACGCAGGCCGCCGCCACCTCGGGCAGATTGTGGCTCGGGATTTCCGTTGCCAGACCCACGGCAATGCCGCTGGCGCCATTGAGCAGCGAGAACGGCAGGCGGGCCGGCAGCTGCTTGGGCTCCTGGGTGCTGCCGTCGTAGTTGGGCACAAAGTCCACCGTGCCCATATCGATTTCGTCGAGCAGCAGGCCGGTGATCTTGGACAGGCGCGCCTCGGTGTAACGCATGGCCGCTGCGCCGTCGCCGTCGCGGCTGCCGAAGTTGCCCTGGCCGTCGACCAGCGGGTAGCGCTGGTTGAAGTCCTGCGCCATGCGCACCAGTGCGTCGTAGGCCGACTGGTCGCCGTGCGGGTGAAAGCGGCCCAGCACGTCGCCGACGACACGGGCGCTCTTGACCGGCTTGGCCGCCGTATTGCCATTCGGGCCGCTATAGCCCAGACCCATGCGGTCCATGGCATAGAGGATGCGGCGCTGCACGGGCTTGAGGCCATCGCTGACGTCGGGCAGGGCACGGCCCTTGACCACCGACAAAGCGTATTCGAGATAGGCGCGCTGTGCGTATTGACCCAGGTCCAGTGCATCGCCAGCGGCTTGTTGAGACAAATCCAGTGTGGTTTGATCGCTCATGAATTCTTTGTGATTTTCCAAATTGCGCCGATCCGGCGACTCAAGGTATTTGCGCGTCCGCGGCCGCAGAGGCCGCGCCCGGCAGAGTCATGCGTATGCGGGAGCCGCCGCGGCCAGGCGAGCCGGCCGCGGCCAGCCGGCCGCTCAGGGGCCGGGCTGCCTGCAGCTGCTCGTAGATGCCGGTGACGGCCTTGACGTAATTCATTGTTTCTTTGTAGGGTGGAATCGCCTTGCCGAATTTCTGCACCGCACCTTCGCCCGCGTTATAGGCGGCCAGCACCAGATCGAGCCGGCCCGGGAACAAGTCCATCAGATAGCTCAGATAGCGCGCGCCGGCAGGCACGTTCACGGCCGGGTCGGCTAGCTGCTGCTGCATGCTGCGCTTTTTGCTGGCCGACACGCCAAAGCGCTCGGCCGTGGCCGGCATCAGCTGCATCAGGCCGACAGCCCCCTTGGGCGAGACGGCCTGGGCATCAAAGCCGGACTCCACGGCGATCACGGCCTTGATCAGGTCGTAGTCCACGCCGGTTCTCTCGGCCGCCTTCTGCAGATGCGGCCTCACGCTCTTGTAGCGCGGCGAGACCTCGAAAAAGCTCTGCATGCGCGTGCGGGCGTTGAGCCCCTCGGCCGCCGAATCCTGCTTGAGCTGCAGACCTGGCTGGCTGCTGTCGTAGAGCTCGCCCTTGAAGAACAGCTTGTAGCGTTCGTCCAGCGCCTCGGCCGCAAAGTGCGTGACGCCGAATTCGTCGACATAGGCCCAGAGATCGGCATGCGCCGCCGGCGCCAGGGCCAGCCAGCCCGAGCCCGCCAGCAGGGCAGCAGCCACCGCACGTCGCAAACGCACAGACGCGAACCCGCCGCGCGCGGGCGGCAGGCTGGGTGAGGCATCGAACATGGGCTTGTGCATGGCTGGCTCCATCGACCGCTAGTGAGCGCTAGTGCAGACGTTGGCAACGCCGCCTAGATATCGACCTCCACGGCATCGCCATGCAGCTCCATCAGCTCGCGGCGGGCGGCGGCTTCGCCCTTGCCCATGAGCTTGGTGACCACGGCCTCCGACTGTGCAAAGTCCAGATTCATGAACTGCACCGGCAGCAGACGACGCGTATCGGGGTTCAGCGTGGTTTCCCAAAGCTGTTCGGCATTCATCTCGCCCAGGCCCTTGAAGCGGCTGACCTGGCATTTCTCGCGCGGCACGCCGTCCTTGGCGCATTTTTCGATGATGGCATCGAGCTCGCCCGCATCGAGCGCATAGACCTTGATGGCCGGCTTCTTGCCGCGCGCCGGCACGTCCACCCGGAACAGCGGCGGCAGCGCCACATGGATGTGGCCGGCTTCGATGAGCTTGGGGAAATGCTTGAAGAACAGCGTCAGCAGCAGCACCTGGATGTGCGAGCCGTCCACGTCCGCATCCGAGAGAATGCAGATCTTGCCGTAGCGCAGGCCGGACAGGTCGGGCTCGTCATTGGGGCCATGCGGGTCCACGCCGATCGCCACCGAGATATCGTGGATTTCGTTGTTGGCGAACAGCCGGTCGCGGTCCACCTCCCAGGTGTTGAGCACCTTGCCGCGCAGCGGAAGGATGGCCTGGGTTTCCTTGTCGCGGCCCATCTTGGCGCTGCCGCCCGCAGAGTCGCCCTCGACCAGAAACACCTCGTTGACGGCTATGTCCTTGCTCTCGCAATCGGTCAGCTTGCCGGGCAGCACGGCCACGCCGCTGCCCTTGCGCTTTTCCACCTTCTGGCCGGCCTTCTGGCGGGTCTGGGCGGCCTTGATGGCGATCTCGGCCAGCTTCTTGCCCCAGTCCACATGCTCGTTGAGCCACAGCTCCAGCGCCGGGCGTACAAAGCCCGAGACTAGGCGCACGGCGTCGCGCGAGTTCAGGCGCTCCTTGATCTGGCCCTGGAACTGCGGGTCCAGCACCTTGGCATTGAGCACATAGCTGGCGCGCGCAAACACGTCGTCGGGCATGAGCTTGACGCCCTTGGGCAGCAGCGAGTGCATATCGATAAAGGCCTTGACGGCCTGGAACAGGCCGTCGCGCAGGCCACTGTCATGCGTGCCGCCCGCCGTGGTGGGAATCAGGTTGACATAGCTTTCGCGCAGCGGCGCGCCGTCTTCGGTGAAGGCCACGCACCAGGCCGCGCCCTCGCCTTCGGCAAAGCTGTCGTTGTTCTTGTCGGCAAAGCCCTCGCCCTCGAACAGGGGGATGACGGGCTCGCCATGCAGGCTCTGAGCCAGATAGTCGCGCAGACCGCCCTTGAACTGCCAGCTCTGGGTGTCACGCGACTTTTCGTTGATCAGCGAAACGGCCACGCCAGGCATGAGCACGGCCTTGCTGCGCAGCAGATGCACCAGCTCGCCCATGGGCAGGGCCGAGGATTCGAAGTATTTGGCATCGGGCCAGGCACGCACCGTCGTGCCCTGCTTGCGCTCGCCGGCCTGCAAAGGGCGCACCTTCAGCGGCTCGATCACATCGCCGCCCGAGAACACCAGCGTGGCCACCTGGCCGTCGCGGTGCACCTGCACCTCCAGGCGCGTGGCCAGTGCATTCGTCACCGACACGCCCACGCCGTGCAGACCGCCCGAGAAGCTGTAGGCGCCGCCATTGCCCTTGTCGAACTTGCCGCCCGCGTGCAAACGCGTGAAGACCAGCTCCACCACGGGCGCCTTCTCCTCGGGGTGCAGGCCGAAGGGAATGCCGCGGCCGTCGTCCTCCACGCTGTAGGAGCCGTCGGCATGCATGGTGAACTTGATTTTCTTGCCGTAGCCGGCAAGCGCCTCGTCGGCCGCGTTGTCGATCACCTCCTGCAGGATGTGCAGGGGGTTGTCGGTGCGCGTATACATGCCGGGACGCTGTTTGACAGGCTCCAGACCCTTGAGAACGCGGATCGAGCCTTCGGAATATTCGTTGGACGGTTTGACTGCCATGGGGGCGGATTGTAGTAGCCTCTCCGAGTGAGAGCTGGATAAATTCACAGTTGTTTACTCCCAATACTCTTGCACAAAGCCCGAACATCTGTCTTGGCAACGTGTTTTTACCGGGTCTTCATCGCTGCGGATACCCTGAAAACAATAGCATCTACCGCATGCCATTCATACGTTATGGATAGTTTCAAATCCATATCCATTACATGGATTGCGCAAGGCGCTCACTTTTTCTTTCTTCCGCCCTGCTCCGGCTCCCGCGCCGCAGCTTGCCGGTCACGCATTCTGGCAGGCCAGCCTGCCACGCATGTGACGGCCTGTGCAGGCACAAAACAGCTTGTTTCGTTAAAGTGGCAAGTTGCCCGCCTCCCAAGCCTTTTTTCGCACACACGGCATGACTACAAAGACAACTCCGGCCCCCATGTCCATGGCGCAGATTCTTCTGTGCGGTGGCGCCATCGTCACGCTCTCCATGGGCATACGCCACGGCTTCGGGCTGTGGCTGCAACCCATCACCCAGGAGATGGGCTGGACGCGCGAGAACTTTTCCCTGGCCATTGCCGTGCAGAACCTGTCCTGGGGCATCCTGGGCATCTTCGTCGGCATGCTGGCCGACCGCATCGGCGCCTTCAAGGTGCTGATCGGCGGCTCCATCCTCTATGCCCTGGGCCTGGTCGGCATGGCGCTTTCCCCCAGTTCCACGGTGTTCCTGCTGACCGCCGGCGTGCTGATCGGCGCGGCCCAGGCCGGCACCACCTATGCCGTGATCTATGGCGTACTGGGCCGGCAGATTCCCGTGGCGCGGCGCAGCTGGGCCATGGGCGTTGCCGCGGCGGCAGGATCGTTCGGCCAGTTCTTCATGGTGCCCGTGGAAGGCAAGCTGATCGCGCAGTTCGGCTGGTCCAATGCCTTGCTGATACTGGCGCTGTTCGCGCTGCTGATCGCCGCCCTGGCCTTCGGCCTGCGCGAGCCGGGCTTTGGCGGCAGCACGCCCATCAAGCGCGAACAGACTGTGGGCCAGGCGCTCAGGGAAGCCTGGACCTATCCCAGCTTTCTGCTGCTGATGGCGGGCTACTTTGTCTGCGGCTTCCAGGTCATGTTCATCGGCGTGCATATGCCCAGCTATCTGAAGGACTTCGGCATGGCGCCCCATGTGGCCAGCTATTCACTGGCCCTGGTCGGCCTGTTCAATATTTTCGGCACCTATCTGGCCGGCAATCTGGGCCAGAGGCTGCCCAAGCGCTACCTGCTGTCGGGCATCTACGGTCTGCGCTCGGTGGCCACCGTGGCCTTTTTGCTGGCACCGCTGTCGCCCTGGTCGGTCTATGCCTTTTGCGCCGCCATGGGCTTTCTGTGGCTGTCCACCGTGCCGCTGACCAATGCCACCATCGCCCAGATCTTCGGCGTGCAGCATCTGTCCATGCTGGGCGGCTTTGTCTTCTTCAGCCACCAGATCGGCAGCTTCCTGGGCGTATGGCTGGGCGGCTATCTCTACGATATCAACGGCAACTACGACATGGTCTGGTACATCTCGATTGCCCTGGGCATTTTTGCCGCCGTCGTCAATCTGCCCGTGCGCGAGACAGCCATTGTGCGCAGCAGCGCGCCAAGCGCCGCCTGATACAGGAGACACCACCATGCAGCTCAAACTCTGGCAACGCATCTCCATCTGGTGTGCCGTGCTCGTGCTGCTGCTGGCGGTGTTTGCCCTGTATCTGCAACCGGAATTCATGCTCACACTGGCAGACCAGGTCTGGGCCTGCTTCTGAGCTCTTGGGCAACCGGCCCGGGCGGCATGGCCGGGAGAGAGCATGGCCCGCATCATCATTACCGGAGCCTCGGACGGTATAGGCGCCGAAATGGCCCGCCAGCTGGCCCAAACCCATGGCAGCCGGCTGCAGCTGACGCTGGCCGCGCGCAACGCCGGCAATCTGCAAGCCGTGGCAGAACAATGCCGGGCCCTGGGGGCGCAGGTGCTGACAGTTCCCACCGATGTGAGCGAAGAAGCCCAGTGCCGCGCGCTGATCGACGCCGCCGTGCAGCAGTTCGGCGGGCTGGACGCTCTGATCAACAACGCCGGGATCTCGGCCCATGCGCTCTTTGAACAGGTCAGCGCGCAAGACCTGGGCTGGTATGAGAGGTTGATGCGCATCAACCTCTGGGGCAGCGTCTGGTGCACCCATGCGGCGCTGCCGCACCTCAAGGCCAGCCAGGGCTCCATCGTCGCCGTGTCTTCGCTGGCTGGACTGATAGGCGTGCCGGGCCGCACGGCCTATAGCGCCAGCAAGTTCGCCATGGCCGGCTTCTTTGAAGCCCTGCGCATCGAGCTCAAACCCGCCGGCGTGAGCGTGACCACGGCCTACCCCGGCGTGGTGGATACGCGCATCCGCTACCACGGCTACAACGCCAGAGGCGAGGCCGCAGGCGTCAGCGGCCTCAAGGAAGACGGCGCGATGACGGTGGCCGAATGCGCGCGCCTCATACTCGACGGCATGAGGCGCCGCCAGCGCGAGGTGGTGATGACGGGCAAGGGCAAGCTGGGCCGCTTCATCAAGCTGATCGCCCCGGGCATGGTGGAAGACATGGCCCTGGCCGCGCTCAAGGACGATGTGAAGCCGCACTGAGCTGGCGGCCTACATCTGACGCTGCTGCAGGCCATGCAGGAACAGGGCTGCGGGCACTGCTATAGTTTTCGCAAGATGACCAGCAACACCCAGCCTCCCACACCCGCCGCCATTCCTGCGATTGCCGCCAGCCACTGCGCGCCGGCGCCCTCCGCCTGGATTGTCCGCTTTGCCCATCTGGTACGCCCGCAGGGCTCTGTGCTGGATCTGGCCTGCGGCATGGGCCGCCATACCCGTTTCCTCTCGGCCTTGAATCACGCGTTGACCAGCGTGGACAGGGCGCCGGAAGCGACCCGGTCCGTGGCGGATATCGCCGAGACGATTACCGCCGACATCGAGAACAGTGCCTGGCCGCTGACGGGCCGCAGCTTTGATGGCGTGGTAGTCACCAACTATCTGTGGCGACCGCTGTGGCCGCTGATTCTGGCCAGCGTCAAGCCCGGCGGCGTGCTGCTCTACGAAACCTTCGCCCAGGGCAACGAGGCCTATGGCAAGCCCTCGCGCCCGGACTTTCTGCTGGCGCCAGCCGAGTTGCTGCAGGTCTGCGCAGGCTGGAACATCGTCGCCTACGAGCACGGCCTGCTGCACCAGCCCGAACGCGTGGTTCAGCGCATTGCCGCCATCAGGCCCGGTGGCCCGGCCGCGCCTGCCGCATTGCTTCAAGCCTGACACCCTTCTTCTGCATCCACATCTGCCCGACTGCCATGCCCGCCTACGCCCTGCTGCTTGCCCACGACGAACACCCCAGTCCCTCGACAGAGTGGCCCGCAGAGTCCGGCGGCAGCTGCGACGGCTGGGCCGAATGGTTCAGCAGCACGCCGCTGCTGTTCAGCGTGCTGCTGGGCGATGCGCGGCATCTGCCCGAACTGGTTCCCTGCAGCGCCTACCAGGACAAGCAAAGCCTCTCGGCCCTGGCCGCCCCCATGGAGCAGGTCCGGGCCCGCTGGCAATGGCTGAGGAGCGTGATTGAGCCATTGCCCGCAAAAAGCCCTGCGCATTGGCCCGACTCCGTCAAGAAGCAATGGCAGCACATCGATCACACCATCAGCACCAGCACGCGCCAGTGGCTGCTGCTGGACTGCGCCACGCTATGTCCGCATGACTTTGACGAAGCGCAGTTCACAACCTTTTTGCAGGCCCAGCGCGAGCTATGCCGGCAATGGAGCTGCAGCGTCGGCGAACTGCCCGAATCTCTGCAGGCCTTGAAGCGGGCGCCGCAATCCCATCTGGGATGGTGGAGCGATTCGGTCATTGCCCGCACCGAGGTCATCGAGCAGGAAAGCGAAGAAGACTGGCCCGCCTGGCTGGCCGATCACTACGAGCCGCGCCACCATGGCGCCTGGGACGAAGCGACCGAAAGCTATTACGTCATGCCCAAGCTGCACCCGCGCACGGGCCTGAAGCCACAGAACGAGGCCGAGCGCGACCACTGGCCTGTGGGCATGGTCACGCCCTATGGCCGCTGGCTTCAGCGCCCCTTGGAAGGCGCGAGCATGACTTTTGTCTCTGGCGAGCATCTGAGCGTGCACTATCCCGAGACCACGCCGGGCGAAGGCGCGAGGTCCGGCATCAAGGATTTGAACGGCATCTGGCTGGTATCGCCCTCCGAGGGCTATCGCGACGCCTATGCCGTCACGCCCCATGTTATGGCCTGCAGATCACCGAGGCAGGAAAACATGCAGGACCTGCGTAATCTGCCCGGCCTCGCGCTGCTGCACGAAGGGCTCAGCAGCATCGACTACAACGAGGAACACGACGAATTCATCCGTGCCGAACAAGGCCCTTGTGGCGACTCGCGCCAGTTGCTGCTCAAGCCCGACGGCCACCCTGTGTTTGATGCGGGCCGCTATGAGCACATCAACGACTTCAGCGCCAAGACAGACCTGGCCGTCGCCTGCGTCCGGGAACCCTTTGTCAACGAGCAGGGCGAGCAGGAGTTCCGCATCCTCGAAGGCGTGATTGACATCCGCGGCCAGGAAATCATCCCCTGTCAGTTCAAGACCATAGAGCGCGGCTTCAGCAGCTCGCCCCCCAAGGTATTTCCCGGCCGCAAACTGCTGGCCATCACCGAAAAAGGCGAGCCCCGCATCTTCAACACCAAAGGCAAGCTGCTGGCCGCCCCTGATATCTGGTGCCCGCCGCTGAACTGCAGTCCCAAGAAAAATGAACTGCTCACCTTTGTGGGCGAAGGGCCGGAGGCCGAACTGGTCATGTTCTCCATCCAGGATTTCAGCATCACCCGCACTGGAGAAACCTGGGAGGACTACCGTAATGCGCTGCGCGGCATGTTCAAGGGCCTGGGTGGCGACACCCCCGAAACCACGGCCATGACCCGCGCGGAACTGATAGAGGCAGAGGATGAGGCCTGGATGCAGGATATGTCGCGCATTCTCTGCCTGAATGACGAAAGCCAGGCTGCAGAACTGCTGCTGCAATGGCGTGACTGCGTGGCGGCACCTGATCCTGACGACATGGGCTGGGACGAAGATGACGAGATCGACCCCGATGTCATGCATCTGCCCGCTGGTGAAAACGCGCTGACCCTGTACTGGGTGCATCTGCTTGCCGTTGCCGGTCAGTTCGCCCGCTTTGACTGGAAGGACGCCGACGGCATTGCCGCCACGCACTGGTTGCCCGGCACCGATGACTGGCAATGGGACACGCCCGCTGATGGCGTTGAATCGGGCCTGGAGAACATGGCCGAACATCTGGCCGGCCGCCAGCTGGCCCTGATCAAGCTGGCCACCGATGACGACAGCCTGCGCGTGACCGTGGTGCGCTCGGCAGATGCCGAGGACTTCATGGAACGGCTGGCGCAGGCCCATATCAGCGCCTGGAACTACAGCGCGAACTGAAGCGATGCCGGCGTGGCAGGAACCATGGTCGCCGGGCCTGCCTGCAGGCTTTGAGAAAAGCGGCCGGACCGCATTGAGCAAGACTTGCAAAGCCGCCAGATTGCAGCCATGCCGTCCGAAACAAAGCCACGATCAACGAACAATATGACGCACAGAAATTAAATATTTCGTCATTTCGTCATTTATCAACAACACTTCGACAAAAACAGAGTTTTGCTAGACACTGTTGATCGCAAACCACTGCCTGCACCCTGTCCCTGTTTGTAGAATTCATTTTTACCGTTTTCTGATTGCGGATATGACATCACCCTCCGTTGCTCTCACTGGCAGCATTGTTGCCCTCATTACGCCCATGCTCGAAGACGGTAGCGTCGACTACCCGTCGCTGCGCAAACTCATCGACTGGCATGTGGCCGAAGGCACCAACTGCATCGGTGTGGTCGGCACCACCGGTGAATCGCCCACCGTGAATGTCGAAGAGCATTGCGAAATCATTCGTGTCGCCGTGGAACAGGCCGCCGGCCGCGTCTCCATCATGGCCGGCTGCGGTGCCAACAGCACGCACGAAGCCATCGAGCTGGCCAAGTACGCCAAGAAGGTGGGCGCCGACAGCCAGCTGCAGGTCGTTCCCTACTACAACAAGCCCACACAGGAAGGCCAGTACCAGCACTTCAAGGCCATCGCCGAAGCCACTGGCGACCTGCCCGTGGTCCTGTACAACGTGCCCGGCCGCTCGGTTGCGGACATGCAGCATGACACCGTGCTGCGCCTGGCCCAGATCCCCGGCATCATCGGCATCAAGGAAGCCACCGGCAACATCGAGCGTGCTCAATGGCTGATCCGCGACGTGCCTGCCGGCTTCGGCGTCTACTCCGGCGACGACCCCACCGCCGTGGCACTGATGCTGTGCGGCGGCCACGGCAACATCAGCGTGACGGCCAACGTCGCGCCCCGCCTGATGAGCGAGCTGTGCAAGGCCGCCATGGCCGGCGATACCAAGCGCGCCATGGAAATCCAATTCAAGCTCATGCCCCTGCACAAGAGCCTGTTTGTGGAAGCCAATCCCATTCCCGTGAAATGGGCAGCAGCCCGCATGGGTTTGTGCGGTCCCGCCATGCGCCTGCCCATGACACCGCTGAGCGAGCAATGCGAAGCAGTTGTTGAGGATGCTCTGCGTAAAGTTGGCGTACTCTGATCGAGTTGCGCTAAGCTAGCGGTTTTTCGCACATAGCTTGAACGCTACCCAAGGACAATCCGCGTGAAACAACAAACAGCACGTTTGAGCCTGCTCAGCATCGCGCTGGGCCTGTCTGCCTGCACGACCACGTTCCAAGAGACCAAGATCGACTACAAGAGCGCGGGCAAGAATCAAGCTCCCTCTCTTGAAGTCCCTCCGGATCTGACGCAGCTGTCGCAAGACTCGCGCTATACCGTCCCTGGTGGCGTGGTATCCGCTGCTGCCATGCAGGCCAATGCCAAGGCCGCCAAGCCTGCCGACAACAACACCGCAGCCAACAAGATTGGCGACGTCCGCATCGAGCGCGACGGTGCCGAGCATTGGCTCGTGGTTGATCGTGCAGCCGACAAGCTCTGGGAGCCCACTCGCGACTTCTGGCTGGAAAACGGCTTCATCTATGCGATGGAAGACCGCCAGCTGGGCATTCTCGAGACCGACTGGGCCGAAAACCGCGCCAAGCTGCCTCAGGACATCATCCGAAAAAGCCTGGGCAAGGTGTTCGATTCGCTCTACTCCACCAGCGAGCGCGACAAGTTCCGCACCCGCCTGGAGCGCGAGCCCGATGGCAAGACCCGCATCTATGTCACCCACCGTGGCATGCAGGAGGTCTACACCAGCGAGCGCAAGGACAACACCATCTGGCAACCGCGTCCTCGCGATCCCGAACTGGAAACCGAATTCCTGCGCCGCATCATGGTCAAGCTGGGTGTGAGCGAAGAGCAGGCCTCTGCCGTTGCCAAGGCGGACAAGTCTGCAGCCACCACCTCGACCAGCGCACGCATGGACACCATCAACGGTGTGCCCACGCTGCAGCTGGAAGAAGGCTTTGAGCGCGCATGGCGCCGCGTTGGCGTGGCACTGGACCGCACCGGCTTCACCGTGGAAGACCGCGACCGCAGCCGCGGCCTCTACTATGTGCGCTACGTGGACCCGAACGCCAAGCCCGAGTCCAAGGGCTTCTTCAGCAAGATCTTCAGCCAGGGCAAGGAAGCTGCTGCGCCCCAGAAGTATCAGATCCAGGTCAAGGGTGACGGCAACAAGTCCCAGGTCAGCGTGCTCAATGAGCAGGGCCAGCCGGACAGCTCCACCAACGGCCAGCGTATCGTGCGCATCATCACGGATGATCTGAAGTAAAGAGCGCTGCGCCCCATAAAAAAGCCACCGGACTGCGCTCTGGTGGCTTTTTTCATGTCCGAACGAATCGAACTTCGGCTTGGGGCTGCAATGCTCATGGCGCGCTTGCACGCGAGAATCCGCCCAAGTGCTGATACAGGTGCAGACCTTGTATGCCGACAAGCATCCGCGGCTCGAAAATCCGCTGCGAAATCCAGACGTAAAAAAACCGCACCTGAGTGCGGTTTTTTCATGCTTGAGGCCTGGGCCTCAAGCTGGCTGATGCAGCGAATTACTTGGCAGCAGGAGCTTCAGCGGCGGGAGCAGCAGGAGCGTCAGCGGCAGGAGCAGCAGGAGCGTCAGCGGCAGGAGCAGCAGGAGCGTCAGCGGCAGGAGCAGCAGCGTCAGCGGCGGGAGCAGCAGGAGCTTCAGCAGCAGGAGCGGGAGCAGCAGGAGCTTCCACAGCAGGAGCGGGAGCAGCAGGAGCTTCTTCCTTCTTGCCGCAAGCAGCCAGAGCAGCAGCAGCGATCACGGTAGCCAGAATCAGAGAGTTCTTCATGACAGTTTCCTAAATGGTAGGTTCAGCAGACGGTATGCAGATTGCCATTACGGTCAGCCTTTTGCAGCTATTGATCGCTCTGGCAGATCAGGTCAAACGATAAATTCGACTCAGCCCGCATTATAGGTAGTTTTGCCCATTGCTGACTAACACTGACAGCAACCAAACAATTCTGCACAAATCGGCGCGTTCTCATTTATCGGGCAAGCCCACGCTTGCCTTGAGCCACACTGTGGAGCATAAATTTATTCCTGTCAAATCCCTGACAAAGCTTTGATAAAGATTTACATAACCTACACAAAGCCTGCGAAATCAGCAGGAGCCACAGAGGACAAACCCGTAAGTTAGCACGATCGCTGTTACAAGTCCACCCTGTTTCAGTCGCCGGAGCGAACCCAGCCAGCATCAAACCACGACGACAGCAACTCCAGCGCGTCATCGCTGGCAGTTGCCAGATCCTTGCGCGACAGGGCTCGGCTGTCTGCCAGCTTGCGCATCAACGTGGCATCGCGGCCACCTGCCAGATAGCTTTCGCCATTGATGAAGATGTGCTTGGCGTCATACATCATGCGCGTGCGACGATCCAGCACAACGCTCTCGAACATGCCGTTTTCATCGCCATGCTCGAACCAGACATTGGGCTTGGGGTCGGTCAGGTACTCGCCCAGCGCGCGCTCCAGCGCCAGCGGCTCGGCCATGGCCTTCTTCAGTGCCTCGCGGGCAAAGTCATACATGCCTTCAGGAATAAGCGCCGGGTTGCTCACGGCCTCCTGCTTGGGATCGCGATAAATGACCGGAGTTTCGGGCTCGTCGGGCTCGTCCGACATGCGCAGCAGCAACTCGCGGCCCAGCTCGCTGCGATCGGGCGAGCGAAAGCCTATCGAATACGTCATGCATTCGCCTTCCGCCACACCGTCATGCGCCCATTTGGGCGGCAGATACAGCATGTCGCCGGGCTCCAGAACGAACTCTTCCTCGGGCTCGAAATTGGAGAGGATTTTCAGTGGCTTGCCCTGCTGCAGAGACAGGTCTTTTTGACGACCGATGCGCCAGCGGCGCTTGCCCTGGGCCTGCAGCAGAAACACGTCATAGCTGTCGAAATGCGGGCCTACGCCCCCCTGATCGGTGGCAAAGCTGATCATTAGATCATCGAGGCGCGCCTCGGGCACAAAGCGGAATTGCTGCAGCAACTCATGCGCCTTGGCGTCATGCATATCCACGCCCTGCACCAGCACGGTCCAGCCCGGCTTGGTCAATGCAGGCAGGCTGCGACGGGACAGCGGGCCGTGGCTGAGCTTCCAGTTGTCGCCTTCGAGCTGCTGGATCAGGCGCGACTCCACGCCATCCTCGCCCGCCATGGCCAGCAGTCGGGCACGCGGAATCGGGGCCTTGAAGCCGGGGATAGCCTGACGCACCAGCAAGGGCTTTTTGTGCCAGTGGCGGCGCATGAATTGAGAGGCGGTGAGCCCACCCAGCAGGGTGAGCGGCGTATTGATGTCCATGAATACAGTCCTGCTTTCTAAGCAACGGACTGCATTGTCCTATAGGCCTCGAAAACGCTGGTCGGCACAGATCAATGACCGAGCGCTCTGAACTCGGACGGCGACATGCCGGCATAGGCCTTGAAGGCACGGCTGAAGTGCGCGCTGTTGCCAAAACCACAGCCCATGGCAATGTCTGTAATGGTGCGGTGCGCGAGCGCCGGGGAATGCAGCTCCCGCATGCAAAGCTCCAGCCGGCTTTGCTGGATGAAGCCGCCCAGCGACTGGTCTCGCCCCGCAAAGGCGTTGTGCAGATGCCGACGGCTGCAATTGAGTGCTTCGGCCACCTGATCGACCGACAACCCGGGGTCGCGCACATGGCTGGCCACATGTTCGCAGATACGGTCGTACAGGGCCTGCTTCTGCGTCACCGCCGTGGCCTGCCCGCCAAGGGCCTGCAGGGACAGATGCACCATATCCACCAGCAACTCCCCGGCGCGACGCGCCAGCGGTGCCGTCATATTGTCCAGTTCCTGGTAAGTGCTGCGCATGGTCTGCAGAGCAATGCGTGCAATGCCGGCGCTGCCCCCCACCGATCGACCCATGAGGTTTTCCAGACGCAGGCCTCGCTCGGCAATGCTCTGTTTGGGCACCATCATGATCAGGTGCTCCGTGTGCCGGGGATTGGCCACCACATAGGGCTGCGAGGTGTCATAGATGGCCCAGCTGCCATTGCTCACGCAGGCCTTGCTGCCGTATTGCTCCACCTCGGCATGGCCGCTCCAGGGCGCCACGATCTTGAGGTAGGCCGCTTCACTGTCGCGCAGACGATGGCTGTCGCGTATGACGCGGTGGCGCCCGGCATCCAGCTTGGTGAGCATCACGTCGCCTGCGTATGCCACGCTCAGATGCCCGTCAAAACAGGTGTCGCCATACAGATCCGTATCCAGACCCGAGAACAGCTGTGCCATCCAGCCCTGCCAGGCTGGTGCAGTTTCCGTCTCGGGAAGACCATCGGTACTCAGTACCACGGGCGCGGTCATGGGCCTTGACTCCTCGTTGTATCTATCTCTGCCTGTACCGACAAAGTACAACAATTATCGGTAAGTGAGCACTTTCGTGCTCAGGCCGGAAAGAATCTCCCACACTGCATTCAAACTAGTGTAAACCCTAGGTCGCGTGCACGATTCGTCAAACGGTTTGTGCACATTGCGCACAGCATCTTGCCAGGGCTTTTCCTACGATCACTCACACGCCAGTGTCAGGCGAAACATCACAAAAGGTGGAGACAAGCCCGGTGACACAAGCCTTGTGCAACGACACCAGCCCCCACTTTTCAACTTGCATCAACAAGCAGTGACTGCGGTCACGCGCCTTTGGTAGTGAAGGAAGCGAAGATGATTGAACAAAGCATGCTCATCGGCGGTAAGACCGCACAGGCCAGCAATAGCGCCACTTTCGAGCGCAAAAACCCTCTGGACGGCTCGGTCGCCACGCGTGCCCCGGCCGCCACAAGCGCCGACGCCGTGCGTGCCGTGGAAGCCGCTCAAGCGGCCTTCCCGGCCTGGGCGGCCCTGGGCCCCACAGAACGCAGGCTGATGCTGATGAAGGCCTCCCAGGCCCTGGAGGCCAAGGCCGAGGCCTTTGCCGCAGCCATGGCGGCAGAGACCGGCGCCTCCGGCATCTGGGCCGGCTTCAATGTGCATCTGGCCGCCAATATGTTTCTCGAAGCCGCATCGCTGACCACCCAGATCAACGGCCAGCTGATTCCTTCGGACATTCCCGGCAGCATGGCCATGGCCGTGCGCCAGCCCGCCGGCGTGGTGCTGGGCATCGCCCCCTGGAATGCCCCCATCATCTTGGCCGTACGCGCCATTGCCACGCCCCTGGCCTGCGGCAACACCGTGATCCTCAAGGGCTCGGAGCTGTGCCCTGCCACGCACGGCCTGATCATCGAAGCGCTGCAGGAAGGCGGCTTGCCGCCCGGCGTGGTGAACTTTGTGACCAATGCACCCGAAGACGCCGGCACAGTGGTCGAGGCCATGGTGGCCCACCCCGCCGTGCGCCGCGTGAACTTCACGGGCTCCACGCGCGTGGGCCGCATCATCGGCCAGACCTGCGCCAAATACCTCAAGCCCGTCATCCTGGAGCTGGGCGGCAAGGCCCCATTCCTGGTCCTGGACGATGCCGACATCGACTCCGCGGTGGCCGGCTGCACCTTTGGCGCCTTCGCCAACTCGGGCCAGATCTGCATGTCCACCGAGCGCATCATCGTGGACGAGGCCGTGGCCGAGGAATTCATCGCCAAGCTGGTGGCCCGCGCCACAACCCTGCCTCTGGGCGACCCCCGCAAAGGCCCCGTGGTGCTGGGCTCAGTCGTGGATATGAACACCGTGAACCGCGTCAACGAGCTCATCGACGACGCCGTAACCAAGGGTGCCAGGATTCTTTGCGGCGGCAAGGCCAACGACACCTTGATGGCAGCCACGCTGATAGACGGCGTGACCCCCGAGATGCGAATCTTCCGTGAAGAGACCTTTGCCCCGGTAAAAGCCATCGTGCGCGTGCGTGGCGAAGAGCAGGCCATTGCCATGGCCAACGACAACGAGTTCGGCCTGTCTTCCGCCGTCTACACCAAGGACACAGCGCGCGGCTGGCGCGTGGCCGGCCGCATCGAAGCGGGCATCTGCCATGTCAACGGCCCCACCGTGCACGACGAAGCACAGATGCCTTTCGGCGGCGTGAAGAACTCGGGCTACGGTCACTTCGGCGGCCAGGCCGGTATCGATGCCTTCACCGACACCCGCTGGATCACCATGCAGACCACCGCACGTCACTACCCCTTCTAAAGCGCCCAGGACAGCAGTCATAGCCGGCAGGCATGACTCCTGTCTTCGCTTGAAACCTCCATTGCAGGCATTGGGCCATGAGGCAAAGACCTCAGGTGCAGCGCCCGCATGGGCAAGGCGCGGGCCCCCAACCCGCGCCTTGTGTCTGCCGACCAACAGAACCACCGGAGACCCACGTTGAAACATGCCTCCCAACTGGCCCTGGCAGCCCTGCTGTCTGGCCTCAGCCTCGCCGCCTCGGCTGCGGACTCTCACAGCATTGGCCCCGGCCAGCGCTTCTACGAAAAGACCTGCGCCAAATGCCATGAAGCCGGTATAGGCCCCGTCATCAAGGGGCGCGGCTTTCCGCCCGCGACCTACGTGATCATTGCGCGCAACGGCATGAACGCCATGCCATCCTTTCGCGTGACCGATATCGACGACGCCACGCTGGAAGACTTGGCAAACTACCTGTCCAAGACAGAGGCTCCCCAGGCTGCCGAGCCAGCCAAGAAGTAAGGAGGACGACGCAATGCAAACCGATCGTCGCTCCCTTCTCAAAAGTCTGACCGCTGCAGGTCTGGCTGTCTCCGGCATAGGCTGGGCACAGGCTGCCACCTCCGCTGCAGGCCGCACCGCCAGCGCAGCCACACGCTCTGCCGAGGTGCTGGCCGTGACCTCCTCCATGCACGCCAGCGCGCTGGACAAGGCCTTTGTGGCCGGTGTTCAGAGCACGAACCGCAGCGCGGTGCACACCGGCCTTCAAGGTCTGGACAGCGTGAACGGGAGTGAGATAAAGAAAGAGGGAGAGATGAGATAAATCGGGATGTGGTGGGACTTGCCGGGCCATGGTGGGATAGGAACCTGCAATTAGCTTTCGCCACAGAAAACACCAATTACTGACCGAATGCACCTCGTAGAAATCGGTCCACCACATCCATGATTGAGGTCTCGGCCTCGGGTTGCAGTATAGGAGCCTCGGGCGGGCCGCTGAATGGCAAATACGGCCGCGCCGGGATCTTGATGGTGTACTCGCCGACCTCGTGCCAACTCTCACGCGCCCGCTTGTGGCTATCGCGGGCAAACACAGCCAGGTTGGGGTTGCTAGCCTGGCGCAACAGATTGCCCTTGGCATCCGTGCGCAGCCGTACCTTGGTCGAATAGGCCGCGCGCTTGATCTCACCACCAAACTGCTGGATGGCCGCATAGTCCGAGGCCGCACCGCCAGCTGCTATCAGGGCAAAGTCGGCACCGAAGTCGGACGTGACGCTGGCGGTCAGGATGCCGCTGTCCTGCAGCATCATCAGTGTGGAGCTGCCCTTGTTACGGCGCGTGCGCTCCTGGATAGTGGACTTGGACAGAGGAGCCCAGTGCGGCCGCCCTTGGGCTTCAAAGTTGCCCTCTGTCACGCTCTCCAGGCTCTGCGCAATGCCCCGGTAAAGATCCGTCGGGTTGTCCAGGATCGCTGCAGCACGATCCAGCCGGCGAACGGCATCGCCGATATCAATGATGATGTCGATCAGGCCGCTCATAGCGCTGCAGCGATATCGGCATCAGCCATGGCCTGCTCCAAGGTGAGCCGCTCCACGCTGACCACTGCCAGGCTGTCGCCAGATGCCTGGGCCCGAACCACCGAAACCATCTCGCCCTGGCGCAGCACATAGATCAGCTGGCCAGCGCTGCGCACCAAAATGCCTTGCTCAATCACCAACTGCGCGCCTGCATAGTCGGCCGTGGCAGACCCTGCTGCTCGCACCACGGCGCTGGCCAGCGTGCCAATGCGTGAGGCAGCTCCAATGGACTGGGCATCTGCAGGTGGTACAGACACAAGCGGCCAGGCGCCCGTGGGGGCCTGCAACCACTGACCAAACTGCGGCTGGCCCGCCATATCACGCACTGCAGCCTGGCTGATGGCAGGCGCTGCCTGTTCCAGCTTGCCGGTCATGACTCGGTCTAGATTGGCTTGAGATGCCACGCCTGGGTTGTAATCCCAGCCAGGATCTGGCCGGAATGTACGCGGCTGGCCACGCTCGTCCATATAGCGCACGACTTGCACCTCCATCGTGTCGCCATCTTTGTTGACTGGCACTCGGATCGTGCTGATGGCTTGGCTGCCATCTTCAAGAGCCACACCAAGCGCCCGGAATTCGGCTTCTGTCAGCGCCTGGACACGACACCGGCATCCCCAGCCATTGGGCGGCCAGATCACCTGCCAGATCGGGTCATCCCAGCGCCATACCTTGCCATGCAGGGCCCGATGGGCGGGGCGCGTGCGCCCGTCCAAGATGGCCACATAGCGCCAATACGGCCTGTTTTCCACATCGGCCAGGTAGCGCTTGTAGCGTCCGGCCATATAGGCCGTCTGCACATTGGTCTGGAAAATGGTGCGCAGGCGCCGGTTGCTGCCCAGCTGCGCCGTGGTCAGCTCACCAGTCTCGCCGTCCAGCACTTCCTGGCGGCCCCACCAGCCCAGGTCCTGCAGCTTGGGCCGCAGAGCCTTCTTGAAAGCCTCGAAGGTCTGCCCCTCACCGATGGCCTTGTCCACCTCGGTGCGAATCGCGGACAGTACATCCAGCGTCGTGGCCTTGGCCACCGTGAACGCAGCGGCGTGGGCATCCCGTGTCATGTCGGTCCAGGACCAGGTCACCTGCAACCCCTTGGCTCGGAAGTACTCCGTGGCGTCGGCTGGCTGCAGCTTCAGATTGGCAGCAATGGTCGCCATGGCGTCCCCTATGCCTCAACGGCACGGCCGTAGGCCTGGCCGCCAAAGATCGCCGAGGCGACCAAAGACTGCAGCTTGGCGCTGTCCATCTTCGGAAAAGCCTTCTGCACCACAGCCAGGGCATCCTCAAAGTTATCGGTGGCCTCAATGGCTTCAAACAGCGGCTCCAGCAGGCCGCGCATGGCGTCCTGTAGCTCGGCATCGTCAATGGAGGCCAGCGCCTGGTCAATGGCGTCCTGGCCCTGCACGCCGTTTGCTTCGGAAAAGCTGGGGCTTGCGGGGTCAGCATTGGGGGGCGTTTCTGTTGTGCCAGGCACACCCTTCTTTTTGGTCCAGCCGTCCCCATAGCGCTCCTTGACATAAGCCTCTGACGGCTCGAAGCCCAGGTCGGCGACATTCTTATCAGTTTCCGACTGTGCCTTGGTGTCCTCATCGGCTTTGATCTGGCGATACACCTTGCAGGGCTCCAGGCCATTGAAGTAGCAGATATGGTCGAGCAGCTGCTCCTTCAGCGTTTCTGTCAGCAGATCGCTGTCGCCCTTGGTCAAGCCCAGGCGCACCGTCTCGCGTTCCTTTGCAGCAGCGGCTACTGCGCCACCAGCCTTGCCGCGCGGGGACTCGCCGGTCCAGACGGCCGCAATCCAGTCGTCCATGTACTCAGCCAGCTCACGTTCGGAGCTGATGCTGCCGCTCCCTGCCATCTTGCTTTCCAGTAGCGAGATATCCATGCCCTGCGGCGTCATCAGCACGCCGTCGTTGCTCATGGCACGCAGCGCACGGAACAGTGTGTCCTTTTCCTTGGGACCGGCACCGTTGGGATATTTGCCCCAAGGCATCGGTGAGCCAGTGCGGGCCAGGCGCTTGTTCCAGGCCACGATGCCGGCGCGCTTGAAGAACACCGGCCAGTAGGTTTGCAGGCCCAGGCCCATGCCATATGGGTTGTCGTCCTGCGGATTGACCCGATGCACGATGAATTTGCGCTCTGGCAGCGCACGGCCGCGCAGCATGTCCTCGCGTGTCAGCATGCGCAGTTCAGGGGGGCGATCAGCGGTGTCCTGGATAAAGGTAAAGCGCCGCTGGGCCCGCTGGGCAAAGCGCTTGGGTACCCACCTGCCATCCGACACCGTCCAGATGATCTCGACAACTTCCATACCAGTGAGCAACGCATCCATCAATTGCTTGCACAAGTTGTCGAAGCCGCAGCCATCCAGGATGTCATGCATCGTCTTGGCATCTTCATCCGCCTTTGTGGACGACGTGATGGGCGTCACGGTCCAGTCATAGCCGACAAGGGCCAACTGCCGCTTTTGCAGTGAAGAGAACACCTTGCCGTCGCGTTTCAAGTCGCGGTAGATCTCGATACTGCCCTGGCCACGTTCCAGCAACAGCGGGTCATTGGTGCGCAGCACGCCCATGTAGCTGGATTCAAAGGGGTCAACCAGGCGGCTGGCAATTTCTGTTTCCAGCTCCTGCCGTGTCACATAGTTGCTCAGGTCCGGCGCTGGCCGGCTCGGCTGAGTACGGCGGTTTTTAGCCATAGAGGAATCCATTCATGTCATAGGCATCCTGGACGGGCCCACTGCTGGTGAACTCCATCGGGGCGCCAGCGTTGCGGGATGCGTGCCAGGCCAAAGCTGCGGCCACGGCTACGTCACCATGTCGCTTGCCCTTGTCGGTGCCAGTACTGCGGATATCGGGAATCCGTGGCACGCCACGTATCACCTGGACCAAGCGCAAGTCGGCCAGGGTGTCTGCATCTTTGGGAAGGCCATCCAGGGTGCCGTCTTCAAGCGCAGCCTTCAGAGGGGGCATGTTCTCCCGGTACCAAGTCTCGGAAAGCATGACCTGGTGGATGCGATCCACGCCATAGCGCTGCATTGCAACCTCGGCCAGGTACTGGCCATTGCCTCGTGCATCGAATGAGCCGCCGCTGAAGCGCGGTAGCCGATCCAGCAGATAAAAAGCCACTTGCTCCTGCTGTTTGAAGGGCACGTTGCGTAGCTCCACCGTGAAGGGCGGACGCCGCACCAGGTTGGGGTATTGGATGAGCGGCACATGCACCGACAGGTCGCCCGTACGCCCGAAGTCCTCGCCGTCGAAGCTGAGCACATCCTGCGGCAATGCCTCCAGAATGGGGGCCATCTGCGCCTGCAGCCAATCGCGGCATTCGGCTATGCGGATGTTCTCGGGCAGCACCTCGAAACCGGGCTTGCACTCCCAGCGCAGCACTGGCGTGTCTTTGGACATGCGCGACTCGATCAAAGCGCGCGTCAGCCATGAGCCGCTGCTGTTAGCGGGGATGCAATCCAGCTCTTCCGAGGCGCCATCGCCGTAGAAGGAATAGACCCCTGCCATCCATTCGGCCTCGTCCTCTGCAGTCCAAACCTTGCCCAAACGCATGCACACGCGCTTGTAAAGGCCCTCGGTTACGGCTTCCTGGAACGTTATGCGATGCACTGTGCCCTTGCGGCGCCCCGAGCGAATATCAGTCACCAACTCATTGAACGGGTTGTCCGTGCCGTTGTGCGTGCTGATCACGCGCACCTTGCCGCCCCAGATCAGCATGGCCAGGGCGGCCTTGAGCAGCTCGGCTAGTTGGTCGTGGAATGCCGCCTCGTCGATCACGATGGTGCCCTGTCGGCCGCGCAGGTTGGAGGGGCGGCTGGACAAGGCAACGATGCGAAAACCGGAGGCCGGAAACTTGATCGTGTAGGTCTTGATATTGCGGTCGGCTTCATCCTCGCCATCCCACATGCCTTCCTCGATCTCCCCGGCCGCGTAGTTGAACACCCGGGCCCACATTGCGCAGGCCTGGATGTACTCGATGGTCATGTCCTGGTTGTACGCGATGTAGTAGACGTTCTGGCCGCCCGCGCTGCGCGCCGATGCAGCCGAGAGCACGTTGTCCGAAGCCTCACCCCAGGTCAAACCTGTTCGGCGGGACTTCTCTATCACCTTCAAAGGCGATGGATCAGCCACCCAGCGCTGCTGGTAGCCCATCAGGGCGGCGGGCACCGCGCTGGTGGCCGTGTTGGGCGTCACAAAGGGAATGGAGGTCATGCGGCGATCCCCAGGATCTCGCGGCGCAGCTGCTCCACCGATTCGGCCGAGAGGCCGCCTTTCTTGGCGATCTTCTCGACGTTGGCTGCAGCTGCTTCAGCACGATCACGCACCTCGCTCTGAAACTTCTTCAGGCTCACGCTGGAGCGTGTGAGCGTGGCAATGTTCTTAGCGGCTTTGGAGAGCAGCTCCACCCGCTTGACTGGGTCAACATCCTGTTCACTGGCATCCTGCAGCTGCATGATGTACTCGAACAGCTCGGTTTGAACCAGGGCAGTGAGCGCGCCGCTGCGTGCGTCTTCATCGTCGCCCGCATGCTCCTGAATCAGCCGCGCAGCCTCGGTGCTGGCTCGGATGGCTTCCAGACGGCGCTCCAGTTTCTGGCCGAAGCGGCCAACGGCGGAACGGCTGGGCAGTTCGCCAGCACCTGCAGCGGCCGGGAAGCGCCCCTGCAGATCCTTGATCAGCTCGTCCAGCGTCATGCTGCCGGTTGCCAGCATGGCCGTGATGTATGCCTTGATCTCCGGGTCTAGCCGGTCGATGCTGCTTTTACGGGCCATGGCTTACCAGTACTTCTGAGGGCGAGCGATGCCTGGCTCGCAGTCCACGGTGTACTCGGCCACATCGACGCCGTACCGGGTCAGCTCGGCATGCCAAACGCCATTGGGCGCACGGTCCACCTTGACCAGCTCGCGGTCGTGCAGATAGTCCAGCTCGCGGCGCAGCTCCAGCGGGCTGGCATCCGGGTACAGGGACTGGGCCACCGACAAGATGGGCCCTTCCTGGGCACCCATCGGCCGGGCGTTGTTGAGCGTGAGCAAAATCAGCCAGCGCATGGATTCGCGGCGTACCTTTGCGTGATCAATCTGCATGATTCTGGTTTCCTCTCTTTGGCGCGGTACCGAGCATGGAGGCCATGGCATCCAGCTTGGCTTCAATCACTGTCTGGTTGCGGATGTAGTCGTCGCGCAGCACGTACTGCAGCGGCAGATCTGCCTTCCACTTCATCAGCTCTCTCTCCAGCTCCTGCGTGGCGCTGGCGTTGTTTTCCTGGGCCTTGACGATGGTTTGCATTGACCGGCCCAGCTCATCAAACCGATCCGAAAGTCGGCGCTCCTGTTGACCACTGATCACCTTTACCAGTGCCCACAGCGCTGCAATAAACAGAGCCGCAACCGTGATCACGTTGGCCAGCGTCATCTCAATAACCATCGGCCAGCTCCTTTTGTGTGGACACGGAACGGACGTAGCTCTGCAGGCCTATTACCTGGTTTGAGAGCTTGTCAGCAACGCCTCCCAGCGTTGTGTATCTGCTGCTGCACTCGCCGAGTGCATTGCGGGCGGCGGTGGCTCCATCAATGTCGGCGGCGGTGCAGGATTGCGGACCGGGGCCGGACAGCTTTGCAGCGGCGGCATTTGCGTTGAGCTGGGCGATAGTGGTGAGCAAGCTGCGATTGCGAGAAGTGGCAGCGTCAAGAGCAGCGCGCGAAGCCTGCTCACGTTGAGCCTGGTCATGGGCGATCCTTTCGGTTTCTTTTTGCTTGGCTTGCTCAGCGGCGCGGAGCGCTGTTTCGTCTGCAGCCCGTTTGAGTGCAGCCTTTGCGCTGGCCGCCGATTCAGCGGCTTGGCGCTTAGCTTCGGCCTGGTCCCAGGCCTGCTGCATGCGCTTGGCGCCTTGGGCGTCGCCTTGCGCAATCAAATGCGCATTCCACAGTTGCAGACCCGCACCGGCGCTGAACGCCAGCACCCAGAAAATCAGAATGCGGCCGGTCATGGCATGGGCTCCCCAAGGCACATTGCGTGCAGACGCTTGCGGTCCGTCCATACGCCTCGGCATGTGCGGTTGTCTGGGTGGCTGCATCGGTCGCTCGGCTTATTGACTGGGCCGGCGCGGTCGTAAAGCAGGATGGCTTCACAGGCGCCGACATAGTTCTCGGCCTGCAGGCGCTGCTTGATGGTGCTGGGGCCCGTGCGGTCGTTGTTGAAGCAGACCGGCGTGACGCCTGTGTTGTAGGCCAGGCCCACATAAGCATCCCATTCACGCTGCAGCAGCTTGATGTCGCCGAGGCAGCGCCGAAGGGCTATCTCTTTTTCATTGGCATCAGCACGAAGCCGAACCAGTGCGCGGTCGGGCGTTATCTTGTCGCCCATCTTGACGCCTCCAGTTGTCCCATAGCCGATGGTCGGCACCTTGGTGCCAAGGGCCGGATCTGGATACGCGTCTTCTCGGTAGCCCTCACGCTGGGCTATGTAGACCAGGCCGGACGCTGAAAGCACAAGGCCAACAATGCCGACTCGAATATCAAGTGCCATACAGCCCCCCTTGCGCCAGAGGGACTGTGGTGTGTGGTGTTGGGGATTTCATGCACGGCAGGATGCCGCGCAGGTAGCTCTGGCGTTGAGTAAAGCGCTTTACTTATTGCCGACTCAGGCTAGGCGCATCATGAATGCATGATCACCACCGACCTCATCTCCAGAATGCATGCAAATGCGTTCAATGCCGCGCAAGCGAGCCAGGTGCAGCTCCCACAGGTAATTCGAGCCCAGTGCGATCTGCTACTGGAAACGGGAGCTTCATTTGATGAAGCAAAAACAGCATTGCAGCCCCTTGTCGTGCAGCAGCTGGAAGGCCCTGGGGAATCGGCATAAGCGGGTTGCCCGCACGCTCATTCAGCATGGCAAGGACGATGGCTTGCTGGTGTCGTTCCAGCAAGATGCGCCATACAGGTGCCTGCTGCAACGCCCATGGCGTGGCCTTCAAAACAAGCTGCTCAATTGCATCATCAGCTGCAGCTTCAAACTGCTCCTGATAGGGCAGCGAACGTACCATTTCCAAAACCGGCCTAAAAACATCATTCAATGGCCACAAAGCCTCGACGACTTGCATGCCGCTCATGTGCTCTACTGCCACAGAGTTATCGAGAGGATGTCCGATTTCCCGGACCAAGTAAGAGAGAAACAGATCATCTGCAGCCATTTCAAGATCCTTGGTTTTTACTACTGCTCACGCCAGATGAAGCCGCCTCAATGGATTGCCTGATGCGTGCAGCTTCTTCTAAAACAGCTGCTTCAACTCTCTCAAAGGATTTTCTCCATTCAGAAGCGACCGTAGTCGCGTCATACGTCTTCTCGGTGTCATGAATCAACGTATCGGCGTCAGTGCATGCATCACAGAAGTCCTTCGCGACATCAAGCAGGTTAGGAATCATCACAAGCGCAATAGCGTATGCACGAGTTGCCGCAGTCGATAGTGATCCCTCAGAAAACCTGCTTTTCTTAGAGTTCACATAAAGCGCATCAAGAAGCCTATCTTGAGTTTCAACAATTGCTCGCCAAAACTCCTGGAGCTTGTCTTCAGCGTCCTTTTGCTTTCGGTGAACCTCGTTTCGTTGCCATTGCAGCAACTCCTGCTGCGCCATGCGTTCAGCCTGTTTCGCGGCACTGCGCATAGCCATAATCTGCGTCATCAATGCCGCCACGATGGCGCCGCCAGCACTGATAAGCGCAACCCATACAACATCACTCATGCAGTTTGTCTCCCTAACCGATTCATCTTGGCTTGCAATTACTTCAAGCAATAGGCATTCCAGTAAACCTTCTCAAAGGTCGTAGGTTTGCTTTCTGTGGGGTCATCCAATTCCATGATGGAGATGTCGAGAAGGTCATTTCCCTGCAGCCCTCTGACGACAAAGCGAGTGCCGCCTGTATAAGCCCCAAAGCTGTTTTTCCCGTCGATAGTTCCGCACGCAGCGACCTCAGAAATACCACTGGAATCGGCAGGCTTGCGCACAATAAAAGTCTTCCCGAACTTTGCGGAATCTGGGTCTTTCAGTTTTCGTGCGATGTTCTTTTCAGCTGTCCAGATGAAATTTTCATCGGCAGACCCGCAACCAGTTAAGGCAACAGCTGCAACCACAGCAGAAATAGCAGACTGCATCGAATTAATTTTCATTGTTTCCCCGCCCCTTTAGGCCCGCTTCTTAGTTTGACGCTCGCTTTTGATTGCCTCTGGATTGCGCATGACGGCATCCAGGTAGAGATGAACTCGATTGAGTTGGTCCGGCCTAAGGTGAATCACCATTCTTGTACCGAACTCTCGCTCCATGAAATTGAGCACGGTAATCCTGCTGCGTAGTTGATCCATCCGGCGCAGAACAGCAGATTGCTCTGACGATGTCGGCTTGATTGGATCTACGGGGGACGGAGGGCCTGAAGAGGCCTGGATGATTGTGATGTGGCTGATGTGCTGGTTGTGGTGATTGACATGGCTCACCACATCTCCATGCGCAATGCCTACTTGTAGGTTGCCTGATCCCGCGTCTATGGACTGATTTGGTACCTCTGGACCCAATTCGCAGTCATTGGTCGCAATTGTTGCCTGCCCAACGTCAGGCTTACGACCTACCAGCCCCCAACGGCGTAGCAGGCTCAAAATCACCTTCCACATCTGTCTTGTCCCCTCAATTCATCGCGCTTGGTTCAGGATTTTTTTACGCGGACATTGCCACCTGCATAGCCCACTTGAACCGATCCATCGTGCGTGCTTGTTTGATCGCCAACACGCACATTGCTCCCTGTGTGAGAGGCCTTATTTGGCGTGCTCGCGCCCAGGCCAGCAGATAGCAGTGCAGCTGTCTGGATGAGGTTGACGCGCGCTTCTGGAGTGCAGCTGCGATAGCTATTCAAGAGCACTTGCTCTGCTGGGTCTGGTGTGCCGTCCTGCTCTGGCGGCTTTGGTGTGCGTTGTCCCGTGACGATGTACAGGACGTCAGCGCCTGCTGAAGCTACCCCAGCCAGGAAGCTCGCATCGGGGACTCTCTCCCCAGTTTCATAGCGAATCAGTGCCCGTTTGAGCACGCCTCCTACGCCGCCAAACACCTCCTGGGTCATCCCCAGGCGCTCCCGCTCTTCGCGCAATCTATTTCCAATGTCCATATGAGCACATTTCTTGTTGCTGGGTGTCCAAATGGACACTAGAATCACCTACATCAACAGCGACACACACGGAATAACTGCGAAATGAGAAAGGGACGAGCTGATGACTCAATCCACCACGCAACCAACCGCTAACCAGATCAAACACCGTCTGCGTACAGAGCAAGGCTTAACGCTCAAGGCCTTCGCCTCCATGCATGGTTTCAGCTACCGCACTGTTTCTGACGTGGTGCGAGGCCTGCGCCACGGCAATTTCGGTGAGGGCCGAGAGGTCCGCATCAAGCTGGGCCTGCCCGTAAACGATTAACGCATTTTCACACTATTTCACGTGAATATGACACGAACTACTGATTACACAAACGCTGCCCAGCAGCGCCTGCTGCAGCTCATTGACCTGCTTGCTGGGCATGAACTGCAAGGCCTAGCCCCTACAGCAATCGCCCGCGCCCTGAACTGTTCGGGGACGGTGATCACCAGAGACCTAGACAACCTGCGCACAGCAGGCTGGGCTGAGCGCACACCCGACCAGGAACGTTGGCGCCTGAGCCCCCACGTCGTGCAGATCTCCCTAAAGCACGCGGCAGGCATCCAGGCAGGCCAGCAAAACATCAATGACGTCGTGCAGCGCTTCAGCCGCACCTGACCCGAAACCCATCTCAAGGAGTCGAAATGACACAAGCAGGACGCAAAACCCTCGCAGCAGCAGCCCCCGTGGCTGCAAACGCCGATCACGAAGCCATTAGCAGCGCGGTGGCTGCGGCCGACCAGATGGCCACTCTGCAGAAGAACTACGGCCAGGGCCGGGACCTGCTCAATCAGCTGCTGGGCCAAGCCCAGGCCTTCCAGGCATCTGCCAATTTGCTCCAAACGTTTGGAGTCTCAAAGCTGGCTTTTGTGAAGGAGAACAAGCTATATCAACAACTTAGCGGAATGGTGGCTCCAAACGGTTTGGAGCTGAAGGGCACCTGGGTCGAGTTCTGTGGCTTGCTCGGCATATCTGACGAAAAGGCCAACCAGGACATTGCCAACTTGCATTCGTTTGGCGAGGAAGCTCTGGACTCCATGCAGCGCATGGGCATCGGCTACCGCGAGCTGCGCCAGTACCGCAAGCTGCCCGAAGACCAGAAGCTTGCCCTGATCGAAGTGGCTCAGGCCGGCGACAAGGAGAGCTTTGTCGAGCTAGCCGAGGAAATCATCGCCAAGCATGCCAAGGAGAAGGAAGCTTTGAGCGCCCAGGTGCAGGAGCAGCAGGAAACCATCGAAGCCAAGGACCGCGTCCTGGCCAGCAACAGCGAACGCATCACAAGCCTCGAAGAAAAGACCGCCCGAGTTTTCAAGCCACGCCCAGGCAGCGAGGCGCGCACGGCTGACGAAGAGCTGCTGCTGGATGAAATCCAAGAATCCACGGCTGCATCCCTGCACGGCTTGCGCCGGCTCTTCACCGCAGCCGATGCCGCAATCATCGGCAGCGAGCGCGATGCTATCCAATTGGCAGCCCGCCAAGCAGTTGAGTTTCTGTGCCAGCAAATGGTCGATATCGCTGCCGAGTTCAACATCTCTGTTGACCTCGAAGAGCGCCTGCAACCATCTTGGATGTCGCCCGAGGCCCTGGCCGCTATGGAACAGCGCCAGGCCGAACGTGACGCGGCAGAGCAATAAGGCCAAGTCATGGATGCCATCCGCATGGAAGTCATCAACCAGGCAGCGCGTGAATGCGCCGAGGCGCCATGGGGCCAGACCGGCCCCATCGTGCAGCGAGCTGCCAATGTGCTGAACCTCTCGGTGCAGCGAACTACTACCTTGATCTCCAAGGCCTCGCGCGATCTGGGCCTGAGTGAGAGCCGCAAGCGCCGCAGCGATGCGGGCCAGTCTGCGATCAGCGACTCCGATCTGCTGCTCATCAGCGGCACGATGACGCATGACCGTCGCGCAGGCAAATGGATGCTGTCCTGCCAGGACGCCATCGACATGCTGTTCGATGGGGGCAAACTCGACACACGCCTGACCGCCAGTCATGTGAACCGTCTGCTGCGTGAGCGCGGCATGCATCCCGAGCAGATCAGCCGCCCGGCACCGTCCACCCGCATGCGCACTGAGCACATCAATGCGATGTGGCAGATCGATGCCTCGGTGTGCGTGCTCTACAAGACACCCAAGGGCGAACTGGTGCTGCTGGAAGAGGACGGCGTTCACTACAAGAACAAGCTGCACAACTACACGCGGGTCATGAACGACCTGCTGGTGCGCTATGTGGGCGCTGAGCACGCGAGCGGCGCTATTGGCACGCGCTTTTACCTGGGCGGCGAAACCACCGAGAACGCGCTCGACTTCCTGATGTGGCTGATGACTCAGCGCCAGGATGTCGGAGGGCAGCCTATGCCTTTCCACGGCGTGCCCTACATGCTCTATACCGACCAGGGTAGCGCGTTCAAGTCCGGGCCGTTCGCCAACTTCTGCCGCGCCATGGAGATTGACCTGCAGCACCACAAGCCTCGCAACAGCCGGGCGACGGGCCTGGTCGAGAACGCGCAGAACCTGGTCGAACGGGGCCTGGAATCCCGCTTGCGCTTTCTCGACCCCGAGAGCATCACCGTGGCACGGCTCAATGCTCTGGCCGAGTTGTGGATGCATGCGTACAACGGCACGCGAAAGCACAGCCGCCACGGCATGACACGCTATTCGGCCTGGGCCACCATTGGCTCCCAGCATCTGCGCCTGGCTCCATCCATGGAGATCATGCGCGCGCTGCCCGCCAGCATGGCGAAGACTCGCACGGTCACCAGTGACATGCGCGTCACATACGCCCTCAAGGGCCAGGGCAGCCAGGACTATGACCTGCGCTATGTGCCTGGTCTGTCGGCAGGCGACAAGGTGTTCGTGACGGTCAATCCCTTTGATGCGCCCAATGTGCGCGTCGGCGTGACCGACCGCGAAACCGGCGAGATCGTCTGGCACCAGGTGGAGCCCACGGCCAAGGGCTTCATGGGCTACGACGCATCGGCCCCCGTGGCTGGCAAGGAATTCAAGTCCATGCCAACGACCCCGGCGCAGCAGCTGCGCCAGGCGGTCGATGCGCAGGCCTACGCCAAGGACGGCAAGGCCGCGACAGCCGCCGAGGTGGAAGCAGCCCAGCGCGACAAGGTTGCTCCATATCTGGGCCAGTTCGACCCCCTGGCCGATATCAAGGCCAAGGCCGCCAGCCTGCCCACCTACATGCAGCGCCCTGGCACTGCCCATGAAGCTGCAGCGCCCAGCGTGGAGGCCGCACGCCTGTCCGTGGCCGAGGCCTGCAAGCGCATCAAGCAGGCCTTGAGCGAGCTTTACGACGCTGGCACTTATGCCTGGCTCACCGAGCGCTATGGCGCTGCAGGCGTGCCCGAGGACGTTGTCAAACAGATGATCTCGGCCCGCCGCGATCAGCAGAACACCGCACCAGGAACCACCGGCCTGCGTGCTGTGGGAGGCACCCGATGAGCACTCAAACCATCTTTACAGAGCTGTCCCAGACCCTGGGTCTGAGCCAGCGGGCCATCAGCCGCGAGTGCCGCATCAGCGCGGCCGGCCTGAATCGCATCGTGAACCAGGGCATCTGGCCCAAGTTCGACGCACGCGCACTGCGCAACCGTATTTGGGCATTCCTGGTCAGGCGTGGAGCCACCCAAGACCAGGCCGAGGCGGCGCTGCCGCCCTTGTCCAAAAAGTTGGCCCCGGTCGTTGGAGCGACCGAGGCCGTCCCCGAAGAACCGAAACCACTCAAGAACCCCGAGGAGGATGTAATGCTACTACCCAAGCAATCCCTGACTGAAAACGCCCGCAAGGCCTTTAGCCTGTTCACTGACCCCTTTGCCTCCGAAGTCACCCGCGATGAAGAGATGTTCGTCAACGGCGAGATTCGCTTTGTGCAGGAGGCTGCTTGGCAGGCAGCGCTGGGCGGCCGCATGGTGGCCGTCATTGGCGAGTCCGGCGCAGGCAAGTCCACGCTGCTGGGCGATCTGAAGGAAAAGATCACCCGCCAGCACAAGCCCGTGGTGCTCGTCGAGCCCAGCGTGGAGGGCATGGAAGACACCGACAACAAGGGCGAGACGATGCGCTCGGCGGATATCCACGCCGCAATCATCTACACCCTGAACGCCAAGGCCACGGTGGCACGCGGCAAGGAAAAGCGCTCGCGCCAGGTGCAGTCCTTGCTGGAAGAGTCCACCACCTCGGGCCGCAGCCATCTGCTGGTGATCGAGGAGGCCCACGCGCTGCCCATCCCCACGCTCAACCACCTCAAGCGCCTACACGAAAAGATGCGCCTGGGCCGCCGCCCCATGTTGGGCATCCTGCTCATGGGCCACCCCGAGCTGGAAGACAAGCTCAATCGCCACGACGTGCGTGAAGTGATGCAGCGCACCGAGATCGTTCGCCTGCGCCCCCTGGGCTCCGACCTGGCTGGTTATCTCAAGGTTCGCGCCGAGGCCTGCAACCGCAAGCTGGACGAGCTGATCACCGTGGATGGCGTCGACGAGCTGCGCAGCCGCCTCACAGTGAACGCAGGCAAGGACCACGTCAGCCTGCTGTACCCGCTCAACGTCAACAACTGGATGGTGGCTGCACTCAACGCAGCTGCAGAGATCGGCGCCCCCGTGGTCAATCGTGACGTCATTGCCGCAATGTGATGGAGGTTCGACATGCACACCTACTGCATCACGGTCACCCAATGCGCTGGGCGCAAGCCCAGCGTGGTGATCCTGGATTTTCTCAACATGACGGATGCCTTCGCATACGCGAACCAGAAATGGCCGACGGCCAGCAGCATCCACATCACGCCCATGCAGGCCTGCAAGAAGGAGCCCGTCTGATGCGTCGCCATATCCCCATCGAAATGGAGTGCCATCAACGCGCGCCCAGCCGCTTCGAGCGCTTCGCCCTGGTACTGCTGATCGCCTGCTGCATCTTCGGAATCGGTGCAGCAGGTGCCATGGCCCTGGGCTACATCAAATACAACTTTGGAGTCTGGCCGCTATGAGCATCGGAATTGGAATCCTGATTTTTCTGACGGGCGCGCTGACCGGTGGCGTCCTGGCCACTGTCGGAGCCATCGCCGCCATGGAGGGCTACTGAGATGCAAAAGCTCAATCTAACGCCTCGCCAATACCCCGGCCTGCCCGGCGAGAGCCGTCGCACCAAAGCACGCAAGCGCGCGGTCGCCGCTGCACCCCAACGTCCCGAAGGCGTGGTGGAGCCCGCCCGCTATGACCGCATGCGCGCCCCCGTTTGGGAGCCCGCCGCATCCACACCCACACGCCCCGGCGCACATGACTTTCAGCGCGTCGAGAGCCGTGGTCTGAGCTGCTGAAACCAAAGCCAACTGAAAGAGCACCAAATCATGACTACTGAAAACACCATCCCTCCCGGCTACTGGAAGAACGCCCGTGGCGACCTCGTGCCCGAATCCCGCGTGACCGATATCGACAAGCTGCGCGACCAGGTCGTGCGTGATCTGTGCGTGATGGCCAAGGAGCGCAGTGTCGGCCTGCGTGACTTCAAGCTCAACAGCATGCAGAACGTGGCCACGCTGGTCACCATCAGCATGGAGCAGTACGGCGTCAAGAGCGGCGGCGACAAGGGCAATGTGACATTGACCACCTATGACGGCGGCTTCAAGATCGTGCGCCAAATGGCCGACCACCTGGTCTTCGGCGAGCAGCTCCAGGCCGCCAAGGAGTTGATCGACCAGTGCGTGATTCGCTGGGCCAAGGATGCTGACGACAACATCAAGGCTCTGGTCACCCATGCCTTCCAGACCGACAAGGAAGGAAAGATCAACACGGGCCGTGTGCTGGGCCTGCGTCAGCTCAAGATCACTGACGAAGACTGGCTGAAGGCCATGCAGGCCATCACAGACAGCATCAAGGTGGCCAGTACCAAGCCATACATCCGCTTCTATGAGCGCAATGCTTCTGGCGGCTACGACCCCATCAACCTGGACTTGGCGGCCGTATGACACGCGACGAAGCACTCCAGAAAATCAAAAAGTGCCTGGCGCTTGCCGCCAGCCCTGAGCAGCACGAAGCCGCTGCGGCAATGCGCCAGGCGCAAAAGCTGATGCAGCAGTTCGGTCTGTCCGAGGTTGATGTCAGTCTGGCTGATGTTTCCGAGGTGGGGCAGAAGGCGGTCAACGCCCCGCTGGTTCATTGGGAAGCCTGGCTGGCCCATATCGTGGCGCAGGCTTTTGGCTGTGTGCAGTACACGTCTACCCAGATGGTGTTGGGGAGCAACTTCACTCGTCGTACACAGAGGAGTTTTGTGTTCGTCGGAGTTGGCGCTTCGGCCGAAGTGGCAAGTTATGCGTTTGAAGTGCTGTCTCGACAGTGCGCCAAGGGGCGACGGGCGCATATCAGCAAGCAACCCAAAACTTGCAAGCCCAAGACCAAGGTGGCCCGAGGTGATCTCTATGCCGAGGGCTGGGTGCATGGTGTGAATGAAAAGCTGGACGCATTCACGCAAAGCGAGACAGGGGCGGCTCTGATTACGCAGTACATGGAGCAGCGTCACCCCTCAATGGTTGAAGCCAAGGTCAAGGACCGAACCACTGGCAGGAACGTAAAGGAGGCGGACTTTGGCCAAGGATTCCGGGCTGGACGTGAAGCTGATCTGCACCATGGCTTGGGTGGCAAGCCACCGCAGGCTTTGATTGGAGGTTGAACCATGGCTGACAACACGCTCACTCTTATGTTTGTCCAGCGCGTCCAGGAATGGCATGAAGCCCGCTTGCAGGCTGCGCGGGACATTCAATCCAATGCCAAGGAAGGCACTACGGTCAAGGTCATTGGCGACTCAGGCAAGGAAGTGAAAGTCCAGCTCACCCAGCGTGAGGCAATGATCTTTTCTTTGGGCATGGACGCTGGAATCACCCATTTTGAAAAACTCCCGTTCGCCGTGAGCACCAAGAGCGATGAAGACGAAAACGATGAAGGAGATGAGGAATGATCAAGAACGCCATCACCTACCGCATCGCTCCCAGCTGGGCACCTGACCTGCAGGCGCTGGAGGCTGCTCTGCAAAAGACCCCGTTTACCGAGTGTGGCGCAACCCAGGAGCGCTCGGCCGGCTGGGTGCCGCCTCGCGGTGAGCAGCATGGTCTGCTGGCCGAATCCGTTGCTGGTCAGTGGATGCTGCGCTTCATGTCCGAAGCCAAGCTGATTCCCGCCAGCGTTCTCAACCGCAAGGTCAACGAGAAGGCCGAGCACATCGAAAAGACCGAGGGCCGCAAGCCCGGAAAGAAGGAAAAGCGCGACCTCAAGGACGAGGCCAAGCTGGATCTGCTGCCCATGGCATTCACCAAACAGGGCGCGATGTGGGTCTGGATCGACCCCCAGGCCCGCTTGCTGTTGCTCGACACCAGCGCGCAAGGCCGTGCCGATGAAATCGTGACGCTCCTGGTTGAGGGCCTGCCAGGCTTTGCGCCGGCCCTGGTCGATACACAGACCAGCCCACAGGCGGCCATGGCCCACTGGCTGGTCACGCAGGAGCCACCTGCGGGCTTTTCGATTGACCGCCAGTGCGAGCTGGTAGCGGCTGACGAGTCCAAGGCCGTGGTGCGCTATGCACGCCATCCTCTTGATATCGACGAGGTACGCAAGCACATCGAGCACGGCAAGCTGCCGACCAAGTTGGCCATGACCTGGGACGACCGCGTGAGCTTTGTGCTCACCGACAACCTGCAGCTGCATGGCATCACGCTGCTGGATGCGGTGATGGACGGGCAGTCCCAGGACGACGGCGGCTTCGACACCGATGTGGCCATCACCACGGGCGAGTTGTCGCGCATGCTCTCGGACCTGATCGAGGCCCTGGGCGGCGAAGGCCGCACCGGCCTCGGCGAGCTGCCCGCTTCACTGACCAAACAGGCGACAACAACCGGCCCCGCCGCTGCTCCTGCAGATACAGAACCGGATGCCGCTCCGTTTTAGCGCCACGACGCCCGGAAACCCGTTCAAAAACGTTCCAAAAGAAAAATCCAGGGGGATGCCGCAGCAAAGGCTGCGAGCCCCTCAGAAGCCCGGAAATCAAAACATGCCGTCAGAACTGGAAAAGCACTGCAACCACTGCGACGAAGACTGGCCCGCAGACCTGGAGTTTTTCTACAGCGATTCACGCGGGAAGTACGGGCTGCACTGCTACTGCAAAGCCTGTTACGCAGAACTGATACGCCCACCAGCGTCCCGCCGTAAAGCCCCACTCCCGCCGCAAGTCCGCCCCTCCGACTCCTTCGCCCACCTCCTGCTCAATCCTCCCTATGACCAACAACATTGCCGCAATCCACACCCTCAAGAGCAAGCTGCAGCTCTCGGATGATGACTACCGCGCGTTGCTGATGAACCTGACGGGCAAGTCCAGCAGCAAAGACATGACGCCTGTACAGCAGGAAGCTGTGCGTGACCACATGCAGCAGCTGGCGGTCAAGCTCGGTCTGGCCAAACCCACACGCAGCCGCCGCAACACATTCGCACAGTCCAAGCAGTCCGCCAGCCCCAAGGAGCGCAAAGTCTGGGCACTGTGGAACCAGCTGTACCGCGACGGGAAGCTGCGCGACAACAGCGCTGCATCGCTCAATGCCTGGGTGCAGCGCACGGTAGGTACCGCCGCGCTGCGTTTTGCCAATGGCGCCCAGCTCGACACATTGATCGAAGGTCTGAAATCCTGGGGAGAAAGGGAATAACGATGGCACGCAAATTTCTGACTGCAGCTGAAGCCGATGTGCTTACCGCGATCCTTCCGCCCGGAATGACCCGTGAAATGAAAGATGTTGCCTACTGCCTGTTTGAAGCCCTGGCCCTGATGGACGGTCGCGCCGGCCAGGCCAAGCCAGACCAGGCTTGGGCGCAGAAGCTGCAGGCCGTTGCCAATATGTCGGTGGTTCAGCTGCAGCACTTGGCCCACGAAAAAGGTGGCCGTACCATCTACCTGTCGCGCGGCCTGGCAATGCAGCTCAGTGCCCGCGACCGGGAGATGTGCGCAAAATTCCGTGGCAACTACGATGATCTGGCTGATGAGTACGACCTCACTCCAATGCGTGTCCGCCAGATCGTCGACACCTATCAACGAGAAATGTTTTTGAGCCGTCAGCAGCAACTGCCCGGCCTGGACTGATCCCAAGGGCGGCGCGCAACGCGCCAGCCCAACGCCCGGTGCAATGCCAGGCGTAATTGTTAAAGCGCTTTACTTACAGCGACAGCCCCGTCCGCAAGACCATGCGGGACATGGGCAACAAAACCACCCCCTCCCAATTCCCCGACGGCCTGGAGATCTTTCAAGCCGGATCTCGCGCGGCCACCAACGGACAGATCTATGTGATCACCGAGTCCGATGTTGCGGCCACGGCCGCTGCCTACGACCCTGCCGTCCACGAGGCCCCCCTGGTCATTGGCCATCCCGAAGATGACCACCCCGCCTGGGGTTGGGTCACCAAGCTGTCGGCCGATGGCGGAACGCTCAAGTCCAGCCACCAGCAAATCGACCCCTCGTTCGCCGAGTACTACGGCGCCGGCCGCGTCAAGAAGCGCAGCGCCGCCTTCTACCACCCCGAAGACCCGGCCAATCCGAAGCCCGGCGTCTATTACCTGCGCCACGTCGGCTTCCTGGGCGCCCAGCCTCCAGCCGTCAAAGGCCTGCGTGATCCCAAGTTCGCCGAAGGCGGAAACGACACCGAATTCGGACTCATCTTTTTTTCCGAGCAACCCACCCCCAACCAGGAGCACCCATCCATGACCGAAGCCGAACGAATCGAAGCCGAGCGCAAAGCCAAGGAAGAAGCAGAGCGCAAGGCTGCCGAGGAAGCGCAGAAGACCGCCACTGCCGTCGCTGAACGCGACCAGGCGCGCGCCCAGCTGGCCCAGTTTGCAGAGCAGCAAAAGCGTGATCGCCACACCGCCAACGTCTCGTTCGCGGAAAGCCAAGTCAAGGCAGGCCGCCTGATGCCCAAGGACAAAGACATGGCTGTCGCCACGTTGGACCGCCTGGCCGAGGTCGAGCCGGTCGAGTTCTCCGAAGGCGATACCAAACGCAAGGTCAGCCCCTCTGCCTGGCTACAGGAGCTGATCGCCGGCAGCAAGCCCTCGGTCGATTTCAGCGAACACGGTGGTGGCCATGTCCCCGAAGGCGAGCAAGGCAGCGCCAAGGGCAAGAGCGACGCCGATATCGACAAGGCCGCCAAGGCCTACGCCAACAAGCACAACGTGAGCTACGCCGAGGCGGTGAGCAAGGTTGTGTCGTTCGAGGGCTGATTCCCCCAACTTCCCAGAAGGAAACCACAACATGATGACGCTCGACGAAATCCGTCTCAAAGCCAATCCGGTCCTCACCAATCTGCTGCTCGGCCGTGGCCAGGGCACGATGGTGGCAGACCGCCTGTTCCCCCGACTGCCTCAGTCGCTGAGCACGGTGACCATTGCCAAGATGGGCGATGCCGCTCGCCGCCGCTACAACCTGCGCCGCGCGCCTGGTACAGCGACCAAGCAGATCACTATCAACTTCGAGGGCAAGCTCTACACCGTCAAGCAGCACGCGGTGGAAGTGCCTATCCCGCGCGAGCTGATCCGCGAATCTGACGAAGCCAAAAAGCTCAATCTCGCGCCCAACATCGGCATCTCCACCGTGGCCATGACCACGGCGCGCGATGTCCTGAACCTGGACTACGAGATCGAGGCGGCCGAGTTTGCCACCGACCCCAGCAGCTTTGCGCCCGGTCATTCCAAGGCCCTGGCCGGTGCTGAGAAGTGGTCCGCTGCCACAGGAACCCCCGTCACGGATATCCGTGCAGCATCCAACATCATCCGTAAGAAAGTCGGCCGCCGTCCTAACAAGCTGATGCTCTCGGCTGACGCTGAAACCGCGCTGATTTCCAATGCAGAGGTCAAGAGCTATCTGCCATCTACCCAGCTGGGCCCGGCCACCCATGACCAGCTCAAGACCATTCTGAACGTCAAGGAAATCGTCGTAGGCGATGCCACTTATGTGGACGAGGACGATGAGGGCCATGACGTATGGGGCAATGCAGCCGTGCTGGCTTACGCGCCCGACATCCCGGCCTCCGGTGAATTCAGCCTGGCAGAACCCGCTTTCGGCTTTACCAACGTCATCGAAGGCCATCCCTTCAGCGAAACGCCCCTGTACCGCGAATCGCAAAAGAGCTGGATCTATGGCGGCACCTTCGAGCGCGCGCCCAACATCGCTTACCCCGATGCCGGCTTCCTGTTCCTGAACCCGAACTAAGGAGCAGCCACCATGACTTTGATCGCAAAGATCCTCATCGTGGCCAGCACCGTGGGTGCCGGTGGGGTGAAGGTACGTAAGGAGTTCAAGCCCGGCGAAGAAGTGACGGGCCTGAGCGACCACGACGAGCGCGAGCTGCTGAAGATGAAAGCGCTGGCCGACACGGACCGTGAAGAAGCCAGCGACCAGTACGACGCCATGCGTGCTGAGCACGCGCAACGCGAATTCGAGCGCGAGCGCCAGGCCGTCCAGCAGCAGCGCGAGTCCACCCACCCGGCAGGCGCGGCAACACCTGTTGTGGGGACCGTGGTGGGCTTATCGCCAGAAGACAAGGAAAAGCTGCTGAAGGAACTCCGCGAAGGAACCACTGGCGGGGCGCTGATCCCCGAGCTGATGGAGCCTTTGGAGCCTGTGAAGGCGGCCCCTTCCGTGCCTGCTCCCTCGGCACCGCCTGCCGCGCCGCCTGACCCTGCACCAGAGCCGAAAGAGCCTCCCAAGGAGTCCCAGAAGGCCCCGCGCGGCAGCAAGCGCAACTGACAACCACCCCGAGAGAGAAGCTGCCCCCGGTCCAGGTCATGAGTACCTGGCCGGGTTGGGCCAGTAGGAAACCCTTTCACATCGACCTGGAGCGAAACCATGGCATCTCAGAACAACCCCGGCCGCCAGTTTGACAAGCAGCACGCGGTCACCATCGTGGCCACGGCCATCATCGAGAAATACCGCTTTGTCGGCTACAACGGCCAGCACGCGACCAGCGCAGGCGGCGTGAATGACTCTCAGGGCACCAGCGAGTACGGTGCCGCTGTGGGCGACGCCTTCTCGGCCATCACCAGCTATTCCGGCCTGGTGGAGGTCGCAGCAGGCCAGACCATCGCCTTCGGTGATCCGGTCAAGCCTGCGGCCGATGGCAGCGGCAAGGCTGCGCTGGGCGACTCCGATGACAACTGCGGCCGCGCCCTGGGCGCTGGTACCGAAGGCCACATCATCGAGGTCCAGATCCAGCGCCACGTTCACCCTGCAACGCCTTGATCTGACGGCAGGCCAATCGCATGAGCTACGCCACCGTCGCCGACATGGTTGCCCGCTTTGGTGCCCTGGAGCTGATCCAGCTCACCGACGTGGACAACATACCGCCCAGCACCATCGACGAAACCCGTGTCGGGCTGAAGCTGGAAGACGCCTCGTCTTTCATCGACGGCTATGTGGGCCAGGTCTACCGCCTGCCGCTGCAGGGCTGCCGCAAGCCCTTGATCACCGGCCAGCCCGTGGAATACGCCATGCCGCCCGTCCTGGTGCGAATGGCCTGCGATGTGGCGCGCTACTACCTGCACGACGACCTGGCCCCCGAAAACGAGGTGTACCGCCGCTACAAGGCGGTCATTGCCGAGCTGGATGCCATCGCCATGGGTAAGTCCATGTTGTCCTGCCCCTTGGGCGGATCGCCTGGCGCGCTGGTGGCGGCCGACGCCCAGCAAGGCACTGACGTGCATTTCGATTTCAGCCCACGCGCTGTGACAGACGACACCCTGCGGGGGTTCGGCTGATGCAAACGACCTGGAATTTTCTCGACGCACAGACCGGCATCGTCGACCGCCTCAAGGCCAAGACGCAGCCGTCCGACGGCAGCGGCTGGGCCCGACTGGTGGGCACCCGCAAGGAGCTGGCGGCCGTGGCCGAGGAAATGCAGGTCACGCCTGCCGTCTATGTCGTTTACGACGGCTTTGCCGTCCTGCCTGGCTCGGACGAGTACTCGCTGCAGCTGAGCCATCGCTGGTTGGTCGTCCTGGCCATCGGCAATGCTGCCAGCCAACGCGAGGCTGCTGCCCTCGACCAGGAAGCAGGCCCGCATCTGGGCGAACTCATCAAGGCCTTGCATGGCTACACGCCGCCGCAATGCAACAGCCCCCTAGTGATGTCCACACCGCCGAGGCCTTTCTATAGCCCGGCCAAGTTTGCCTATTACCCGCTGCTGTTCACCGTCAGCAGCATCCATTGCTAGTTTTTTTAGGAGAGAGAAATGGCTGAACGCAAATTCTGCTGCTTCAAGGGCCGGGGTGAAATCAGCCTGGTCGATTACCTGGCCCGCCTGGCGCGCACCGCAGGCTTCATTCCTGTCGGCAACGCGCCCAGCTTTGTGCTCAACGCGACCGAGACCACGGAAAACATCAAGGACTTCACCACGCCAGGCGGTGGTACTGCTTGCGCATTCCGTGAAATCGACGCCGTCAACGTCTCCCTGCAGCTGCGCTGCCACTCGCCGCGCAACTGGTCTATCGCAACAGGCGGTAGCGGCGATGACGTCGAGGTGGCAACAGCCGCCGTCGCCAGCGAGGAGCATGTGCTGTGGCCTGGCACCGTGGAGCCACTAGACCACCTGGCCGACGACACCGTGGCCATCGTGGTCAAGAGCGCAGACGGTCAAACGACCTATGACGTTGGCACCGACTACGAGATCACGCCGGCAGGCTCCATCAAGCTGGTCGAAGGCACCACCATCCCCGCACCGACAGTGGCGCAGGGCAAGGGTCAGCCCAACATCACGGTCAGCTACACACGACGCGAGCAGCGCCTGATCCAGCTGTACTCGCAGCCTCCCAAGCCTGTGGCGCTCCACTTCGATGGCTACAACGTGGCCGAAAGCCCCGTCCAGCCTATCCACTTTGACCTCTTCAAGGTGGTCTTTGGCCCGGCTGCATCCGTGAACATCATCAGCGACAACCTGGCCCAGCTCGAACTGACAGGTACCGTCGAGCGTGATTCCTCGCGCCCCCTGGGCACCTTGGCCAACCCCTTCAGCCAGTACGGCACGCTGAAGATCTGACGGGCGCGAGCGATGTATCTGGGTCAGTACGAGCAGGAGCACAACCCGCATTACCTGGGCCGAGGCATGTTGTATGCCGGCCCGGCCGTGCGGGACTGGGCCACGGGCATGCCACCAGGCCGCCGCCTGGGCAATGCCTCTGGCCTGGTCGTGACTCCCGACGTGCGCCGACTACGCACCAGCCCCTGGGACGGCCGCAGCAATGCCGTGATCAACGGCGTTTCTGTGTCTGTGCAGCTCTATGGCCATGGCGCAGCCAACCTGGCCATGGCCCTCAACGCTCAGCGCCTGGCCACGGCCAGCGCTCCCATTACCACCACGGTCGATGTCTCCGGCTTGCTGCTGCCCGCTGGCGCAATGTTGTGGACGCCGCACCAGGTGGACTGCCGCCAAGCCGTCCTGGCCGTGCCGTCCTGGTCTGCATGGACTGAAGGTGTGCAGTGGCGCCGGGCCGACTGGGGTATCGAGCTGCTGCAGGGCATTGCAGCGCCCCAGGGCGCGACTGTGCGCATCACCACCACCGCCGAAAACAGCGCAGAGCAGCTGGACGCCGGCAGCGGTGGCGACATGGAGATCGGCCTGGCATACGCCGGCATCAATCTGGCTGACCGCAAGCCTGTGCGTCTGCAGTGCTACCGCTGCCGCCCTGTGCTCGATGGCGGGCTGACGCTGCTGGAGCAATCGGCCAGCAGCATCCGGCTCACCTTGCAACTGCGCCCCGTACCCCGTCAAAACCGCCCGGCTGCCTGGTTCGACCTGGCACGCGCGGCATACACAACAAACTGAGAAGAGATCACGGCATGTCCAAGACACAGCTGGCCCGAGGGATCTATGCGGGCTTCGCACCGACTGAAGATCCGTTCGCTGGCCCTAACGGTATGGAAGCCAATCTGCGCCTTATCGACGATCACCTGGCGCTGTATACCTTGGCTGGTCCTGTGCCTGCTGCAACTGCGCTCCCAACCGATGCCCGCCAGGGCGCAGGCCAGATTTTTACCAACGGCACCTATGCCGTTTTGAATGCCGGTGTTTGGCAAACGTATCCATCCCGCATGGGGATGCGCGCCATCGAGCTGGACAACAAAACCGAGTACATCAATATCGGAACTGGCTGGCAAGTCGTCACCCAGAAAAACGAGAAGTCCTATCTGACGCGGGCCATCATGCTGGCCGATACGGCACAGCCTGCAGGCTCTCAGGGCGTCGTTACCAATGACCCCGCTCATACCGCCGAGAACCCTATCAATGGGGTCTATACCTGGACCGGCGCAGCATGGGTGCGCAATGCGTTCCAGCCAGCGAATCAGCGAGATGTCGATGATTTGCGCGCTGAGGCGAATCAGATTTCGTCGCGTACCGATGCTCTTTCAGATGCACTCGAAGCGCGTGCGCCGCTGGACAGCCCGACCATGGTGCTGATTGAAACAGATGAGGCAGGCCGAGTCATGCGAAGTGTAGATGTGCATGGTCTGACGTACATAGACCGGCCCGATGATCCACAACCTGCGCCTGTTGAAAAGGACATGGTGCTGGTCGAGACGGATGAAGCCGGTAACTCGTTTCGGCTGGTCGATGTAAATGGGATGACGCACATCCAGCGCCCAGAAGACCCATTTGATGCCCCAACTGAAAGTGAACACATTGTTGCGACCTATGCAGCAGGCGGTCATGCCATTGCCCATCTGCTAGCTGATGGAGTTATTAAGTTTGAGCTGCCACCGTTGGGCCTGGGGGACCCGGGCAATGTTGCATCCGAGGACCCTGTGTCATCCGTGGATGTAGCCAATGGCAATGTGTATATGACAGATGGCAAGGGCCGCGTTCTCGTGTACGACGGCAGCACCTACCCCGCAATCTCTGCAGCCCCATTGAGCTCCAGGCGATGGATCGGCACCGTGGAGCGGTCCGCAAACGGCTCGCATCAGGCGGTGATCGGAAATGATTCCGGTGTTGTCTCCCCAGCAGATAGGCGCCTGCTGCGGCACATGATCGGTTTGGGCCAAAGTTTGCGTGTGGGTTCGCAGTCGGCCACCTCGATGCTGAGTACCGTGGCCACGTACCCGGAGAACGTGCTGATGTTCGCAGGGGGTGCGGCCATGGATGTCCGCATGGGTCTTGTGACTCAAGACGGATCGGGTGCCCCCGCACTTGATCCAGCAACCTTGACTGGGTTTCAGCCTTTGATCGCAAAAGTCGGTGCGGGCAGTGGAAGCAGGGGGGAAACCATCGACAACGCAATGGCAAATGCGCTGCACGCTCTGGCTAGCTCTGAAACGGGAGTTCACGTCAACTACCTGTTGAGCACCGCAGCAATGGGCGGCACAGCATATGCAGGTCTTAAAAAGGGTACCCAGACCTATACAAACACCTTGCTGGCCATCGCAAGAGCCAAGGAGCTGGCTGAGGCCGCAGGCTATGTATACGAGTTTGCAGGGTTTACGCTTCAGCATGGAGAGGCAGATACAGCGAATGCGGCGTATTTCGACAATCTGATTGAGTGGCGCTCGGATTACGACGCGGACATCAAGGCCATCACTGGACAGGTTGCCGACGTGCATTTCTGGATGTCGCAGTCAAGCACGTTTAATGACGGCCGCACAGCAGCAGCCCTCGCTTTCCTGCGCGCGCATGTAGAGAGTCCGCATCACACGCTGATCGGCCCACAGTATGGAGTTGAGTACTACACGGACTATCTGCACTGCACAGGGCCGGGCTACTACGCCATCGGGCAGCGCTTTGCAGTTGCTGTCGGGCATGAGCTGCACGGTAGCGGCGGAAAGTGGGAGCCTCTACGTCCGCTTTCGTGCGTTCTGACTGGCAATGTCATTGACCTGACGTTTACACAAATGTGCGGCCCTCTTGTGCTCGACGACGTGACTGTCGCAAATCCAGGCAACTATGGGTTTAAGTACACCGACTCGATCAGTAGTGCTCAGATATCCAGCGTCGAGATCACCAGCGACTACGCCATGCGAATCCTGCTGACGCAGGCACCCACGGGCTCAAACAAGGTATTGAGTTATGGCCTTAGCGGTCATATCGGTGACAGAAACCCAAGCACCGCACCGCGCGGCTGTATACGCGCGAACCCAATCGCGAGCCCCATTGAGCTTTCGATTCCTAACTATCACTGGCTCTGCCATTTCTCTCAGCAACTGTGAAAGGCATCACATGCGAAAAATCATCCGCCACGATGGCATCAAAATTTCCAATAGCGCTCTGCCAATCGTTTCAGTCTCCGATCATGATCGGCTGTTGGCAGCCATTCCGGGGCACTTTTTTTGGATGCAGGCCCGCGAGATGGACGTTGGCCCTGTCGAATCGATCCGGGATCGTGCCAACTACAGCGCAATCACGCCAATGGGAAGCGATGGTACGCGCTGGACGATTGGCGCTAGCGCAAACGGCAAACCCGCGATTGTGTGTCCTGATGGAGTCAATGTTGTGTCTTACACCACGGACCTGCAGATCCGACCGGATGCATTTACGGTCGCGCAGGTGTTTAGGCTCACCCCTAACTACTTGAACAGCATCAACGAGCTGGTATCAAGCACTTCGAAAGCGAATGTCAACGGAGGTCTGGCCGCTCGCATCAACATCAATGTTGCGCCAAGGTTTCGTTTGCTAGGCGAGGATGTGAGTCCCGCATATGAGCGCGTGGGAACTAGTATCCTGCCCAATGTCGATACGCTGGGCATCATCACATTCTCCACAGCCCTGGGTTGTAGCGTGCGCATCAATGGGCACACCGTAGCTCAGAACGTAGCGGACAAGCGACCTCTCACCGATAGAACTATTCGATTTGGATCGCAATCCACAATTGTCAACAGCAACGCCAGCTTCCACGGTCAGCGCATGCGCACCCACATGTTTAACCTTGATCTGTCCGCGCCGGAGTATGCAGGGTACTTGGCCACGCTTGAGCGCGAACTGATGTCCTTTTACGGAATTGGGAGCTGAGATGGGGCTTATCTTCCATACACCTTGCATCAAAACTATCTCCGGTCATCAATTCGAGGTCAGCCAGGTTCCATTCGAGGTCTTCACCGAAGCATTCGAGTTCGGCGACTGGCTGATCGGCATGCAGGGCGGCCAGTTCGACCTAGCCAGCCTCAAGGTGCTGCAAGGTGAATCCACCTTGCGCCTGGCGCTGGAAAAGCTGCTGGCAGCATGTCTGGCGCCTGTGCAGGATGGCCAGGCCAAGGCCATGTCGGTGGCTGACGTTCGTGCGATGCCGATAGCCATGGTGCTCGAAGCGGTCTATGTGGTGCTGGAGGAAAACCTCAGTTTTTTTACCCAGCGCCTGCAGGCGATCAAGGTGATCCAGGCGAAACTGATGTCGATTGGTTCGCCGTTGCTCAGCAGCTCATCGCCGCAGGCCACGACCGACAGCAGCTTCGGCGCTACAGCATCGACGAGCTGAAAGGCTATCTGCAGGCCATCGGCGACCAGGCAGAACGTCATGCACAACACCAGGCGGCCCACACGGCCGTCGCACTTGCAGGGGGCTCAATCTGAGCCCCTTTTTTCATGGGCAAACTCTAAAGCGTTTTACTTATTGCTGATGGCCGTGGCGGGAGACCATGCGGTCCATGGCAAACAACCTCGAAATCGGACTGCGGGTCCAGGCCGCACTGGACGAAGCGCGCAAAGAAGTCCGCGCGTTCACTGCCGAAGTCCAAGAGCTGGGCGCAGCCGGCAAAAAAGCTTCGTCAGAAATGTCGGCCGTGCCGGCGCCCGCGTCTAGCTCGGCTCCGTCGACTCCCAGCTCCGACCAGGCCGCTACAGCTAGGCAGGCGGCCACAGCCACTCAAGAACAAGCTACAGCCACGGCCGCGCTGTCAGCAGCCCAGAAGGAACAGGCCGAAACCTCTGACCGTGCAACCAAGTCTGAGCAGGAGCTGACCAAGCAGCGCGAATCCCAGGGGCAGCAAAGCAGGAAGAACGAGGAGCAGCAACAGCGCCAGGCTAAAGGCTCCGACGAAACCGCCAAGGCTACCGACCGTGAAAAACTGGCCATTGACCGCCTGATTGCCAGCCTGGACCCGGCTGCCAGCGAAGCCTTTCGCTTGGCACAGGCTCAGAATGAACTGAATACGGCACTGGCTCGTGGGCTCATCACCCAGGACCAGCACACACGCCTCATGGGCCTGGCTCAGCAGCGCTTTGCCGGCCTTGGTGTTTCTGCAGGGCAAACAGCAGCGGCAATGCGCATGTTGCCCGCACAGATCACCGACATCACCACCAGCATCGCCAGCGGCATGCCCATCTGGCTTGTGGCCATCCAACAGGGCGGACAAATTAAAGACTCTTTTGGAGGTGTCGGTCCCGCATTTAATGCCATCACCTCTGCAATCACACCTGCGAGGGCTGCCGTCGGTGGCCTGGCGCTGGGTGTGGGTGCCTTGGCCTTGCTGTTCCTTGAGGCCGAGAAAAAGGCCTATGCCTTCAATGTGGCTGTGCAGACCACCGGGAATGCGGCCGGCGCGACCCAGGGCCGCATCGAAGCCCTGGCAGAGGCGGCCAACAAAGTCAGTGGCATCAGCAAGAGCGCGGCCGAGTCCGCGGCCGTGGCCATGGTGCAGTCCGGTCGCCTCGGCATCGACGTTATCGGCAATCTGACCAAGGCCATCAACGGTTATGCGGCCGCCACCGGCCAGTCCACCGATGCGGCGGCAAGCTCCCTGGCCAAACTGTTTGCGGAGCCTGCCAAGGCGGCAAAGCAGCTGGATGATCAGTTCAATTTCCTCTCGGCAACGCAGCGCCGGCACATCGCCGACCTGGTCGAGCAAGGCCGAGTCGAGGAAGCCCAGCTCGAACTGAGCCGGCAGGCTGCTGACCACTTCGGCCGCGTGGTGCCTGAAAACCTCGGTGTGCTGATGCGGGCGCTGAATGCAGCGGCCGATGTTGCGCGCAAGTTCTGGGGCGCGATTCTCAATATTGATAAGCAGAAGACGCTTGAAGAGCAGATCAAAGAGCAAGAGAACCGTGTTACCCAAATGGCAGCCGATCTGCGGCGCCGTGGGACGAACCTCGCCGGTAATCAACAAATGCCGCAACTGCTCAACAACGCGATAGGCGAGCTGAGCACTCTTTATGCTCAACGTGATAAGCAAGAAAAAGAGGCCGACGACAAGGCTGCTACTGCTCGCAAGGATCGCCGCAAAAAGTCTGTCCAGGAAGAGTATGCGGCGGCCATGAAAGCCACTGAAACCGAAGAGAAGCGCCTGGCCGAGAACAAGAAGAAATGGCAAGCATGGCGCGATGAAGGGTCAATCACTCAGGCTGAATTAGACGCACTGGTCAAGCAGGCAGACGAGAAAGCCAAGAAAAATCCGCGCACGCCCAAGGGAAACACCCCTGAGCAGGAGGCTATCCAGCAGATTCGCTCAAATCTGCGCACCCTGCAAGCCTCAATCAAGAGCAGTGATGCCTTCCTGGTCAACCAGCTGGAAGAAGGCCGTGTCAGCATTGAGGAGGCCTACCAAAAGCGCCTGGCTGGCATCAATGAAGACTACGAGGCCCAGCGTGAGGCTCTAGAAAAAGAGCTGAATGCCAAAGGCACGACAAAGACTCGGGCTGTGGAGCTGAAGGCATCGCTCAAGGTCTTGGAGCAATCGAAGGTAGATTCCACGCGCGAGTTGGACAAATGGCGGCGCTCTGAAGAGTTGAAGTTGGCAAACCTTGTCGTGAGACTGCGTGTAGATACAGCTGCATTGACTGGGCAGTTTGACCGTGAGGCCATCCGAAAGCAGTTGGAGCTGCAATATGCGGAGGAGTTACGCGCCGCTGGCCGCCAGTCGAATCCTGCGGATGCCGAAAAGTCTCGCCAGCAGGTCCAATTATTGATAGAGGCTGGTGCTGCTCAGGCCGAGTTCAACAATAAGCTTGCAGAGGCGCAGCGCCTTCAGAGCCAGCTCGGTGTCATCGAGCAGGCCGTGCAGACGCAGGCCACGCAGGGAACGATCAGCCAGATCGAGGCCGAGGCTCGCATCAGGCAGGCCCGCGCGGCTCAGGTGCCAGTGCTGCAATCCATCGTCCAGGAGCTGGAGCGCGTGCGCGACAGCCTGCCGCCCGAAGCACAGGTCGCCATCGACAACATGAGCACCAGCATTGGCCAGCTCAAGAATGAGGTGTCCAGCGCCACGCCTGTGGTCGTCAACCTTGGCACCCGCCTGCGCAATACCGTCATCGATGGCGTGGCGGATGCTGCGGCCAATGCCGTGACGAACTTCAAGAGTCTCAGCGAGGTCGCCAGCGCGACCCTACGCCAGATTGCCGGTGACATCGTGCGCAGCGACATCAAGCGGCTGCTTACCAACCTGTTTACGCCTGATGTGAGCGGCGGCGGAACTGTCATCGGCGGCATTTTTGGCAGCATCGGCAAGATTTTCGGGTTCGCCGAGGGCGGATCTCCTTCGACTGGAGGCGGCCGCATCGTGGGCCCTGGCACGGGCACCAGCGACAGCATCGCCGCATTGGTCGACGGCAAGCGCCCCATTGCCGTGAGCAATAACGAGTTCATCCAGCCCGAGAAGGCCGTGAATCACTACGGTCTGCCGTTCATGGAGGCGGTGCGGACCTTGCGGCTGCCCAAGCCTCGCTTTGCCCTGGGCGGCCTGGCTTCGGCCAGCCAGCGCGTGAGCTTTGCCACGGGCGGCTCTGTATCGTCCGCCGGCGGCACCATGCCTGGTCAGACTCAGCCTGTGGAGGTCCGCTTCAACAACCAGGGCACTCCCAAACAGCAGGTCGGCCAGCCGATAACCAAACAGGAATTGGGCCGCCTGGTCGTAGAAATCATGATCGCGGACGCAAGCAATGGCGGGAAAGCCTCAAGCGCAATCAATGCGGCAGGGAGGCGCAACTGATGGCATACACCCGATTCCCCGATTACGCCCAGCTCGTATTCGAGACTGATTACACCCTGCGCCCTGTGGGCGGTGTGGAGCGCACAGAGATGGAGGACGGCTTTATCGAGCAGGCTCCTGTGCAGTCCCTGGCCCGCTATGAGCTGCCGCTGACATACCGGCTGGATAGCCTGGCGCGCAAGCAGCTGTTCGAGGCCTGGCGCAAGACGGACCTAGCCCTGGGCGCCAGGTTCTTCGCCTGGCCAGATATCGAAGACCCCAGCGGCGCCACGTTACGCCGGGCCCGGATCGTGGGTGGTGCGGTCGATTACAAGGCGATCACCGACCGCCTGGATGAGTTCATGGTCTCTTTCACCCTGGAGTACTGGGCATGAGCACGCGAAAGTCTTCTCGATATCGCCGCGCCGCCCAGCAGCTGGCACCGGCCGAGCGCCCCCTGGTGCTGCTGGAGCTGGCCCATGCGCTGCTGCCCGAGCCCATGCGTTTCGTCAACGACAACCAGGACGTGGTCTCTCGCACTCATCTATACGTGGCCACGACTTTCGAGTTCACCTGGCCAGATGACCAGGAGGGCCGCACGCCGGCAGCAGCACTGAGCATCGGCAACGTGTCTGGCGGTGTGGGCGTCTTCTTCGAGCGCACCCACGGTGGCCGTGGTGCCGTCATCACTGCTCTGCAGATCATGCGCAGCGCCCCCGATTTCATCGAAGACGAGCTTACGCTGGATCTACGAAACGTCGAAGTTACGACCAAGGCAGTGACCGGCCAGCTTGGCTATGACGACATTCTCAACAAAGCGGCCGTGGCGTACACCTACCGGCCGGAAACCGCTCCGGGGCTTTTCTGATGCACTGGTCTGACTCTTATATAGACATCCCACACGATGTGCTGGACTGCGCGCAACTCGTCGAACGTGCTTTGCATGAGCAGTTCGGCCGCATAGACATCCACTTCCCGAGGCGCCAGGCAGACGACTTGGCCCACCGCTCGGCCTTGATCACAGCCAACCAGGCTGATTTCGCCAAGTGGATCGAGGAGCCCGTCGATGGATGTGGCGTGCTGATGCTGGCACGCGGCCGCCAGGCCCACATCGGGCTGTATTGCTTAATTCAGGGCGTTCCCTATGTGCTGCACAGCGATGCGCTGTTCGGGTCGAGCATGCGCCAGCCCCTGGCACGCTTGCCTCGTTGCTACCGCGTGGAGGGCTTTTACCAATGGCTCTGATGCCCACACTCTCAGTCATCTGGTGTCCAAACCCGTTGCGCCCAGCCAGTGACCGGAAGGTACTGCCCATTGCTCTGGCCGGTACCGAAACTCTGCAAAGCATCATCCAGCGACTGGGCCTGGCTGAAACGCCCTTAGCCGTCATGTTCAATGGCCTACCTGTGGCGGCCAAGGATTGGGCCGCGACGCCCGTGACCGTATCTGACCTGATCGTCATGCACCAGGTGGCCAAGGGCATCGTCGAGGGCAGCACAGTCGCAGCCAAGCTGGTTATGTATGGCGAGATTGGCTGGACTGCCGCCTTCGCTTTGGGAACTGTGGCCGCGTTTGCTGCCAATGCCGTGATCGCCTTTGCCATTTCCGCCTTGGCCGGCAGCTTGTCCGCCCGGAGCGCCGCTTCTGCCCAGGGCGATGATGCGCCCACGGCGTACAGCATTGAGGGCGGCTCCAACTCGGCTCGCAACTATGAGCCACTGCAACTGGTGCTGGGCGAACACCGTGTATTCCCAGACTACGCTGGCCGTCCGTTTGGCGAATTCGTCCCAGACCCGAGCACGGCCACCGAGGTGATCAACAACACCCCGGTCTATGAAACCCGTACCCATCCGCCATTCGGCTTCGAGAGCACAGCAGTCATTGCCCCATGGGTGCTCATTCGTACAGATGTCTGGGAAAGCGGAACGATTGAGTACTACGGAGACCAAGCCAGCCGCACCTATACCAGCAGCAGCGGCGGAACGGTCACTCAGCCGCATACCTTTGTGATTAGCCACCAAGGGCTGTTCGACTCGGTGACAACCTATGAGGACTACCTGGTGCAGATCACCCCACCAGAAAGTGGTGGAGGAGACTGATATGGCCTGGAATCCATTGGGTACACCGCTGCCCGTCCTGGTGCGCTACGGCTACACCATCATCTACAACACAGAGCGCGTCACGAGTGTCTTCAATTATGGGTTTGGCGACCTGGCCATCAGCGACGAACGCATCGGTGCCAACGCTGTCAGCCAGTACAACGCCATCGAGCTGCACAGCAGTGCAACACCGCCTGGTCAGGCCGACCGCACAGTGCTGCGCGGTTACGCAAGCGCTGGCTGGCCGACGGATATCTACCCTGGCAACGTGCAGACCGTCGATGGCGGCGCCCTGGAACAGCGGGCAAATGTCGAGAATGACGGCTGGATAGAACGCAGAGGCTCTGTCGCCGGCAGATTCATACAGATGGATATTTCGGGCCGTCTGCTGCGGCAAGCAAGCGGCGGCTTCGAGAATCTGACCTGCCAGGTGGTGGCCGAGTATCAACTGCCAGGATCGAACGCCTGGCAACCGATGCCGTTTTCTCCCATGACTCTCAGTAATGGCAGCACCCGGCCGCTGCGTGAGACGTTTTCGGCCATGCTCCCCCAGGCTGCGGCCAAGTTCCGCGTGCGACGTGTCACCCCTGAGTACACCGATGCAAACAATGTGGCCGAGATCGAATGGACACGCCTCAAGGTCTTCCGCGATACCGATGCTCTGTACCCAGCGCAGTTGCGTCGGGGGATGATGGTCAAGGCGACAGGCCAGCTCAATGGCCGAATCGACCGCTACTCGGCCCTGCTGCGCCATAAATGCTGGGTCTGGAATTCGTCGGCTCCCTGGGACGGCTCCATGCCGGCAGTAGGTGCCGGCGCCTGGCAGTGGACATACAGCACGAATCCTGCCTGGCTGTTCCTCTACTTCTCGCGCGGCGGCTTCCTCAATTCCTATGCCGCGCCGGCCCACCTGGGCCAGGCTGGCTGGTTGGATGAGCCATCAGCCAGCAATGGCGAGCGCCTCTTTGGCGCCGGCCTGCCCAATGCCCGCATCGACTACGGCACGTTGGTTGCCTGGGGGCAGTACTGCGCTGCAGCTCAGCTGACCTGCCGCATGCTGCTGAGCGGCGCGCGCAGTGCGGGCACCGTGCTCGATGACATCGCTGCAGCGGGCCGGGCCCGGAAAACCTGGGCGCCCGGCAAGCTGTCGGTTTGGTGGGAAAGAGATGGCCAGCCCTGGGTGGCGGCCTTTGGTGCGAGCAACATCATCGCGGGCACGTTCAAGATCGCCTACATCACGGACGACACGGTCGACGAGTTCGGGCTCTCATACAGCCAGGCCGATAACGACTATGAGGCAGACACGGTCTATGCCAAGGTTCCAGGCGTCACGCTGCCCGTCAATCAGCAGGTCAGCCAAGCCACATACAGCATGCCCAAGGCCCAAGCCCAGCGCCTGGTCAACCTGTTGGCCGCCTCGAAGCACTACCACCGCCGCACGATCACATGGGAGAGTTCCATCATGGGATTGACCGTGGCCACGGGCGACATCATCCAGCTCGGCCACGACCTGACCCGTTGGGCATTCAGCGGCCGCCTGGTCGGCCTGGGCCTGACAGGCACCCGCGTGGCTTGGGTGGATTTGTCGGCCGAGGTGGAGCTGCCAGACGGCAATGACTTCTATCTGATGGTCACACCGCCAGGCGGCGACCCTTTCAGCGTGCGCTGCGCCAAGCCTGTAGGCCGTACGCGTCGGCTAGCCCTGGTGGGCAACTGGCCAGCCTCGGCCGCGCCAGGCTGGCTGGATGCAGGCACACCGAACCCGCAGGCGTCCGCAGAGTGGGAGGACACGGTACCCGAAGACTGGACGTTCCTGGGCGGCCCACAGCAGACGCCCGGCAAGCGCGTGCGCATCATCAGCATGGAGCCCAGCAGCTCCAGGCGCGTGCGCATGACGGTTCGTGATGAATATGAGCAGTACTACCCGCTGGAGTGGGGCCTGGGTGTGGTGCCCGAGGTGGCCAGCGGCGAGCGCCGCGTGGCCAGGGCCTTCAATCTGTCGGCCGCACCGCTGCCCGATGGTGGGACGCTCCTGGCATGGGAGCTGGAAGCGGCCCATGGTGCCGATGTCAGGGTCTCGGTGAACGGAGGGCCCAGCCAGCAAATCCCCGTCGCTGGCCACATCACAGTCCTCGGCCGCGAGCTGCTCCTGCCACCGTATCCAGCCGGCACGCGCCTGGCGGTTTCTCTGCTGCCGGTGACGGCTGGGGCGCCGGTAGGCGTCGAGGGAGACGCCTTGGATATCAATCTATGAGTGCTTTTTCCAAGGGTTTCTATCAAGGACAGAACCGGAGAGAGGAACACGTAGCCCCTCTCTGTCCAGCATAGACCTGACTAGGTGGAGGAGCCACGGCTTAGAGTCTGGAGATAGGCGGACACCCGTAATCAAGGTTGGCAGGTCTATGTCAATCAGACTGCCGAATGACTCTCTGCGTTCAGTGAACACACTGGAGGGCTTCCAAACGATGGCACGAACTTCTTTCTCAAACTCGTAGGCATGCATCTTGTGCAGAACTGAGGCAAATGACGAACCTGTCTGAAAGGGGTCAATCTCATGATTGATGTAGTGCACTTTGGCAATGTGACACTTCATATCGTCAGCCAAGCGCAGAGCGCGTTTCAGTCGCCCCACAGTAGAGGTGATGCAAACAGCTTCGTTCGTGCGGCCGTAGATCCTCCACATGGCTAGGCTTTCATCGACACTCTCATGCCAGCAAGCAACATCTATCCAGTCACGAAGCTTGTGGAGAACTCCCTCGTAGCCAAGCGCTGGGGCTTTGTCTGTGTAGTCCCCAAACGGAGTCTCAAACGTCAAGGGCTTTTCCAGGTCCGCTTTGCGCGCCTTCGCCTCCAACGATTCAACAGTTTGCCTAGGGGACGTTCCAATGGTCCCTGGCCACATAGAGTTAACTGCATAGTCAAGAAGCGCAGGGGTGTTGGAGTTGACTAGAGCATCAATTAAGGTTGCTGCGCCCTCGCTTTTGTCCTCGAATTGACTAACTGTGTTGAAGAACAGCTTCTTAGATAGCAAAGTTGAGGCAAATGCCGCGAAGCTCATGTAGCGGCTGATCACCGCGTCATCATCCAAACCGTGCGAGATATCTATCGGTCCCATTTCATCAGTGCAGAAGTTGTTTTGCCCATCCTAAGCTGGAACTACTGACTGTGATTCTGTAATTCTCTTTCCTGTGGCGAAATTGAATCTTCTCGCATTTATCTCATCTACGCGGCTGGATTTATCGCGCCGCGCTTCAACAGCGCTGCATTCAACCAATTGGGCGAGCTGCTGGCCGACAGCCAGGAAACCCTTTTGGTGGGTCTGCTCGATGACGCCTCGGCCACGCTGGTGCTGGATCTGGTCCGATCCTCCGGTGGCCGCGTGCTGGCCGTGGAACACCATCGCGTGGACGGCGCTGCAGCCGACTGGGCCCAGGCGCTGGGTCGGTCGCTGGCGTCCAGTCAAGTCATGGACACCACCACGGCGGCAGCAGGCAAGGAAGCCCGCGTGTCCTTTAGCTGCGTAATCTAAGAAACAAGGAAAGCAGAGCATGACAAGCAAATACATGGCCCTGCCCAAGGGCATGAGCGAGAGCAGCTTTGATGCGGCCATCGCCCAGTTCAAGAAGGCCCTGGGCGAAGACAATGTGATGATCAAGGACGAGCTGGTTCGTCCCTACACCAAGGTGATGATGGCTGTGCCTACCGAAGAGCACACACCTTCCGCCGTGGTAACCGCCACCACCGTGGAGCAGGTGCAAGAGGTCGTCAAGATCTGCAACGCGCACAAGGTGCCCGTGTGGACCATCTCCACCGGCCGCAACTTCGGCTACGGCTCGGCCGCACCGGGCCAGCGCGGCCAGGTGGTGCTGGATCTGCGCAAGATGAACAAGATCATCCACGTGGACCCCGAGCTGTGCACGGCCCTGGTCGAGCCTGGCGTGACCTACCAGATGCTCTACGACTACCTCGAAGAGAACAAGATTCCCTTGATGCTGTCGTTCTCGGCACCCTCGGCCATTGCCGGTCCTCTGGGCAACACCATGGACCGCGGCGTGGGCTACACCCCCTATGGCGAACACTTCATGATGCAGTGCGGCATGGAGGTGGTGATGGCCAACGGCGATGTGCTGCGCACCGGCATGGGAGGCGTCAAGGGCGACAAGGCCTGGCAGGTGTTCAAATGGGGCTACGGCCCGACGCTGGACGGCATGTTCACCCAGTCCAATTACGGCATCTGCACCAAGATGGGTTTCTGGCTGATGCCCAAGCCCCCGGTCTTCAAGCCGCTGGAAATCCAGTTCGACGAAGACAGCGATATTTCCGAGATCGTGGAATTCATCCGCCCCCTGCGCATCGCCCAGGTCATCCCCAACTCGGTGGTGATTGCCGGCGTGCTGTGGGAAGCATCCACCTGCAACACCCGCCGCTCGGACTACACCACCGAGCCCGGCCATACGCCGGACGCCATCCTCAAGCAGATCCAGAAAGACAAGCATCTGGGCGCCTGGAATGTCTACGCTGCGCTGTACGGCACCAGGGAGCAGGTCGACGTCAACTTCAAGATCGTGCAGGACGCGCTCAAGAAACTGGGCAAGGGCCGCTTGATCACCGAGGAGATGGCTGGCGACACCCAGCCCTTCAAGTACCGTGCCCAGCTCATGTCGGGCGTGCCCAACCTGCAGGAATTCGGCCTCTACAACTGGCGCGGGGGTGGCGGCTCGATGTGGTTTGCCCCTGTGTCGCAGGCGCGCGGCAGCGAGTGCGACAAGCAGAAGTCGCTGGCCAAGAAGATCCTCAACAAGCATGGCCTGGACTATGTGGGCGAGTTCATCGTCGGCTGGCGCGATATGCACCATGTCATCGATGTGCTCTACGACCGCAGCAACGAAGAGGAAACCAAGCGCGCCAACGCCTGCTTTGCCGAGCTGCTGGACGAGTTCGAGAAGGAAGGCTATGCCGTGTACCGCGTGAACACGGCCTTCCAGGAGCGCGTGGCGCAGAGCTACGGTCCGGTCAAGCGCGATATCGAGCGCAAGATCAAGCGTGCTCTGGACCCCAATGGGATTCTGGCCCCGGGCAAGTGCGGAATAAACATTTGATCTCCCCCTGAGGCGCTTTGCGCCTTCCCCCTCTCTCGCTTTGCTTCGCAATGCGGGAGGGGGACGACAGCTTTGCTGCGCGGCGGCGCTTGCTTGCTGTCCTTTGATGGGGCATGCCTGTTCAATTGCTGCGCCCTAGCCTCAAATTTTTAAAGCCACCTGATTTGAAAACGCCAGGTGGCTTTCTTTTCCTTGTTTGCTTCTTGTTTGCTTCTTGTTTGCTTCTTGTTTGCTTCTTGTTTGCTTCTTGTTTGCTTCTTGTTTGCTATTGTATCAATAGCTGTTTGCGATTTCCTGGATTGGGTTTAAGGCCAATTTAATGCCTAGTTCAGCAGACTCGAAGACTGCACGCCTGCCCTGAACTGCGCCGGCGTCTGCCCCGTGTGCTGCTTGAACAGGCGGCTCAGATGCGCGCCGCTGGCAAAGCCGCTGGCCAGCGCCAGCTCGGTCAGGGTGCAGTGGCGATTGGCAGGACTGAGCAGTTCGCGCTGGAACAGGGCCACGCGCTCGGCCCAGATATGCTGGCTGATGGACAAGCTCTCATCGGCAAAGGCGTTGTAGAGATGACGCTTGCTGCAGTTGAGCGCTGCGGCTACGGCATCCACGCTCAGGGCAGGATCGCGCAGATGCTGGCGCACATAGGCCTTGATGCGGCCCTGCAGCAGCTCGCTGGCGCTCAGCGAGGCCGCGCGGCCGCAGGCATCGAGCAGGGACAGCTGGATCAACTGAAGCAGCGAATCCGTCACATGCTGGGCCAGTCCCTGGCCCATGGCCCGACATTCGGCAAAAGTGCCGCGCATCATGTCCAGCGCAATGCGGGATACGCCTTCGCTGCCGCCCACATAGCGCCCCATGAGGGCGTCGATGGCGCGGCCATGGTCTTCGAAGCGGCTTTTGGGCAAGGTGATGATCAGATGCTCGCACCACTCGGGGTTGAGCACCTCGTACTCCTGCGTGGTGTCATAGATCAGCCACTGGCCGCTGCGCGCCACGGCTTCGCGCCCGTTCTGGCAGACGCGGGCCTCGCCATGCCAGGGGGCCACGATCTTGAGAAAGTCGGTGCTGTGGCGTGCCATGCTGGCCGAAGTGCGCCGCACGCGATGGCGGCTGGCCTCGATCCGGGTCATGCCCACCGGCCCCAGCTCCAGGGTTCCCAGCCGCGCCGAGAAATGCTGATCGCCATAGACATCGCTCTCCAGTCCATAGAGCGTGGACATCCAGTGCTGCCAGGCGCCCACGGCTTGGGCACCTTGCATCTCGGTCATCTTCTCGGTCACTTGGTAGGCAGGAATGTCTGGCCGCATCTGGGCTCCTGAAGAAGTAACAGGATGCTTCATTATCCATAGCAATCCAGACCAGGGGCCGGGCAAAACCGGCGCCTCGCAGGGAAATCAGTGTTTACCCACAGACACTTGCATGCACAGACAAGACGCAGTGCACGCACAGACAAGCCCCTTGCGCCGCGATTTCCTACGATGGCCGAAAACCCGGACACCCGTCCATCAAAAGGAGACAAACATGACATTCGCCGACAAGCGTTTTGTTCTCAAAAGCCTGGTCGCAGCCACGGCCCTGGCGGGCCTGTGCGGCCAGGCCCTGGCCCAGGAAGCGCCCAAGTCCATCCGTATCGGCTGGGCAATTGCCAAGACCGGCGTCAACGCGGGCGGTACTTCCGTGACCACGGCGCCCAACTACAAGCTCTGGGTCAAGGAGATCAACGACGCCGGCGGCATCATGCTCAAGGCCTACAACAAGCGCGTGCCCATCGAGGTCATCGAATACGACGACCGCTCCAGCACCGAGGAGGCCGTGCGCGCCACCGAGCGCCTGATCACCCAGGACAAGGTGGACTTCGTGCTGCCGCCCTGGGGCACGGGCTCCAACCTGGCCGTGGGTCCGACCTACGAAAAACACAAATACCCGCTGCTGGCCGCCACCTCGGTGACCGACAAGGCCCCCGATCTGGCCAAGCGCTGGAAGCATGCCTTCTTCTTCCTGGGCACGGGCGGCGAATATGCCGAGGGCCTGGTCGCCATGCTGGAAAAGGCCAAGAAGGACGGCAAGATCAACAACAAGATCGCCATGATCAACATCGCCGACGGCTTTGGCGTGGAGTTGGCCAATGCCACGCGCAAGGCCGCCAAGCAGCATGGCTTCGAGCTGGTCTACGACAAGAGCTACCCGATCGGCACGCAGGACATGACGCCCGTCATCAACGAGGCCAAGGGCAAGGGTGCCGACACCTTCGTGGCCTACTCCTATCCGCCCGACACCATGCTGATCAACGAGCAGGCCAGGACGCTGGGCCTGACTCCCAAGGTGCTTTTCACCGGCGTGGGCACGCAGTTCCCCATGTTCAAGGGCAAGTTCGGCGCAGCGGCCGAAGGCGTGATGGCGCCGGGCGGCATCGATGCGGGCAACCCGCAGATGCAGGCCTATCTGAAGCGCTTCAAGGAAGTGACCGGCCAGGAGTCGGACCGCTTTGCCAGCCCCATCGTCTACACCTCGCTGCAGATGCTGCAGCAGGCCATCGAGCGCGTGGGCAAGATCGATCGCGCCGCCGTGACCCAGGAGCTCAAGAGCGGCAGCTTCGAGACCGTGCTCGGCCCCGTGAAGCTCGAAGGCCAGATGCTGACCAAGCTCTGGCATGTGGGCCAGTGGCAGAACGGCGAGTTCAATGCGATTGCGCCGACTACACGGGCGGGCGTCAAACCTGCGGTGATCCCTAGAAGCACCCCCTGAGGCGCTGCGCGCCTTCCCCCTCTCTCTACGCGCTTTGCGCTATGGGAGGGGGACGATGCCATCGCCGCGAGGCGGCTCTTGCTCGGCATCTCTGATACCCCATGGTCACGAGTGTGCCCAGCTCCGCAATAACTATCAAAACAAGAGCTGGTTGCGCATGTCTTGCCTTCACTTTGCATTGATTTCACAACAAGAACAATGAATCACCAGCGGTATACGCTATGAATTTAATAGACATCCTTCTTGCTGGCGCCATGCTGGGCGGGCTCTACGGCCTGGTGGCCATGGGGCTGACGCTGCAGTATGGCGTGGCGCGCATCATGAATCTCTCGTATGGGGAGTTTCTGATTGCACCGGCCTTTCTGGCCTTTTTTGCGGTGAGCAGCTGGGGTATTTCACCGCTGCTTCTGGTGCTGCTGGTGGTGCCGCTGGGCTTTGCCATCCAGTGGCTGATCTATCAGCTGCTGCTGACCCCGCTGGTGCGCCGCGCCAAGGGCGGGCCGGCGCTGGAGGTGGATTCAATTTTGGCCACCTTCGGCATGCTGTTCGTCGTGCAGGGCGTCATGCTGGTGATGTTCGGCGGCGACTATCACAGCTACAGCTATCTGTCCGAACCCGTGGAGATCCTGGGCAGCAAGGTCGCGGCCAACCGTCTGCTGGTGCTGGGCTTTGCGATCGTGCTGGGCGGCGGCCTGTACCTGCTGCTGACGCGCACCCGCGCCGGCGCCGTGGTGCGCGCCGTGTCCGTGGCACCGCAGTTCGCACATCTGGTCGGCATCAATGTGCGCAGTACGGCGGCACTGGCCTACGGTCTGGGCGGCGCGCTGGTGGCGGTCTGCGGCGTGCTGGTCAGCATGTTTCTGCCCTTCTCGGCCGGCATGGGCACCATGTTTGCGATGAAGGCGCTGATCGTCGTCATCATGGGCGGCGTGGGCAATCTCATGGGTTGCCTGGTGGCCGGCATGCTGCTGGGCTTTGCCGAAACACTGGTGGCCTCCTTTGTCGACCCCGGCCTGACGCTGGCCGTCAACTACGCGGTGTTCCTGCTGGTGCTGCTGTTCAAGCCCACAGGATTGTTCGGGAGGGCCGCACGATGAATCCGAACCATCGCAAGGAAATCCTGATCTGGGCCGTCAGCGCCGCCGCCCTGCTGGGGCTGGCACTGCTGCCGCGCTGGCTGACGGACGAGTACTACCTCTCGCTCATGATCAGCATCCTGATGTACTGCGTGCTGGCCACGGCCTGGGCGCTGTTCTCGGGGCCTACGCGCTATATCTCGCTGGCCACCGTGGCCTTCTTTGGCCTCGGCGCTTACGTTACCGCCGTGTTTGGTGAATCCCTGCCCTGGGCCGCCGTGCTGGCGATTGCGGCCGGCGTAGGTCTGGTCACGGCGCTGCTGGTGGGCCTGTCCACGCTGCGGCTGTCGGGCGTGTACTTTGTGATCTTCAGCTTTGGCCTGGCCGAGCTGGTCAAGCAGCTCGTGACCTGGTGGGAGGTGAACATCACCAAGGACCTGGGCCGCTATGCGTTTGTGGAGATCACTCAGCTCGACATCTACTGGCAGCTGCTGGCCATGCTGGCCCTGGTGCTGGCGCTGCGCGCCCTCATCAACCGCTCGCGCCTGGGTCTGGCCCTGCGCGTGATTGGCGAGGACGAGACCGTGGCCACCCATGTGGGCATCAACACCACCACGGCCAAGCTGCTGCTGTTCGCCGTCAGCGCCGTGTTCATCACCGTCACGGGCGCCATCATGGCTCCGCGCTGGACCTATATCGACCCCAGCATTGCCTTTGCTCCCGCCGTCTCGTTCCAGACCCTGATCATGGCCTTGCTCGGCGGTGCTGGCGCGCTGTTCGGCCCGATTCTGGGGGCCGTCCCGCTGGTGCTGCTGTTCGAGTACCTGGGTGCCAACTTCCCCAACCATTTCTCGATTCTGCTGGGCCTGGTGTTCATCGTGATCGTGTACTTCATTCCCCAGGGCCTGTCTGGCGTGCTGGCCAGGCTGCTGGGCAGGAATTCGGCCAGCAAGGGAGAGCAGCCATGAAGACCGCCACCCTGCTTTCCGTGCACGGCGCCACCCGGCGCTTCGGCGGCTTGGTGGCCGTCAACGAACTGAGCTTTGACGTCTACCCGGGCGAGGTCGTGGGCCTGCTCGGCCCCAATGGCTCGGGCAAGACCACGGCCATGAATCTGATCTCGGGCGCTCTGCCCGTCAACGGCGGCGAGATCGTATTCAACGGCAAGCCCATCCACCAACTCAAAAGCCACCAGATCGCCCGCCTGGGCGTGGCGCGCACCTTCCAGCTGGTCAAGGTGCTGGGCTCCATGAGCTGCACTGACAACGTCATTGCCGGCATGGCCTTCAAGCCCAGACCCCTGTTTGGCAAACCTGCCGCCGCGCGTGCCCTGCAACTGCTCAGTCAGGTGGGTCTGGCCGAATTTGCGAATACTCCCGCAGGCGATCTCACCTATATCAACCAGAAGCGCCTGGAGCTGGCCCGCGCGCTGGCGCTGGAGCCGCAGATCCTGCTGCTCGACGAATGGCTGGCAGGCCTGAACCCCACGGAGCTGCAGCAGGGCATTGCACTGATCCGGCAGCTGCAGGCCACGGGGCTGACGATTCTCATGGTCGAACATGTGATGGACGCCGTACACGCGCTGTGCAGCCGCTGCGTGGTGATGAACGCGGGCACAAAAATAGCCGACGGCCCCACGGCCCAGGTGCTCAAAGAGCCCGAGGTGGTGCGTGCCTATCTGGGGGAAGATGTGAGTGCAGATGAAGACCGGTCAGCGGAGGTTCGCCATGCTTGAAGTGCGCAATATCTCGGTGAGCTACGGCAAGCATGAGGCGCTGCACCAGGTCAGCCTCCAGGTGCGGCCCGGCGAGCTGGTCGTCATGCTGGGCGCCAACGGCGCGGGCAAGTCCAGCCTGCTCAAGGCGCTGGGCGGCATGGTCACGCCCCAGGCCGGCGCCAGCGCCCAGCTGGCGGGCCAGGAGCTGATGCAGCTGCCCCAGCATGCCATCGTGCAAGCCGGCCTGGCCCTGGTGCCCGAGGGGCGCGGCGTGTTCGGCGATCTCAGCGTCAAGGAAAACCTGCTGCTGGGAGCCCAGCCCCGGCGCGCGCGCGCCAACGAGGCCAGCAATCTGGAGCAGGTTTTCGCCCTCTTTCCCAAGCTGCGCGACCGTCTGCCCCAGGCCGTGCGCACCATGAGCGGCGGCGAGCAGCAGATGGTGGCCGTGGGCCGCGCGCTGATGAGCCAGCCCGATATCCTGCTGCTGGACGAGCCTTCGCTGGGCCTGTCGCCGCTGATGTGCAAAGAGCTGTTCGCAGCCCTGGCGCGCATCAAGACACTGGGCATGGGCGTGCTGCTGGTGGAGCAGAACGCGCGCCAGAGCCTGGCGATTGCCGATCGCGGCTATCTGCTCGAAACCGGGCGCATTGTGGGTGAGGGTTCGGCTACAGAACTCAGCAGCAGCCCCGCCGTGCGCCGCGCTTATTTAGGCGGTGAACATTGAGATGAATCCCGCTGAGCGGCCTTGCCGCTTCCCCCGGAGGGGGACGGCACCCTCGCTGGGGCAGCCCATGCTGGGGCAGCCCACGCTGCGGGGCGGCTGGGCCGCCTAGGCCCTTGCTCGGCACCCCTTTACCAGGCCGCACTTCATTGAAGGCCCTGAACAATTACCAGTCTTATCGACTGGCTCGACACTTAAAAGGAGACACAAATGATCGAACAAAAAATGCTGATAGACGGCCAGGAATGCGCAGCCGGCAATGGCGCGACTTTTGAACGCAGGAACCCGCTGGATGGCAGCGTGGCCACACGCGCCCCGGCAGCCACGACCGAGGACGCGATTCGCGCCTGCGATGCAGCGGCAGCAGCCTTCCCCGCCTGGTCGCAACTGGGGCCGAACGCCCGCCGCGCCATGCTGATGAAGGCCTCGCAGGCGCTGGAAGCCAAGGGCGAAGCGATTGCTGCGGCCATGGCCGCAGAAACCGGCGCTTCGGGCATCTGGGCTGGCTTCAACGTGCATCTGGCCGCCAGCATGCTGCTGGAAGCAGCTTCGCTGACCACGCAGATCAATGGCGAGATCATCCCCTCGGACGTGCCTGGCAGCGTGGCCATGGCCGTGCGCCAGCCCGCCGGCGTGGTGCTGGGTATCGCGCCCTGGAATGCCCCCGTGATCCTGGCCGTGCGCAGCATCTCCACGGCCCTGGCCTGCGGCAATACCGTGATTCTCAAGGGATCGGAACTCTGCCCCGCCACCCACGGCCTGATCATCGAGGCGCTGCAGGACGCAGGCCTGCCCGCCGGCGTGGTGAACTTTGTGACCAATGCGCCCGCCGACGCGGGCAGCGTGGTCGAAGCCATCGTGGCCCATCCCGCCGTGCGCCGCGTGAGCTTTACCGGCTCCACACGCGTGGGCCGCATCATCGGCCAGACCTGCGCCAGGTATCTCAAACCCGCGCTGCTGGAGCTTGGCGGCAAGGCCCCCTTCCTGGTGCTGGACGATGCCGATATCGATGCGGCCGTGAACGCAGCCACCTTTGGCGCGTTTGCCAACTCAGGGCAGATCTGCATGTCCACCGAGCGCTTCGTGGTGGATAACAAGGTGGCCGACGAGTTCATCGCCAAGTTTGCCGCCAAGGCCAGCAGCCTGCCGCTGGGCGACCCGCGCAAGGGCCCCGTGGTGCTGGGCTCGGTGGTCGATCTGGCCACGGTGGAGCGCTGCAATGCCATGATCGATGACGCGCTGGCCAAGGGCGCAAAAATCGTCTGCGGCGGCAAGGCAGAGAACACGCTGATGCCCGCCACGCTGATCGACCATGTGACGCCCGCGATGCGCATCTTCCACGAGGAGACCTTCGGCCCGGTCAAGGGCATCGTGCGCGTGAACGGCGAGGAAGAAGCGATTGCCACGGCCAATGACAACGAGTTCGGTCTGTCCTCCGCAGTCTTCACCCGGGACACGGCCCGCGGCTGGCGTGTGGCGGCGCGCATCGAGGCCGGCATCTGCCATATCAACGGCCCCACGGTGCATGACGAAGCCCAGATGCCGTTTGGCGGCGTCAAGGCCTCGGGCTATGGCCATTTCGGCGGCCAGCAGGGCATCAATGCCTTTACCGAAACCCGCTGGGTGACCATGCAGACCGCAGAACGCCACTATCCGTTCTAAAGACTCCCCCTGAGCGGCTTTGCCTGGGCGGCCCCGCCGCTTCCCCCTCTCTGCTTCGCGGAGGGGGACGACAGCTTTGCTGCGCGGCGGCGCTTGCTTGCTGTCCCACACTTAGGTCGCGCCCTAGTTAAAGCTCGCGCCCATCGCTACTGAAATTAAAAAAGCCACCTGATTTGAAAACGCCAGGTGGCTTTCTTTTTTCCTTCTCACTATCTAATCCATAGCTGCTAGCGTTTGATGAAAAAGGGCTTGAGCCTCAAAAATCTCAAAGCCTGTAATCAGGCAAAGTCATCGTCAAAGAAGCCGCCGCCATCGTCCCAACTGCCGCTGTCAAAGCTGGCTGAGTTGTCTATGCTGCCCAGGCCCGCATCGTTGGCCAGGCTCGAGGTATTGCCGCTATCACCATGCAAGCCCTGGCTGCTGCTGTCCTGCGCCAGCGACTTGCTTTCGCCGTCGCTCTGACTGCCCGAGCCGGCGTGATGGGCGCCCATCAGATTCTCCAGACCATTGAACAAAAACATCCCGCCCGCCACACCGGCGGCGGCCGCTGCGGCATTGCCCAGGAAGCTGCTGCCGGTCGCGGCAGCTGGCTGGCCGTAGGCCTGCGGCGCTGCAGCACGGGGCGCCGAGCCGCCGCCAAAGAAACGGTCGCGCCAGCTGGAAGGCTGAGGCGCCGCCTGCGGCTGGTACTGGGGCTGGTACTGGGGCTGGTACTGGGGCTGATAGGGAGGCTGGGCATTGGCAGCGTAGCCGCCGTCCTCGGCATGGCGCTCGGGAGCGCGGCCGAAGTGCGTGCCCAGGCCGCCCGAGAGAAAGCTGCCTGCGCCCTGGCTCTGGCTTTGCTGGGCCTGTTTCACCTGCTGCTCCAGCTCGCCGATCTGCTGCTGGGCCTGCTGAATGGCTTGCTCCAGCATCAGGGTGCGCTGGGCCAGCCAGTAGACCGCATCGGGCGCGTTGCTCAATCCACGGCGCAGCTCGGCATCGGCCTGTGCATCCTTGGGCTGGCCCTGGGTCAATGTCAGTCTGGCACACAGGTCTTGCAGCAGTTGTTGTTCTTGAGAGGTCATAGTGCCTTCCTTTAAGCCCGCAAATTACTTGCAGCAAAGATGGGGTCAGTATGCAGGCCTGCAAGAGCGCCAATGTGAAGGCTGTACAAGTGCTTTTTGCAGGGTGTAACAAAAGGCCTGTGCTGCAGTTGCGGGCAGCGCATGGGACAATGCCTGCCATTGCGCCACGGCCGTGGCGGCGTTTCAATTTCGGCTGCGGGACTGACCCGCGGCCCACCAACTGTATACACACACCATGGAAGTTACCCAACAATGCGTGGTCGCCCTGACCTGGACACTGAAAGACACCCTGGGCGAGGAGCTGGATGTGCTGGACGAGCCCGTGGAATTCCTTGTCGGAGGCGATGATCTGTTCAAGCGCATCGAAGAGGCTCTGCAAGGCCACGGCGTAGGCACCACACTGGACCTGCACCTGGAGCCCGAAGAAGCCTTCGGCGACTATGACGAGAGCCTGATCTTCCTGGAAAAGCGCGAGCTGTTCCCCGAGGAGATCGAGGAAGGCATGAGCTTCGAGAGCACGGCCATGCCCAAGGGCACCAACCCCGTGCCTCCCGATCTGCTCTACACGGTCACCGAAATCTATCCCGAGCACGTGGTGCTGGACGGCAACCACCCGCTGGCCGGAATCGCCATCCGCCTACACCTCAAGATCGAAGCCGTACGCGAGGCCACCGAGGAAGAAATCGGTCGTGGCACAGCCGGTACGGGATTTTTCCGTATCGAGCCCATGGCTCCGGGCAACGAAACACTTCACTGAGCCCCTGAGGCGCTTTGCGCCGTCCCCCTCAGGGGGACGACAGCTTCGCTGCGGGGCGGCGGGGCCGCCTAGGCTCTTGCTTGCTGTCACTGAGTTGCGCTGCGCCACCGGCTCAAGCATCGCTCATCGCTTCAGACAACAAAAAGGGACTCCGAGGAGTCCCTTTTGTTTTGTGCGCTCGGCTGCCTAGCGGCGGAAGATCTGGTTGCCTTCCACGCGCACGTATTCGCCGATGCTCAGCTGCGGAGGCTGCTGGTAGTCCAGAGCGCGCACGCTGCCGTCCTGCAGCTGCACGGTAACGCGGTAGATATCGCGCACGCTGCCGCCGCCCATGCTGTTTTGCACGGCATTGCCGGCGAAAGCGCCTGCAGCCACACCGGCGATGGTCGCCAGTGTACGGCCCGAGCCCTTGCCCACCTGGTTGCCCAGCACGCCGCCGATCACGCCACCGGCAATCGCGCCGCCTGCGCCAACACCGCTGCCGTCCTGCACGCGCACGGTCTCGATATTCATCACACGGCCCTGCTGGGCGTATTGCTGAGGCTGCTGCGAATAGCAGTTGGGGTTGTTGTAGCCACAGTTATTGGCGGGATAGGTCTGGACCTGGTTGTTGCCCACGGGGTAGGCCTGTGTGCTGCCAGGGTAGCCAGAACCCGAATAAGCACCTTGGGAGTAGCCCCCCTGATAGCCGCCGCTCTGGTAGCCCCCCTGGGGATAGGCCGCGCAGGCCGACAGAGCCGCAACGATTGCGCTCACCATGGCCAACCGGCCCCAGCGTTGATTGATTTGCATGGAAATCTCCTGATTGGCGCATGCACATTCCATGCGCCGCAGTCCCTGTTATGAGTTGCTCTGCAAACCTTGCACGGTCTGCCTTTCCATTGCAACGCGGCACAGGCTCGCCAGGACGACAGCTTTCACATTTGCTCACAATACTTTGAGTAAAGCGCAGCCGTTTACCACTCTTCAAACCATAGCGCCTTGCCCTGAGCAGCGCTCATTTCCGATTCAAATATCATTTGAAACCTCCATCACAAAGCGCCTAAAGCTATTAAAAATATAGCAAACTCAGCCTTTGCTGCGTACGCGCAGCACTTCACCGCTGCGCCCATCCACATAGAGCTTCACAAAGCGTCCATCGCTGGCCGTGGCCTTGACCTTGTAGAGGCCGTCGTCCCACTCCACCTCCTGGAATTCGCGATAGCCGGCCTTCTCCAGCCGGTCGCAGACATCGCGGATGGACAGGGTCGGCCCGAGCGCCACACCGCGCACGGCCGCCACCGAAGCCGAGGCACGGTCAGCCAGGGAGTTTTCTGCGGCCAGGCAGGTGCCTGCGGACAGCAGCGCGGCGCCTCCCAGCAGGGCGATGCCGACGCTGCGCTGCATGGTCCGGTATAGCGACAGGACACGAGCGGGCATAGCAAAGACGGGGGCTTGAAGATGAGACATGGAAACTCCTGCAGTCGGTTGGTGAACGATGGGGGACAAAAAGACGGCCCGCCGGGCGAGAGGTGCCCTGTTGGGATTGCGACCGATTGTTCGCATTCACCCTGAACCGTTTCTGAAGCCGCCATTCAGCTTCCGTTCATCGATGCAGGCCTATAACCTTGGCTGCAGAGCGCCACCAGGCCGCATCACCTCAACTCCAGCTCCTTCGCCATGACTTCTTCCAACGCCTCGAATGAACCGCAATCCCCGCCACGCCCACGCCGGCGCGCCCTTCATGCCGTGCTGGCCATGCTGCTGGCAACGGCAGGCTTTGCCGCACTGAGCCTGTGGCCCGCCACCTCGGATGCCGGCGACAACGACCACGAGCTTGCCCGTCAGGCCCTGCGCCAGGGCCAGGTGCTGCCGCTGCGTACCGTTCTGGATCAGGTCGAGCAGCAATACCAGGGCCAGGTCATCAAGGTGGAGTTCGACCGCGAGGACGGCCGCTTTGTCTACGAGATCCGGCTGCTGCAAAACGATGGCAAGGTGGTCAAGCTGGAGATCGATGCCAGCAACGGCAGCCTCATCAGCATGAAGCGCAAGAAGTGAACACCGGCACTCAGGAAGGCTGTAGAGCATGCGAATTTTGCTGATTGAAGACGAGCCCACGCTGCGCGAGCAGCTGCAGCAGGCCCTGCTGCAGGCCGGCCACACCGTGGAGACGGCCGCCGATGGCGAGACGGCGCAATACCTGGGCGAGGTGGAGAGCTTCGACGCCGCGGTGCTGGACCTGGGCCTACCGGTGCGCGACGGGCTGAGCGTGCTGCGCGCCTGGCGCGCTCAGGGCCGCTCCATGCCGGTGCTGATCCTCACCGCCAGGGCCGCCTGGCATGAAAAAGTCGCGGGCATGGATGCCGGAGCCGACGACTATCTGGCCAAACCCTTCCACATGGAAGAGTTGCTGGCGCGTCTGCGGGCGTTGCTGCGGCGCCTGAGCCCGCATGCCAGCGCGCTGTGGCAATGCGGTGCCATCACCCTGGACTCGCGCCAGGCGCGCGTCACCGTCGAAGGTCAGGCGCTGACGCTGACCAGCCATGAATTCAAGGTGCTGGCCCTGCTGATGCAGCGCATGGGCGCCGTGGTCTCGCGCACCGAGCTGTCCGAGCATATCTATCAGCAGGACAGCGACCGCGACTCCAACACCATCGAGGTCTTTGTCGGGCGGCTGCGGAAAAAACTGCCTGCAGGCTCGATCGAAACCGTGCGCGGCCTGGGCTATCGCCTGGTCGCGCCATCCAACCAAGAATAAAGCCTATGTCCGAGCACACCCTGAACTCACCCATGACCCAGCAGCCGCCACCGCTGAACGCGGGCTCCTGGAAGAACTCGCTGCGCCTGCGACTGCTCGGTGGAGCCCTGATCTGGGTGCTGGCCGCACTGCTGCTGACGGGATGGGGTCTGCGCACGCTGTTTGCCGAGCATCTGACCCAGCAGCTGCGCGGCCAGCTGGTGGCCAAGCTCGACCGGCTCAGCGGCGCCGTCAACTATCAGCCGGATCAGGCCGTCCCGGTCACGGTCTCCCCCTTCTCGGGCGATCCCTTGCTGCAGCAACCGCTGTCGGGCATGTACTGGCAGGTGGACCAGCTCGATGCCAGCGGCCAGCAAACGGTTCAGGCCGGCATCCAGCGTTCGCGTTCGCTCTGGGACCAAACCCTGGACTGGCCTTTCTTCAAGGCCGACAAGGCCTGGGAGCCTACCCTGCCCCTGCACGCACCGGCCAGCTATGGCCATATGTCGGACGGCAATGGCAACACCCTGGTGATCGTGACGCGTACCGTACAGCTGCCCGAGGCCGATGCCCCGCCGCTGCGCCTGATGATTGCCGCCGACGCGGCCATGCTGGCCACGCCGCTGCAGCGCTTTACCAAGATGCTGGTGGCCGCGCTGTGCATGCTGGCAGCGGGGCTGATCGCTGCCGTGGTCGTGCAGCTGCAGCTGGCACTGGCTCCGCTGGCCGCCCTGCGCCGTCAGCTGGCCGCAGTGAGCCAGGGCGAAGCTTCTGAAATCCGGGGAGAGCACCCGGCCGAGATCATGCCCCTGGTTCAGGAGTTCAACCATGTGCTGCGCATGAATGCCGAGATGGTGGAGCGGGCCCGCACCCAGGCCGGCAATCTGGCCCATGCAGTCAACACCCCGCTGAGCATCATGGGCAACGCGGCGACGCAGCAGGACAGCCCGCTCGCGACCCTGGTGCGCGAGCAGGTCGCCAGTGCCAGCCGCCAGGTCGAATATCACCTGGCCCGTGCCCGCGCCGCCGCCGCAGCGGCGCAGCAGGGCCATGGCCTGCGCACCGCGCTGGCCGGCCCGCTGCACTCCCTGGTGCACACCATGGACAAGCTGCATGCGGCGCGCGGCATACGCTTCGAGCTGCAGGGGGATGCCTCGCAATGGGACTTCAAGGGCGACGCCCAGGATCTGATGGAGATGCTGGGCAATCTGCTGGACAACGCCGGCAAATGGGCCAGGTCGAAGGTCGTGCTGAAGGTGCAGCCTATAGCCGATGACAGCCAGCAACTGACGCTGTGCATAGACGACGACGGCCCGGGCATTGCACCCGAGTTGCGCGAGCGCATCTTTGCCCGCGGAGAGCGACTTGACGAACAGCGTCCCGGCGCCGGCCTGGGCCTGGACATCGTACGCGATCTGGTTCAGACCTATGGCGGCAGTATCCAGGCTCTGCCGTCGCCGCTGGGCGGGCTGCGCATGCAGCTGCAACTGCCTGGCGCCAGGCACCAGGACTGAAGCCGGTCAAAGACTGCGCAGCACCTGCGCCAGGGTATCGGCCTGGGGAAACAGCCAGTCGGCGAGCAGCCCCAGCGTCACGGCCGCAACCAGGGCGCCCAGCACGGGCTTCCAGCTGATGCGCAAGGCTGCCAGCAGCCAGCCTTCGCGCTCCACCACATACAGGGTTCGGGTCATCAGCAGCGCAAACGCCACCTCTACCGCCACGGTCAGGAACAGATCGGCACCGAACACCAGCCACACCAGCGAGCCCATGCCCGTGACCGCCACCAGCAGGACGGCAAAAACCAGCAATACCGGCACGAGCACCACGGCGCCTTCATCGAGTCCGTCGAGCCCCGACACATCGACATCGGGCAGCTCCAGGCCCGGTGACGCAGGCGCGATATCAGGCACGGCTGCGCCATCGTCCCAGTGGCCGCCGGCACCGCCGCCGCCGTAGGAGCCGCCCTGCCCGCTTTCAAAGCCCGCAGCGTCGGCGCTGCCCGACTTGCCGCCCAAGCCGGGACCATCGGAGGGCAGCTCGCCCCCGTCCCAGTCGCGGCGCAGCATGCAGCCCGCCCACAGACGCACCAGCAGCAGATAAAGCAGATAGCCGCAGGCCAGCGCCAGCCCATAGCGCAGCCCCATGCTGTGCACACCGGCATGCAGCAGGCACAGGCTGATCAGGGACATGGCAGCCAGACTCAGGCCGCCGGTCAGAGCGGCATGCAGACGCAGCCAGTGGCGTTTTTGCAGGCGTCGCCGCATGTGCTGGTCGCGCCCCAGCTGCACCTTGGTCCAGGAGGCAGAGCGGCTGCGGGTCTGGCGGCTCATGTTGCGTTGCGCGAGGTGCGGGCGAGTCCAGAGACTCAGTGCTTGCCGGTGGAGCCGTAACCGCCTTCGCCGCGCTCGCTGGCGTCGGCAAAGCCATCCACCAGATTGAACTGTGCCTGCACCACGGGCACGATGACCAGCTGGGCCAGACGGTCCATGGGCTGCAGCGTGAAGGCGGTCTGCGAACGGTTCCAGGCACTGACCATGAGCTGGCCCTGGTAGTCGGAGTCGATCAGGCCGACCAGGTTGCCCAGCACGATGCCGTGCTTGTGGCCCATGCCCGAGCGCGGCAGGATGAGGGCCGCGTAATGGGGGTCCTTGAGGTGCATGGCCATGCCGGTGGGAATCAGCTGCCACTGGCCGGGCTCCAGGGTCACGGGCGCATCGATGCAGGCGCGCAGGTCCAGTCCGGCGCTGCCGGGGGTGGCGTAGGCGGGCAGGTTGTCGCGCAGGCGCGCATCGAGAATCTTTACATCAACATTCATAAGGATCTGGCTAGTCTTGTCTGTCTTGAAACAAGGCCCGTGAACCGGGCCTTGCATTCATTGCGGCAGCTGCATGGCAGCGGCCAGCGGTTTTCCTGAAGGGCGCCATTGTGCCCGCTGCCGGGCAAGAGCGGCGCTTGACGCCTGTCAGCGGCCTTGCAGGCGCTTGAGCACGCCACCCACCAGCGACATCAGGCCCATGAGTGCGAGCAGCACGCCAAAGCCCTGGATGAACTGGGAGAGGATCACCCCGCCCACGATCAGCGCCAGCGAGCCCGGAGACACCCAGGGCTTGCGACCGTTCTGAGCCTTCTGCCCCTCGATCTCGCGCTCCATGGCCCTGAAGCGCTGCTGCGCCTCCTGCTTGGTCACGGCCGTATTGGGGCGCCGTGCAGCAGCCGTGCGCTGGGCCGGTTGAGCAGCCGCCGTGGTTCGCGCTCCCGGCACCTGCTGCGCCTGCTCGGCCATGTCGCGCGCCTTCTGCAGGGTGTTGCGCAGCTGGGACATGGGCGAGCCGGCCTGGGAGCCGGGCGTGACGACCGCAGTCTGAATCGCTCCGGCAATGCTGCGTTGCGTGCGGCGGTACTCGGGACTGGCTCGCATCAGCTGATCCACATAAGCCACATAGTCGCCATTGCGCGGGCCTTCATAGCTGGAGGGATTCATGTTCGGACTCCTGGGATCACGGGTCAGGGACGCTTGGCGCTCAGTCGCTGTGCAATTTCATCGACCAGCTGGCGCGCCAGCTGGTCCTTGCTGGCATGAGGCAGCTCCTTGGAGCCCTGATCGTCGATCAGCAGCAGTGCATTGTCGTCCTTGCCAAAGGTCGCGGGGCCGATATTGCCCACCAGCAGCGGCACGCTCTTGCGCAGCCGCTTGGCGCTGGCGTGCTTGAGCAGATCATGGCTTTCGGCCGCAAAGCCCACGCAATACAGCTTGCCGGACCGAGCCTGGTCGGACTGGGCCACGCCGGCAAGAATGTCGGGGTTCTCGACAAAGTCCATGGCCGGCACATCGCCCGAGCCATCCTTCTTGATCTTCTGATCGGAAAACTCGGCCGGCCGCCAGTCGGCAACGGCGGCCGTGGCAATGAAGATCGAGGCCCCCGCCACCAGGGACTGCACGGCAGTCTGCATCTGGCGCGCCGACTGCACGTCGACGCGGGTCACTCCGCGCGGCGTTGGAAGATGCACGGGGCCGGCCACCAGCGTGACCTGGGCGCCGGCCTCGTGCGCCGCACGGGCAATCGCGAAGCCCATCTTGCCGCTCGAAAGATTGGTGATGCCGCGTACCGGATCGATCGCCTCGAAGGTCGGGCCGGCCGTCACCAGCAGATGCTGGCCCTGCAGGCTCTTGGCCGTGAAGTGCGCCGCCAGCTCCTCCATGATTTCCTCGGGCTCCAGCATGCGGCCGTCGCCGGTCTCGCCGCAGGCCTGGCTGCCATTGCCCACGCCCAGCACCTGGGCACCGTCGGCCTGCACCTGAGCCAGATTGCGCTGGGTCGCGGGGTGGGCCCACATCTCGCGGTTCATGGCCGGGGCCAGCAGCAGGGGAACGCTCTCCATGGGCCGGGCCAGGCACATCAGGCTGAGCAGCTCGTCCGAGCGGCCCTGCACCAGGCGCGCGATGAAGTCCGCGCTGCAGGGTGCGATGAGGATGGCATCGGCTTCACGGCTCAGATTGATGTGGGGCATGTTGTTGGGTTCGCGCACATCCCACTGGGAGGTGTAGACTGCGCGCCCAGAAAGCGCCTGCATGGTGACGGCCGTCATGAACTGCTCGGCCGCCTCCGTCATGACCACTTGCACCGTGGCACCGGCCTGGACCAGCAAGCGGCACAGCATGGCCGATTTGTAACAAGCCACGCCTCCGGAGAGACCCAGCACCAGATGTTTGCCTGCGAACACGTCATTCATGCTGCGCAATTTATCAGACCTGAGCGGCTTTGCTGCCGCACAAGCATCCCTGTACGCCACGCCGAAATTCGTGGCGAACCTATAATCCTGTTTTACCACCACCAAAAAAAGACATGACCAAGTTCGTCTTCGTCACCGGCGGTGTGGTGTCTTCCCTAGGTAAGGGAATCGCCTCAGCCTCCCTTGCTGCGATTTTGGAATCGCGCGGTCTCAAAGTCACCCTCATCAAGCTCGATCCCTATATCAACGTGGACCCGGGCACCATGTCGCCCTTCCAGCACGGCGAAGTGTTCGTGACCGATGACGGAGCCGAGACCGATCTGGACCTGGGCCACTATGAGCGTTTCATCGAAACGCGCATGCGTCAGAGCAACAACTTCACCACGGGCCGCATCTATCAGTCCGTGCTGGAAAAGGAACGCCGTGGCGACTATCTGGGCAAGACCGTGCAGGTCATCCCCCATGTCACCAACGAGATCCAGGAATACATCAAGCGCGGCGCGGGCCTGGGAACCGACCACGAAGTGGATGTGGCCATCTGCGAAGTCGGCGGCACCGTAGGCGACATCGAGTCCCTGCCCTTCCTGGAAGCTGCGCGTCAGCTGGCGCTCAAGCTCGGCCCCAACAACTCCGCCTTTGTGCATCTGACCTACCTGCCGTTCATCGAGACGGCCGGCGAGCTCAAGACCAAGCCCACCCAGCACACCGTGCAGAAGCTGCGCGAAATCGGCATCCAGCCCGATGCGCTGCTGTGCCGCGCCAAGCACCAGGTGCCCGAAGAGGAAAAGAGCAAGATCTCCCTCTTCACCAATGTGCCCGAGTGGGGTGTGATCTCCATGTGGGACGTGGACACCATCTACAAGGTGCCGCGCATGCTGCACGAGCAGGGTCTGGACGGCCTGATCTGCGACAAGCTGCGCCTGAACACGCCTCCCACCAATCTCAAGCGCTGGGACGACCTGGTCTATGAGACCGAGCATCCCCAGGGCGAAGTCAAGATTGCCATGGTGGGCAAGTACGTGGAGCTGTCCGACGCCTACAAGTCGGTCAACGAAGCACTCAAGCACGCCGGCATGCGCAACCATGTGCGCGTGAAGATCACGCATGTGGACTCGGAAACCATCCACGACGCGGATGCCACCAAGCTGCTCAAGGATTACGACGGCATTCTGGTGCCCGGCGGCTTCGGCTCGCGCGGCGTGGAAGGCAAGATCTCTACGGCCAAGTTTGCCCGTGAGAACAAGGTGCCCTACCTGGGCATCTGCCTGGGCATGCAGGTTGCCACCATCGAGTACGCCCGTCATGTAGCCGGTCTCGCAGGCGCCAACTCCACCGAGTTCGACCCCGCCACCCCCAATCCCGTGATCGCCCTGATCACCGAGTGGAAGGACGCGGACGGCACGATCAAGACCCGTGACGAGAACTCCGACCTGGGCGGCACCATGCGTCTGGGCGCACAGTCTTCCGACGTGCAAAAGGGCACGCTGGCGCACAGCATCTACGGCGACGTGGTGACCGAGCGTCACCGCCACCGCTATGAAGCCAACACCCAGTATCTGGACCAGCTGCGCGAAGCCGGCCTGGTGATCTCGGCCCTGACCCAGCGCGAACAGCTGACCGAAATCGTCGAGCTGCCCGCCAAGGTTCACCCCTGGTACATCGGTGTGCAATTCCACCCCGAGTTCAAGTCCACCCCCTGGGATGGTCACCCGCTGTTCAACGCCTTCATCAAGGCGGCCATGGACAACAAGGCCCAGCCGGGCAAGAAGGCCTGATTCCCTTCCTCCGGAATCAATCCTTAAATAGGAGCTGCCAGCGCTTGAAATGCAATGACTTCAGCATCAAATGATGTTGAAGTCTTTCAAAATAGAGCGCCAGCAGCTTCAGTTTTTGAAGCATGCACGGCGTGCAAAAAGGAACCCCCATGAAACTCTGCGGCTTTGATATTGGTCTGGACAAGCGCTTCTTTCTGATCGCCGGCCCTTGCGTGGTCGAATCCGAACAGCTGCAGATGGACGTGGCCGGGCAACTCAAGGAAATCACTTCCTCGCTGGGCATCCACTTCATCTTCAAGAGCAGCTTCGACAAGGCCAACCGTTCCTCGGGCACCAGCTTTCGCGGCCCCGGCATGGAAAAAGGTCTGGAGATCCTTGCCAAGGTGAAGAAGGAGCTGAACGTGCCCATCCTCACCGATGTGCACACCGAAGCCGAAGTGCCTTACGTGGCGTCTGTCGTCGACATGCTGCAGACCCCCGCCTTCCTGTGCCGCCAGACGGACTTCATCCGCGCCGTGGCCCAGTCGGGCAAGCCCGTGAACATCAAGAAGGGCCAGTTCCTGGCCCCGCATGACATGAAGAATGTCATCGACAAGGCCCGTGCTGCGGCTGTGGAAGCGGGCCTGCCCGCGGACAGCTTCACGGCCTGCGAACGCGGCGCCAGCTTTGGCTACAACAACCTGGTCAGCGACATGCGCTCGCTGGCCATCATGCGCGAGACTGGCGCCCCTGTCGTGTTCGACGCCACCCACAGCGTGCAACTGCCCGGCGGCAACGGCACATCCAGCGGCGGCATGCGCGAGATGGTGCCCGTGCTCTCGCGTGCGGCCGTGGCCGTGGGCGTGGCTGGCCTGTTCATGGAAACCCACCCCGATCCCTGCAACGCCCTGTCGGACGGCCCCAATGCCGTGCCGCTCAAGCACATGAAGGCACTGCTGGAGACACTGGTGGCGCTGGACGATGTGACCAAGCGCAACGGCTTCCTGGAAGACCGCTTCCAGGCCTGAGCATGCATACACAGCGCATCAGCAGCGACATGACGGCCTTGCTGCAGGCCTGCATGTCCATACGCCCCGGCCGCCCCAAGGCGGGCAGCGGCGTCTGAGCAGATGATGCACCACGGCATGACCGACACGATGAAGCGTGGCGTCATGCCTTTTTTGTATCCGCTTTTGTGTCCGAATGCTTGCACAGAAACGTCTTGCGCAAGAAATTCGACTGCTGCAACACGTCAAGGCAAAAGCGGCCCACCAAATTTGTGCACAATAGCCGCCGCAGCCTCTTCCATACTCGTCGCGTGCATGGCGCGCGCGCAGCATGTGGAGAAGAGTCGGCTTCACAATTTTGATAGCAGCTTGCGCTTTATGCACAAGCGCTTGGGCGTGATTTCATGAAAGAAGTCAGCCTGCACGTACCGATTTCAGAAACCCAAAGGAAATGCAATGAGTGCCATTGTTGACATCGTAGGCCGCGAAGTGCTGGACAGCCGCGGCAATCCCACCGTTGAGTGCGACGTGCTGCTGGAATCCGGCGTGATGGGCCGTGCCGCCGTGCCCTCGGGCGCGTCCACCGGCTCGCGCGAAGCCATTGAACTGCGTGACGGCGACAAGAGCCGTTACCTGGGCAAGGGCGTGCTCAAGGCTGTGGAGCACATCAACACCGAAATCTCCGAAGCCGTGCTGGGCCTGGACGCTTCCGAGCAGGCTTTCCTGGACAAGACCCTGATCGACCTGGACGGCACCGACAACAAGAGCCGCCTGGGCGCCAACGCCATGCTGGCCGTGTCCATGGCCGTGGCCCGCGCCGCAGCCGAAGAAGCCGGCCTGCCCCTGTACCGCTACTTCGGCGGCATGGGCGGCGTGCAGCTGCCCGTGCCCATGATGAACGTGATCAACGGCGGCGCCCACGCGAACAATTCGCTGGACCTGCAAGAGTTCATGATCATCCCCGTGGGTGCCCCCACCTTCCGTGAAGCCGTGCGCTGGGGTGCCGAAGTCTTCCACGCTCTGAAGGCCATCATCCACCACAATGGCATGTCCACCGCCGTGGGCGACGAAGGCGGTTTCGCACCTTCCGTGGAAAACCACGAAGCCGCGATCCAGCTGATCATCGAAGCCATCGAAAAGGCCGGCTACAAGCCCGGCGAGCAGATCGCCCTGGGCCTGGACTGCGCAGCATCCGAGTTCTACAAGGACGGCATGTACGTGCTGGCCGGCGAAGGCAATATGACACTGACTTCGACGCAGTGGACCGACATGCTGGCCGGCTGGTGCGACAAGTACCCCATCATCTCCATCGAAGACGGCATGCACGAAGGCGACTGGGATGGCTGGAAGATCCTGACCGAGCGCCTGGGCGCCAAGGTTCAGCTGGTGGGTGACGACCTGTTCGTGACCAACACCAAGATCCTCAAGGAAGGCATCGAAAAGCGCATCGCCAACTCGATCCTGATCAAGATCAACCAGATCGGCACCCTGACCGAGACCTTCGCCGCCATCGAAATGGCCAAGCGCGCCGGCTACACCGCCGTGATCTCGCACCGCTCTGGCGAAACCGAAGATAGCACCATTGCCGACATCGCCGTGGGCCTGAATGCGGGTCAAATCAAGACTGGCTCCATGAGCCGCTCCGACCGTATCGCCAAGTACAACCAGCTGCTGCGCATCGAGGAAGACCTGGGCGATGTGGCCGAGTACCCCGGTCGTGCTGCCTTCTACAACCTGCGCTAAAGTGCGCAGCTGAAGTAAGTGCCCGGCAACCGCTTTGCGGCCAGGGCGCTTACCCTTGATTCCACCAGGTTTTTGTATGGTCAACCGCGTCGTCTGCGTCACTTTACTGGTCTTGCTGACCGCCATTCATGCCCAGCTCTGGCTGGGCAATGGCAGCATGGCCTATGTGCACGAGCTGCAGCAGCAAATCAAGGATCAATACGCGGCCAACGCCCTAGAAAAATCGGAAAACGACAGACTGCAGTCCGAGGTCAACGACCTCAAGGACGGCCTGTCCACCGTGGAAGAAAAGGCCCGTTACGAGCTGGGCATGGTCAAACCCAATGAAATCTATATTCAGGTTTCCAAGCGCTGACCCGGCACCCGCTCTGCATCAAAGCCAGCCCCGCGCTGGCTTTGCTGTTCCTGCGCCCACGCTGGTGCTGCTGGGTGCGCCGCATGCACTGGCGCGCGGCATGGCTCATGGCTTGCTGCAGGCCCGTCTGGATGCGGGCCATGCCACGCCCTGGCAATGCCTGGCCCCCGCGAGCGGCGATGAATGGCCGGCCGATGCCCTGGTCTATGTGCTGGGCCAGGACTGGCGCGATGCCGACCCGGACCCCGCCATCGCTCAGCAGATCAGCCAATGGCGCGCACTGCTGGAAGCACGCTCGCAGAACTATGTGATGCTGTACGGCAGACCGTCTGCCCAATGGCAGCAACTGGCTGCCTCTCTGAAATTCATGGAGCCGGCCGCAGACTGGGATTGGATTTCAAGCAAAAATCCATGGAGTTCCAGTCAGAAAATACGCCGCAAAGCCTGCGAGCAATGCGGCGATCCCGAGTGCGAGCTGGCACTGTTCGAGGCCTTGAAAAGCGCCCCCTGAGGCGCCTCGTGCCTTCCCCCTGTCTTTTCCGAGCTGGAAGACACCCGCGCTGCCCCGACCTGGGCTCTTGCAGGGTGTCTCCACCGCCATCAGAGCTCCATCGCCGCGGGCAGACTGTTCAGTTATTGCACCGAGCTGGAGCTGGGCGGCTGCTTTTGCACTTCGGTGAACAGACGCGCCGCATCGATGGCGTCGAACTGGTATTGCTGGCCGCAGAAGTCGCAGCCCACCTCGATCTTGCCACGCTCGGCTACGATGGAATCCACCTCTTCCTCGCCCAGCGAGGTCAGCATGGCGGCCACCCGGTCACGGCTGCAGGTACAGGCGAAACGCGGGGCCTGCTCGTCGGCCTGCGGAGCGAAGCGCAGCAGCTTCTCTTCCCAGAACAGGCGCCGCAAAATGGTCTCCACATCCAGCGTCAACAGCTCTTGCTGCGTCAGGCTGGAGGCCAGCGTGGCAACACGGTTGTATTCCTCGTTCAGGCCCTGGGCATCATGCTCGGCCTCACCGCTTTCGGTGGCCGCGGCCAGATTCGCCTCACCCTTCACAGGCATGCGCTGCAGCATCAGACCGGCAGCGATCTGGTCATTGGCGGCCAGCACCATCACGGTGTCGAGCTGCTCGGACTGCATCATGTAGAACTGCAGCGCATCCGACAGGCGCTCGAAGCGGCCGCCAGCACCATCGTTGAGCGGCACCACGCCCTGATAGGGGTTCTGGCCGGGCTGGCGGTCCTTGGGGTCCAGCGTGACGGCGCAGCGGCCCGCGCCATGGGCATTGACCAGTTCTGCCAGCGGGGCCAACTGGCCGCGCAGGGGCAGATTGGCCTCTCCCACCAGTGTTGCCGTGGCACGCAGGCTCAGGTCCGACTGCACTTCGGCCACGGCCAGTTTGACCGGGCCGTCACCCATGACCTGGAATACCAGCGCGCCATTGAACTTGATGTTGGACTGCATGAGCACGCCAGCCGCCGTCATCTCGCCGAGCAAGGTGCTGACGGCCTCTGGGTAGGCGCCGGTATCCTTGTTGCCGGCACGGCGCTGCAGGATTTCCTGCCAGGAGTCAGTCAGGCGAACAATGGCACCACGCACGGGCAGGCCGTCAAAAATGAATTTATGCAGTTCAGACACGCTAATCGATTCCGGTAAAAAGCAGGGCCCTCAGCCCAGCTTGCGCAAGCCGCGCTTGAAGCGGCGAGCATTTTCAACATAGTTCCTGGCGCTCTGGCGCAGACCTTCGATCTGCTCGGGCGATAGCTCGCGCACGACCTTGGCGGGGCTGCCGAGGATCATGGAGCCGTCGGGAAATTCCTTGCCCTCGGTCACCAGCGAGCCTGCGCCCACCAGGCAGTTCCTGCCTATCCTGGCGCCATTGAGCACCACTGCACCGATGCCGATGAGCGAGCCATCGCCAATCGTGCAGCCATGCAGCATTACTTGGTGGCCAACCGTCACATTGCAACCCACCGTAAGCGGTTTGCCGAAATCGGCATGCAGCACGCTGGCATCCTGGATGTTGGAGCCCGCGCCGATGCTGATGTTTTCGGTATCCCCGCGGATGACGACTCCAAACCAGACGCTGGCGTCCTTGTCCAGCTTGACGCGGCCCATGACCTCGGCGCTGCCGGCCACCCAGGCGCTTTCGTCGATCTGCGGCGCAACGCCGTCGAGTTCGTAAATTGCCATCTGCTTGTCTCCCTGTGGGTTGCTTCTTTATAGAACCTAGAATTGTAGGGATGGAGTTACGTCATCGCGCGCTAGAGGTCTTGTGTCTTGCAGACCCTGAGAAAAAAGCTGCTGCAGCCATTGATCTGCATGCACAAAAAGCTCTCTATTCGATAGCAGAAACAGCACCGACACTGCGCATCCCCGAATCCGAGCTTCCCGGCCGCCCGGCCCGGCCCGAGCTCAAGCACCACACCGCCGTGGCGCGTCGCTCGCCTGCCACCCTCGAAGGCCGGGCCGTGCTCATCCATGCCATTGCACATATCGAGTTCAATGCCATCAACCTCGCACTGGACGCCATCTGGCGCTTCGACGGCATGCCCGGGCAGTACTACCACGACTGGCTGCAGGTGGCTGCAGAGGAAGGCAAGCATTTCCGCCTGCTGCGCGATCATCTGCGCCAGCATCATGGTCAGGACTATGGCGACCATCCGGCCCACCAGGGCCTGTGGACCATGTGCGAAAAAACGGCGGGCGACATCGTGGCCCGCATGGCCCTGGTACCCAGAACGCTGGAGGCGCGCGGCCTGGACGCCACGCCGCAGATCCAGAACAAGCTGCGCAACACCCACGCGACCGATGCGCTGGCGGCCTGTGACATTCTGGACATCATCCTGCGCGAGGAAGTGGGCCATGTGGCCATAGGCAACCACTGGTATCGCTGGCTGTGCGAGAAAAACGGCCTGGACCCCGAGTCGTTGTACCTGGAGCTGACAAAGCGCCATGAAGCGCCGCGCCTGCGCCCACCCTTCAATGAGAAGGCACGCCGCGCCGCAGGCTTCACCGCAACCGAGATCGCCTGGCTGCAACAGATCTAGGTATTTTTTTCTTGACTCGAATCAAGAACCACCGACAAGCGAGGCCCGCGAGCCGAAGTTGTTGGCACAAACGGACTGAACGCACGAAGCTGACACTATGATCGGCTCGTTCTTACAATAACCGGCACAGCCAACCATTTCCCACACAGACGTCATGCAGCAATGAGTGAACAAACCATAGAGGACCAGGCATTCGCCTCGCCGCGCAACCTGTCCAAAGGCATGATTGCACGCCAGCCCATCGTCAACGGGCTGCAGCAAATCATTGGTTACGAGCTGTTCAACCGCTCGCGCTCGCCTTATGGTCACACCATGGCCTCAGACGCGACGCTGATCTTTGCGGCCCTCACGCATGCTGGAGAGGAAGATCTGGTCGGCACCAAGCTCATGTTCGTGAATTGCACTCACGAAGGTCTGACCGGCGAGCACCTGGAGCTGCTGCCGGCCGACAAGGTGGTGCTGGAGATCCCCCCTCTGGGCCATGCTGCCGTGCATGAGGTGGCCGCCCGCCTGCCCACCTTGCTGGCACTCAAGGACCAGGGCTTTCATCTGGCCTTCAACCACACGGTACTGGAGTCTGTGTATTCGGCCTGGCTGCCGCTGGCCGACTACATCAAGCTAGACCTCTCCACGCTGGCACCGGACCAGCTTACGGTGCTGGTCAAGTTCGCCAACCGCCACACCCGCGCCGAGCTGATCGCCGAAAAAGTCGAAAGTGCCCACCAGCATGAGCTGGGGCAGCGCCTGGGCATCGAGCTTTTCCAGGGTTTCTGGTTTGCCCGTCCCACGGTGATGCAGACCCGCCTTCTGACCCCGACGCAGCAAAGCATCATCCAGTTGCTGACACTGGTACGCGAGCAGGCCAGCACCGATGCGATCGAGGAAGTTCTCAAAAAGGACGCCGCCCTGGCCTTCAACCTGCTGCGCCTCATCAACTCGGCCAGCTTTGGCGCCCATCGCAAGATCACCTCTTTCAAGCAGGCCGTGATGCTGCTCGGCCTGAACAAGCTGTTTCGCTGGGCTGCCATGCTGCTGACGGCCGCCCGTGAAGGCGGCCCCCCGCCGGCCGTAGGCCAGACCGCCGTGATTCGCGGCCGTCTGATGGAGCTGCTGGCCAAGCACTCGCTAACGGACACCGACGCCGATCTGGCCTTTATCTGCGGCATGTTCTCCATGCTGGACCGCATGCTGGGCATGCCTTTGCCTGCAGCGCTGGCGCTGATTCCGGTGTCCGAATCGGTCTCTGCCGCGCTGCTGCATCATGAAGGCATTCTGGGCGAGCTGCTGATGCTCACCAAGGCCTGCGAGAGTCATGACCAGGAACAATTCGACCGCAGTGCCTGCAGCCTGGAGCTGGAGCACGGGGACATCAATCACGCTCATCTGCAGGCTTTGAGATGGACGGAGTGTCTGTCCGACTGACAGCGCTTTTGCCCCACACCCAAGCGATAACCGACATGGATACCTCTGACACAAACGCCTCTTCACCAACCGCCAGCCCCGTTGCAGACAGGGACGAGGCCAATATGGCCAGCATTGCGCGTCAGGCAATCGTCGATGAAAAGCGGGATGTGTATGGCTACGAGCTGTTTGACCGCTCGGTTGCACATAACGCACACACAGCAGCATCCGATGCGGCACTGCTGTTCAATGCACTGTCCTACGCCGGTGCCGAAGCCCTGGTGGGCAAAAAGACGGTTTTCATCAACTGCACCCACGACAGCCTGAGCGGCGGCCACCTGGAGCTGATTCACCCCGACCGTGTGGTACTGGAAGTGCCGGCCCTGCCCGCCGATGCCACGCAGGAAAACATCGAAGCCTGCCTGCCCACATTTGCGGCCCTGCGCCAGCGTGGCTTTCGCCTGGCTTTCGACCAGAACCTGCTGCGCCGCAACTATGCGTCATGGCTGCCCATGGCCTCCTTCGTCAAGCTGGACATGCAGAGCTTCGCGATCGAGCATGCCGAGAAGCTGGTGAAGTTTGCCCAGACCTACACACGCGCCCAGATCGTGGCCGAGAAGGTCGAAACAGCCGAGCAGTTCGAGCATATGCTGGGCCTGGGTGTGAAGCTGTTCCAGGGCTACTGGTTCGCCCAGCCCCAGCTCGTGCAGGCGCGCACCATCCGCCCCACGCAGACCACCATCATCCAGCTCATCAACCTGGTGCGCCAGCAGGCCAGCACGGAGGAGATCGAAGAGCTGCTCAAGAAGGACCCCACGCTGTCCTTCAACCTGCTGCGCTTCATCAACAGCTCGGGTTTCGGCCTGTCCTGCGAGATCACCTCCTTCCGCCATGCGGTGATGATTCTGGGCCTCAAGAAGCTGTTCCGCTGGGCGGCCCTGCTGCTGACCACCTCACGCGCCGGCGGCACACCGCCGGCTGTGGGCCAGACAGCCGTGGTGCGCGGCCGCCTGATGGAGCTGCTGACCGCCGAGCTGCTGCCGCCCGAGGAATGCGACCACGCTTTCGTCGTGGGCGTTTTCTCGCTGCTCGATGTGATGCTGAGCCAGCCCATGGCCAAGGCCCTGGAATCCGTAGCCCTGCCCCAGTCCGTGGTTGACGCACTGGTACACAACCAGGGCGTTTTTGCGCCCTTCCTGGATCTGACGCGCGCCTGCGAGTCTGGCGACGAAGCGGCTTTTGCCCGCGCCGCCAATGCGCTGCAGCTGTCCAACCACCAGGTCAACTGGGCCCATCTGCAGGCACTGAGCTGGGCCGACAACCTGGCCAGCGAAGTGATCTGAGCCAATCCGCGTCGCTACCAGTCAGTGCGCTTGCTGCGCACAACGGAAAAGGGCTTGCAGCCGATGTGACCGCAAGCCCTTTTTCATTCAAGAAAGTCCCGATCAGTTGGTCTGGATACCTGCAGCCTTGATGATCTGGGCGTTGGACCTGGACTCGACCTCGATCTGCTTGGCAAAGTCCGCCGCCTTGCCGCCGGTAGGCACATTGTCAGTGGCCTCCAGGCGCTGACGGATCTCGGGCAGCGCCAGCGCCTTGTTCACCTCGGCATTCAGGCGAGCCAGCACGGGGGCGGGCACGCCCGCGGGAGCGAAGATGCCGAAGACCGATGTGGTGTTGGCGTTCTTGTAACCCAGCTCGGCCAGCGTGGGCACTTGAGGCAGCGAGTCCAGACGCGCCGGAGCTCCCACGGCCAGGGCCTTGAACTTGCCGGCCTTGATGTGCTGCATCACGGCCGGGCCGGCATTCGTGGACAACACTTCGAACTGTGCACTCAGGCCGTCATTGAGCTGCTGGCCACCGCCCTTGTAAGGCACATGGGTGATCTGAACCTTGCCCTGATCGGCAATCTGCTCGAGCATGATGTGGCCCAGCGAGGCCAGACCGGCCGTGGCCCAGCGCACATCGCCGGGGTGGGCCTTGGCCTGGGTCATCAGCTCGGGAAAGCTCTTGGCTGCCAGACGGGTCGTTCCCAGCAGCAGCACGGGCGAATACATCACGCTGACCACGGGAACAATATCCTTGTGCGGATCGAACAGCGGCTTGCCCAGATGGGGGCTCAGCGTCAGCGGGCTGATGGACGAAAAGCCCAGCGTATAGCCATCGGGGTTGGACTTGGCGACCTGGTCCAGGCCAATCGCGCCACCCGCGCCGGCCTTGTTGTCGATCACCACCGACTGACCCAGCGACTGCGACAGCTTTTCACCCAGTGCACGGGCCACCACATCGCTCACACCACCAGCAGGGTAGGACACCACCAGACGAATGGGACGGCTGGGCCAGCCAGCCGCGTCGGCTTTGTCGGCCGCCTGGACATTCAGGGACAAGGTGGCAGGCAGCACGGCTGCCAGGGCACAGGTCAGCATGCTGCGACGCAGAAAGTTAGTCATCACTCGAAATCCAAAAATCAAGACCTGCATTTTTGACCAAAGTGAATTCCCCGGTTGATTTGGACGACGATTCGTCAATTCACTGGACAGAAAACATCAAAATAAAACTTCAAACATTCAAATAGACCAACACTCCAACCGACCAACACCTTCATCGACATGTCGCAATGACGCCCGCAAGGCTTGCCGCTAGACTGCAGCAATCTCCACAAAGAAAGCGCCCCATGGCAGAAAAACAACCTCTATCACGTCGCTCCATCTTGCTGCGAAGCGGTGCTGCGGGCGCTGCACTGGGCGCCATGGCTCTGCCCGCCGCGGCCACACGCAGGGCCTCCCGCACCTGTGTGCTCGATGGCCTGCAACCCGCAGTGCTCACCATCAGCGGCCCCGGTGTGCAGGCCAATCGCGGCAAGCCGCAGGCCGTGGCGGACCGCATGCTGATCATCCATGGCTATCTGTTTGATGCAGCCTGGTCCTGTGGCATGGATGCGCTCAACAGCCTGGAGCAGCAGACGCTCAGGACTACGCTTGAATACGACGAAGCCGAGCACAGCCTGCAAGGCCCGCTGCTGGAGCAGGTGCTGCAGGCCGCCGGCGTGGATGTAGGCCAGGCCATGGCGCGCGGCCTGCAACTGACTTTGCAGGGCATAGACGGCTATCGCAGCCAGATACCGCTGGCCCAGGCCGTGCGCTGGCGCATGCTGATTGCCACCCAGCTGGACGGCGTGCCGCTGGCAATGGGCGGCGTGGGCCCGCTCTGGGCCATTTTTGCAGCCCATCAGATTCCGGAGCTCGGCCAGTTGCCCGTCAAGCAGCGCTTTCCTGCCGCCGTCTGGGGGCTATACCACCTGCAGCTTGGCAGCGCGACGACCTAGGTAGCGGCTCAGCCGCGCGGGTGATGCTCGGCATGCAGAGCCTTGAGCCGCTCGCGCGCCACATGGGTGTAGATGGTGGTGGTGGAGATATCGGCATGCCCCAGCAGCATCTGCACCACGCGAAGGTCGGCGCCATGGTTGAGCAAATGGGTGGCAAACGCATGGCGCAGCGTATGCGGTGAGAGGGGCGAGTTGATACCCGCGATCTGCGCGCATTTCTTGACGATGACCCAGAACATCACGCGGCTCATGCCCGCACCGCGCTGGGTCACAAACACCTCCTCGGTCTGCTGCCCTCCCAGAATCGCCGCTCGCGCCTGCTGCAGATAGCGCTCCAGCCAGTGCTGCGCCTCCTGACCAAACGGCACCAGCCGCTCCTTGCGCCCCTTGCCCGTCACGCGCAGCACGCCCGAGCGCAGGTCCAGCTCATGCATGCGCACACCCACCAGTTCGCTGACGCGCAGACCGCTGGCATACATCAGCTCCAGCATGGCGCGATCGCGCAAGCCCAGCGGGCTGTCCACATCGGGCGCATCGAGCAGGGCCTCCACCTGCTCCTGGGTCAGGGTCTTGGGCATGCGCGGCGGCTGCTTGGCCGCCAGCATGCGCACCGTGGGGTCGGCAGCGATGCGCTTTTCACGCAGCGCCCAGTGAAAGTAGCGACGCAATACCGTCAGCCTGCGGTTCGAGGAGGTGGCCTTGGTGCCCTCCACACGGGCCGTGAAATAGCCCTGCAGATCGGCTTCCAGCGCAGCATCCAGCGCCTTGGGCGGCTGCAGCCGCGCCAGCCAGCGCGCAGCCGCTGTCAGGTCACGCCGATAGGCGGACAGGGTATTGCGCGAAAGCCCGTCCTCCAGCAGCAGGGCATCGATGAACTGATCGAGCGCATGCTGGCTCTGCGGCAAGGGCTGCGGCCAGTCATCGGGAATCTGCGGTTTGCGGGCTTTTTTAGGAGTGTCGAACATGGAGCTAGCGTACACGCTGGCGAGGATGCACCGAGCTGAAATCAGCTCGGTGCACCATGGAGATCAGGGTCAGATACCGGCAATGGCAAATGCTGTGCCTGCTTCAGCTGATGCCGGCTGATGGACCATCGAAAGCCTCGGCCAGGAACTGCGCAACCGCTCTCACCCTAGCCGTGCGCTGCAGATCGGGATGCATGACCTGCCAGACTTCGTAGTCGTTCGGACGTCGGCGTTGCGGCCAGATACGCACCAGGCCTTCGCGCTCCCCCATCCACAACGGCATTTCCCCAATCCCGATGCCTGCAGCAACCGCCTTGCGCACGAGGAGACTGGAGCGGACCGACATGGCAATCCTGGCTTGACGTGCCGGCACTCCGGCCATGCTCAGTAGCGGACTCTGCTCCAGATAAGGCCCGTATGCCACCAGATGGTGACCGCGCAACTCGTCTTCAGGGGCGGGCTCGCCAAAGCGAGCCAGATAACTCGTGCTTGCGAACAGCCCCACAGGCCACGAAGCCACACGGCGAACCACCAGCTCTGGGGTATCAGGCCTGACGTTGCGAAAAGCAATATCCGCCTGCCGGCGACCGAGGCTGAGCAACTGGGTGGAGACTTCCAGATCCACGCGGATATTCGGCCAGTGCTGCTGCAAACGCTCGACAGCGGGCAGCAACAGGTCAATAGCGATGGAGTCGGTGCTTGTCACGCGCACCAGCCCACCGGGATTTTCATCCTGACCCTCGATCTTGGTGCGCAAGTCCAGGGCCGCACTCTCCATACGCTTTGCCGCAGCCAGTGCCACCTCGCCAGCGGCCGTGAGCAGGTATCCATCCTTGGCCCGCAAAAACAGCTTTGCCCCCAGCTCGGACTCCAGCGCATTCAGGCGTCGCCCGACCGTTGCCTGATCAATGCCCAGGCTGCGCGCTGCGGCGCGCAATGAGTGCGTGCGGCTCAGGGCGAGAAAGATGCGGGTATCGTCCCAGTTCATGGCTCATCAGTTGATGCAAATTTGCATCAATGTAGAGCGAAATCGCTGCATTGCAAACAAAGCTTTGCGTCGTAATCTTCAGCGCCCAAAGATATTTCGAGAACGACGCTATGCCCACCTTTTTGACAGACTCCATCCTCGCAGCAAAGCCCTCCACCATGCAGGCCATCGTTTTTGACGACTTTGGCGGGCCCGAGGTGCTGGTGGCCCGCGAGCTGCCGGCTCCTGAGCTTCGCCCCCACGACTTGCTGGTACGCAACGCCTCCATCGGCGTCAATCGTGCCGACCTCTATCACCGCAAGGGCGCCTATGGCCGAGCTTCCTTTGGTGACGCAGACACCATGGGCCTGGAGATCGCCGGAACCGTGATCGAGGCCGGTCCCTTGGTGCAGGGCTTCTCCGTGGGCGACCGGGTCATGGGCATCGTGGGCGGCGGCGCTTATGCCGAGATTTCGCGCATAGACCACCGCATGGCGATACATGTCCCCGGGAATCTGGACCTGGTGGATGCCGGTGCGATACCCGAGGTGTTCGTGACCGCACACGAGGCCCTGTTTCATCTGGCTGGCTTGCGCGCCGGCGAATCGGTGCTGATCCATGCGGCAGCGGGTGGTGTCGGATCGGCCGCCGTTCAGCTTGCACATGCTGCCGGCGCCCGGGTTTTTGCGACGGCTAGCGGCGACAAGCGCGAAGCGGTTCTGGGTTTCGGAGCCGATGTCTTCATCGACTATCGCAGCGAGGACTTCCAAACCGTGGTGGCCCAGGCCACCGACGGCAAAGGCGTGGACATCGTGATCGATTTCGTCGGTGCCCCCTACCTGGAGCCCAATGTGCGATCGCTGGCCGTCGGCGGGCGCATGGTGATGGTGGGCCTGCTGGGCGGCTCCCAGGGCGCTGCATTGCCCATGGACCTGGTGCTGTACCGCCATCTGCGGATCTTCGGAACCGTGATGAAGTCACGCTCGCCCGAAGTCAAGCAGGCGATGGTCCAGCGCTTTGCCCAGCGATGGCTTGGTGCATTGGAGAGTGGAGCGATACGGCCCGTGATCGATAGCTCCTTCGCTTTGGCAGATGCTGCTGGGGCGCACAGACATATGGAGTCCGGGGTCAGCATCGGCAAGATTCTGTTGCTGCCTGGGCAGCGGAAAATAATATAAAAAACAAAGCCCGAATTGCCTCAAAGGCAATTCGGGCTTGCGGTATCCGCTACTGCATCGGCAGCAGATCAGCTGCTTAGTCCAGTGTCAGCTTCTGCTTGGCCACGACCTGCTTGTAGGTTTCGAACTCTTCCTTCAGTTCCTTGGCGAATTCCTGAGGAGAGTTGCCCACCACCAGCGAGCCGGTGTCTTCGATGCGCTTCTTGACCGCGGGGTCCTGCAGCACCTTCTTCACAGCGGCATTGATCTTGTCGACCATGGCCTTGTCCATGCCCTTGGGGCCCAGAATGCCGTAGGAAGCCATGCGATTGACCTGGGGCAGACCCACTTCCTTGAAGGTGGGCACGTCAGGCAGCACGGCCAGACGCTGGGGAGCTGCCACGGCGATGGCCTTGAGGCGGTTGTCCTTGATGAAAGGCAGCGCCGAAGGCAGGTTGTCCAGAATCATGGGGATCTGGCCGGCAACCGCGTCGTTCAGGGCCGGGCCCGCGCCGCGATAAGGCACATGGGTCATCTGGATGCCGGTCAGCGACTTGTACAGCTCCATCAGCATGTGCTGGATGCCGCCCGTACCGGACGAGCCATAGGAGTACTTGCCGGGATTGGCCTTGAGTTCGGCCTCGAAAGCCTTGTAGTTAGCCGCGCCGGGGAACTTGGGGTTCACGGCGATCACATTGGGCGTGGCCGCAATATTGATGATGGGCGTGAAGTCCGTCAGCGGGTTGTAGGGAGTCTTGGGGTTGATGGCCGGATTGGTGGCCATGGTCGACAGGGTGGAAATACCCAGGTTGTAGCCGTCAGGCTTCTGGCGCGCGGTTTCCTGCGCACCAATGACGCCGCCGCCACCACCCTTGTTGTCCACCACCACGGACTGACCCAGTTCCTTGCTCAGCGGCTCGGCGATCACACGCGCAATGATGTCGGTCGTGCCGCCTGCGGCAAAGGGCACCAGCAGCTTGATGGGCTTGCTGGGGTAGTTGGCCTCTGCCAACACACCGGTCGAGAAACCTACAGTTGCCAGAGCCATTGTCAGGCCCACGCACATACGACGATTCATGAAGGGGTCTCCTTATGAGTTCTGAAATTAACGGCTGATGGTACGTGCCGCAAAAAACCCGACACATTCTTGTTAGCCCTGATTTCTCAGTAATTACCCTAGATTCACACCATTTCCTTGAAGCGCATCAAAGTTCAGCTCGAATGAGCCGAGCGACAACAGTAAGTACTACTACATAGAAACTTGGCGACAGCTTTCTCTCAGCAAACCTATGACCGGCCCTATGCTTACAGGCCGTGAACTATCTAGAACTGCTTTTTCCCGATTTCGCGCTCATCGTGCTGGGCTATGTGCTGTGCCGTTTCACGCCCATCAACCGCAGCGTCTGGCAAGCCGTGGAGCAGCTCGTCTACTACCTGCTGTTTCCGGTGCTGCTGTTTCACTCCATCACGCGCAACCCGATCCAGTGGGGCGACGCCAGCCAATTGCTGGCTGCCGGTGTGCTGGGAGGCCTGCTGGGCATTGCGCTGACCTACAGCCTTCCGCACCTGCCTCTTCTTGGCCGGCGCATCGATGCACGCGGCTATGCGGGAGCAGCGCAAGTGGCGTTTCGCTTCAACTCCTTTATCGCGCTGGCACTGGTTTCGCGCCTGGCAGGGCCGGACGGACTGCTCTATGTCTCGGTGCTGATCGGCGTATCCGTGCCGCTGTTCAATGTGGCCGCCGTCTGGCCCATGACGCGTGGCAGCGACCAGCATTTTGTCGGTCATCTGCTGCGCAATCCGCTGATCATCGCCACCGTCAGCGCCCTGCTGTTCAATGCCGCCGGACTGAAGATTCCTGCCCTGCTGGAAGCCCCCGTGGCACGCATCGGTGCGGCCTCGATCGCACTGGGCCTGATGGCCGCCGGCGCCGGTCTCAAGCTCAGTGCACTGGCCAGCAACAAGCTGCTGGCCAGCGAGTTGCTGCTGATACGCCATGCCATCCAGCCGCTGATCGCCTTTGCCATGGTTCAGCTGTTCCACCTCAACCAGCCGCAGGCGATTGCGCTGATGGCGTTCTCCAGCCTGCCTACTGCCTCGTCCTGCTATGTGCTGGCTGTGCGCATGGGCTATGAAGGCTCGTTTGTGGCCAGTCTGGTGTCGCTGTCCACGATGCTGGGCGTGCTCAGCCTGCCCTTCGGGCTCTGGCTGATCGGCATTTAAACTTGATAGCTTCTTGTACTTACTGAATAAGCGATAGAGGCCAATTTCACTAAAAGTCAGGCGCGCTGCGCCAGCGCCCAGGCCACATGTTCGGCCACCACGGGGTCGGGATGATCGGCCCGGCTCTGCAGCGCGGCTTTGAGTTCGGGCCTGCCGGTTTCGCGCCAGGCATTGCCCAGGGCCACGGCCACATTGCGCAGCCAGCGCGCATGGCCAATGCGGCGGATGGGGCTGCCCTCGGTCACGCGCAAAAAAGTGGCTTCATCCCAGGCCAGGAAATGCACCAGTTGAGTGCCGGCCAGTCCGGCGCGGGCGTCGAAGTCCGGCAAGACGCTCGGATGGGCAAACTTGTTCCAGGGACAGGCCAGCTGGCAGTCATCGCAGCCATAGATGCGGTTGGCCATCAAGGGCCGCAGTTCCTCGGGAATGCTGCCCGCATGTTCGATGGTCAGATAGGAGATGCAGCGCCGCGCATCGACCTTGTGCGGCGCGATGATGGCGCCCGTGGGACAGGCGTCGATGCAGGACGAGCAGCTGCCGCAGTGCGCTGTGACGGGGACGGTGGTCTCTAGCGCAAAGTCCACATAGATTTCGCCCAGAAAGAACATCGATCCGGCCTCGCGGCTCAGCACCAGGGTGTGCTTGCCGCGCCAGCCCTGGCCGCTGCGGCTTGCCAGCTCGGCCTCCAGCACCGGGGCGGAGTCGGTAAAAGCACGGTGGCCGAACGGGCCTATTTCCTGTGCGATGCGCTCAGCCAGCTTCTGCAGGCGGTTGCGCAGCACCTTGTGATAGTCACGGCCTCTGGCGTAGATGGAGACAATGCCTTCTTCGGGACGCTTGAGCCGATCCCATTCCACGGCCTGCCAGCCGTCCCCGGTCTCGCGCGGCAGATAATCCATGCGCGCGGTAATCACGCTCACCGTGCCGGGAACTAATTCCGCTGGCCGGGCTCGTTTCAAACCATGGGCCTGCATGTAATGCATCTCGCCATGAAACCCTTGCGCCAACCATTGCAGCAAACCGGGTTCTGCCGAGGACAAATCCACGCCCGCCACGCCGATTTGGGAAAATCCCAGCTCGCGAGCCCAGGCTTGCATCAAAGGAACCAATTGACTGCTGCTCAACATACACCCCGAATTGTAGGAAGCGAGCCCACACCGGCGCTGGCGCAGCGCCAGATACTCTGGCAAAGCGAACAGGAAACCGAGCGCTTTGCCCGGCAACTGGCCGCCCTGCCCCAGCTGCGCAACGCCTATGTGACCCTGCATGGCGACCTGGGTGCGGGCAAGACCACGCTGGTGCGTCACTGGTTGCGCGCCCTGGGCGTGCAGGGCCGCATCAAGAGCCCGACCTATGCGGTGGTGGAGCCGCACGAGGCCGGCGACCTCTCGATCTGGCACTTTGACTTCTACCGCTTCGACGATCCGCGCGAATGGGAAGATGCAGGTTTTCGTGACATTTTTGCCAGCGCCGGACTCAAGCTGGCAGAATGGCCCGAAAAGGCCGCAGCGGTTACACCTGTTGCGGATATAGCTATCCATATCGAAGCAATTGACGATGTGCAGCGACAGGTGACGCTCAAGGCCGGCACCCCCGCAGGCTGCACCGTGCTTGAAGCATTGACGGCATGAGCAAAACAACCTCCTCCACGGCTTTTCCCGATCAGCCCCGGCTGGGCCCTTCCCGGCTGGGCCCTTCCCGGCTGGGTCTTTCCCGCCGCAATCTGCTGCAGGCAGGCGGCGTGGTTCTGCTGCTGGGCCGCCAGCATATTGCGCAGGGCGCGAGCATCGTGGCCGTGCGCGTCTGGCCCGCCCCCGACTACTCGCGCGTCACACTGGAATCCGATATTCCGCTGACGGCCAAGCCGGTCTTCGTTCCCAGCCCGCCGCGGCTGGCCGTCGATATCGAGGGCCTGGATCTGAATCCGGCGCTCAAGGAACTGGTGGCCAAGGTCCGCTCCGACGACCCCAATATCGCCAGCATCCGCGTCGGCCAGTTTGCCCCCGGTGTGGTGCGTCTGGTGATCGACCTCAAGCAGGAAGCCAGACCCCAGGTCTTCACGCTGGCCCCGATTGCTCCTTACAAGCACAGGCTGGTGCTGGACCTCTACCCCGCCAAGGCCGTGGATCCGCTGGAGGCTCTGATCAGCGAGCGCCTGCGCGATGCCGGCAGCACGGCTGCCGCCCCGGCACCGCACAACCCCGCGATCACGACACCGCCCCCTGCGGCGATTGCGACAGCGCCCCAGGCCGACCCTCTGGGTGATCTGATTGCCCAGCGCAACCAGCGCCCCAGCACTCCAGCACCGGCTCCCGCGGTGATTGCACAGGCCCCGGCACCTGTTCCTGTGCCTCCGCCACCGGCTCCCGCGCCACGCCCGGCTCCGGCACCCAGGCCTGCGCCCAATATTGCCACCTCGCAAAGCACGGACCGCATCATCATCGTGGCACTGGACCCCGGCCATGGCGGCGAAGACCCCGGCGCCACCGGTCCCAGCGGCCTGCGTGAAAAAGACGTGGTGCTCAAGGTCGCCCATCTGCTGCGCGAGCGCATCAACAACTCGCGTATAGGCGGCAGCCCCATGCGCGCCTTCATGACGCGCGATGCCGACTTCTTCGTGCCCCTGGCCACACGCGTGGAAAAAGCCCGCCGCGTCCAGGCCGATCTGTTCATCAGCATCCATGCCGATGCCTTCACCACCCCGGCAGCGCGCGGTGCCAGCGTGTTTGCGCTCAGCGAACGCGGGGCATCGAGCACGGCCGCCCGCTGGCTGGCCAACAAGGAAAATCAGGCCGACCTCGTGGGCGGCCTGAACGTGGGCGGACTGCAGGATCAGCATGTGCAGCGCATGCTGCTGGACATGAGCACCACCGCCCAGATCAAGGACAGCCTCAAGCTGGGTACTTCGCTGCTGGGCGAAATCGGCAGCATGGCCAAGCTGCACAAGGCCCGTGTGGAGCAGGCCGGCTTTGCCGTGCTGAAGGCGCCCGACATTCCCAGCGTGCTGGTGGAAACGGCCTTCATCAGCAACCCCGAGGAGGAAGCCAAGCTGGCCTCTGCCGCCTACCGCGAGCAACTGGCCGACGCGCTGATGACAGGCATACGCAAGTACTTCGCCCACAACCCGCCCCTGGCGCGCAGCCGATCGGTTTAAGTGCGCGCTTACACAAAACCACCATGCTGGCTGTCAGCCGACAAGCCGGCTCGATGACAGTCGCCAAGCCTGAATGACACAGGCTTGGCCCTCTCTCCTACCTGAAAGCCAGGGCAAAAGGTTCAAGATCAAGGCGTGTTCTTATGAAAGCTGGCCTCTAGGGCAGCTGTACAGGAGAGACCTCATGAAACTGCGAACTCTTGCCATCACCGTGTCTGCTGCCTTCACGCTGGCCATGGCAGGCTGCTCCACCTCGCCCACCAATGCCCAGATCGGCACCGGTGTCGGCGCCGTCGCTGGCGGCGTGGTCGGTGATGCACTGTTTGGTTCCACTTTGGGCACCGTAGGCGGTGCCGCGGCAGGCGCGCTGATCGGCAACGAGGTAGGCAAGCGCAAATAAACGCCTCGATCCGATCTGAATGCCCAAAAAAGAAGCCCCGGCTTGCCGGGGCTTTTTCATGGGTCAGCGCTTTTCCGGTCGGGGCAAAGCACTGTCAAGAGTGCAGATCAGGCGGTCCTGGCTTTTTCGGCCTTGCCGGCGCGCCAGGCACCGAAGATGGCGATCAGACCGGGCACCAGGATCAGACCCCAGATGATTTTTTCAAGATTGTTCTTCACCCACTCCATATTGCCGAAGAAGTAGCCTGCGGCGCTGATGCCCACCACCCAGAGCACGGCCCCCACGACATTGAACAGGCTGAACTTTGCGCGGCTCATATGAGCCACACCGGCCACGAAAGGTGCAAAGGTGCGAATGAAAGGCATGAAGCGCGCAAGAATGATGGTCACGCCGCCATAGCGCTCATAGAAGTTGTGGGCCTGGTCAAAAGCCTTGCGGTTGAACCAGCGCGAGTCCTCCCACTGAAACACCTTGGGGCCCAGGTAGCGGCCTATCGTGTAATTGCTTTGGTCACCCAGGATGGCTGCTGCCAGCAGCACCACCACCGCCAACGGGTAGCTCATGTAGCCGGCACCGCACAGCGCGCCGACAATGAACATCAGCGAGTCACCGGGCAGGAAAGGCATGACCACCACACCGGTTTCGACAAACACGATGATGAACAACAGGGCATACACCCAAGGCCCATAGGCCACGACAAAGGCTTCCAGATGCTTGTCGATATGCAGGATGAAGTCGATCAGAAACTGAATGATTTCCAAAACACGGTCCTCAAAAATGGATTGGCATACCGGCGTATGCCGGCCAGTAATGTACTGCGCCCCCAAAGCCCGCAGACGCTCCACCCTTTGCTGTAGTGCCATGTTTTTGAGAGCAAACTCACAGCTGCTTGCAGACTGCAACAAGGCCGGCTATTTAATGCTGGTTTGTTACAAGTTTTGATAAAACTAAACGTCAACAATACGTCAGCTTGCCATTTCTGCTGGCACAGTAGAGATGTGTCGCCGCAAGCCGTGCATTGCAAATCACGACATCGGCCCCCTGGCCAACAAAGTCCGGCGTCTCCAGCCTCCCGCATGTGCAGGAGTGGGCACAGAGACCAGACCGCTTTCCATAACTAGCACGACGAGAGGAATACGAACATGAAGACATTCACCATGCGCTATGGCAAGGCCCTGACTCTGGCAGCCGCACTGACCGGCGCACTGGCACTGGGCGGCTGCGCCCATGGCCCCAGCCGTCAGCAAGTCGGTATCGGCGCAGGTGCCGTGGCCGGCGGTGCAGTGGGCAACGTGCTGTTTGGCGGCCCCGTGGGCACCATCGGCGGTGCCGCCGCCGGTGCTCTGATCGGCAACGAACTGACCAAGGGCGGCTACCGCCACCGCCACTAAGCCCTGCGCCCGCGGGTTCAACGAAGAGCTGCCAGAAGTATTCCGGCGGCTCTTTGTGTTTTCCTCTCTCAAAAAACTCACTTCCCGGCCGGTTTGTACAGCCGCCTAGAATGGTTGCCGTGAACGCAACCAGCCCCGAACTCTCCCCCTCCCCTACCGAAACCGCCGACCAGGCAGCCCCCGTGCGCCGGCCGATTCGCGACCTGCCCGACGAGCTGATCAGCCAGATCGCCGCCGGCGAGGTGGTCGAGCGCCCCGCCTCCGTGGTGCGCGAACTGGTGGACAACGCTCTGGACTCGGGCGCAGCCCAGATCACCGTGCGCCTGCTGGCCGGCGGTGTGCGCCTGATCGCGGTGGAAGACGACGGCTGCGGCATCCCGCGCGACGAGCTGCCCGTGGCCCTGCGCCGCCATGCCACCAGCAAGATCAGCGATCTGCACGATCTGGAAACCGTGGCCACCATGGGCTTTCGCGGCGAGGCACTGGCCGCCATCGCCTCGGTATCGGAAACCTCCATCTTCTCGCGCCCTGCAGGTCAGGACTCGGCCTATCTGCTGGATGCACGCAGCGGCGAGCTGCGCCCCGCCGCACGCAACCAGGGCACGACCGTAGAGGTCAAGGAGCTGTTCTTCTCCACGCCCGCGCGCCGCAAATTCCTCAAGACCGATGCCACCGAGCTCGCGCATTGCATAGAGTCCGTGCGCCGCCATGCGCTGGCACGCCCCGATGTGGGCTTTGCCATCTGGCATGAAGGCAAGCTGGTCGAGCAATGGCGCGCTGCCGGCAGCACGCCCGACGAAGCCTTGTCGCGCCGCCTGGCCGATGTGCTGAACGATAAGTTTGTCGACAACTCGGTCGCCGTCGATCACTGGGCCGGCCCCGTCCACGTCACGGGCCGCGCCGGCATCCCGGACGCGGCGCGCTCGCGTCCCGACCAGCAGTTCTGCTATGTCAACGGCCGCTTTGTTCGCGACAAGGTATTGACGCATGCGGCCCGCTCTGCGTATGAGGACGTGCTGCATGGCAACAAGCAGCCGGTCTACGCGCTCTATATAGAGATCGACCCCGCGCGTGTGGATGTGAACGTGCATCCCACCAAGATCGAGGTGCGCTTTCGAGACAGCCGCGAAGTCCACCAGGCGGTGCGCCACGCGATCGAGAACGCGCTGGCCACACCGCGCGCCGCAGCCGTGGTCGAGGCGGCAGCCCAGGAAGCTGCCCGACAGCCCGGCCTGATCGACGAGAGCACTGCCACGCCTGTCCCGGCCAAGCCCGCGACCAAGCCCGTCGCAGCCCCGGCCTGGCCGCAAACCCGCATGAGCTTTGGCGAACCCGCCGTCGGCAATCCCGTGCGCGACCTGGCCAAGCTCTGGGAGCCCATGCGCGAAGCCACCGCGGAAACCTCACCTGCGCCCGCGCCCCAGATGGCGACTGCGGCACCAGCCCCAGCGACTGCCACAGCTGCGACGCCTGAATCGGCCACCGGCGCGACCACGATCACCAACACCACGGCCATGCCAAGCCCCGTGCCTCAGCCCGAGGACGAAGGCATCAGGCTGCGCCCTTCGGGCCAGTCCAGCTACTTCCAGCGCAAAGCGCCTGCCCCCCAGATGCAGGAAGCGCCAGCCGCTACTGAGATCGTTGCCAAGGCTGCAGCTGCAGCCCCGGTCGAACCGGTTGCGGCCATGCAAACTGCCGAACATGCCGCAGCGCCAGCAACGCAGCCACCCGTAACGGCTGCGACAGACAACACCCCCGTCTGGCCGCTGGGCCGGGCCGTGGCCCAGTTGCACGGCGTCTATATCCTGGCCGAAAACAGCCAGGGCATGGTCATCGTGGACATGCATGCCGCCCATGAGCGCATCGTCTATGAGCAGCTCAAGAATGCCGTGAATACGGAAAATGGCGACCAGCAGATTCCCAGCCAGCCGCTGCTGATTCCCGCCACCTTTGCCGCCACACCCGAGGAAGTCGCCACGGCCGAAGCCCATGCCGAGACCTTGCTGACCCTGGGCATGGAGGTCTCGCCCTTCTCGCCCAAGACCCTGGCCGTGCGCGCCGTGCCGGCCACGCTGGCCCAGGGCGATGCCGTGGAGCTGGCGCGCAGCGTGCTGGCCGAACTGGCCCAGCATGACGCCAGCACCGTGGTGCAGCGCGCACGCAACGAGATTCTGGCCACCATGGCCTGCCACGGCGCAGTGCGCGCCAACCGCAAGCTCACGCTGGACGAGATGAATGCGCTGCTGCGCCAGATGGAGGTGACCGAGCGCTCCGACCAGTGCAATCACGGCCGCCCCACCTGGCGTCAGCTGAGCATGAAGGAGCTGGATGCGCTGTTTCTGCGCGGGCGCTGACGGCAGCTCGGCAATGGCCGCCAAATAACCGCTACATTGCCGATATCGACAAAAAACAGCGGGCCGGCAGATCGGCGGGCCCGCCTGCCATCCGCCGTCATGAACCCCAGCTCCTCCACCCCGGAACCCGCCGAAGCCCACTCCTTCATCGCCCGCGTGCGTGCGGCCCTGCCGCAGTTGCCGCCCTCGGAGCGGCGGCTGGCGGAATTCCTGCTGGACTTTCCCGGCAATCTGTCGAGCTATGCTGCGGCCGAGATGGCCAAGCTCACGGGGGTATCGAATGCCACGGTCACTCGCTTCATACAGCGGCTGGGCTACGAAGGCTACGAGGATGCGCGCCGCCATGCTCGCGCCCAGGGCGACAACGGCTCGCCGCTGTTTCTGGCTGCCGCATCGGCCCAGGGCAAGCCCACGGCGGATGTGATTGCCACCCATCTGCGCCAGGCCTCTGAGAATCTGGCTGTCACCATAGGACAGATCTCGGCACAGCAGCTGGAGGACATCGCCCTGGCGCTGATCGGCGCCCGACAGCTGTTCTTTGTCGGCTATCGCCAGAACCGCAACTTTGCCGCCTATCTGCGCTGGCAGCTGCTGCAGGCACTCGAGATGCCCAGCCAGGTCATCCCCGGCGCCGGCGAGACCCTGGGCGAATATGCGGCTCAGATAGGCGAAAACGATGTCGTGGTGATCTTTGCCCTGCGCCGCAGCGTGCGCGTGGTCAGCGAGTTCGCGCGCCAGGCCAGGCTGCTGGGCGCCCGCCTGATCTGCATCACCGACCATGCCAGCCCGGCCCCCGAGGCGGACTGGCTGCTGCGCGTGCAGACCTCGGCCCCGGGACCGCTGGACAATCACACGGCGCTTTTCATGCTCTGCCACCTGATTGCCACGGCCACCTTGCAGCAAAGCGGGCAGCCGGGGCGCAGACATATGGCGGCTATCGAGACCAGCCACGATGCGCTGGACGAGATGCTATGAAATCAAAAGCTTGCTGCGCCTGCTATTCATAGATTTCAGACATTTTTCCATCTGAAATCCATGAATGATTAGCGGTAGAAGCTCTTGAATCAATAGCGATCAGCTAGCGACGGCGAGCGACAGGCCGGCCAGCGCCGCCTGCACTGCGGCCACCACGGGCGACAGCACCGGCACCTGAAAGCGCGGCGCCAGCCACAACGCGGCTTCGGACAACGGGCCGCCGCCGATCACCACGGCCTGTGCGCCATCGCTTTGCACGCATTGGGCCACGGCATCGCCCAGGCGCTCGCACTGCAAGGCCGGATCTGCAGCCAGCACCAAAGGCTCGCCCTGGGCAATGCGCGTGCCGCAGAACCAGGGCGCCAGGCCAAGCGCCGCGACCGAAGCGGCAATCGAAGCCTCCAGCCCCGGCGTGGTGGTCGCAATGCCAAAGCGGCGCGGGCGGCCCTGCTCATCCCGAGCGGCCTGCAGCATGGCGGCTTCGCCTATGCCGAAGGCGGCAACCCGTTCCGGCAGGGCCGCACGCAGCAACTCCAGCCCCGGATTGCCAAACGCGGCCACGATGATGGCCCGCCCAGCCTGGCTGTCATCGCCCTGGGCAAAGCCCAGGCCCAGCCGCAGCACCTCCTGCTCGGCGATCTTCAGTCCCGCCTCGTCGGTAATCATGGCCGCTCCCCGCTCGGCCGTCGCACCGTGCAGCAGCACGCCGGGCGGCAGACAGGCCCGCGCCTGTCTGAGCATCAGCGCCGTGGTCTGCTGCGAGGTATTGGGGTTGATCAGCAGAATATGCATGCCAGCCTTCATGCCGTGCGCTCCCGAGCGCTTGCAGGTACGCCTGCAGCCGCTGCAGACTCCTCCTGTGAATGGGATTCACCGCCCGCGCCTTCTTCGATGGAGCGGCCAAAGGTCTCGGGTGCAAACTGCACGGCAATCGCAAAGATGAAATACATGGCGGCGATCATGCCGAACATTCCGGAGACGCCGTGCAGGTCGAACATCTTGCCCGCCAGCACCTGGGACATGGCGCCGCCAATCGTGCCCAGCGCCAGCAGGAAGGAGGTTCCCAGCGCACGGATGCGCGTGGGGTAGAGCTCGGGCGCAAAAATCCAGATGGAAGTGTTTAGCGTCAGCACGCAGAACTGGAACAGCGCACCGCAGACCAGGATCATGGCCACGCTGTCGGTGAAGTTGCCGAATGCCAGGCCCGCAAGGCAGGCGGCAATCGCCCCTACCGTCAGCACCCGCTTGCGCGGAAAGTAGTAGCCCATGGTCGATGCCGCGATTGCCCCAAGCAGGCTGCCCATCTGCATGACGATGGTGAAGCTGAAACTCTTGGTGATGGAATAGCCCTGGGCAACCAGAATCGTCGGCATCAGCGTGAGCACCGAGAGCTGCGCGCCAAACGTCATCCACGAAGCCACGCCCACGGCAATCGTGCGCCGCGCATAGCCGCCCCTGAAGATGTCGGTGAAGGAGCTGCGCTGCACGGTCTGAGCGGCAGCCGTCTGCTCTTGTGCGCTGCCTGGGGTGATGAACTCGCGCAGTTCGTACTGCGCATTGGCCAGCTTGCCGGCCGCCAGCATGCTCAGCACCTGATTGGCTTCCTCGACCCGTCCCTTGGAGAGCAGAAAGCGCGGCGTCTCCGGCACGAAACGGCGGTAGAACACGATGAAGATGGCCGGCATGACCAGGCAACCGAACAGCCAGCGCCAGGAATCATCGCCCGGGAACAGCGTGAACACGCCCAGGGCAAATGCCGGCGCCAGCATATTGCCCAGACCGCCGCCGCCTACATTGATGAGACCGACTGCCGTGCCGCGAAAGCGGGCCGAGCAGAACTCCGCCAGCATGGTCACGGCCGTGGTGATTTCTCCGCCCAGACCAAAGCCCACGATGGCACGCGCCACGGCCAGGAAAGCGTAATCGGGTGCCAGTGCGCAGCCGACGGCACCCAGCGTGAACAGCGCCAGGTTCACATTGAGCATGAAGCGCCGTCCCATGCGATCGGCCAGGTAGCCCGAAAGCAGGCGCCCCATGGCGGCGGCAAAGAAAGTGATGGTGTTGAGAAAGGCAATGTCCGTCGCGTCCAGCCCCCATTGCTGGCGCAGCAGGGGGCCGACCAGGCCGACCGCGTTCTGTTCGAACACATCGAAGAGCACACCGCAGACCACCAGAAAGATGATGCTTTTGTGCGAGCGCGTCACACCGATCTGGTTGAGCGCATTTTCCAGTTGCTGCATCTGCGCCGCACTGGCCTTGCCTGACGCCGAGGGCGTCACGGGGATCTCAGCTGCCATATCCACCTCTTCTTGGTTTAGGGCTGGCCTGGCGCAGGGCCGGCAAGCCAATTGAAATAAATTTTTCCTTATTAAAAAATATGAAATTTAAATTTCAAATCCAGATTTACCCAGGCCCTGAGGCCAGCTGCGCAGTCCACCTGCTGAGTCGTGCGGCCTGGTTCATGAAAATCAGTTTTCACGATTGCAGATTTCGTGCCTGAAATCACATGCACCACTATGGTGCTAGCACAGATAAGACAGGGCGAGCGCATGAAGCCGGCCGTCACGAAACGAAAACACTTGTGCAACAGGCAGCAAAAATGTTTTTACGACACCGGGATGAAAAATCCTTTACTTCAACTGCACCATCCAAGTGCCTGAAAACTAAGAATAAATACGGCAGCAATGTTCCAAATTTGGGCATTGGCGCACCAGAATTGCGCTCTCATGCACCGAATCAATGCATGACGGCATAACTTTTTGGCATAATTTTGGTTTCGCGAGTTTCAGCGCATTCCTCTGTCCCTGTCAGAAAGTTCTCTATGAAGTACGAGTCCGTAGGCCAATTCCTGGAAGAAGTGGCACAACGCAACCCCGGTCAGCCCGAATTCCTGCAAGCCGTCACCGAAGTGATGGAAAGCCTGTGGCCCTTCATCGAGAAGAATCCCAAGTACGCCGAGCACGCCTTGCTGGAGCGCCTGGTCGAGCCCGAGCGCATCATCCAGTTCCGCGTGAGCTGGACTGACGACAAGGGCCAGGTGCAGGTGAACCGCGGCTTCCGCATCCAGCACAGCATGGCCATCGGCCCCTTCAAGGGCGGTCTGCGCTTCCACCCCTCGGTCAACCAGTCCGTGCTGAAGTTCCTAGCTTTCGAGCAGACCTTCAAGAACGCTCTGACCACTCTGCCCATGGGCGGCGGCAAGGGCGGCTCCGACTTCGACCCCAAGGGCAAGAGCCCTGCCGAAGTCATGCGCTTCTGCCAGGCTTTCGTGTCCGAGCTGTTCCGCCACGTGGGTCCCGACACCGATGTGCCGGCAGGCGACATCGGCGTGGGCGGCCGTGAAGTGGGCTACATGGCCGGCATGTACAAGAAGCTGTCGAACACTGCAGCTTCCGTATTCACCGGCAAGGGCCTGTCCTTCGGCGGCTCGCTGATCCGCCCCGAAGCCACCGGCTACGGCACCGTCTACTTCGCCCGTGAAATGCTGGCCACTCGCGGCCAGTCCTTTGAAGGCAAGACCGTGTCCGTGTCCGGTTCGGGCAACGTGGCTCAGTACGCCGTGGAAAAGGCCATGGAGCTGGGCGCCAAGGTCGTGACCGTGTCCGACTCCTCGGGCACCGTGTACGACGCTGCAGGTTTCACCACCGAAAAGCTGGCCATCCTGATGGACGTGAAGAACCACAAGTACGGCCGCGTCAGCGACTACGCCAAGCTGGTTTCCGGCGTGGAATTCCTGGCCGGCAAGAGCCCCTGGTCCATCAAGGTGGACGTGGCCCTGCCTTGCGCCACTCAGAATGAACTGAACGAAGCCGATGCCAAGACCCTGATCGCCAACGGCGTGCTGTGCGTGGCTGAAGGCGCCAACATGCCCTCCACCAACGAAGCCGCCCGCGCCTTCGAAGCTGCCGGTGTGCTGTACGCACCCGGCAAGGCATCCAACGCCGGTGGCGTGGCCACTTCGGGTCTGGAAATGTCGCAAAACTCGGCCCGCCTGTCCTGGCCCGCAGAAGAAGTGGACGCCCGTCTGCTGCAAATCATGCAAAGCATCCACGCTGCTTGCGTGAAGCACGGCAAGCGCGAAGACGGCACTATCAGCTACATCGACGGCGCCAACATCGCCGGCTTTGTGAAGGTGGCCGACGCCATGCTGGCACAAGGCGTGATCTGAGCGTCAGGTGCTCGTCACTCGCAAGAAAGGCCCTTCGGGGCCTTTTTTCATGCCCTCGGCCAGGCGGTGAAACGACGGCTTGAATGCCTTGCGTGCACAGCGCTCTAGGCCCGCACGCCCAGTCTCATCCAGCGCACCAAGAGCTTCTCGACCTCCAGCAACAGCAGCAGGGCAACACCCAGCCCTATCGCCAGCAGTCCGGCCGCAAGGTCGACAGGACGGCTGTCGAACAGTGCCTGCATGGGCGGGGTGTAGGTGAACAGCAGTTGCACCAGGGTGACGCCGGCCACGCCCAGCAGCACCGCCGGGGTGCCCAGGACGCCGCGCAGGCTCAGCGAGGTTCCCTGCGTGAAGCGCACGCTGAACAGATAGAAGATCTCCATGATCACCAGCGCATTGACCACGATGGTGCGAGCCAGTTCGACCGAGTCGCCGCGGCGCAGCGACCACTCGAACATGCCGAAGCAGCCCAGCGCGAACAGCACCGAGACCAGGGCGACGCGCCACAGCAGATAGGGCTGCAGCAACTGCTCGTCCGGCGAGCGCGGCTTGCGCCGCATCAGCGTGGGCTCGGGCGGCTCGAAGGCCAGCGTCAGGCCCAGGGCCACGGCGGTGACCAGATTGACCCAGAGAATCTGCACCGGAGTGACGGGCAGGGACAGGCCCAGCAAAATCGCCGCGACGATGACAATGGCCTGACCGCCGTTGGTCGGCAAGGTCCAGGCAATGACCTTGCGCAGGTTTTCGTAGACGGTGCGCCCTTCCTTGACGGCGGCGACGATGGTGGCGAAGTTGTCGTCGGCCAGCACCATGCCTGCGGCCTCCTTGGCGGCAGCCGTGCCGGTGATGCCCATGGCCACACCGATGTCGGCACGCTTGAGTGCCGGTGCGTCGTTGACGCCGTCACCAGTCATGGCGATGACGCTGCGATCTGCCTGCAGGGCCTGCACCAGGCGCAGCTTGTGTTCCGGACTGGTACGTGCGAATACCGTGGAGGCTCTGGCCACATCGATCAGTTGGGCATCGTTGAGCCCGTCCAGCTCATGGCCTGAAGTGACTCGGATGGTGTCGGCCAGCGCCAGCTCCCTGGCGATGGCGGCAGCGGTGGCAGCATGGTCGCCGGTGATCATCTTCACGGCAATTCCGGCGCTGCGGCATTCGCGCACGGCCTCCTTTGCCGATTCTCGCGGCGGATCTATCATGCCCAACACGCCAAGCAGGGTCAGGTCCTTGACGTCGGCCATGTCCACCCTGTCCTTGGCATCCTCGGGCGCGAAGCTGGCCAGACCCAGCACACGATAGCCTTTGGCCGCCAGGGCATCGACCTGCTCCAGCCAATAGGCTGCATCCAGCGCCTGCAGGCCTTCAGCGCCCTGCTGGTCGCGGCACATGGCAAGAACCTGCTCCGGAGCCCCTTTGACGAAAACCACGGCTGGAGCATCAACTGGGCGGTGCAGAGTGGCCATGTAGCGGTGGACGGCATCAAAGGGAACTTCGTCGAGTCGGCGCCAGTCCTGACGCAGGCGCTCCACATCCAGACCGGCGCGCGTGGCCAGGGTCACCAGCGCGCCTTCCATGGGATCGCCTTCGACTGTCCAGGCCGTACCTTCGGCATGCCTTACATGGGCGTCGTTGCAAAGTGCCGCGCCCGTGGCGAAGTGCAGCAGCTGCGGATGCAGCGCAGGCTCGATCTCCTCGCCCGCCAGGGTGAAACGCCCCTGGGGCGCATAGCCCTCGCCTTCTATGTCGAAGCGGGAACCGGGCAGCACCACGGCGCGCACGCTCATTTCGTTGCGTGTCAATGTACCGGTCTTGTCGGAGCAGATGACCGAGACGGCGCCCAGTGTTTCAACCGCCGGCAGACTGCGCACGATGGCATAGCGTGCGGCCATGCGCTGCACGCCAATGGCCAGCGCAATCGTCATGACCACGGGCAGGCCTTCGGGGATGGCCGATACGGCAATGCCAACCACAGCGATAAAGGCGTCGGCTGTGTCGTAGTCGCGCACCCACAGCGCAAAGCAGAACATCAACGCGGACAGGCTCAGTATGGTGACGGTGAGCTGGCGCGCGAAACGGTCCATCAGCCGCGTCAGCGGGGTGGCCAGTGTCTGCACCGAACCCAGCATGGTGCTGATCTGGCCCAGCTCGGTACGCGGGCCTGTGGCTACCACCACACCCAGGCCTTGCCCCGCGGCAACCAGGGTGCCGGAGTAGGCCATGGAAAAGCGGTCGCCGAGAGCGGCATCGACAACCACCGGATCGGCCGACTTGTCGACGGCCACCGATTCCCCGGTCAGCATGGCCTCGTCCAGCTTCAGGCTGCTGGCGCGCAGCAGCCGCACATCGGCCGGGACGCGATCGCCAGCCTCGAGCAGCACGCAGTCGCCGGCGACAAGTTCTTCTGCAGGCACCGCCATGCGCAAGCCCTCGCGCAGCACATTGGCGCGACTGGAAACCATGGCCTTCACGGCGTCCAGTGCCTTCTCGGCACGGCCTTCCTGCACGAATCCGAAGACCGCATTGATCAGCACCACCGCGAGGATGACCCCCGTATCGACCCAATGCTGCAGCAAGGCGGTGACCACAGCCGAGCCCAGCAGCACATAGATCAGCAGATTGTTGAACTGCGACAGAAAGCGCGCCAGCATGCTGCGCGAAGCGGCAGCAGGCAGGGCATTGGGCCCTTGCTGCTGCAAGCGCTCGCGGGCCTCTCCAGAGCTCAGCCCGGCGGCAGTCGATTGCAATTGAGTGAGTACGGTATCGGTAGCCAACGCGTGCCAGGCGGCAACGCGGTTCTGTTCCTGCATCTGAGACTCCCTGACGATTCAACTGAAACGCTTGTGAGCCGGATCTGTGCCCGGTTGGCTGGCTGCCGCGGAGAACGCGCCGTTGCATGGTATGCGCTGGGCAGGCCTTGCCACTGACTATAAGCAGGAATATCGATCATTGATTGACTGCAACGGGCTGATTGCCCCCGCCAGCCAACACTGCAGCGAAATCGGACTTTCAAGCTCGGCAGTGCGTCCTGCAGTTGGTTCAGCCAGCTCTACCGGCGCGAGGCACCGGCTAAAAATCAGTTGAACCACTGGTTTTCATGGATTCCTCCCCACATGAAATCTCATGACAATCAATTAAATTTTGTTGAGCAATTCAACACCAATTACTGAATCAACCTTCGCCACAAATAATTGTGGAACTTATGAATCCAGACCGCGCCACTCTTTCCCGCCGACTTTGCATCGCCTGTGCCATGACCAGCCTGTTCGCAGGCGCGGTGCAGGCACAGGATGCCTATCCCAGCAAGCCCATCCGCATCGTGATTGGCTATGCTCCGGGCGGCTCTGTCGACATGGTCGGCCGCGTGGTCGGGGACATACTGGCCAGGCAGTTGAACGCCACCGTCGTGGTCGAGAACGTGCCGGGCGCCGCAGGCGTGGTGGGAGCGCAGCGCGTGGTATCGGCCAAGCCCGACGGCTACACCTTGCTGGCAGGCTCCAGCAACGAAATGGCGGGCACCAAGTTTGTGAATGCCGCGCAGAAGTACGATCCGGCTGTAGATCTGACCCCGGTGAGCCTGACCGCCCAGGCCCCCAATCTGTGGGTGGCCGGTGCGCATGTTCCTGTCAAAACCGTGGATGACTTCGTCAGACTGGCCAAAGCCAACCCCGGCAAATACAGCTACGGCAGCCCCGGCATTGGCTCGACACCGCATTTTTCGGGAGAGCTGATCAAGAAGACCGCAGGTGTCTACCTCGTGCACATCCCCTATAGGGGCTCTCCCGCCATGACCAGCGATCTGGGTGGCGGCAACCTGGACTTCGCCATCCTCTCGCCAACCGCTGCAGCACCGCTGGCGCAGTCTGGAAAGATCAGGATTCTGGGCGCCACCACCGCCACCCGCATCGCCACGCTCAAGGAGGTGCCGGCGCTGGCAGAACACCCCGCGCTCAAGGGCTATGCCTTGAGCGGCTGGTTTGCTTTGGCTGCCCCCAAGGGTCTGCCTCCGGAAGTGCTGGCCAAGCTGCAAAAAGCGATACAGACAGGTCTCGCCGATCCGGCCATCCGCCAGAAGCTGGAAGCAGCTGGAACCCCGCCAGCCAAGGGCAATGAAAGCCTTGCCCAGGTGATGCGCACTGACATGGATAAATACGCCGAGCTGGCGAAGTTCGCAAGGATCACGGGCGACAACTAAAGCGGCGGCCTGCAGCACCCTATGCTCTCCTGCCCGCAGGGTCTTGCATCACCGTGCCCGGGTTTGTTTTCGGCAACCCTGCGACTAGGGCAGCCCCCATGGCATGCCCGCGCTCCTTCCCGGTAAAAGTGACAGGTTTCACCACTTGTCTCCGTCAAAAACCTTGGAGGGTAATTTCATGTCCTTGACTCACCGCGCCAGCTTTTCGACCCTGCTTTGCAGCAGCGCCTTCATGCTGTTCAGCCAGAGCGCCCTGGCCCAGGCTGCTGCACCCCAGGCGGGTATGCCCCAGGCGGGTATGCCCCAGGCGGGTATGCCCCAGCCGGGTATGCCCCAGCCGGGTGCGGCTCAGACCGGAGGCCTGTCCCGGACCATGGTCGGCAAGGCCGATGTTTCGGTACCGGGCCGCGAAGCCGTGGTGGCCAAGGTGGAAGTCGCCCCAGGCTCACGCGCGGGCCGCCATACCCACCCCGGCGACGAGATCAGCTATATCAGCGAGGGTGAGGTCGATCTGCTGATCGACGGCCAGTCGCCGCGCACGCTCAAGGCCGGCGAAACCTTTGTCGTTCCCGCTGGTGTGATTCATGACGCACACAATGCCAGCAATGGCACGGTCAAGCTGATTGGCGTGTATGTCGTGGAGAAGGGCAAGCCTCTGGCCACGCCGGCCCCTTGAGCACCGCACAGCTTCGACCGACCAACACAAGGCCGCAGTCCATCGCTGCGGCCTTTGTTTTTGCTCGACTCTTCTTCTGTAGGATCAACCCACATGAAGCACACCATTACCGCCCTGCTGCTGGGTGCCGCCTGCAGCTTGAGTCTTGCCGCATCGCCCACGCCGGCCGCGACTCAGGAGATCGAGTACCTGATCGGCCACCTCAAAGCCTCGGGTTGCGAGTTCCAGCGCAATGGCAGCTGGCATGACAGCGCCAAGGCCGCCGAGCATCTGCGCGGCAAATATGACTATCTGCTCAAAAAGGGCTGGGTGGCAACGGCCGAGGACTTCATTGCCCGCGCAGGCACGGAGAGCAGCATCAGCCACAAGCCCTACCAGGTGCGCTGCAGCGGCAAGGAGGCCGAAGCCAGCGCCAGCTGGCTGCAGGCCGAGCTCAAGCGCTACCGCAACCGCCAGTAGCGCTCAGCAACCCGCATCAGCCTGCGCGCTTGACGGCCGCATCGCACCAGCGCTGCGCCACCTGGGGCGAGGTGCTGCAGACGGCATCGTGCGTGACCGTGGTCACGGCGCGCTCCAGCAACTGGATATCGGCTTCGTGCTGACGTGCCACATGCGGGTCTTCGAAGAAGATGGCGCGGTGGCAGCGCTTTTCCAGCACCAGATCGGCAATCTGCGCATCACCGCCCAGCGGACCGCTGTTGTAGCGGTCCACCCAGGGCTTGTCGGCAGGCCAGCCCTTGCTCCAGGCCATTTCGTTGAGTTTCTGACCCGTGGTGCCCGTGCCCACGCGGCGGCGGTAGCGGCTGAGCAACTCGAAGTTGTGTGCTGCAAAGTCCAGCATGGTGGGCTTCATGGCATCGTGGGCAATCAGCGCCAGCGTCTGGTTTTCATAGTCGTGAAAGCGGTCGGCATTACGGTCACGTGCCAGGCCGGCGTGAATGCGCTCCATCTCTATCCAGTCGCGCGTGGAGGCGACGGTGGAAAGAAAAGGCTTGCCGTGGATCACGCACTGGCGCTTCAGGGCCAGGGCTTCGGGGAAGATGGACGACGGATCCACCGGGTCCATCAGGTAGATAGCGCCGTCGAGAGTGCGCTCGTCACCCTCCATGCCCACCACCTCGGCCACCAGCCTCATGAGCCCGCCCTCGCGGCCATAGGGGTAGCGCACCAGGCCTTTGTAGCCCTGAAGCATGCTGGCCGCCGTGATGGCGTCATAGGTGCGGCCCACGGTATGAAAGCCCAGCTTGAGCTCGCGAATTCCGGCCTCGCAGGCGCGCAGCAGGGCAAACAGCGCGGCGTCCTCGGTTTGGTGGTGGAGTTTGTTGGCGGCAAGACCCAGGCAGATCGACATAGTGAACTAATCCTTCAAACAGGCTTCAAACGCTCGCAAACTCTGCGTAACCAGCTATGCATTTGCGGCTTGAAACACCCGCAAGAATATCGCCAATTCATGCACTCCAGATGACTGGGGCAGGTCAGACAGCCATACTTGCACAGCACTTGACAGCCGCCATCTTCCGTCGCTCTTCTTCCATGCCCAAGACCTCACGCTTCTGGAGCCCTCGCCGCATCGCGGCTGCACTCGGTCTGGCCTTGCTGCTGGTGCTCGCGAGCTGGGGCATGCGCGAACTCGATGCCAGGCAGCGGGTCTGGATTTTTCAGCCCAGCGACCGCAGCTGGCCCGGAGCCAACACGACCGGCATGCAGGAGCGATGGATAGACTTTCGCAGCCGCGACGGCAGCGCCGCCAGGCTGCATGCCCTCTGGATGCCATCCAGCGATGCACGCGCTCCCCTGCTGCTGTTTCTGCATGGAGCGCGCTGGAATGTGACGGGCTCCTCGCCACGCATACGGCGCCTGCAGGCCATGGGCTTTTCGGTGCTGGCCGTGGACTACCGCGGCTTTGGCAAGAGCAGCCCGGCCCTGCCCTCGCAGGCCTCGGCCGCCGAGGATGCCCGTGCCGCCTGGGACTGGCTGGGCCGGCAGGCCTCAGGCAGGCCGCGCTATATCTTCGGCCACTCGCTGGGCGGCGCCGTTGCCATCGATCTGGCCAGCTCCGTCAAGGATGAAAGCGGGGTGCTGGTCGAGTCCACCTTCACCAGCATTCCCGATGTGTTCGACTCCATGCGCTGGGGCTGGCTGCCCGTGAACTGGTTGATCACGCAGCGTTTCAACTCGGTCGACACCGTGGCGGACATCGGCTCGCCGCTGCTGGTCGTGCACGGCACGGCCGACCCGCTGATTCCGGCCCGGCTGGGCCAGCAGCTGTTCGATGCGGCGCGCGAGCCCAAGCGCCTGATCCTGGTCGAGGGCGCCAGCCACCACAACACCCAGGCCAAGGCACTGGCGCAATACCGCCAGGCACTGCATGAGCTGTTCGGCCTGAATCCGCGCTGAGCGACATCGCCACATACTGTCTCGTCAGCATACGGATCAATGGGCAGGTTCTGATAGTCTGTCTGGCTATGTCTGCGCCGCCTGCCCTGAACTCAAAGCAAAATCCCGCTCAATCCATTGATGAGCAAGCGAAGAGTGCTCCTGAATCTGCAGCCCTCGTGATTCTCACACTGGGGCTGCTGCTGGGTCTGCAACCGCTGGCAACCGATCTCTATCTGCCCGCCCTGCCTCAGCTGCAGCAAGGCTTTGGCGCCCATGTCTCGCAGGCCCAGCTGACACTGACCGGCTTTTTGCTGGCCTTTGGCTGCTCGCAGATTTTCTGGGGCCCGCTGTCGGACCGGCTGGGCCGCCGCCCGGTCTTGCTGCTGGGCATCAGCGGCTATGTGATCGCCGCTCTGGGCTGCGCCAGCGCCCAGAGCATGGAGGCCTTGATTGCCTGGCGCAGCCTGCAAGGCGCAGCCCTGGGCGCCGGTGTGATGTGCGCGCGTGCCGTGGTTCGCGATCTCTACGCACCGCATATGGGCGCGCAAGTCATGTCCAAGGCGCTGACAGGCCTGGGCGTGCTGGCCTTTCTGGCCCCCATCAGTGGCAGCTTGCTCGTGGGCTGGCTGGGCTGGCGCTCCACCATGCTGGCCCAGGCCTTCATGGGCTGCCTGGCCTGGCTGCTGGTGGTGCTGCGCTTCAGGGAGTCGATTCCCCAGCGCAACCCGCAGGCGCTGCAAGCGGGCAATCTGCTGCGCACCTGGTTGCGCATTGTGCGCAACCCCATGTTCCAGGCCTACAACCTGCTGACCTGCTTCAGCTATGCAGGCCTGTTCACCAATCTGGCGGCCTCTTCGTTCACCTACATCAACGTGCTGCATATGGAGCGCACGCAATACGGGCTGATGCTGGGCGGCAACGCGCTGTGCTATATCGCCGGCACCTTCGCCTGCCGCCGTCTGCTGCGCAGCATGAGCGTGCAGCGCACCGTGGCCGTGGCGGGGGTGCTGTCGCTGACGGCAGGCTCCATCATGGGCCTGGCGGCCCTGGGCGATCTGCGCAGCATCTGGGCCTATGCCCTGCCCTTCTGTCTCTACCAGATCGCCCACGGCATTCACATGCCCTGCGGACAAAGCAATGCCATCGCACCCTTCCCCCAGGCAGCGGGCACGGCCTCGGCGATCAACGGCCTGGTGATGATGCTGATGGCTTTTGCCATGGGGCACTGGCTGGGACTGAATCTGGATGCGGATTCCACCATGCCGCTGGCTTTCGGCATCTGGTTCTGGTCGGCTTGCACTGCCATCACGGCATGGACGCTGGTACAGCGTTTTGGCATCAGCAAATCATGATTTGAAATAAGATGTTTGTGTTATTTAAAAACCAGTTTTTATTATTTTTCTTTTTATAGAGATTTTTTGAGAATGCCTGGACTGGCCAACGCGCCGCACTTTTGTGATCTCCAGCCATGCATTCCCGCCGCTCCTTTCTGCAGCAATCGCTGCTTGCCGCCAGCTCCGCTGGTTTCTCCCTCAGCTCTCTGGCCAAGGCCGCCGAGATATCCGCCGTTCCTCAGTCCAGCCGCATTCTGGTGGGCTTTGGCGCAGGTGGCGGCATCGATCTGCTGGCACGCGTGCTGGCCGAAAACATCGCCGCACAGCTGGGCAGGAGCCACTACGTGGTGGTGGACAACAAGCCCGGCGCCAACGGCCAGATTGCCGCACAGACTCTGCTCAACGCCCCCAGCGACGGCAGCACCTATCTGATCGCACCGCTGATCACCCCGGTGCTCTCGCAGATCGTCTACAAAAAGCCCGGCTACGACCCTGCACGCGACTTCTCTCCGGTGGGTCTGCTCGCGCATTTCCAGTTCGGCCTGGCCGTCCCCGCCAGGCATCCGGCGCGCAATATTCAGGAATATGTGGCCTGGCTCAAGGCCAACCCTGAAAAAGCCAACTTCGGCAGCCCTGCCGTGGGCAGCCTGCCGCATTTCTTCGGTCTGCTGCTGGGCGAAGCGGCCGGCGTCAACATCGTGCATGTGCCCTACAAGGGCGGTCCGGCCATGATGACGGATCTGATCAGCGGCCAGTTGGCCTCCGCCATCCAGACCACCAGCGAGCTCGCTCCGCTGCACAAGGAAGGCAAGGTGCGCATTCTGGGCACCTTCGGCAGCCAGCGCGGTCGCGAGCTGCCCGATGTACCGACCTTTGCCGAAGCCGGCTACCCCAAGGCCACAGGCAGCGGCTGGTACAGCCTGTGGGCACGCAAAGGCACTTCGCCCGAAGCCATTGCCGCCGTCAACCGCGCCGTCAACCACGCGCTGCAGGATCCCAAGCTGCAGCCCAAATGGGCGGAGCTGTCCCTGCAGCCTGACCCGCGCACGCCGCAGGCACTGGAGCAGTTGCGCGTGGCCGAAGTCGCCAAATGGCGTCCCGTGATTGCCAATTCCGGCTTTGCCATCGAATAAGCAGAACGACCTACTCATGACCGCACCGAATATCGTTTTCATCCTGGCCGACGATCTGGGCTGGGCCGACCTGGGCGTCTATGGAGCCACCGATTTCAAGACCCCGCATCTGGACCACCTCGCCGCCCAGGGCGTGCGCTTCAATCAGGCCTATGCCAACTCGGCCGTCTGCTCGGCCACACGCATTGCGCTGATCACCGGGCGCTATCAGTACCGGCTCCAGGCCGGGCTCGAAGAGCCGCTGGCACGCCATGGTGCGCAACTCGGCCTGCCGGCCGATCACCCCACGCTGCCGTCGCTGCTCAAGCAAGCGGGCTACGACACGGCGCTGATAGGCAAATGGCATCTGGGCAAGCCACCCGCCTACGGCCCGCAGCGCAGCGGCTACGACTATTTCTTCGGCAATCACAGCGGTGCCATTGACTACTTCACGCACAAACCCGGCGTGGGCGAGCAGTTCAGCCCCGACCTCTGGCAAGGCAACGAGCCCGTGGAGCGCACGGGCTACTACACCTATATCCTGGGGGATGAGGCCACACGCTATGTCCATGAGCGCAAGGGCCAGGACAAGCCCTTTTTCCTGTCGCTGCACTTCACGGCACCGCACTGGCCCTGGGAAGGGCCTGACGACGAGCATGTCGCGCACAGCATCAAGGACCTGTTCCACTACGACGGCGGCAGTCTCAAGAAATATGGAGAAATCGTCGAGGCCCTGGACAAGGCCGTGGGCCAGGTGCTGCAGGCGCTCGATGACACCGGCCAGGCCGACAACACCATCGTCATCTTCACCAGCGACAACGGCGGCGAACGCTTTTCCAAGACCTGGCCTTTCACGGGCCAGAAAACCGAGCTGCTGGAAGGCGGCATCCGCGTGCCCACATTGCTGCGCTGGAGCGCCCGCATCCAGCCCCAGGTCCAGGAGCAGGTCACAGCCAGCTTCGACTGGTTGCCCACGCTGCTGGCCGCTGCAGGTGCCAGGCCACACCCCGACTTCCCCAGCGACGGCCAGAACATCCTGCCCATCCTGGAGGGCCATGCAGCCAATACCGAGCGCAGCCTGTTCTGGCGCTACAAATCACAGACCCAGCGTGCCGTGCGCCAGGGGCCCTGGAAATACCTCAAGATCAACGACAACGAGTTCTTGTTCAATGTGGAGGAGGACGCCCGCGAGCGCGCCAATCTCAAGGAGCATCAGCCAGCAATCTTTGCCGGCCTGCGCAGGCAATGGGAGGAATGGAACGAGCAATTGCTGCCCATCACGGCCGAAATCTACAGCCACGGCCTCTCGCCCGATATTCAGGCCGATCGCTATGTGCCGGCACGGCTGAGCCGGGGCTAGGCAGGGCACTAAGCCCCGCCGCTGCCGCCAGGCGGCAGCCTGCGTTATCCTTCACAACCAGCAAGAACCAATGACCGGCGGTCATTGGTTCTTGTGCTTTGACCTGTACGGATTTCGCCCATGACTGCTGCCCACGCCCTGCCCTGTATCGCCATTGCCGGCCCCACTGCCTCGGGCAAGACTGCGGCAGCGCTGGCATTGGCCGAGCGGCTGGCACAGCGCGGGCAGAAGGCCGAGATCATCAGCGTGGATTCGGCCCTGGTCTACAAGGACATGGACATAGGCACGGCCAAGCCCACGGCGGCAGAGCTGGCCGCCGTCCCGCACCACCTCATCGACATCATCGATCCGCTGCAGGCCTATAGCGCGGCCGAGTTCGTGCGGGACACGCAGACGCTGGTGGACGCCATCCGCGCCCGCCAGGCCATACCTCTGCTGGTGGGCGGCACCATGCTGTATTTCAAGGCGCTGATGGACGGGCTGGACGATATGCCCGCAGCCAACCCCGAAGTACGCGCCATGCTGGACGCGCAGGCCGCCGAGCTGGGCTGGCCAGCCATGCATGCAAGACTGGCCCAGGTGGACCCCGTCACCGCAGCACGCCTGGCCCCCGGCGACAGCCAGCGCATCCAGCGCGCACTCGAGGTCTGGCATGTCTCGGGCAAACCGCTTTCAAGCTTTCACACGACCAGGAAAAAGACGGGCCCAGCCGAACAGATGGGACTTGCAACGCTTTTTTCGCTGGAGCCTGCAGAGCGAGCCTGGCTGCATCAGCGCATTGCGCTGCGCTTTGATCTCATGCTGGAGCAAGGCTTCCTCGACGAAGTGCGCAGCCTGCGCGCACGCGGCGATCTCCATCTGGACCTGCCCTCGATGCGCTGCGTGGGCTATCGCCAGGCCTGGGAAGTGCTGGACGCGCTGGAGGCCGATCCCGGCAAGCCGCTGGACATGGCGGGCCTGCGCGAGCGCGGCATCGCCGCCACACGCCAGTTGGCCAAGCGCCAGATCACCTGGCTACGCTCCATGCCCCAGCGCCATGCCATTGCCTGCGATGCACCCGGCGCCCAGCAGCAATTGCTGGATGCCGCCATGGCTGCCATTGACGCGGCGCAGCAAGACGCCAGCTAAGCACCACGACCGCAGCCGCCCATCGTTAAGATCGCTGCATGGCTGCAACCGACTCACCCTACGCCCATCCGCTGCTGCAGGTCAGCGACCTTGCCAAACGCTATGGCGAGGGCGAGGGCGAGGCCCAGGCCACGGTCTTCGCGCAGGTGAGCTGCGAGATCGCCGCCGGCGAGTTTGTCGCCATCGTCGGCAACTCCGGCGTGGGCAAGTCCACCTTTCTCAACTGCCTGGCCGGGCTGGACAGCTGGCAGCAAGGCCGGGTTCTGCACAACGGCACGGATCTTTCCATGCTCGATGAAGCCCGGCGCGCCATCTGGCGGCGCGCGCATCTGGGCTTTGTGTTCCAGGCCTTTCATGTCCTGCCCCATCTCGATGTGGCGCAGAACATTGCCCTGCCGCTGATGCTGCTCGGGCGCATGGACGTGCAGGGGCAGCAGCGCGTGCAGCAGGTGCTGCAAGCCGTGGGACTCGCGGGTCTGGGCCAGCGCCTGCCTCAGCAGCTCAGCGGCGGCCAGTTGCAGCGCGTGGCCATAGCACGTGCCCTGGTGCATTCGCCGCCTCTGCTGCTGGCCGATGAGCCCACGGGCAATCTGGACCCATCCACAGCCCAGCAGATCATGGATTTGCTGCTGCAGCAAACCCGCGACAACGGCACGGCGCTGGTGCTCGTCACCCATTCCGCAGAAGCGGCCAGACGCGCCGACCGCGTGCTGCGGCTGACGGCAGGCGGCATGCAGGCCGAGCTCTCGGTGTCGCAGCAAACATCGCTAGGCCTGTGACTGCACGCCCCCCGCTTCTTATGCTGCTGAGCAGCTTCTCCTGGCAGGAGCTGCGCCAGCATCCCTGGCGCACGGCCACGGCGCTGATTGCCATCATGCTTGGCGTGGCACTGGGCTTTGCCGTCCATGTGATCAACCAGTCGGCACTGGACGAATTTTCCAGGGCGGTACGCAGCGTCAACGGCCAGCCCGATCTGCAACTGCACGCCATGCAGGGCGGTCTGCCGCTGGCACTCTATCCGCAGGTGGCGCAGACCCGGGGCATCGCCACCGCCGTTCCCTGGGTCGAAACCACGGTGTTGCTGCCGGGCAGCACTGCAGATTTGCAGACGCGCGGCACGCTAGGAGCAGCGCAAGGCGTGAGCTTGCGCGTGCTCGGCAGCGATGCCCTCAAACTGGCACCTGTCGCCCCGGCCCTGATGCCGCGCCTGTTTGAAGGCGGCAACCGGCTCGATCTGTTTGCTCCCGATGCCGTATTTCTCAATGCCGCCGCCTTGCAGGCTCTGCGTCTGAATCCTGAACAAGCCGCCAACGCCCCCATGCAATGGCTGCTCAACGGCCAGGCCCAGCAACTTCGCATTGCGGGCACGGTCGCCGCCAGCGGCGCACCGGTCGCAGTCATGGACATTGGCGCACTGCAGCAGAAGCTCGGCCTGTTTGACCGTATCGACAGGCTGGACCTTTTGCTGACCGACAGCGCCAGCCGCAGCCAGGTGACCACCGCCCTGCACGCCCTGCCGGCCTGGCAAGACCAGGTATTGATCCAGCAGCCCAGCGACGATCAGCAGCGCGTGGGCGAGATGTCGCGCGCCTACCGCGTCAACCTCACGGTGCTGGCGCTGGTGGCCTTGTTCACAGGAGCGTTTCTGGTGTTCTCGGTACTGGCACTCAGCGTGGCACAGCGCGCGCCGCAGTTTGCGCTGCTGGCCGTGCTCGGAGCCACGCCGCGCCAGCGCATGGCACTGGTGCTGCTGGAAGCGCTGGCGCTGGGGCTTATAGGCAGCCTGGCCGGTATTGCGCTGGGTACGGCACTGGCCTGGGTGGCGCTGCAGGTGCTGGGCGGCGATCTGGGCGGCGGCTTCTTTGCCGGCGTGCAGCCAGTCCTGCACTGGAGCCCTGTGGCAGCGCTGGTCTTCGGTCTGCTGGGCCTTGCCGCCACGCTGGCCGGAGCCTGGTGGCCCGCACGCGCCGCCATGGATTTGCCGCCAGCGACCACGCTCAAGGGACTGGGCAGCACGCATGAGAGAGCCCCGCGCCTGTGGCCCGCAGTGACGCTGCTTGCAGCCAGCCTGGTGCTGGCCTTTATGCCACCGGTGGCAGGTATCCCGCTGGCGGCCTATATGGCCGTGGGCCTGCTGTTGCTGGGCGGCATGTCAGCCCTGCCCTGGCTGCTGGGTTCGGTGCTGGGACTGGTACCCAAGGCCTTCTCGCGCCAGCCGCTGGCCATGCTGGCGCTGGAGCGCGCGCGGCGCATGCGCCACGCCACTACCGTGGCCGTGGGCGGTGTGGTGGCAAGCCTGAGCCTGGCCGTAGCCTTGACGGTGATGGTCACCAGCTTTCGCGGCAGCATGATGGAGTGGCTGGATGCCGTGTTGCCCGCCCCCATGTATGTACGCGCCGCAGGCGGCTCCAGCCGTATCGATGCAGCCCTGCTGCCGGCCGATGCGGCGCAGCGCCTGGAGCAGTTACCCGGCATAGAGCGAGCCCAGGCCATGCGCAGCAGCCAGTTGGTGCTGAGCCCCGAACGCCCGGCCATCAGTCTGCTGATTCGACCTCTTCAAGGTGAGCAGGCCATGCAGCTTCCCTGGGTGGAAGGCCCAATCCATGAGACACGCCCAGGCATTGCCGTGCACATCAGCGAAGCCGTGGCCCAGCTCTATGGCCTGAAGCCCGGTGATGCGTGGCCGCTGCTTTCCAAGGCTTTCAGCCTTAAAACCCATGACCACCAAGCGCCAGATGCTTCTTTTTACATAGCATCCGTGTGGCGCGACTATGTGCGTCAGTTCGGTGCCGTGGCCCTGGACTGGAAGGACTACCTGGCACTGTTGGGTCATGCAGGCAATGCAGCGCAGATCAGCGAGATCGCCGTCTGGCCGGAGTCCCAAAGCCAGTTGTCTGGCACCGATCTGCAAGCAGCGATAGAGCAGGCCCTCGGCACGCCGGGGCAGTCGCCCCCTGCGCTGGAGTTTGTCAGCAGCCAGGCGCTGCGCGAGCGCTCCCTGCGCATTTTCGATCGCAGCTTTGCCGTCACCTACTGGCTGCAGGCCGTGGCCATAGGCATAGGCCTGTTCGGCATTGCGGCCAGCTTCAGCGCCCAGGTACTGGCCAGACGCAAGGAATTCGGGCTGCTGGCCCATCTGGGCCTGACACGGCGCAATGTGCTGAGCGTGGTTGCCGCCGAGGGTCTGGCCTGGACCATGCTGGGCACCATCGCGGGCACGCTGCTGGGCCTGGGCGTGGCCGTGATCCTCGTGCATGTGGTCAACCCGCAGAGCTTTCACTGGACCATGGAGCTGCGCCTGCCCCTGCTGCGCCTGTTGGCGCTGGGCGCTGCCGTGGTGCTGGCAGGCGTCATCACCGCGTGGCTGGCCGGACGCCGGGCCGCCAGTGCCGACGCGGTGCTGGCCGTCAAGGAGGACTGGTAGCTATACCTGCACCCCTGTCAGCGTTTTTCACATGATTGCGCCGTTGCGCAGCGCACAATGAAACCTTCACCGCTGCGAGGAGTTCGTATGCAAATCCAGCCCTATCTCTTTTTCGATGGCCGCTGCGAAGAGGCCCTGGATTTCTACCAGGCCGCACTTGGGGCCGAGATCACCATGCTGATGCGCTACAAGGATGCTCCTCCGCAGCCCGAGTCATCGACCCAGCAAGGCTGCGGCCCGGGACAGATGGATCCCGAAAAAATCATGCATGCCAATGTCCAGATTGGCGAGACGCAAATCATGGCATCTGACGGCATGAACAGCGGCAAGCCGGACTTCAAAGGCTTTTCTCTGTCCATCACCGCGCCCAGCGAGAATGAGGCCGACCGCATCTTTGCCGCCATCGGCCAGGGCGGCAAGGTACAGATGGCGCTGGACACCACGTTTTTTGCGCGCCGTTTTGGCGTGGTGACCGACCGCTTCGGAGTCAGCTGGATGGTGATCGTTCCCCTGATCGATATCGGCTGAGGCAGCGCAAAGCAGCACCTCGAAGCTCATGGCATTGCGCTGATCGGCTGGGCGACAATGGGCCATGCCTTATCAGCCCACGCCCTCCCAGCCGCAACAACCGGCACTGCTGGCCCTGTCACGCAGGCAGTCTCTGCAAAGGCTGGCTGCTGCCGGTCTGGGCTGGGCTACCCTGGGCCTGCCTCTGCCAGGCATGGCTTTGCCGTCCAGAACCTTGCAGTTTCCACGCGACTTCGGCAGCCACCCGGATCTGCAGACCGAGTGGTGGTACATCACCGGACAGTTGCAGGCCGGCGGCAAGCCCTGGGGCTTTCAGCTGACTTTCTTTCGCTCGCGCATCGAAGCCGCGCAAGGCCTGCAATCGGCTCTTGCGGCCAAGCAGTTGATCTTCGCCCATGCTGCCCTGTGCGATGTCGAGGGCCAAAAGCTGCGCCACGACCAGCGCATGGCGCGCGCGGGACTGGGCCTGGCCGGAGCCAGCGAAAACGATACCGATGTGCATATCAACGACTGGTATCTTCAGCGTCGACCCGTACCGGGACGAAGCGCCAGCGAAGCCAGTCGCTACAGAGCTCTGCTGAGCAGCCAGGACTTCATACTGGATCTTGAATTTGACAGCACGCAGCCACTGCTTTTGCAGGGCTTGAATGGTCTTTCACGCAAAGGTCCGCGTGAGGAACAGGCCAGCTACTACTACAGTCAGCCTCAGCTCAAGGTCGGCGGCTCCATCACCGTGGGCGGGCAGCAGCTGCCTGTGCAAGCCAGCGCACACAACCGCGCCTGGCTGGACCATGAATGTAGCGCGGCCATCATGGACCCTGAGGCTCAGGGCTGGGACTGGATAGGCATGAATCTCGATGACGGCAGCGCCCTCACGGCCTTTCATCTTCGCCGCCACAATGGTTTGGCGCTCTGGGCCGGCGGCTCATTTCGTGCACAGAACCAGACTGCGCAAATCTTTGCCGCCAATCAGGTACGGTTCAAACCGCTTCGCCACTGGAGCAGCCCGCACAGCAAAGCAAGCTACCCTGTGGCCTGGAGCGTGCAGACACCGGCGGGCCGTTTCGAGGTTCATGCGCTGGTGGACGACCAGGAACTGGACAGCCGCGCCAGCACCGGTGCCATTTACTGGGAGGGCCTGTGCGAGCTGCGCAGCATCGGCGCCGATGGCACAAGCCGCCGCGTAGGCAGCGGTTACCTGGAAATGACCGGCTATGCGAATGCGCTAAGGCTTTAGGGCCTGGGGCTTGCACACCAGAGCGCCGAGCTGATCGAGCAGAAGCTGCAGATGGCGCTCGCGCAAGCTCTCGCCCAAGAGATCGACCTGCAGCAGGCTCTGCCAGGTCGCGGCATGATCCACGCGGAAGCCGGACAGGGCCGAAATCAGATAGTGGACATCGACCGCGCTCAGCTGGTCCTTGAACAGGCCCTGCGCCACGCCGCGCTGCAGAATGCGCTCGATCGGCTCCAGCGCCGCCTTGCGCAACAGCTCGGTCTTGGAGATCTGGCCCAGCATCTCTCCGCCCTGGAAATTCTCCTGCAGCACCAGACGCGTGAACTCCTGGTTCTGCTCGTGATACTCGAAGCTCCTTTGCGCCAGCGCATGCAGCGCCTGCAAGGGCTCCAGCGCATCGAGATTGAGCTGCTCCTCCGACTCGCGAATATCCGAGTAGCTCTGCTCGATGACCGCGAGGTACACGTCTTTCTTGTTGCCGAAATAGTAGTAGAGCATGCGCTTGGCACAGCCCGCCTTGGCGGCAATGCGCTCCAGCCGCGCTCCGTCATAGCCGTAATTGGCAAACTCGGTCTTGCCCGCATCCAGCAGGGCTCGGCGCATATCGGCCGATGCCTCGTCTGCCGAAGGCTGCTGGCTCAGTGAATTTTCAGGACCTTGCTGCTCGCTCACGACCACATCTCCATTGACTCAAGCGCGCGAGCGTAACACGCAGCGCAGGCATGAAAAAAGGCCACCACGCTTCCCACTGCGTGTGGTCGCGGCCCCTCCGAGAGGGGCGCTGCCCGGCGATGAAAAAAGCCATGGCTCTGACGAGCCATGGCTTTTCGGGTTCAATGCCTGCGTCGCTTATTTGCCGCTATCGGGCAGCGCGTAGGCAATCACATAGTCACCGCGGTCGGGCGACTGGCGGGCACCACCGGCCGAGATGACCACATATTGCTTGCCGGTCCTGGGCGACTTGTAAGTCATGGGGCCGCCCTGGCTGCCAACTGGCAGTCGGCCCTTCCAGATTTCCTTGCCGGTGGCGCTATCCCAGGCGCGCAGGTAGTAATCCTGCGTGCCGGCAAAGAACACCAGACCGCCCTGGGTCGCCAGCGTGCCGCCCAGTGTGGGCAGGCCCACAGGCATGGGCATGCGCATCTTGATGCCCATGGGACCCTGATCCTGCACCGTGCCCACGGGCACCTGCCAGACCACTTGCTGGGTCTTCATGTCGATGGCGGTCAGCGTGCCGAACGGAGGCTTCTGGCAAGGAATGCCCAGAGGCGACATAAAGCGGTCCTTGATCACCGCATAGGGAGTGCCTCCCAGCGGCACCTGACCCATGCCTGTGTTGGGCGCTTCACCGCCGTCGGACAGCTTGTCCTTTTTCTGCTGGGGCATCATCTGCACCCACAGGCCCAGACGCATGTCGTTCACAAAGATCAGATTGTTGCCGGGATCCGCAGACAGGCCGCCCCAGTTCATGCCGCCCAGCGAACCCGGGAAACTCAGCGACACATCGGTGCCAGGCGCGGTGAACAGGCCTTCATAGCGCATGGACTTGAACTTGATGCGGCAGATCAGCTGATCCACCGGCGTCGCGCCCCACATATCGGCTTCGGTCAGGGTCTTGGTGCCGATCTGCGGCATGCCCACGGACAGAGGCTGGGTCGGGGCATACTTTTCGCCAGGAATATGACCGGGCTTGACAGCAATGTCCTCCACCTTGGTCAGCGGCTTTCCGCTGTGGCGGTCCAGCACAAAGATCTGACCGGCCTTGGTACCGACCACCAGCGCTGGCGTCGTCTTGCCGTCCGGCAAAGGGAAATCGATCAGTGTGGGAGCCATGGGAAGGTCGAAGTCCCACAAGTCGTTGTGCACGGTCTGGTACACCCACTTTTCCTTGCCCGTGGCAGCATCCAGCGCGAGGATGGACGCACCGTACTTCAGGTCCGCTGCAGAGCGCGTGGCGCCATACAGGTCCACCGAAGCCGATCCCATGGGCAGGTACACCGTATTGGAGCTGGGATCGTAAGTTGTTCCCGCCCAGACATTGGCCGATGAGCGGGTGTAGGTCTCGCCGGACTTGAGCACTTCATTGGGCGTGGCCGAGCCTGAGTCGAACGCCCAGCGCTGTGCGCCAGTCATTACATCGAAGCCGCGAATCACGCCACCGGGCATGTCCACCTGTACGTTGTCGGCCACGCGACCACCGATCACCACGGTGGTGCCGGCCACCGTGGGCGCCGATGTCAGGGTGTAGAACGCGGGATTCGAAATAGTGCCGACGCCCTGCTTGAGGTCGACCACGCCGTGATCGCCGAACTCATCGCACAGCTCGCCGTTGTCTGCATTGATGGCAAACAGGCGTGCGTCGATGGTGTTCATCAGAATGCGGCGCTTGCAAGCGGCGCTGGCAGGCAGGCTCACCGCCTGCACGGGAGTCGATCCCGGCACGCTGGGCTGAGCCAGTGCGGCATCCGCATCGAAGTAGGCCAGTCCGCGACAGCGCTCCCACACACCGCCCACATGGGAGTTGGTGTCATGGCGCCACAGTTGCTTGCCGGTGTCGGCGTCGAGCGCAATCACGTTGTTGCTGGGCGTGCAGACAAACACCTTGTCGCCCACCTGCAGCGGTGTGGTCTGGTCTTCAGCGCCGGCGCCTGTGGACTTGGGTACGTCGCCGGTGCGAAAAGTCCAGGCCACCTGCAGCTGGTTGACGTTGTCCACGTTGATCTGATCCAGCGCGGCAAAGCGGTCGTTGTTGCTGCTGTTGCCGTAATGGCTCCAGTCCTTCTGCTCGCTGGCCGCATCCACAGGCTTGCGTGCCACGGCAGACGGGGTCTGCACCTCGGGGTGAATCTGAAACATGGACACAAAGGCCGCCATGCCAGCCACCAGCATGACCGCCGCTGCAGCAAATGGCGCCTTGCTGGACAACGCCTTGCCCGGCTCGCCAGCCTTGCGCAGCAGGGGCATGCTGGCCAGCACCACCACGGCTGCAAAGGTCAGCGCCAGCAGACGCGAAATCAGGCTCCAGTAATCCAGGCCCACTTCGGCCAGCGCCCACAGCACGGTCGCGCCGAAAGTGCTCAGGTAGAACCATGCGCCGCTCACGCGGCGGCGAACCAGTTGCACGCCGGACAACAGCAGCCCCAGGCCAGCGAGCAAAAAGTACCAGCTGCCGCCCAGGCTGATGAGCTTGCCACCGCCTATCAAGAAGAACAGGCCGGCAAGTGCCAGCGCTGCCCCCAGAACCCAGAGCCAGATGCGCGCGGCCAAGGGCTGCGCCTGCTCCCGATGTGTCATATCGAACCTCGAACTGTATGCGCCTGCACGCGCACCGGCATCCGGCTGCACTCAGGCATTTTTTAAATGAGAAAAAAAGTCCATTGTTGTGAGAAATAAAGTCCATCGCTTGCAAACGTGTACCAGGAATTTCAGGAATCTCTGAAATTTCGATTTCCACGCTGAAGTCAGGACAATAAAAAAGGCCGCAGATGCGGCCTTTGGAGAGAGGGCGAAGCGCCTTATTTGCGACGCAACAGCCAGGCGATCAACTCGCCCATGATGCCCTTGCGGAACAGCAGCACACAGAGCACAAAGATCAGGCCGGTGACGATGGTGACCGATTCGCCCAGCGTGCCAAACCATTCCACTCCCGTCGTGTGCGCCAGAAAGGTACCGAACTCGCCGATCTTGTTTTCCAGCGCCACAACGACGGCCGAGCCCAGCAGCGGACCCGACAGCGTGCCCAAGCCGCCCATCAGCGTCATCAGAATCACATGCCCGGAGGTGGTCCAATGCACATCGGACAAGGTCGCAAAGCCGAGCACCAGAGTCTTCAGAGAGCCGGCCAGACCCGTCAGGGCCGCAGAGATGACAAAGGCCAGCAGCTTGAAGCGGTTGACGTCATAGCCCAGGGAGATGGCGCGCGGCTCGTTCTCCTTGATGGCCTTGAGCACCTGCCCGAACGGCGAGTGAATGGTGCGCACGATGAGCAGAAAGGCCGCTGCCACGATGATCAGCGCCACGTAGTACATGACCATATCGCTGCTCAGATCGATCACGCCGAACAGCTTGCCGCGCGGCACGCCCTGCAGGCCGTCTTCGCCGCCTGTGAACTTGGCCTGCAGCGCGACAAAGAACAGCATCTGTGCCAGCGCCAGCGTGATCATGGAGAAATAAATGCCCTGGCGACGGATGGCCAGCCAGCCAAAGATCAGGCCCAGCAGACCGCCGACCACCGTACCCAGCAACATGCCGACTTCGGGCGTAAAGCCCCAGGCCTTGATGGTGTAGCCCGCCACATAGGCCGCACCGCCCAGAAACGCGGCGTGGCCGAAGGACAGCAGACCCGTATAGCCCAGCAAGAGATTGAAGGCCGAAGCAAACAGTGCAAAGCACATCAGCTTCATGACAAAAACCGGATAGGCACCGAGGAAGGGCGCGACGATCAGGCCCAGCAGCAGCAGGCCATAGCCCACGGGGGCAATGCGTTGAACAAGCGTCTTGGATTTCATGTCGTGCCCCTCTTATTTTTCTTTACCGAACAAGCCAGCGGGGCGAATCAGCAAAACAATGACCATGATGAAAAACACGACGGTAGACGATGCTTCGGGCCAGAAAACCTTGGTCAGCCCTTCGATGACGCCCAGCGCCAGACCGGTGAGAATCGATCCCATGATGGAGCCCATGCCGCCAATCACCACCACGGCAAACACCACGATGATCAGGTTCTGCCCCATCAGCGGCGTGACCTGGTAGACGGGAGCGGCCAGCACGCCGGCAAAAGCCGCCAGCGCGGCACCGAAGGCATAGGTCAGCGTGATCATCACGGGCACGTTGACGCCGAAAGCCTCGACCAGACGCGGGTTTTCGGTGCCGGCACGCAGATAGGCACCGATGCGCGTCTTCTCGATCACAAACCAGGTCGCCACGCACACCACGATGGAAGCCACAACCACCCAGGCACGGTAATTGGGCAGGATCATGAAGCCCAGATTGGTCGCGCCTTCGAGCAGCTCGGGCGTGTCATAGCCCAGGCCCGAGACGCCATAGACGGAGCGGAACACCCCCTCGATCAGCAGCGACAGCCCCAGCGTCAGCAGCAGGCCGTAGAGATGATCGAGCTTGTAGATCCAGCGCAGCAAAAAGCGCTCAATCAACACCCCCAGAATCCCCACCAGCACCGGCGACAGGATCAGCATCACCCAGTAGTTGATGCCGAAATAGCTCATGGCCATCCAGGTGCACATGGCCCCCAGCATGAACAGGGCGCCATGCGCAAAGTTGATGACATTGAGCAGGCCGAAGATCACGGCCAGGCCCAGACTCAGAATTGCGTAGAACGAACCGTTGACCAGCCCCAGAAGGAGCTGGCTCATCAGGCCGGGCAATGAAACGCCGAAGATTTCCATGAGAGATACGCTGGTGAGGGTGAGGTGTGCATCAAACCGGTAGCGCCATTACTTCCAGAGCGCGCACTTGGTTTCGGCCTTGGTGGTCCAGACCGTATCGGCAGGCAACTTGGTCAGCACCTTGAGGTAGTCCCAGGGCTTGGTGGATTCGCTGGGCTTCTTGGCTTCGACCAGATACATATCGTGGGCGAAAGTGCCGTCGGGACGGATCACGCCCTTGCCGTAGAAGTCGTTGATGGGCGTGCTCTTGAGATGGGCCATCACCTTGTCGGCATTGGTGGTCTTCACCGCTTCCACGGCCTTCAGGTAGTTCATCACGGCCGAGTAGTCGGCGGCCTGCACATCGGTAGGCATGCGCTTGGTCTTCGCAAAGAACTTGTTGGCGAACTTGCGCGATTCGTCGTTCATGTCCCAGTACCAGCTGGTGGTGTGCAGCAGGCCTTCGGTGTTCTTCAGGCCCAGGCTGTGGATGTCGGTCAGAAAGACCAGCAGACCGGCGGTCTTCATGGTCTTGTTGATGCCGAACTCCTTGGCGGCCTTGATGGCATTGATGGTGTCGCCGCCCGCATTGGCCAGACCCAGGATATGCGCCTTGGAGCTTTGCGCCTGAAGCAGGAAGGACGAAAAGTCCGAGGCGTTGAGCGGGTGCTTGACCGAGCCCAGCACCTTGCCGCCCTTGGCGTTGATGACCTTGGTGGTGTCGGCCTCCAGTGCCTGGCCGAATGCATAGTCGGCCGTCAGGAAGAACCAGTCCTTGCCGCCGCGATCCACCACCGCACCGCCCGTGCCCTTGGCCAGGGCCACGGTGTCGTAGGCGTAGTGCACGGTATAGGGGTTGCACTGCTCGTTGGTCAGCGCGGAAGAACCCGCGCCGCTGTTGAAGTGAACGCGCTTTTTCTCGTTGGCGATCTGGGAAACCGCCAGTGCCGTGCCGGAATTGGTGCCGCTGAAGACCATGGAGATGCCCTGCGTATCAATCCATTCGCGCACCTTGGAGGCGGCGATGTCGGCCTTGTTCTGATGGTCTGCGCTGACCAGCTCGATGGGCTGGCCCAGGACCTTGCCGCCGAAGTCGTCGATTGCCATCTGCATGGCGACCGCACCGTTCTTGCCCTCCACGTCTGCGTACAGGCTGGACATATCGGTGACGAAACCGATCTTCACCTTTTCCTGGGCCTGGGCCAGAGGGCTGGACAGGCCGGCCACGGCCAGCATGCACGAGAGAACGCTCAGTTTTGCTTTCATCTTTATCTCCACGGGTTGGTTCTTTGTTATGAACGAAATGGAATTGCTTGCAGGCTCAGACACCCAGCAGCTCGTTGAGTACGGACATCTTCTCGTCCAGTTCGCTGGCTCCGAAGCGCAAAGCGACATGACCGTGCTCGACCACATAGAAGCGGTCGGCCAGCGGCGCGGCAAAGCGGAAGTTCTGCTCCACCATCACCACGGTGTAGCCCTTTTCGCGCAGCGTGGTGATCATGCGAGCCAGGGTCTGGACGATGACGGGGGCCAGGCCTTCGGAAATTTCATCGAGCAGCAGCAGGCGCGCGCCCGTGCGCAGGATCCGCGCCACGGCCAGCATCTGCTGCTCGCCGCCCGAAAGGCGCGTGCCCTGGCTGTTCCTGCGCTCATAGAGATTGGGGAACATCTGATAGATCTCGTCGATGCTCATCCCCGGCTCGCCGGTCTTGAGCGGCGGCGGCAGCATCAGATTCTCTTCACAGGACAGACTGGAGAAAATGCCGCGCTCCTCGGGGCAGTAACCCACCCCCAGGTGGGCGATCTTGTGCGTGGGCATGTGAATGGTTTCCACGCCATTGATCCTGATCGAGCCCTTGCGCGAGCCGGTCAGCCCCATGATGGCGCGCAGCGTGGAGGTGCGCCCCGCTCCATTGCGGCCCAGCAAGGTCACCACCTCGCCGGGATTGACCACCAGGTCCATGCCATGCAGCACATGGGATTCGCCATACCAGGCATTGAGTCCCGAAATTTCCAGCGCCGGAGTACTTGTTTTATTCATTGTTCATCTGATCTCAAAACTGGCACGAACCCAAGTCAGAAACACCAAGCAAGGGCCGCCCCGCAGCGATGGTGTTGTCCCCCTCCGGGGGAGGCCGCGTGAGCGGCACAGGGGGGCATTCAATGCGCCCCCTGAAGCTGCCCGTCCGTGGTCCCCATATAGGCTTCCATCACCTGCGGATTGCGCGAAACCTCTTCGTAGCGCCCTTCAGCCAGAACGGCGCCGCGCTGCAGCACGGTGATGCGATCGGCGATGGTGGCAATCACCTTCATGTTGTGCTCCACCATCAGGATGGTGCGGCCGGCAGAGACCTTCTTGATGAGCTGGGTCACGCGATCCACATCCTCATGGCCCATGCCCTGTGTGGGTTCGTCCAGCAGCATCAGCTCGGGCTCCATGGCCAGCGTGGTCGCAATTTCCAGGGCGCGCTTGCGCCCATAAGGCAGGTTCACGGTCACTTCATCGGCCAGGTCCTGCAGCCCGACTTCGGTCAGCAGCTCCATGGCGCGGTCATTGAGCTGATTGAGTGTCTTCTCGCTGGTCCAGAACTGATAGGCCGTGCCCAGCTGGCGCTGCAGGCCTATGCGCACGTTCTCCAGCAAGGTGCAGTGCGGAAACACGGCGGAAATCTGAAACGAGCGAATCACGCCGCGTCGCGCAATCTGTGCCGGCGCCTCGCGGGTAATGTCCAGCCCGTTGAACTGGATGCTCCCGGAAGTGGGCTCCAGAAACTTGGTCAGCAGATTGAAGCAAGTGGTCTTGCCTGCTCCATTGGGCCCGATCAGCGCGTGAATGGAGCCACGCTGCACGGCCAGATCCACCTTGCTGACGGCGGTAAAGCCTTTGAACTCTTTGGTGAGTTGCCTGGTTTCGAGAATAAGGTCGCTCATGCGCTGGCCGTCAGTCCTGAATGCTGCAAAACAAAGAGGGGAGCAACTTGCTGTACTTCCTCTGCCTGAGCGGCATCTTGGTCTTTCATGCTGCAGTGCCGCAGCGGGAAACTCCTAGGAATGAAGAGCCATCGGACTTATGCTTTCCCTAATCTTCCATAAAACAAATAGCAACAACAGAAGTAACTGCAAACTTCAAACTCATCGCAACTGCAAGCCACGCCAGAGACAGCGGCATCCCCAGGAATGTCAGCATCCACTTCGGAATCTCTAAAAAAGCTTATGCCTTATACATATTGCGCTATCAATATTAGTAAGACTGGGCGAAATGCGCCCTCATAGCACAGCGCTCCCCAGATTGGCCCTGATGCCGTAAACCCTGAGTCGCTCAATTCCCACTGGAGTAACCGGGTTACTAGCCCAATGCTCGCAAATATGCTTGCCATTTGTCGTCCTTAAAAACCAAGGGCGACAAAGAACAGCCATATCGCTATTAATTTAAAAGCTGCTTCCGATTGCCTCATATGAATTTCATGCTCTTTTATCCATGAAATAAATACTCAATCGGCAATAGCAGCTATCAAATTATTCAGCAATCGATGCCTGAGGCCATGCCTGCAAGACCTGCCGCGCTGCTCTTGAGTTCCTGCGTGAAAACGAATGGAATAAAACCCCTTGCAGAACTGTTTACTGCAGGTCAACCACAAGGAGAGACCTCATGTTTCGCATCGCTTCTCTGACGCTAGCTTCCGCCGCCCTGCTGGCGGCCTGCTCGACCGGCTCGGTCACTTCGGCAAAATCCCCTGCCACTACCCTCAACGGCGTGCTGGTCGGACCGACCCAGATGACGCTCTACGTCTTTGACAAGGATGCCGCAGGCTCCGGCAAAAGCGTCTGCAACGGCGGCTGCGCCACCAACTGGCCGCCTCTGATGGCCCCCGCGAGTGCGGCGCCGATCGGCGACTGGAGCGTGGTGATGCGCGATGACGGCAGCAAGCAATGGGCTTACAAGGGCCGCCCCCTCTATCACTGGGTCAAAGATGCCAAGCCCGGCGACATGACGGGTGACGGCTTTCTCAACAATAGCTGGCATGTCGCCAAGCCTTGAGTGAAGGTCGACGCCGCCCTGGTCCATATTCCCCGCCTGCGCCGCTATGCACGTGCGCTGGCGGGCGATGCCGCGCTGGCAGACGATCTGGTGCAGGACACCCTGGAGCGCGCCTGCCAGAAGTGGGCCCTGTGGCAGCCGCCGGCCGCCGCCTCGACCGAGCTGGTGCAAAAGGCCTTGCTCAGCTGGCTGCTGACCTTGATGCACAACCTCTATGCCAATCAGTGGCAGCAGTCCTCGCGGTATCGCATGGTGGAGCTTGACGAGGCGCAGGACACGCCTCACGACCCCATGCCCAGACTGACGCTGCAACTGGATCTGGAGCGGGCCCTGTCCCATCTCACGCCGCAGGCACGCGAGGTGTTGCTGCTGATCGGCATGGAGCAGTTCAGCTATGGCGAAGCCGCGCAGATGCTGGGCGTTCCCGTGGGAACGGTGATGTCGCGCCTCTCGCGTGCCCGCGAACAGCTCAGGCGCCTCATGGAAGGAGAAAGACCCGCGACGACCGTGTTGAGGGCTGTCAAATGAAGGAAAGTGCAATGACACCCCAGCGCCCCGATGAAACCACGCTGCATGCCTGGGTGGATGGAGAGTTGCAGCCCGATGCCGCTGCGACCGTGGCGCAATGGCTGGCCGAACACCCCGAAGAAGCAGCGCGCATGGCCGCCATTCAGGCCCAGAACGCGGGCCTTCAGGCTCTGCATGCGCAATTGCTCGAAGAGCCGGTCCCGCCCCGGCTCATACTATCCCTGCAAAAGCCGGCGCTGCAGTGGCGCTGGCAACATGCGCTGGCCGCAGGCATCATGCTCAGCGTGGGCCTGGGACTTGGCTATGGTGCAGGCCAGCAAAAATCCGGCTCGCTGCCAGCGGACACGGCCGTGCAGTTGCCAGGCTTTGTCCGCGAGGCGGCTGCTGCCCATGCCGTCTATGTGCCCGAGCAGCGCCACCCCGTCGAGGTCGCGGCACAGCAGCAGGCGCATCTGGTGCAGTGGCTGTCCAAGCGGCTGGGCGTTGCGCTCAAGCCCCCGGTGCTGGAAGCCCAGGGCTTTCATCTCATGGGCGGGCGGCTGCTGCCCGGGGAGACCGGCCAGGCCCGCGCCCAGTTCATGTACGAGGATCAGGCCGGCCAGCGCGTCACCCTGTATGTCTCAGTGCTCAAGCCCGGGACGGCAGCCACCACCGCCCCTGCCTCCTTTCAATGGAGCAGCGACGGTGCAAGCCATGGCTTTTACTGGATCGACGGCCGGCAAGGCTATGCCTTGAGTGCCTCCCTGCCGCGCGAGCGCCTGCAGACTCTGGCCAACGCGATCTATCAGCAACTGAGCTGAAGCTACAGCCCCTGGCGTCGTGCAAGGGAGAGTGAAGGTCCGGGCTTATTGCAGGCTGCCGCTGCCGCCTTCGCCACTGGCCGACTCGGGCAAGGCCAGGGGCAGAACGCCAATGCCCTCTTCCAGCAGCTCCATGGCCTCCTGGGCGCTGGTCTGGCCGCGAATGGCACGCTCCTCGGTTTCACCGTAGTGAATGCGACGCGCCTCTTCGGCGAATTTTTTGCCGACGTCCTCGGTATTTTGCGCAACCTGGCGCGACCACTGCATCCAGGCGGCATGCATGGACTGCAGATGTGCCCGCGCCTCGGCGCTGATCTCGGGTACGGCGACGGGAAGCTCCGGCGCTGCGGCAGGAGCCGGCTTCGCAGTCTGGGCAGCTTTGGGCGGCTGTGCGCCCAGATTGAGACGGGGAGCACTCAAGCGCTTGGTCACATCACTGTCGCCGCAAACAGGACATTCCACCAGCTTGCGCTGCAGCTGATTCTGAAAATCATCTTCCGAAGCAAACCAGCCTTCAAAGACATGGCCTGCAGGGCAGTGAAGATCAAGCACTTTCATGGCGCCACTCAACCCTTGCGGTGAACCAGATAGCGATAAACGAAGCCGGGAAATGCCAGCGTCAAAAACAGCGTAGCAGTAATGGCATAGAACTCCCAGCCTTGGGGAGATATCTGACCGGCGCGACGCTCCAGCAGCAAGCCCAGGCCGCCCACCAGCAGGTACAGGGCAATCATTTCCAGCAGGCGCACCCACAGCGGCTTGCGACCGGCCATGACGGGGCCGATGATGCCCAGACGCTGGTTGATAAAAGGCAAATTGGCTGCCACAAGGGCAGCCAAGATGATGAGCCAGATAGAGGCGGTTATAGACACAAAGCCATTCCTAGAAAAAGCGATGAGGGCATCAAGCCCTCATCACATTCGTCTTATCAGGAAGCCAGAGCACGCACAACGGCGTCAGCGCACAAGGCCATCAGACCGCCGGGCAGGATACCCAGCAGCAGAACCAGCGCACCGTTGATCGTCAGCACAACGCGTACATCCAGAGGGGCAGACACGCTGGTAGCAGTGATTGGAGCATCAAAGTACATGACCTTGACCACGCGCAGGTAATAGAAGGCGCCGATCAGCGACATGATCACGGCGAACACGGCCAGACCGATGTACAGGCTGCTGCCCGAAGCAACCAGTGCCTGCAGCACGGACAGCTTGGCGTAGAAGCCGACCAGCGGAGGAATACCGGCCATGGAGAACAGGCAGATCGCCATCACGCCGGCGTACAGCGGGCTGCGCTGGTTCAGGCCGGCCAGATCGGCGATCTCTTCGCTTTCAAAGCCTTCGCGGGCCAGCAGCAGGATCACGCCGAAGGAAGCCAGGGCGGTCAGCACATAGGTCACGATGTAGAACATCGCCGAGCTGTAGGCATTTTCGACGGTGGCAGGATCGACCTTGCCGTCCACCACACCCGACATCAGACCCAGCAGCACGAAGCCCATCTGGGAAATCGTCGAGTAAGCCAGCATGCGCTTGAGGCTGGTCTGCTGCAGACCGGCCAGGTTGCCGATGAGCAGCGAGCAGACGGCCAGCACCATCAGCATCTGCTGCCAATCGATGGCCAGCGGCAGCAGGCCGTCCACCAGCAGGCGGATGGTCATGGCAAAGGCAGCCAGCTTGGGTGCGCCACCGATCAAGGCAGTGATGGCGGTAGGTGCACCCTGGTAAACGTCGGGCACCCACATGTGGAAAGGAACCACACCCAGCTTGAAGGCCAGACCGGCGACCACGAAGACCAGACCGAAGACCAGCACCTGGTGCTTGATTTCACCGGAATTGATGGCCTTGAAGACCTGTCCGATATCCAGCGAACCGGTGGCGCCGTAGAGCATGGACATGCCGTACAGCAGGAAACCGGAAGCCATGGCGCCCAGAACGAAGTACTTCATGGCGGCTTCGACGGACACGGTGTGGTCACGGCGCAGAGCCACCAGCGCATAGCTGGACAGTGTCAGCAGCTCCAGGCCCAGATACAGGACCAGGAAGTTGTTGCCGCTGATCATGATGAACATGCCCAGCAGGGCCAGCATGGACAGTGTGAAGAACTCACCGCCGCGCAGCATGTCGCGCTCGGCCGCATAAGGGCGGCCGTAGACCATGGTGATCATCACGGCGATAGTGGCAAAGCACTTGAGCCAGTTGCCCATGGCGTCCGAGACAACCATGTTGCCCCAGCCGTAGAAGGTATTGCCGCTCGCGGCGTACATGCCTTGCATCACCGCCACGACAAGCAGGGTGAGCATGGTCAGAACATAGGTGCCGGTGCGACGGGCGCTCTTGACGCCCAGGTCCACCAAGGCAATGACGCAGGCCATGACCAGGAGAGTGATCTCCGGGTAGATCGCCAGCCAGCTGATGTTGTCAATCATCTCGTGTCTCTCGTTTCAGTCTGGTCAGTTGAGCTTGCTCACAGCCACATGCTTGATGAGCTCTGCCACAGACACATCCATCACATCGGTGAAGGGCTTGGGATACAGACCCATGACCAGCACGGCCGCGGCCAGCAGGCCCAGCACCAGGAATTCGCGGCAGTTGATGTCCTTGAGTTCAGCCACATGGTCGTTGGCCACGGCACCCAGGTACACGCGCTTGTACATCCACAGGGTGTAGGCAGCGCCGAAGATCAGAGCGGTTGCAGCGCCCAGACCAATCCAGAAGTTGTATTGCACGGCACCCAGGATCACCATCCACTCGCCGACAAAACCGGCGGTTGCAGGCAGACCGCAGTTGGCCATGGCGAACAGCAGGGCAAAGGCAGCGAACTTGGGCATGGTGTTGACCACACCGCCGTAAGCGGCGATTTCGCGGGAGTGAACGCGGTCGTACAGCACGCCGATGCACAGGAACATGGCGCCGGACACGAAACCGTGGGCAATCATCTGCACCAGGCCACCGGAGATGCCCAGGTTGTTGAACATGAAGAAGCCCAAGGTCACAAAGCCCATGTGAGCCACGGACGAATAAGCCACCAGCTTCTTCATGTCCTTTTGCACCAGAGCCACCACACCCACATAGATCACGGCAATCAGCGACAGCGTGATCATCAGGCCCGACCACTCATGCGCCGCATCGGGAGCAATGGGCAGAGAGAAGCGCAGGAAACCATAGGCACCAAGCTTCAGCATGATGGCGGCCAGCACGGCGGAACCGCCGGTAGGGGCTTCAACGTGAACGTCAGGCAGCCAGGTGTGGACCGGGAACATGGGCACCTTCACCGCAAAAGCGGCGAAGAAGGCGAAGAAGATCAGCGTCTGTGCGGTACCGGACAGGGGCAGCTTGTGCCAGTCCAGGATCTCGAAGCTGCCGCCCGATTGGGTGTACAGATAGATCAGAGCGACCAGTGTGAGCAGCGAGCCCATCAAGGTGTACAGGAAGAACTTGAAGGCTGCGTAGATCTTGTTCGGACCACCCCAGATACCGATGATCAGATACATCGGGATCAGAGTCGCTTCGAAGAACACATAGAACAGCATGCCATCCAGAGACGCGAACACACCGATCATCAGACCCGACAGGATCAGGAAAGCGGCCATGTACTGGTTGACGCGCTCGGTGATGTTGGTCCAGGAGGCGATCACCACGATGACGGTGATGAAGGCCGTCAGCGGCACAAACCACATGGAGATGCCATCCACGCCCAGGTGGTAGTGGATGTTGAAGCGCTCAATCCAGAGCGCGTTCTCCACAAACTGCATATTGGCAGTCGTGGTGTCGAAGCCGGTGACCAGAGGAATGGTCACCGCAAAACCGATCAGCGCACCGATCAGTGCCAGCCAGCGCACCGCGTTGGCCTGCCCTTCTTTGCTGAAGGCCAGCAGGAGGGCGCCAAAAGCAATCGGCACCCAGATAGAAAGACTCAACAAACCCATTTTTGTTCTTCCCCTACTACTTGTTGAGCCACACGAAGTACGTCATGAGGGCAACGATACCCAGCAGCATGACCAACGCGTAGTGATAGAGATAGCCTGTTTGCAGGCCGCGCACCCACTGACCGAACTTGGCCATGAGCTTCCAGGAGCCGTTCACGATGGCGCCATCGATGATGGCCTGATCGCCGGCCTTCCAGAAGAAGGTACCGAAGGCACGGGAGCCGCGGGCGAAGATGTTCTCGTACACCCAGTCCACGCCGTACTTGCCTTCCAGAACCTGGTAGAGACCAATCTTCTTGGAGAAAGCCATGATGGCGGCAGGAATCTCGGGCTTGACCATGTAGAACACATAGGACACCACCACACCGGCCAGAGCCAGCCAGAACGGTGCAGCCGTGAAACCGTGCAGTGCCATGGGCACCCAGCCGTGGATCTTCTCGGCCAGTTCGGCCATGGCGCCATGCTTGGAGCCATCGACGTGGATCACGCCCTTGAAGAAGTCGCCAAACAGCATGGGCATCAGCGCAATCGCACCGATCACCACCGAAGGAATGGCCAGCAGCACCAGAGGACCGGTCACCACCAGAGGCGACTCGTGGGGCTTGGCATCATGGCCATGGCCGTGGTCGTCATGACCGTGGTGGTCATCATGGTGGGCATCGGGGTTCTGGTCGTAGCGCTCCTTGCCGTGGAAGACGATGAAGTACAGACGGAAGGAGTAGAAAGCCGTGATGAACACACCGGCCAGAACTGCAAAATTGGCAAAGCCGGCAGCAGGCAGGTTGGAAGCGTGAACCGCCTCGATGATGGCATCCTTGGAGTAGAAGCCCGAGAAGAACGGCGTGCCGATCAGCGCGAGGTTACCCAGCAGGAAGGTGATCCAGGTGATGGGCATGTACTTGCGCACGCCGCCCATCCAGCGGATGTCCTGATTGTGGTGCATGCCCATGATGACGGAGCCGGCACCGAGGAACAGCAGCGCCTTGAAGAAGGCGTGGGTCATCAGGTGGAACACGGACACCGAGTAGGCCGACACACCCAGAGCGATGGTCATATAGCCCAGCTGGGACAGCGTGGAGTACGCAATCACGCGCTTGATGTCGTTCTGGATGATGCCCAGGATACCCATGAACAGCGCTGTGATGGAGCCGATCACCAGGATGAAGTTCAGCGCAACATCCGACAGCTCATACAGAGGAGACATGCGCGACACCATGAAGATGCCAGCCGTCACCATGGTCGCTGCGTGAATCAGCGCGGAGATAGGCGTGGGGCCTTCCATGGAGTCCGGCAGCCAGGCGTGCAGCGGGAACTGTGCCGACTTGCCCATTGCGCCGATGAACAGGCAGATGGCAGTCACGGTCACCAACAGCCAGCCCGTACCGGGCAGCTGGGTGTTCTGGATCTCTGGCAGCTTGGCAAAGATTTCAGAGTAGTTCAGCGTGCCGGTATAGGCAGCAATCAGGCCGATACCCAGAATGAAGCCGAAGTCACCCACGCGGTTGACCAGGAAGGCCTTCAGGTTCGCGAAGATGGCCGTAGGCTTCTTGTAGTAGAAACCGATCAGCAGATAGGACACCAGACCCACGGCTTCCCAGCCGAAGAACAGCTGCAGCAGGTTGTTGCTCATCACGAGCATCAACATGGAGAAGGTGAACAGCGAGATATAGGAGAAGAAACGGTTGTAGCCGTCATCCTCTTCCATGTAGCCCATGGTGTAGATGTGAACCATCAGCGACACAAAGGTCACCACGCACATCATCATGGCCGTGATGGAGTCGATCAGGAAACCGACTTCCATCTTCAGGCCACCGACAACCATCCAGGTGTAGATGGTTTCGTTGAACTTTGCGCCGTCGAACACGACAGCCTTGAACGTGAGGGCCGACAGAACGAAGGCCAGGAGCACGCTCAGAATCGTCAGGGAACTGCTGCCGGTGCGACCAATCTTGTTGCCGCCAAAGGCCGTGCCCCAGATACCCGCGAGTGCGGAGCCGACCAGCGGTGCCAACGGCACCGCAAGCAGCATGGATGCAGAAAGGGTTTGACTCATTTCTTGAGAACCTTGCAAGTTACGGCGGACTCAACCCTTGAGGGCGTTGAGATCTTCCGCATCGATGCTTGTCTTGTTACGGAACAGCAGCACCAAGATCGCCAGACCGATGGCCGATTCAGCAGCAGCCACTGTCAGGATGAAAAACACGAACACCTGGCCGTGCATGTCGCCCAGATAGCTGGAAAACGCGACAAAGTTCATGTTCACGGCCAGCAGCATCAGCTCGATGGCCATGAGCAAGACGATCAGGTTCTTGCGGTTCAGAAAGATGCCAACCACGGAGAGTGCAAACAGCATGGCACCCAGCGTCAGGAAGTGGCCCAAAGTCAGCGTCATGCTTTTGTCTCCACAGCAGGCGCTGCAGCCACGGCTTCAGCGTCAGGTTTTTGTGCAGGCTTGGTGCTGTCGACCTTGACCAGCTTGATGCGGTCAGAGGCGCGTACACGAATTTGATCTGCAGGGTTCATGGCCTTGCTGTCCTTGCGCTTGCGCAGCGTCAGGGCAATTGCGGCAATCATGGCCACCAGCAGGATCACGGCCGCAATTTCCACGGGATACAGGTATTCCGTGTACAGCAGCTTGCCCAGAGCCTGTGTGTTCGAGTAAGGAACGGTCTGGCCGGCGGCATTGACCATGGTCGCACCAACAGCCTTGGCGTCTTCGACATCACCGAAGCCGCCCATCAGCACCATGCCCATTTCAAAGGCGATCAGCACACCGATCAGGGCGGCGAACGGGAAATGCTTCCAGAAACCGCGGCGCATGGAGTCGATACGGATATCGAGCATCATCACCACGAACAGGAACAGCACCATCACAGCGCCCAGATAGACCAGCACCAGAGCGATGCCGAGGAATTCAGCCTTGAGCAGCAGCCAGATGGCGGCAGCCTGCGAGAAGGCCAGAATCAGATTGAGCACGGCGTGCACAGGGTTGCGAGCCGTGACAACCCGGAAGGCTGCAAACAGCAGCACGACCGAGAACAGATAGAAAAAACCAGTTTTGGCGTCCATGGATCGAATCTTTTCAAGTGATCAAGGAGCCGCTTCAGCGGTACTTGGCATCTGCTGCCTTGTTGGCAGCGATCTCGGCTTCATAACGGTCACCCACTGCCAGGAGCATGTCCTTGGTGAAGTAGAGATCACCGCGCTTTTCGCCGTGGTATTCGAAGATGTGCGTCTCCACGATGGAGTCCACCGGGCAGCTTTCTTCGCAGAAGCCGCAGAAGATGCACTTGGTCAGATCGATGTCATAGCGCGTGGTACGGCGCGAGCCGTCGTCACGCACATCGGACTCGATGGTGATGGCCATGGCAGGGCACACGGCTTCGCAAAGCTTGCAGGCAATGCAGCGCTCTTCGCCGTTTTCGTAACGGCGCAGGGCGTGCAGACCACGGAAGCGTGGCGACTGAGGTGTTTTTTCCTCAGGGAACTGCACCGTGATCTTGCGACGGAAGGTGTAGCGGCCAGTCAGGGCCATGCCCTTGGCCAGTTCCCAGAGCATGAAGCTCTTGAGGAAATCCTTGAAGGAGAAAGGTGTTGCAGCTACTGCAGACATACGTACTCCGCTTATTTCCAGATGTTCCAGGGCGAGTACAGCCAAGCACCCACAACCACCAGCCACACCAGGGTGACGGGAATGAAGATCTTCCAACCCAGACGCATGATCTGGTCATAACGGAAGCGCGGGAAGGTAGCGCGAATCCAGATGAAGCACGACACCACCAGGAAGGTCTTGATCGCCAGCCAGATCCAACCGGGGATGAAACCCAGGAAGTCGAACGGAGGCAACCAGCCGCCCAGGAACATGATCACGGCCAGGATGGAAACCAGCCACATGCTCGCGTATTCGGCCAGGAAGAAGACCGCAAAGCCCATGCCCGAGTACTCGACCATGTGACCTGCCACGATTTCGGCTTCGCCTTCGACCACGTCAAACGGGTGACGGTTGGTTTCGGCAACGACCGAGATCAGGTAGACGATGAAGATGGGCAGCAGAGGCAACCAGTTCCAGGACAGGATGCTCATGCCCATGGATGCGAACTGACCTTGACCCTGGCTCATCACGATGGCCGAGAGGTTCATGCTGCCCGTGACCATGATGACCACCAGGAAACAGAAGCCCAGCGCGATTTCGTAGCTCACCATCTGGGCCGAGGCACGCAGCGCGCCCAGGAAGGCGTACTTGGAGTTGGAAGCCCAGCCCGCAATGATCACGCCATAGACTTCGATGGAAGTGATGGCCATGAGCAGCAGCAGACCTGCATTCACGTTGGCCAGGGCCACATCGGGGGCAAAGGGAATCACCACCCAGGCCGCCAGGGCCGGCATGATGGCCATGACGGGGCCCACATAGAACAGGCCCTTGGCAGCTGCCGTGGGCTGAATCAGTTCCTTGGTCAGCAGCTTCAGGCCGTCAGCCAGAGGCTGCAGCAGACCCGAGGGACCCACGCGGTTGGGGCCCAGACGGATTTGCATGAAACCCAGCAGCTTGCGTTCCCACAGCGTGAGGTAGGCCACGGCACCCATCAGGGGAGCCACGATGGCCACGATGCCGAGCAGAATCCAGATGACGGGCCAGGCCACATCGGTCCAGAAAGGAGCGGCGGACAGGCCCGCGCCCCAGGCTTTCAATGCGTCGATCATGCGGCGCCTCCCTCACGAACCTGACGAGCGTCAGCCGTCAATTGCAGCGACGTAGCGCGGCGCACGATGCTGTCGAGCTGGTAAATGCTGGCGACTGCAGGCGCAGTCACTGTGCCGGCGGGCACTGCGCTCACGGCCTGGGCCGCGTTGCTCAGCACATTGGCTGGCACTTGGGCAGCGCCGCCGGTGGCCTCAGCCAGCACGTCCTGCGACGTCTCATAGTCAACGCCCGGCACACCCATCAGGTTGGCCAGCACGCGCAGCACCTTCCATGCGGGACGTGTGTCGGCCAGAGGCTTGACCACGGCATGGAAGCTCTGCAGACGGCCTTCGGCGTTGACGAAGCTGCCCGAGGTTTCCGTGAACGGAGCAATGGGCAACAGCACATCGCTGAATTCAAGGTTGGCCTTGAAGGGGCTCAGTGTCACCACCATCTCGGCCTTGTTCAGACCTGCGATGGCGGCCTTGCCGGCAGCGCTGTCGAACTCGGGCTCGTTGTTCAGCAGGATGGCAGCCTTCAGGCCACCATCAATCATCTGAGCCGCATTCAGACCGTTGCCAGCAGGCATGGCCTTGACCCATTGCGCGCCCACGGTGTTGGCGGCTTCGGTCAGATAGCCCACGGCGGCGCCGGTCTGCTCGGCAACCCAGTTGGCCAGAGCCAGCAGTGCGGAAGCCTGAGCATGGTGCGCTGCGGCATTGCCCAGCAGCACGGCCTTCTGCTCGCCGGCCAGCAGGGCGGCGGCAATCGCCTTGGCTTCGTCATGGGCCTGACCGGCCACGGGAGCCGAGACACCCTTGGCTTCGGCCACGGCAGCGGCCACATCGGCCAGGGCCTGAGCCCAGTCGCCGGCTGCGACCACCGATGCGTTGACGGGCAAGGCCCAGTCATAGACGCGATCGTTGATGGCGAAGACCTTGCAGCCCTTCTTGGCAGCCTGGCGGATGCGCTGTGCGAACAGCGGATGGTCCTTGCGCAGGTTGGAGCCCACGATCAGAGCCGACTGCAGAGTGCTCAGTGCGGCGATGGGCAGACCCAGCCACTGCACGCCTTGCGTGGCAGCAAACTCGGCATTGCGCAGACGGTAGTCGATGTTCTCGCTACCGATGCCGCGCACCAGCTTGCCAGCCAGGAACAGCTCTTCCACCGTGCTGTGCGGGCTGACCAGAGCGCCGATGGCGCTGACGCCATGGTTGTTCTTGATCTGCTGCAGGCCGTTGGCCACATATTCCAGAGCAGTCTGCCAGTCGACTTCCTTCCACTCACCGCCCTGCTTGAGCATGGGCTTGGTGAGGCGTTCGTCGCTGTTCAGCGCTTCGTAGGAGAAGCGGTCACGGTCGGCAATCCAGCATTCGTTGACTTCTTCGTTCTCGAAGGGCACAACGCGCATGACCTTGTGGTTCTTGACCTGAACGATCAGGTTGGAACCCGTGGAGTCGTGCGGAGCCACCGACTTGCGGCGCGACAGCTCCCAGGTACGGGCGCTGTAGCGGAAGGGCTTGCTGGTCAACGCGCCCACGGGGCAGATGTCGATCATATTGCCCGACAGCTCGGAGTCCACGCTATCGCCCACAACGGTGGTGATCTCGGAATGCTCGCCGCGGTGAATCATGCCCAGTTCCATGACGCCGGCCACTTCCTGGCCAAAGCGCACGCAACGTGTGCAGTGAATGCAGCGGCTCATTTCCTCCATGGAAATCAGCGGCCCCACGTTCTTGTGGAACACCACGCGCTTTTCTTCTTCGTAGCGCGAAGAGCTGCTGCCATAACCCACTGCCAGATCCTGGAGCTGGCATTCGCCGCCCTGGTCGCAGATGGGGCAGTCCAGCGGGTGATTGATGAGCAGGAACTCCATCACCGACTGTTGTGCCTTGATGGCCTTCTCGCTCTTGGTGCGCACGATCATGCCCTGCGTCACTGGCGTGGCGCAGGCGGGCATGGGCTTGGGAGCCTTTTCCACATCCACAAGGCACATGCGGCAGTTGGCCGCAATGGATAGCTTCTTGTGGTAGCAGAAGTGAGGAATGTAGGTGCCGGCCTTCTCGGCTGCATGCATGACCATGCTGCCTTCCGTCACCTCGACCTTTTTTCCGTCCAGTTCAATTTCAACCATATGCTTGTCTCGCGATCAGGCGCTCATGCTGCCTGTTTGGAAGCGTTCTGGATCTTCGCTTCGAACTCGTGGCGGAAGTGCTTGATCATGGCGCGAACCGGCATGGCTGCCGCGTCGCCGAGCGCACAGATCGTGCGGCCCATGATGTTCACGGATACCGAGTCCAACAGCTCGATATCTTCCGGACGGCCTTCGCCGTGCTGAATACGGTTCACCACGCGCCACAGCCAGCCCGTGCCTTCACGGCAGGGCGTGCACTGGCCGCAGGACTCGTGCGAATAGAAGTACGACAGACGCAGCAGGCACTCGACCATGTCGCGCGAATCATCCATCACGATCACGGCGCCCGAACCCAGCATGGAGCCGGCCTTGGAGATGGAGTCATAGTCCATCGTGCAGTCCATGATGATGTCGGCAGGCAGCACGGGCGACGAAGAGCCGCCGGGGATCACGGCCTTGAGCTTGCGTCCGGTGCGCACACCGCCGGCCAGCTCCAGCAGCTTGCTGAAAGGCGTGCCCATGGGAACTTCGTAGTTGCCGGGCAGGTTCACGTCGCCGCTGACCGAGAAGATCTTGGTGCCGCCGTTGTTGGGCTTGCCACATTCCAGATAGGCCTGGCCACCGTTGCGGATGATCCAGGGAACGGCCGCAAAGGTCTCGGTGTTGTTGATGGTCGTGGGCTTGCCGTAGAGACCGAAGCTGGCGGGGAATGGCGGCTTGAAGCGGGGCTGACCCTTCTTGCCTTCCAGCGATTCCAGCAGCGCGGTTTCTTCGCCGCAGATGTAGGCGCCAAAGCCATGGTGGGCATGCAGCTGGAAGCTGAAGCTGCTGCCCAGGATGTTGTCACCCAAGTAGCCGGCCGCACGGGCTTCTTCCAGGGCCGCCTCGAAGCGCTCATAGACTTCGAAGATTTCGCCGTGGATGTAGTTGTAGCCGATGCTGATACCCATCGCGAAAGCGGCAATGATCATGCCTTCGATCACGATGTGCGGGTTGAACATCAGGATGTCGCGGTCCTTGCAGGTACCGGGTTCGCCCTCATCCGAGTTGCAGACCAGGTGCTTCTGACCGGGGAACTGGCGGGGCATGAAGCTCCACTTCAGACCCGTGGGGAAGCCCGCACCGCCACGGCCGCGCAGACCGGATTCCTTGAGCGTCGCGATGACCTGATCTTGTGTCAGGCCTTCGCCGCCATCCTTGCCCAGCAGCTTGCGCAAGGCCTGATAGCCGCCGCGTGCTTCATAGTCCTTGATGGACCAGTTGCTGCCGTTCAGATCCGCATAGATCTGGGGGTTGATGTGACGGTCGTGGAAGCAGGTTTCATTGCCGGTCGATGCGAACTTGGCCAGCACGGCATTGGCGGCAGGATTGTTCAGAATCGTGCTCATGCCTTGCCCTCCGCTGCGCGCAGGCCGTCGACCAGCTCGTCGAGCTTTTCATTGCTCATGAAGCTGCACATGCAACGGTCGTTGACCAGCATCACGGGCGAGTCGGCGCAGGCGCCCAGGCACTCGGACTGCTGCAGCGTGAACAGGCCATCCTTGGTGGTCTCGCCCATCTTGATGCCCAGCTTGTGCTCCAGGTGGTGCAAGGCCTTGTAGCCGTCACGCAGCTGGCATGGCAGATTGGTGCAGACATTGAGCTTGTACTTGCCAACGGGTTGCTGGTTGTACATATTGTAGAAAGTGGTGACTTCGTGCACCGCAATCTCGGCCATGCCCAGGACTTCGGCAATCACTGCCTCGCTTTCCTGGCTGACCCAGCCCTGCTCCTGCTGCACGATAGACAGGCAAGCCATGACGGCAGACTGTTTCTGGTCAGCCGGATACTTTGCCACCTCACGCGCAAAGCGTTCTCTGGTCGCTTCGGTAATCATCGGTCAACGTCTCCAAACACGATGTCCAGGGTACTGAGCACCATCACGGCGTCAGCCAGCATATGGCCACGGCTCAGTTCATCGAGAGCAGCCATGTGCGCAAATCCTGGTGGACGAATCTTCAGTCGATAGGGCTTGTTGGCACCATCGCTGATCAAATAAATGCCGAACTCACCCTTGGGGTGCTCGACGGAAGCGTAAGCCTCGCCTTCGGGAACCTTGAAGCCTTCGGTAAAGAGCTTGAAGTGGTGAATCAGCTCTTCCATGTTGGACTTCATGGCTTCACGGCTTGCGGGCGCAACCTTGTGATTGTCCGTGATCACCGGGCCGGGATTCACACGCAGCCAGTCCACGCATTGCTTGATGATCTTGTTGGACTCGCGCATTTCGGCCATGCGAACCAGATAGCGGTCGTAGCAGTCGCCCGTGGCACCCACCGGAATATCGAAGTCCAGCTTGTCGTAGACCTCGTAGGGCTGGGTCTTGCGCATATCCCAGGGCAGGCCCGAGGCACGCAGCATGGGACCGGTCAGACCCAGATTGATGGCGCGCTCAGCAGACACCACACCGATGCCGACGTTACGCTGCTTCCAGATGCGGTTGTCGGTGAGCAGGGTTTCGTACTCGTCCGCACACTTGGGGAAGCGCTGCGTGAAAGCATCGATGAAGTCCAGCAGCGAGCCCTTGCGGTCTTCGTTCATAGCCTCCATGGAGCGCACATTGCGCACCTTGCTGGCCTTGTACTGGGGCATGCTGTCCGGCAGGTCGCGATACACGCCACCGGGACGGAAGTAAGCCGCGTGCATACGCGCACCCGACACTGCTTCGTACATGTCCATCAGCGCTTCGCGCTCGCGGAAGCTGTAGATCAGGATGGTCGAGCTGCCGGCATCGTTGCCCGAGGAGCCCAGCCACATCAGGTGATTCATGATGCGGGTGATTTCCGAGAACATCACACGGATGTACTGGGCACGGATGGGCACTTCGATGCCCATCAGTTTTTCAATGGCCAGGCAGTAAGCGTGCTCGTTGCTCATCATCGAGCAGTAATCCAGACGGTCCATATAGGGCAGCGACTGGATATAGGTCTTGCTTTCGGCCAGCTTTTCGGTCGCGCGGTGCAGTAAACCGATGTGCGGGTCGGCGCGCTGCACCACCTCGCCATCGAGCTCCAACACCAGACGCAGCACACCGTGCGCTGCCGGGTGCTGCGGACCAAAGTTCAGGGAATAGTTCTTGATTTCAGCCATGGTCTTCCGTCAAAAGGCGACGTGCGCCTTTAGTGCAGGCCTCCGCCGTAGTTTTCTTCACGAATGATGCGCGGCGTGATTTCGCGAGGCTCGATCGTGACGGGCTGGTACACCACACGTTGCTGTTCGGCGTCGTAGCGCATTTCCACGTGACCGGACAGGGGGAAATCCTTGCGGAATGGATGGCCGATGAAGCCATAGTCAGTCAGGATACGACGCAGGTCTTCGTGACCTTCGAACACGATGCCGAACAGATCGAAGGCTTCGCGCTCGAACCAGTTGGCCGAGTTCCAGATGGGGTTGATCGAGGCCACCACGGGGAAGTCGTCGTCGGCGCAGTACACACGCACACGCAGGCGCTGGTTCAGCGTCAGGGACATCAGGTGGGATACAACGGCAAAACGCGGACCGTCCTTGCCGACTTCCGCATAAGTGGAATAGTCCACGCCGCACAGATCCAGCAGCATCTCGAACTGGCAGTCCGGGGCATTGCGCAGAATCTGCATCACGTCCAGATACTTGTCAGCGGATACTTCCACCGTCACTTCGCCATAGGCCAGAGTGACGGAGCGCACCCTGTCACCCAAGGCAGCAGTAACCACATCCCGAAGCTTCTCGGGGTGAATTGCAATTGCAGTCATCTCAGCCCTTTAAACGCGAGCGATGGTGTGGGTACGACGAATCTTCTGCTGCAGCTGGATGATGCCGTAGATCAGCGCTTCCGCTGTCGGGGGGCAACCAGGCACATAGACGTCGACGGGAACAATGCGGTCGCAACCACGCACCACCGAGTAGCTGTAGTGGTAGTAACCGCCACCATTGGCGCAGGAGCCCATGGAAATTACCCAGCGCGGCTCGGACATCTGGTCGTACACCTTGCGCATCGCGGGAGCCATCTTGTTGCACAGCGTACCGGCAACAATCATCAGGTCAGAGTGGCGGGGGCTGGCACGGAACACTTCGGAGCCGAAGCGACCGATGTCATAGCGAGCAGCTGCTGCGTGCATCATCTCCACCGCACAGCAGGCCAGGCCAAATGTCATGGGCCAGATCGACCCTGTCTTGGCCCAGTTCACCACCGTGTCATAACTGGTGGTGACGAAGCCTTCCTTCATCACGCCTTCGATCATCGTGTTTCCTCAGAAAAGCTGCTTATTCCCAATCCAGGGCGCCTTTTTTCCACTCGTAGGCAAAGCCCACGACCAGAATGGCCAGGAAAATCAGGACAGCAACAAAACCCACGCCGCCGACATCTTTGAGTGCGACAGCCCAGGGCAGCAGAAATGCGATTTCCAAGTCGAACAGAATGAACAGGATGGCGACCAGGTAGTAGCGCACATCAAACTTCATTCGAGCGTCTTCAAACGCCTCGAAACCGCATTCGTAGGGGGAGTTCTTGGCAGCATCAGGGCGGTTGGGACCCAGCACGTAGCCGAGCACCAGGGGTACAACACCCACAGCCATGCCAATAAGAATGAACAGAAGAACGGGAAGGTACTGATCGATGTTCATCGAGTGGGCCTTGTTATGAAAACATGCCTCACCGATCACTGCCTGATCAGCAGGGCAGGTTTTTAGTTATGTGTTGGTGCCGTCGGCGAGACTCGAACTCGCACAGCTTTCGCCACTACCCCCTCAAGATAGCGTGTCTACCAATTCCACCACGACGGCTTCGTCTCAAAGTCCGGCAATCCCTGGAACCTTCGTTGCAAAGATTCTGATCCCCAGACAATCCCTAGATTCTAGCCTGAAAAACCCCACTCTTTGGGGTTCTTCAGGATTTTCTCCAAATTATTTCGTTGGGATCTGGGCTGCGCCCTCAGCACCAGCCGCCGGAGCAGCAGGAGGCACGGCTGCATCGCCGGCAGTTGCGGGCGGCACATTGGCAGCAGGCGCAGGAGCCGAAACAGGAGCAGCGCCTTCCAGCACACTACCCGAGCTCACTGGGCGAGCGTTGCCCAGATAAGCCAGAGCCAATGTAGCCACGAAGAACACGGTGGCCAGAGCCGCCGTGGAGCGCGACAGGAAGTTGGCGCTGCCCGAGGCGCCAAACAGGCTGCCCGACGAACCGCTACCAAAGGAAGCCCCCATATCGGCACCCTTGCCGTGCTGCATGAGAATGAGGCCGATCATGCCCAGAGCGGCCAGCATCTGGACCGCGAGAATGACGCTGGAAAAGACGTTCATATCAAAACCTAAAAGTCTGAATCATTGCGCACCACACCGGAGTGCGGCGCAGACGAATTATTGCGCTGCCGCAATAATGGTGAGGAAATCCGGGGCCTTGAGAGCCGCACCACCGATCAGGCCACCGTCAATATCGGCCTGAGCCAGCAACTGCGCCGCATTGCCTGCATTCATGCTGCCGCCGTAAAGCAGGGGCACGCGATCAGCCTTGTCGCTGGCCGCCGCCAGCTGCGCCCGCAGCACGGCATGCACCTGTTGGGCCTGCTCGGGAGTGGCAGTCTTGCCGGTGCCTATGGCCCAGACAGGCTCATAGGCCACAACCAGCTCGCTCACGCAGTGGCCGACCTGATGAATCACGGCTGCCAGTTGACGCTTGACCACGGCCTCGGTCTGACCCGCTTCACGCTCCGCCAGGGTCTCGCCCACGCAGACGATGGGCGTGATGCCCTTGGCCAGCGCAGCCTGGGCCTTGGCGGCAACCACGGCATCAGTCTCGCCATGATATTGACGACGCTCGGAGTGACCGACCAGCGCATAGCGCACGCCGAACTCCTTGAGCATGGCAGCCGAAGCCTCGCCCGTGAATGCACCCTGCTCGTGCTGGGACACATCCTGTGCGCCCACCCCAATGGAAGTACCCGCAAGTTCCGCCTGGACTTGAGCCAGATAGGGCGCAGGAGCAGCCACGGCCACGCCCGCCTTGTTGTCAGCAGGCAAGCCCTGCTTGATGGCCTGCAGCAAAGCAGCATTGGCAGCCAGGCTGCCGTTCATCTTCCAGTTGCCAACAATGAGTTTTTGCTTCATGTTTCCCAAGTCAAAACGATTTTTCCGGTGTGCTGGCTGGATTCCATCAGCGCATGAGCCTGCGCCGCATCAGCAGCATCGAATTCACGATAGATGGCTGGGCGCACCTTGCCGGACTCCAGCAGGGGCCAGACATTGCGCTTGAGCGCCTCGGCGATCGCCGCCTTGAAGGCCACGGAGCGCGGGCGCAACGTGGAGCCGGTCACAGTCAGTCGCTTGCGCAGCACCAGGCCGGCATCGAACTCGGCCTTGACGCCGCCCTGCACCGCGATGATGACCAGGCGACCATCGGGAGCCAGGCATTGGACTTCGCGCGCCACATAGCTGCCGGCGACCATGTCGAGAATGACGTTGACGCCCTCGCCTGCCGTGATGCGCTGCACTTCTGCCGCAAAGTCCTGTGTCTTGTAGTTGATGGCGTGGTCGGCACCGAGCTTGAGGCAGTCATCGCACTTGGCATCACTGCCCGCCGTGACAATGACCGTCGCGCCCCAGGCCTTGGCCAGCTGAATCGCCGTCACACCAATGCCGCTGCTGCCGCCCTGCACCAGCAAGGTTTCACCGGGCTGCAGAGCCCCCCGGTCAAACACATTGCTCCAGACCGTGAAAAAGGTCTCGGGCAAGGCAGCCGCCTGCACGTCGCTGAAGCCCGCCGGCACCGGCAGGCACTGGTCCACGGGCGCAGCACAGAAACTCGCATAACCGCCACCGGCCACCAGCGCGCAGACGCGGTCGCCGAGTGTGAAGCCCGCCTTGGCCATGGCCGCCTCGTCGCCCGCCACGATCACACCCGCCACCTCCAGCCCCGGAAGATCGGAGGCCCCGGCAGGCGGCGCGTAATGACCTTTGCGCTGCAGCACATCGGGGCGATTGATGCCGCTCGCGGCCACGCGAATCAGCACCTCCCCCTCAGCTGCCACCGGCATGGGACGTACACCCATGCGCAGCACGTCTGGCGCACCATAGCTGGTGATTTCCACCGCTCGCATTGTGTTGGCTTCCATAGTCAGGCTTTGCTCTATCAAAGAAATCAGGCTCAAACGCTTATGCAGAAAGCGCCAGCAGCTACAAATCAGGATCAGCCAGCAAACGACAAAACAGGAGACCACCTCGCGGCGGACTCCTGCTCAGCCTTTACTGCTGCTGTTGCTGTTGCTGTTGCTCGTCAGCGGCTGCGCGGTTTTCACGTGGCTCGCGGTTCTCGCGGGGTTCGCGATTCTGACGAGGAGCACGTTCGCGGTACTCGCGATCGCCACGGGGTTCGCGCGGCTCGCGGGGCTCGCGCTCGGGCATGCCGGCGGGACGCTCGGTCAGCGCCTTCATGGACAGCTTGACGCGACCCTTGTCGTCGGTTTCCAGAACCTTGACCTTGACCACTTGACCTTCTTGCAGGTAGTCGGTGACCTTTTCCACGCGCTCGTGAGCGATCTGGCTGATATGCAGCAGACCGTCCTTGCCGGGCAGCAGGTTGACCAGGGCACCGAATTCCAGGATCTTGACGATGGGGCCTTCGTAGACCTTGCCGATCTCGACTTCGGCCGTGATCTGCTCGATGCGCAGCTTGGCAGCTTCAGCCTTGGCGCCGTCGGTGGCGGCAATGGTGATGGTGCCGTCTTCCTCGATGTTGATCTGGGTGCCGGTCTCTTCGGTCAGCGCACGGATGGTGGCGCCGCCCTTGCCGATCACGTCACGGATCTTCTCGGGGTTGATCTTCATGGTGTAGAGCTTGGGCGCGAAGCTGGAGACTTCGGTCTTGGCTTCGCCCATGGCTTCCTGCATCTTGCCCAGGATGTGCATGCGCGCTTCCTTGGCCTGAGCCAGGGCAACTTGCATGATTTCCTTGGTGATGCCCTGGATCTTGATGTCCATCTGCAGGGCGGTGATGCCGTTGGTGGTACCGGCCACCTTGAAGTCCATGTCACCCAGGTGATCTTCGTCACCCAGAATGTCGGTCAGCACGGCGAACTTGTTGTCTTCCTTGATCAGACCCATGGCGATACCTGCCACATGCGCCTTCATGGGCACGCCGGCGTCCATCATGGACAGGCAGCCGCCGCAGACCGAAGCCATGGACGAGGAGCCGTTGGACTCGGTGATTTCCGACACCACGCGGATGGTGTAGGGGAACTCTTCCTTGGTCGGCAGGCAAGCGGCCAAAGCGCGCTTGGCCAGACGGCCGTGGCCGATTTCACGGCGCTTGGTCGAGCCCATGCGGCCCACTTCGCCGGTGGCAAAGGGAGGCATGTTGTAGTGGAACAGGAAGCGGTCTTCAAACTCGCCAGCCAGCGCGTCGATCTTCTGAGCGTCACGCTCGGTACCCAGCGTGGAGATCACCAGGGCCTGGGTTTCACCACGCGTGAACAGCGCGGAGCCGTGAGTGCGGGGCAGCACGGAGGAGCGGATTTCGATGGGGCGCACGGTACGGGTGTCGCGGCCGTCGATACGGGGCTCGCCCGCCAGGATCTGCGAACGCACGATGCCGGCTTCGATATCGAACAGCATGCCTTCGACCTTGACGCCGTCGAATGCCACGCCTTGCTCGGTCAAGGCGGCCTTGACATCAGCGTATGCAGTGCGGCAAGCCAGGGTACGCACCTGCTTGTTGCGTTCCTGGTAAGCGGCGCGCAGCTTGGCTTCGCCCAGCTCGGCCACCTTGGCGATCAGCGCTTCGTCCTTGGCGGGAGCAGTCCAGTCCCATGCGGGCTTGCCGCCTTCGCGCACCAGATCATGGATGGCGTCAATGGCGATCTTGCCTTGCTCGTGACCGAACACCACGGCACCCAGCATCACTTCTTCAGGCAGTTGCAGGGCTTCGGATTCCACCATCAGCACGGCGGATTCGGTGCCGGCAACGACCAGATCCATCTGAGAATCCTTGCGCTGGGTCTGACCGGGGTTCAGCACATATTCGCCGTTGATGTAGCCCACGCGAGCAGCACCGATGGGGCCGCTGAAGGGAATGCCGGACACAGCCAGGGCCGCCGAAGTGGCGATCATGGCAGCGATGTCGGCGTCGACTTCGGGATTCAGCGAAATGGTGTGGATGACCACATGCACGTCGTTGTAGAAGCCTTCAGGGAACAGGGGACGGATGGGACGGTCGATCAGACGCGAGGTCAGAGTCTCCAGCTCGGAAGGCTTGGCTTCGCGCTTGAAGAAGCTGCCGGGGATCTTGCCGGCGGCATAAGTCTTCTCGATGTAATCAACGGTCAGGGGGAAGAAGTCCTGGCCGGCCTTGGCGATCTTGGAGCCCACGACAGTGGCCAGCACCACGGTGTCGTCGATGTTGACCAGCACGGCGCCGGAGGCCTGACGGGCGATTTCGCCGGTTTCCATGGTGACCGTATGCTGGCCCCACTGGAAGGTCTTGGTAACTTTATTGAACATGGTCATATTGACTCCCTTATGAATAGCTGGATACGCTCATCCAGTCTTGATTTGGAGTGCAAACAGAACACGATGCCATTCCAGTGCTGCGCTGAGCGCTATCAATAGTGCAGCATTGGAATGACACAGCTTCGCTCTGTTTTGCGAACTCCGAAGTAAAAAACGCCTGAGCTAGGCAATCTAACTCAGGCGTTTCGATCTTTCACCGTGCTTACTTGCGCAGGCCCAGCTTGGCGATCAGTGCTGTGTAGCGGTCAGCGTCCTTGGACTTCAGGTAGTCCAGCAGCTTGCGGCGACGGCTCACCATGCGCAGCAGACCGCGACGACCGTGGTGGTCCTTGGCGTTAGCCTTGAAGTGGGGAGTCAGTTCGTTGATGCGAGCTGTCAGCAGAGCCACTTGCACTTCGGGGCTACCAGTGTCGTTTTCGGAACGAGCATTGGCCTTGACAACTTCAGCCTTCTTATCGGCAGCGATCATTTTGTTTTCCTTAGGATTTGGCACTCGACGAGGAGCACCTTGGTTACTTGCGCCAAGGCTGGAAAGGCCTCAGCGTGCGTCTTGCACCATGCAAAACTTGGCGATTATATCAAGAGGCGATTTATTCCCTATGCAGTAGCACGACTAGGCACCAGACCAAGGCAGGCAAACCCGCTTGCCCGCTCCTAAGCGAGACTCGGACAATGCGCCCATCACCTCCAGCCGGGGATCTGCAATGACCAGCTTTTCTAGACGCTATTCGTTTGCCAGCCTCTGCACTGCGGCCCTGATGGTCTTCGCTCTCGCAGATCAGCCAGCACTCGCAGCCAACGCAGGCCAGCGCAACCACAAAGCAGCCAAGAAGCAAAACGGCAAGGTCAAGATCCAGAACACCCGGAGCAGTTCGGAAGAAACAACTGCCGAACGCGATAGACGGCTCTATCGGGAATGCCAGGGAAGACCCAACTCCGGGGCATGCGCGGGGTATGCCTACCCGGCTTCCGGCCGCCGCCGCTGAGAACAACCACCGATCTCCCCATCAAGACCACTCATCCAGTCACAAAGCATTTGGCATGCAACGAAACGTAATATGCCGGCATGCTCAACCTGCACCTCATTCGTCGCCATTTTTCCAGAGGCTTCACAGCCATTGAACTCATGGTCACGGTTGCCGTTCTGGCCGTTTTGGCCGGCATCGCCGCGCCCAGCTTCAATCCAATGATTGAACGCTGGCGAGTGCGCCAGGCATCCGAGGAGTTGCAGTCCACGCTGTACTTTGCGCGGTCAGAGGCGATCAAGCGCGGGGGAGGAGTTGCCATTCTCCGGAACACCAGCACCGACGGATGCACGATTTCCGACACTGACACGGATGCGTGGAATTGCGGATGGCTCGTATTTGCCGACAAAAACAGCGACGGCGTCAAAGACAATGGTGAAGAAATTCTTCAGCAAACGCCTCCTCCTCGCCGCGTTAAAGTCAAGCTCACAAGCATTAATAGCAGCACCGGGCAGGACAGCGGAAGTCTGACCAAGCCCGTTCAGGTCGATCGCTGGGGTCAACTTACAAGCAACAGCGTATCTTTTTTCGCCTTCCGCCTGACGCCAGCGAACAGCAGCAACGCAGAAGCCAGTGCAAGCTCGCTTTGCGTGAGTGGCAGCGGACGCATCAAGCGTATGAATTCAAGCACCGTCGCCTGCATCTGAGAAAGCCCATAGAGGAACAGCAATGCAGGTCGGCTACATAGCTCGTGATTCTTAATAAGGAGTCCGCGTGTCTTGCTCTACCAGCTGCAGTTGCCAAAGGCAATCTTCATCTCGTGGACTCACGGCCATTGAGATGCTGATGACCATGGCAGTGCTGGCCGCCTTGACTGCAATTGCGGCACCCAGCTTCAACCCCTTATTTGATCAATGGCGCGTATATCAAGTGACTGAGGCAATGAAATCCAGCTTGATGCTTGCCAGATCCGAAGCCATCAAACGTGGTGGCAAGGTCTATCTGGAAAAGCTTCCGAAAACCACCGCCGGATGTGTAACGGATGGAACCACTCAAGACTGGGATTGCGGCTGGGTTGTCTTTGTTGATGCCAATGCCAACAAACGCTGGAATGCGGGCGAGGAAATTCAGCGCTTCGACACACCCAAAAACATTCTGGTCACCAAAAATCCATCCGGCGCCACTATTAGCCTGAACCGCTGGGGTCAAGCCAATGGCGCCAACCTTTTCAGCTTTTATATCTCCCCAAAAAAAACTGGAATTACGTCTCCTGCAGCCAAGGGCATATGCCTTGCTGCGGGCGGTCGCATTCGCATCATTGATCAAAAAGATATCCCATGCGTCTAACCCATACCATCCGCGCAAAAAAACAGCTTGGAATTACTCTGCTTGAGTCATTGATTGCCATTGTTGTTGCTGCACTTGGCATTCTCGGCATTCTGGGCGTCCAGATGCGCACACTGACAGACACGCAGACCAGCATGCGCCGCACCCAGGCCATTCGGCTAATTGAAGATCTAAGCGAACGGATGAAGGTCAACCCCAATGCCCTCCTAAGCATTGGAGATTACACATCCACCTTTACGAAAAAAGCTGCCGACTACGCCAGCGCTGACTGCTCAACAACAGCATGCACCCCCAGCAAACAAGCCAGTTTTGACTTAAAGATCTGGAAAACAACGCTCCAGCAAACACTTCCACTAGGGCAAGCTCAGATTTTTCTAGCCCCAGGAGAAAGTGCATCTGATGGCAATCGTCGCCAACTGGGCGTTATTATTGCCTGGCGTGAAAATGAACAGGATGGCGCCAAGGCCGACATCATTGATGCCAGCAAAATAAAAAGCTCCGATGGGAAGTTTGAAAATGCAGGCGGCGATGATAACGCCTGTCCTGAAAATTTCATATGCCATCTGCAATATATCTCTGTCTCTGCACGCTGCGCACCATATGGCGATAGCTCCAACCCCACCGTCTATTGCTCATGAAAATAGCGAAACACATCAAACTGCGCCCGAAACCACTCCACTATTCGAGTAAATATAGACGCCACGCCCCAATTCAACAAAGAGGTGTAACTCTACTAGAAATGCTAGTGGGTCTAGTTATTGGATTACTAGTGGTAGCAGTTGCAGCCGGCGCGCTAATGGTATCACGCGGTGTTTCAGGCACTGTCAGCGATGTAAGTGGAATTCAGCAGCAAGGCGCTCATATTATTCGCATATTAGCCTCACAACTGCGTCAAGCCGGTTCTCTATATTTGAACCCCAACCCAAGCTCCGCTGCAGCCTCAGCAAATGATGCACTCAGCGCCGTAGTTTTTGAAATCAAAGCAAAATCTAAAGACAACAAAGGAAATAGCTTCGATCAATCAAACACTCTAATCGGAGGAGCTGACACGTTAACTACCGGATTCAGACGCTATCAAGATAATGTTTTTTTCTCCAGCAAATCCGGAAGCAACACAGATTTTCAGGCTCGAAATTGCTTGGGAGCACCAGGAAATGAAAGCACAGATGAACGTGTAGAAAGCATTTTCACATTTTCCGAGGACAGCCTTCGCTGCGCAGGCAATAGTAGCAATGCACAACCAATTGCCCAGAATGTTGCTGAGTTTCAAGTCGCTTACCTTGTTCAAACTGTTGCCTCAGGTACTGGCTCCAGCATTCAGCGCGTGAAAGCAGCAGACATGCCCACAGAAAATACTGATCCAAAGTGGCGTCAAGTTCAAGGTGTAGAGATTTGCTTTGTTCTTTATGGTAATGAACTTATAGACCTCAAAGACCTCCCCAAAGCAACGAGAAGTTACACGCAGTGCGATGGCCAAAGCAAAGACCTCACCGAGCTCACCGGCGCTCGCAAGAGTCGCATCCACTTGCTTTTTCGCAATACCTTTCAGCTACGTAGCCAAGGCTTGCTCTGATTTATGCAATCTCACAACACCCCATTGCAACCAACCCACGTGCAACCAAAAATTCAATTCACAAGAAAAAATAAACAGCAAGGAATCGCATTATTTTTGGTGATTATTTTTGTCATGCTCTCAATGCTCTTGGCACTGTGGGCATCACGCACCTCTTTATTTGGCGAAATGATTGTTGGCAATGATGCGGATTACCAACGAGCCTTTGAAGCAGCTCAAGCCCTACTACAGGATGCTGAACTGGATATTCGCGGAGAAACCTCCAGTGGTACAGCATGCAGTGCACCACCATGTCGCGCGTACAGTTCCGCCTTGCAGTTCCCGGGGGATTCTCAAGAAATAAACCCATTGATTACAAAACTGGAAGCTGAAGCAACGAGATGCAAAGATGCCCTTTGCGCAAGACGTGTGGGCCGACAGGATTTCTGGAATTTCGCGACATCAGAAACTGCCATATCACCAGCAGCAGATGCAAGTCTTGGCGAAGTACCTCTTTCGGCAATGACACCCGTTGGGGCACGTTATGGCCAGTTTACAGGCGCCGCTCATAAGACAGACAACGGCCAGTTAAACCCGATTCTCGCGGAAACCGCCGATGGTAAAGGTGGTTGGTATTGGATTGAGGTCATGCGCTACAGCGATGCCGCCAAAACTGCGAATTTAATTACAGATTCAAGCACCAGCCAACTGCCTCTTAATCTTGATGTATATGTAATTTACAGAATTACAGCCTTGGCAAAAGGACGAAAAGATGGAACTACTGTTGTATTGCAGGAAACTTACGCTCGCCAGCGCATGAAGGACTGAGCACAACTACCAACCAGAGATTTTAACGGCTCTTCTTCAACAATAATATCGATAATTTTTCTTCTATTTCATATTCAACAAAATGGAAGCAACCATGTCCCAAATTACAGTTTTTCCATTTCAGAAGAGACTACTTGCCATTGCCATCGGAGCAATACTCACACCCACGGCAACCTGGTCAATAAATTTAGTACAAGAACCCCCTCTTCCCACATCAAAGTCCGCTTTCGTCGCACCCAATGTAATTATCTCAATTGACGACTCTGGAAGTATGGACTGGGGCGTAAAAACCACGCAAGACGGCCCAAGCACCATTGGCCCTGGATATACAGAACCCGACAGCGACGGCAAATGGAAAAGCAATGCAAAGCGCATCAATGTCCTCAAATATGCTCTAAAAGCAGTATTTAACGACAAAGAACTCATTCCAGATAATAAAATACGCATTGCTTGGCAAGCAATGCATGATAATGGCGGGTCAAAAAACAGCACCGCGAGCAGTGTTGATTCAACCTCAATGAACACTAATTCGATGCGTCCCATTGATGCAAAAATAAACAATAGCACCCAACACAGAGATAACTTCCTTAGCTTCGTAAGTGGTTTGAAAGCTAATAATGGAACACCTTCACACAGGATGTTCAGTCAAGCCGATTCCTATATGCGAAGACCTTTGGGCAGAAATAGTCCTTGGTCCAGTGACCCCGGCGGAACAGGAAGTAAAAGCACTGAGTATTTAGGATGCCGTCGAAATTACCATATCATGATGACTGATGGTGTTTGGAACGGAACCGCCACAGGAGGAGACCAAGATGGCCAAAATTGGCCTGCACTCAATGGTCGCCAAGCATATGATGCTTCATCAGATCAGACAAAAATCTATTATGACGCATACTCCAACATGGCCGCTGACTGGGCTTTTAAAAGCTGGATGAGCCCACTCCAAGACCCTACAAAACTTAAAGACTCTGACAAACTCAAGCCCTCGCAAATTTATACAGAAGCGAGCACCACTCAAAATTTTTCAGCCACAAAGAATGTAGGTGTTTTCGAAACGCGCCCTGTATATGGACAAGTTTGCACTCAATGGAACTGGTGGAATCAATGTACAAAATATGAAACCAAACAAACAGGCACCGAACAAATTCAAGTTGGGACACGGCAAGAGACAAGGTCTGTCAATTTAAACAAATATTGGAATCCTGCGTACAACCCTGCTACGTGGCCTCATATGGTCACTTACACAATTGGTTTCAGCGAACAAGCAGTCTCCTGGAACCTGAGCCCCGATATCATTGCCCCCAGCAACAAAGTTCCATTTGGATATACAGATGGATTCATTGACTTAATCACTGGTTGGGTGACTTGGCCAGACCTACTCTCCAGCGAACATCACAAGTCCGACTCAAATTCGGACCGTGCACTAGACTTATGGCATGCAGCCATTAATGGACGGGGTCGCTTCTATGCAGTGACAGAAGCAGAAGACCTAGCCAAAGCATTTCGCGAAATCATTGGCAAGATCAACGACGAAAGCGCCCCCCTTCCCGACAAAATTGCTGGCGGTGGCAGCACCAGCGGCTACAACGTTTCACAGAATAATGCCGGTATCTATGCCTCAGCCTATAGCCCCAAGGATGGCTGGAGCGGCTATATCACCGCCACTCGCGCACTTGAGCCAGAAACATACGCCTGCCCCACTAAAGACGATCCAGAAAAGACCTGCATCCGCTTTCCCGATGTGGTTTCCGGCTGGGACGGCAAAAGCACGGCAGAGAGGTTAGATGCTCTGCAGCCAACGAATGGCCAACCCGATGGTCGACTGGTACTAAGCTGGAGCGACGAAAGCAATGCAGGCATTCCTTTCAAATGGACCACAACAGCTAGCCCGATAGGCTACAGCACGACCCAAATCAAGACGCTGATCGGCAGCACTGCCGCAGGTGCTCTGACGGATGCCGATAGAGTCCTGGGACAAAACATCGTCAACTACATCCGAGGCGACCGCTCACTCGAAGGCACCACGGATGCCAAACCCCTGCGCGTACGCGCGAGTCGGCAGGGAGACATTGTGAACTCTGAAATCTGGTACACCGGTGGCCCGATAAGCAACTATTCCATGGGCTATTCGGCCTTTGTGACTGCGCAGAAAGACCGCAAGCCTGTTCTGTATGTTGGTGGCAACGACGGTATGCTGCACGGCTTCTCAGCCACCAATGGCAGTGAATTGCTGGCCTATGTACCCCGTGGCGTCGTAGGCGGACTCAAGAAGCTGACAGATAAGGACTATCTACATCAGTATTACGTCGATGGTTCACCAATGACCGGAGACATCAAGGATGGTGATAACTGGAAGACAATGCTCGTCGGCTCACTGGGAGCGGGAGGCAAAGGCTATTTTCTGTTGGACGTAACCAATCCAAGCAGTTTCACCGCAGCAGCAGTCATAAAAGATCGCACCCGCAGCAATAGCGAGGCAGCCCCCACCTGTAGCGCGCTAACCGGAACCGCACAGCAAGATTGCGCCGCTACAGTGACTGAAGATGCCGATATCGGCAATATCACCGCCCGGCCTGGACGCAACCCCGCCAGCCTGCAAGAAGCAACGCAAATCACGCGCCTGAACAATGGGCGCTGGGCAGTGCTAATGGGCAATGGCTATAACAGCACCAATCAACGTCCCGTGCTGCTGGTGCAATATCTGGACGGCGACAGGACTCTTAAACGCATTCAAGCCACCACTGCCACGACCGGCACAGGCAATGCCAGCGACAACGGATTGGCATCGCCCGCATTGGTGGACCTTGATGGCAATGGCAAGACCGACGTCGTCTATGCTGGGGACAATTTGGGCAATCTCTGGAAATTTGATCTGACCAGCACCGTCGACAGCAACTGGGCCGTAGCCTATGGCTATGACAAGCCTCTGTTCACCGCACGCGGCCCTGCCACACTGACAAGCACCACTCGCGACCAAGTGCAACCAATTACGGCTCCGCCAATTGTGCGAGCCAATGACCGAAGTATGACCATAGGCACAGGCACTGATGCTAAAAGTGTGCCCTTGGGTGGCATGATGGTTGCATTCGGTACAGGCCGGAACCTCACGGCAAATGACCGCCGCACCGACATCGCGCAAAACGTCCAAACACTGTATTCAGTCCTGGACAACACACGCTATCGAATGAATACGGATAAAACCGCCTTGGAGGTTCACCCAGGCTCAGGCGACTGCACTACAAACCCAGCATGCATCCCAACACCTGCGCCTGTTGGCACCATGAACAGCACAGGGAAGCTGCTTGCACAGCAAAGCATTACTGTGCCCACCGGGGCTACCAATGATGACGCAACCGTAACGGCCAATCAGGAGCTGACCGCTGCAACCTGGAAAAGCTATAAGGGCTGGTATCTAGACCTACCAGCCGCTGGTGAGCGCCTGCTCAAACCCATGCAGTTCTTTGATGGCAGCAATATTTTGGCCGTTTATAGTGAGTCGCCCTCTGGCACCAAGAATGCCGAGAGCGACAACATCAACGAGAGTTGTGTACCCGTCAAAGTGGACACCAGTGCCGGAGCTCAATGGCGCACACTTATCAACATCATGGATGGCAAGCGCCCCACCATTCAACTCGTGGACACCAATAACGACGGCTTCTACAACAGTTCGGACATGAACATTGCACGGGTAGCAGTCAAGACCGGTACACCACTGCTGATTACAAAGCGCGATCGTATTACCGACCTCACTGGCGGCGGTGGACCGCGCGACACATTGGCACGCATGCCCGAACAATCCACACGCCCTAGCTGGCGCCAAATCAAATAAGAAGGGAAGCCATGACTTATCGAATTCGCACCGATCAACAGGGCTTTACTTTGATTGAACTGATGATCGTGGTTGCCGTCATTGGCATTCTCAGCGCCATCGCCTACCCGAGTTATACGGAATATGTGCGCCGCGGCCATAGAGCTGATGCTCGGGCAGGGCTGTTGCAAGCGCAGCAATGGATGGAGCGTGCAGCAACGGCAACAGGCGTCTACCCAAGTGCTATACCAGATACGCTGACTTGGGCCAGTGACACAAACAAGCGTTACACCATCAGCCTCAATAAAGATGGCAACAAGGACACTCAACTGGCATTTATTTTGAGTGCAGCACCCAAATCACCCGGCCCACAAGCCAGCGATAAATGCGGGACCTACACGATCAGCAATACAGGACTGCGTGGGGCAAATGGAAAGACATCTGGTCAAACCGGCTACGACACAGATTGCTGGGGCAAGTAAGCCAGACGCCTCTGCATTACCATCCTGGGCATGACACCCTCTGCCCACTTCATGAACAAAGCGCTTGAGCAGGCTGCTCAGGCGCTTTTTCTTTCTTCACCCAACCCGCGCGTTGGCTGCGTGATCGCCGATGCCTCGGACCGCATCATCGGCCAGGGCTTTACCCAGCAGGCCGGCGGCCCGCATGCCGAAGTGATGGCTTTGCGCGACGCGGCTTCCAAAGGCAACGATGTGCGCGGAGCCACGGCCTATGTGACGCTGGAGCCCTGCTCGCACCATGGCCGCACCGGCCCCTGCTGCGACGCCTTGATCGCAGCCGGCATCGGCAAGGTGGTGGGTGCGCTGACGGATCCCAATCCGCAAGTGGCCGGCCAGGGTTTCGAGCGGCTGCGCGCTGCGGGTGTTGAGGTGGAGATAGGCCCCGGCGGAGCCGAATCACGCGAGCTCAATATCGGCTTTTTCAGCCGCATGATTCGCGGCACACCCTGGGTGCGCATGAAGGCTGCCAGCTCGCTGGACGGCGTCACGGCCTTGCACAACGGCCAAAGCCAGTGGATTACCTCGGCGGCCGCCCGGGCCGAGGGACATGCCTGGCGTGCCCGTGCCTGCACGATTCTGACCGGCATAGGCACGGTGCTTGAAGACAATCCGCGCATGAATGTGCGTGATGTAGACACGCCACGCCAGCCACGCATTGCCGTGGTGGACAGCAAGCTGGACATCCCGCTGGATGCTCATGTTTTGAAAGCACCTAGCGGTTGCCTCATCTATACCTGCAGCACAAAGCAATCCAAAATTGAAGCACTGCAAGCGCTAGGTGCTACGGTTATTGCTATGCCCAATGCTGCAGGCAAGGTGGATCTCGCGGCCATGCTGCGGGATCTGGCCCAGCGCGGCACGAATGAGCTGCATGTGGAAGCTGGCTTCAAGCTCAACGGCTCCCTGATTCGCGAAGGCCTGGTCGATGAGCTTCTCTTCTATCAAGCCCCGAAACTGCTTGGCACGGGCGCCATGGGTATTGCCAACTTCGGCCCGCTCGACAGCCTGGACCAAGGTCTGCCACTGGTGTTCCATGATGTCGCCCGCCTGGGACCGGACCTGCGCATTGTTGCCAGAGTCCAGGGACGAGAGCAGTTCTAGCGCAGTCTGTGTCCGACATGTGAACCCGGTCATCATGGGTTACAAAGCAGCAATGACGGCTTCTATCTCCACATCGTCACGGCTGCAACCATCAGGGCCGCAAAAGCATCTGGCGCTGCTTGCCGGCGTCATTGCCGCGATGCTGCTCACAGGTTGCGCGGCATCGCTGCCCAAGGATGTGGAGCGCCCCGTCAGCACCGCACTGAGCCAGCCCCAAAGCACAGAGCTGGGCCTGTTCATCTCTCAGGCTCGCCCGGCCAAGGCAAAGCCAGATGCCTCGGCTTTTGCCTTGCTCTCCGGCCCCAAGCATGCCCTCAGCAGCCGCATGGCGCTGGTGGAAAACGCACAGAAAACGCTGGATCTGCAGTACTACGCCATCCATGCAGACCAAAGTACCGGGCGACTGCTGCGCGCCGTCGTGCAGGCGGCCAAGCGCGGCGTGCGCGTACGCGTGCTGCTGGACGACTTCCACAGCACGGGGCCGGACGCGCAGGTCATGCGCCTGGCTTTTGTGCCCAATGTGGAGATGCGCATGTTCAACCCGCTGGCCGGCTCGCGCGCCTCCACCATCGGCCGCGCCTGGACCTTGCTGACCGACTTTCAGCGCGCGCAGCAGCGCATGCACAACAAGCTGTTTGTGGCCGACAACACCCTGGCCGTGATTGGTGGGCGCAATCTGGGCGATGCCTACTTTGACGCCTCCAATGAAGGTAATTTTGTCGATCTCGATGTCTTGACCGGCGGCCCGGTCGTCAAGGATTTGTCGCGCAGCTTCGACCGCTACTGGAACAATGTGCGCGCCTACCCCGTGCAGTCGCTGATCAGCGAGCCTGACTTGCTCAAACTCAAAAAGCAGTTTGAACAGGAAGACGCCAGGAGCGAAGCCGAGCATGCCCGTAACACCACCGTCCCCAGACCGGAACCCGAAGACAGCCCCTTGAATCTGACCCAGATCCCATGGATCTGGGCCCAGGCCATGGTGCTGGCCGACAGCCCGACCAAGATTCCCGCAGAAGGGGCGGAGCGGACTGCCGCCGATGAGTCATTCGAAGCAGCGGTGCTCAAGGCCGACGACGCCAACAACCTCCCCCCCTTGGCCACACCAGCGCTGAATGCCGAGTCGGTGGTCGATGGTCTGCTGGCTCTGATTCGCTCTGCCAGGCGGGACTTACTGGTCGTTTCGCCCTACTTTGTACCGGGGCCGGAGATCATGGATGCCTTTCGCACCGCACGCAGCAAAGGCGTACGCATCCGGGTACTGACCAACTCCCTGGCCTCCAACGATGCTCCACTGGCACATGCCGGCTATGCCCGCCATCGCAAGGCACTACTGGAGATGGGCATCGAATTGCACGAAATGCGCAGCGAAGCGGCCAATGTCAGCTCCGCCCTGCGCGCAGGCGGCACGGGCTCCAGCGGGGGCAGCTCCGGTGCTTCGCGGGCCATGCTGCACACCAAGCTGCTGGTCATAGACGGGCGGCTGGTCGCCGTGGGTTCCATGAATCTGGATATGCGCTCACGCCTGCAGAACACCGAGATCGCCGTGCTGATCGCCAGCCGCCGCTTCAGCCAGCTGGCCGGCGACAGCATCGATGAAAGCCTGCCCGAAAACAGCTGGCGGGTGGACCTGGATCCCAAGGGAAAGCTGGTCTGGCGTGCACCTCAGGACAGCGGGCTAGCGGACTCTTACTCGGAGCCCGATGCCAGCCTGGGGCTGCGCCTTATGCTGCAGCTGCTCGGGCCTCTGGCTCCGGACAGCCTGCTTTAGGCATGGTTTGCGGCCAGGCCCATTCCTGCTGCAGATCACGCTGTGGCAGCGCCTGTACCCAGTCGCTGATGGCGCGTTGATCGGTCTGGGTGCGCACTTCCTGATAAGCCAGCTCGGCCTCGGGAAAACGTCTGCGCATGAGGTTGAGCCACTGTTTGAGGCGACCCGCACGCTGGCGCGGCTCCAGATCCTCGCAGACCATATGCCAAAAACGCTGCACCTGGGGCACCAGCACCAGCCAGTCAATGCCAGCGACCGTGCTGACGCTGCCGTGCTCCACGGCGCGGCGCACGGCCAGGGCCAGACCCGGATCGGCCACAATGCCACGCCCGAGCATCAGATCGTCGCAGCCCGAAACTTCGCGGCAGCGCAAGGCCTCTTCCACAGTCCAGATCTCGCCATTGGCCACCACATTCACGCCCACTGCATCGCTGATGCGTGGAATCTCTTCCCAATAGGCCGGCGGACGATAGCCGTCCAGCTTGGTACGCGCATGGACGACGATCTCACAGGCACCGCCCTGCTCCATGGCTTGCGCGCACTCGGTCATCAGCGCACGGTCGTTGAAACCCAGCCGCATCTTGGCCGATACCGGCAGCTGCGCGGGCACGGCACGGCGCACGGCGTCGACCACGCGCACGATCTGCTCGGGATCCTGCAGCAGCGATGCACCGCCGCCATGGCGGTTGACCACCTTGGCCGGGCAGCCGAAATTCAGATCGATGCCCTCGGGGCCCAGGCGCGCCAGATTGGCAGCGTTCTCGGCCATGCTGACGGGGTCCGAGCCCAGCAGTTGCGCCCGCACCGGCACGCCGGCCAGCGTCCGGCTGCCGTTGCGCAGCTCGGGCATGGTACGCAGATAAACCTTGTCCGGCAGCAGCGAGCCGCTGATGCGAATGAATTCGGACACGCAGCGATCCGCGCCGCCCACTCGGGTCAGCACATCGCGCAACACAAAATCCAGCAGCCCTTCCATGGGCGCAAGCAGCAGTCTCATTTCAGATTCAAATCAGATTGACCTGTGGCGCTTATTCAGAAAACGCCAGCAGCTATTAATTCAGAAGCAATTGGCAAGCTTGGGCAGTAATGACTGGCCGATCCACTGCGAATTGGCGCAGATTCACACCAGTGTCATCGTCAGCTCATGCAATAGCGCATCCGCACTTGTAATGCGCCAGACAGAAGCAGCCATGATTTTGCAGAAAACCGCCAAGGCCCAGGAGGAACTTCAGCCCGGATCGCGCCAGCTGCCGCAGCGCGCGCGCTCCCTGCTGTTGCTGGCCGGCGGCAAGAGCATGGAAGAACTTGCCGCCATGCTGGGCAGCGATCATGCCGCACTGGCCCAGCAATTGGTGGAACAGGGATATCTTCAGCTGGTGACTTCATCCAGCGCCCCCAGAGAGCGCAGTCTGGCCACTCATCCAGCGATCCCTCTCGCCAAAGTTGGAGACAGCCCGGCCACACCTGCCCTGGCGCCAGCCGAAGAAGCCACTGATTCGACACCAGCCATCAATATGGCGGGCACGCGCATGTATTTATTCGATATGTGCGAGCGCCTGTTTGCCAACCGCCACGAGGCACTGGCCCAGACGTTGCGGACCCAGCTGCGCGAGGCCAGAGACCTGACCAGCTTGCGCAGCGCCGGCATCAGTCTGCTGACTGCGGTAGAGGAATATGCAGGCGAAGAGCGCGCACATTCGCTGCGCGAGAGGCTGGCGGCCCTGCTGGCGCATGGGGAAGCAACCGATCCAACCTGCCAGGAACTGCAAGGCGCAATCGCCTAGCAGCCTGGCTGTCAGCCCGCCTTGGCCAGACGCCAGAGCGAGGTCACTTCGGCAGAGCGCGCAATGTGCAGAGGATCCTCTCGGTCCTGTACCTTGCCATGATGCGGGCGAACATCCTCACGCCCCAGCACCTTGAGTCCGGCGGCTTCAATCCAGCCCAGCAACTCGTCACGCGTGCGCAGCTTCAGATGCTCGGCCAGGTCGGAGATGATGAGCCAGCCTTCGCCACCTGGCAGCAGGTGTGCCGCCAGCCCTTGCAGAAAGCCGCGCAGCATGCGGCTGTCTTCGTCATAAATCGCCTGATCGAGCACCGATGCTGCCTTTCCCGGCAGCCAGGGCGGGTTGCAGACGATCAGACCGGCCTGCCCTTGCGCGAACAGATCGGCATGCTGCAGCTCAACCCGGGAAGCATGACCCAGGCGCTGCAGATTCTCGCCGGCGCAGGCAAGCGCACGCTCGCTGGTATCGGTGGCGACCACCGACTTCACGCCGCGCCTGAGCAGCAATGCCGAGAGCACGCCCGTGCCGACACCAATATCCCAGGCCTGTTCCAGACCGGCTGCGGGAATGCTTGCACGCGCCACCAGATCGAGATACTCGCCGCGCACGGGCGAGAAAACACCGTAGTGCGCATGAATGCGGGCGCCATCCAGGGCAGGAATCTCCACCCCCTTCTTGCGCCACTCATGGGCGCCGACCACACCCAGCAGATCGCGCAGCGGCACCAGCACGGACTGCGCATGCACTTCGGCCGGAACTGTGCCCCAGGCCTCGGAGCAGGCCTGACTCCAGTCAGGAGCCCGGCGCAAGGCGCAATGCCATTGCACATCCAGCTCGATCAGAATGCTGGCCAGCATGCGTGCACGCTGGGCCTGGGACTGGCGGTACAGATGAAAAGCGTGGGGAAAGCCTGCAGCAGCAGGGCTCTTTGCCGGGCTCTTGCGTCGCGACTTCTTGTCCAGCCGGCGGCCCAGTGCCAGCAACAGCTGACGCGCATTCTGAAAATCACCACGCCACAGCAGCGACGCACCTTCGCTGATATGGCGAAACGCCGTATCAGCGGGCATGGTGTCATCGGCAACTTCGATGCGGCGGGGCTTGGGCAAGCTGCTTTCGCTGCGCCACAAAGCCATATGGACCTGGGCTTGCTCCTGCCATTGCAGCAGGTCGAAAGCAGATGCGGGAGCGCAGACTGAGGCCGCGAGCTTGCTATTGGGAGACGTCACGGCCTGTCTTTCAGTGAGTGCTGAACGCTGTGATCAGCCGTTCAGAGGACGCTTGACGCGCACTTCTTCAATCTTGATGCTGCCAATCACAGCCGTCTTGGCCGTGGACATTTCACGCTTGAAGCCTGCCATTTCATGGAAACGCAGGGCACGCTCGTTGCGCAGCGGAATCCAGGCTGTCACATTGGTGCAGCCTTCTTCCAGCAGACCATCTCGGGCGGCGTCCCACAGGGCAACGCCAACACCTTGATTCCAGTGCGAGGGAGCTGCATAGATAGCCCAGATCTCGCCGGTGGTCTGGCGGGATTTTTCATCACGGGAGCGGTCAAAGCCGACAAAGCCAACGATCTTGTCGCCGTCAATGGCGACCTGGACCTGTGGCTCACAGTATTCAATAGCTTCGCGCCAGTAAGCCTGGCGCTTTTCAACCGAGGACATGGCCTTCAGTTGATCATCGGGAACCAGACCTCGATAAGCCTCCAGTGCGGAAGCAGTATGGATCTGGGCAATCGCTTTTGCATCGCGAAGAGTAGCGGGACGGACCTGGATACTAGACATGGAAAAACCGGGGCGGAAACATGTAAGAATAGAAGGGCGTAATTGTCTACAGATTCAGAGTTTTGGCACGCGGTGCAGTGGTTAGCCATTTGCTCAACTGCGGCTGTTCGCAATTTCTTGCTATGGCGCAATCTATGTGCTATGCGCTCCACTAAGCAGAGCAGAAAGCCCGCAACCATCAATGGTTTGCGTCACATTTGATGACAATCTGGCAAGCGCTCACGACAGCACCGAAGCGCTCAATCCCTGTTCGGCGGCCAAGAAACTTCAGAGCCAGCGTCGCATGAAGTCCATCACCCGGTCGAATTTCTCCCCAAACGGCGGGTACAGCAGGGAAGTCGCCGCCCAGCGCGACTGCACGAAAACCGCCTTCTGGTGCACAAAGCGCAAAAAGCCCTGCTCTGCGTGATAGGCACCCCAGCCGCTGTCGCCGACACCGCCGAATGGCAAGTTCTCATGCGCCACATGCAGCAAGGTGTCGTTCACACAGACGCCTCCGCTGACGGTGCGCATCAACACCGCATTGCGCTCGGCCTCGTCGTTGCCAAACCAGTACAGCGCCAGCGGGCGCGGGCTGGCGTTGATGGCATTGATCACGTCTTCGATATGCTCGTAGGAGATCACAGGCAGGATGGGGCCGAAGATCTCTTCCTGCATCAGCTGCATCTCGCCCGTGGCGCCGAACACCAGCGCCGGAGCGAACTGCCTCTCCACGGCCTCGCCCCAGGCCGTGGTGTCGCCGTCCGCAGCGGGGGCCGCTGCCTCATGCATCCAGTGCACCTGTGCTCCCAGGCTTTGCGCCTGGCGCAGCATCTGCTTGAGCCGTGCCAAATGGCGCTTGCTGATGATGGCCGTGTAGTCCGGATTGCCCGAAATGCGCGGGTACAACTGCTGCACCGCCGCCTGATAGGCCTCGGCAAACTCCTGCTCCTTGCCGCGCGGCAGCAGCACATAGTCAGGAGCGATGCAGGTCTGCCCGGCATTGACCAGCTTGCCATAGGCCACCTTGAGCGCAGCGGCCTGCATATCGCAGTCCTGCGCAATGATGCAGGGCGACTTGCCCCCGAGCTCCAGCGTGGTGGGCGTCAGGTGCACGGCGGCCGCCTGCGCCACACGCCGCCCCACGGCCGTGGAGCCGGTGAACAGCAGATGGTCGAACTGCAGACCCGAGAACTGCGTGGCCACGGCCACATCACCCTCGATCACGCAGAACTCTTCGGGTGCAAAGAACTGGGCGACCAGTTCCGCCATTTTTGCCGAGGTATGTGGCGTCAGCTCGCTGGGCTTGAGCATCACGCGATTACCCGCCGCCAGCGCCGTGATGGCCGGCGCCAGCGATAGCTGCAGCGGATAGTTCCAGGGCGAGATGATGCCCACCACGCCCAGAGGCTGGCGCTCCACCCAGGCCTTGCCGGGCTGCAGCATCAGCGGCGTGCGCACGCGCTGGCGCTTGCTCCACTGGGGCAGATGCTTGAGCGTGTGCCTGAGCATATTGCGCACCAGCATCAGATCCAGCATCTCGGTCCAGCGCTCGGAGCGCACGCCAAAGTCCTGCTCCACCGCCGCGCACAAGGCCGGGCCGTTCTCGTCCAGCATCTTCTGCAGACGCAGCAGTCTCTCCCGGCGCACCAGCAAAGGTACATCGACCTGCGTGCGGCTGGCTTGGTACTGCAAGTCAAAAATGCGGTGCAAGTCCATGTAGTTCATGCCTGTCTGAAAATCCCAAGATCACAGTCCCGACCATACCGCGAGACTGCGTAAACGCAGCGTAAAAAAAGAGCCTGATGCAACACTGCACAGGCTCTTGTGTGTTGACCGCGAAACAAGCCTGCGGCCCTTTATTGCCTCACCTGCTCCAAAGTATGAAGCCTGTGTAAGCGCTTGTCATTACGACTCGTGCACCTCGCGTGGCTGCACATCGGTCACATCGCCGGCACCCGGCAGAACGCCGCGACGCCCGCGGGCTTCACGCCCATCCTTCTTGGCATCGGCATTGCCCGACGATTGCGCCATCCACTCGGCCCCCGAGCGGTACACCGTCTGCCAGCCGGCAAAGGGGCTCATGGCGCCCATGCTCATGGGCACCACGGGCTGGCCCGTGAGCCTAGCCCACAGGGCGCGCGCACCCCAGGCCAGGGCGATGAGGCAAGCCACGGCCATCAGGCACAGGAAGAACACCAGGCCCACCAGCATCAGCATGATGCGGACGGCCCAGCGGGTTGCAGTGGCGGCGAAATCGTTCAAAGCAATACCTCTTTCTAGGGTTCAGGTCCTCAGGCAGCGCCTGCGGACTCGAACCGGAACACCCCGGGATCATTCACCGGGTCGACTGTCACCGCTATCGTACTCTTGGGCGGGAATTTCCCCTCAAGTAACAACTTGGACAGCGGGTTTTCAATACGCTGCTGGATTGCGCGTTTGAGCGGACGGGCACCGAACACGGGATCGAAGCCCACCTTGGCCAACTCGGCCAGGGCCTGCTCGGACACCTGCATGCTCAGTTCCATCTTCTGCAGACGGCTTTCCAGCAACTTCAGCTGAATCCTGGCAATCGCCTCGATGTTCTTGGCATCCAGTGCATGGAAGACCACGGTTTCATCGATGCGGTTCAAGAATTCGGGTCGGAAATGGTTTTTAAGTTCCCCCCAGACCGCTTCCTTCACATCATCGGCATCCTCGCCAACCATGGCCTGTATCAGATGCGAGCCGATATTGCTGGTCATCACGATCACGGTGTTCTTGAAGTCCACCGTGCGGCCCTGGCCATCGGTCAACCGGCCATCGTCCAGAACCTGCAGCAATACATTGAAGACATCAGGGTGGGCTTTTTCCACCTCGTCCAGCAGCAGCACGCTATAGGGCTTGCGGCGCACGGCCTCGGTCAGATAGCCGCCTTCCTCGTAACCCACATAGCCGGGGGGCGCACCGATCAAGCGTGCCACAGAGTGCTTTTCCATGAACTCACTCATGTCAATACGCACCAGATGGTCCTCGCTGTCGAACAGGAAGCCTGCCAGCGCCTTGCACAGCTCTGTCTTGCCCACGCCCGTGGGGCCCAGGAACAGGAAGGAGCCGGTGGGGCGATTGGGATCGGACAGACCCGAGCGCGAGCGGCGAATGGCATTGGCCACGGCGCTGATCGCCTCCTCCTGGCCCACCACGCGCTCGTGCAGCTTGTCTTCCATGTGCAGCAGCTTGTCTTTTTCGCCCTGCATCATCTTTGCCACGGGGATGCCCGTGGCACGACTCACCACCTCGGCGATCTCCTCGGCTCCGACCTGGGTGCGCAGCAGCTTGTTGGCCGTCGCGCCATCCTGGCCATCTTCCTTGGCCTGGGCCTCATGCAGCTGCTTTTCGAGTGCGGGCAGCTTGCCGTACTGCAGCTCGGCCACCTTGTTGAAATCGCCCTTGCGCTTGAACTCCTCGATCTGGATGCGCAGCTGATCCACTTCCTTGCGGATCTGCTCCGACCCCAGGGCGCTGGCTTTCTCGGCCTTCCAGATTTCCTCAAGGTCGGCGTACTCGCGCTCCAGGCTCTCAAGCTCTTCCTCGATCAGCTGCAGACGCTTTTGCGAAGCCTCGTCCTTCTCGCGCTTCATGGCCTCGCGCTCGATCTTGAGCTGGATCATGCGGCGCTCGAGCTTGTCCATCACCTCGGGCTTGGAGTCCATCTCGATCTTGATCTTGGCCGCGGCTTCGTCGATCAGGTCAATGGCCTTGTCTGGCAGGAAGCGGTCGGTGATGTAGCGATGACTCAGCTCCGCAGCGGCAACGATGGCGGGGTCGGTGATATCGACGTTGTGATGCGCCTCGTACTTCACCTGCAGGCCGCGCAGAATGGCGATAGTGTCCTCCACCGAAGGCTCGTCCACGATGACCTTCTGGAAGCGGCGCTCCAGAGCGGCATCCTTTTCGATGTACTTGCGGTACTCATCGAGCGTGGTCGCACCCACGCAATGCAGCTCGCCACGCGCCAGCGCGGGCTTGAGCATATTGCCGGCGTCCATGGCGCCATCGGCCTTGCCGGCGCCCACCATGGTGTGGATTTCGTCGATGAAAAGAATGATGCGGCCTTCGTCCTGTGCGATTTCCTTGAGCACGGATTTGAGGCGCTCCTCGAAGTCGCCGCGGTACTTGGCACCGGCCAGCAGGCCCGCCATATCCAGCGACAGCACGCGCTTGTTCTGCAGGCTCTCGGGCACTTCGCCGGCCACGATGCGCTGGGCCAGGCCTTCGACAATGGCGGTCTTGCCCACGCCGGGCTCGCCGATGAGCACGGGGTTGTTCTTGCTGCGGCGCTGCAGCACCTGGATGGCGCGGCGGATTTCATCGTCGCGGCCGATCACGGGATCGAGCTTGCCGCTGCGGGCGCGCTCGGTCAGATCCAGCGTGTATTTCTTGAGCGCTTCGCGCTGGCCTTCGGCTTCTGCACTGTCCACGTTCTGACCTCCTCGCACGGCATTGATGGCCGCCTCCAGGCTGGATTTGCTCACGCCGCTCTGCTTGAGCAAGGCACCGGCACGCGTGGCCGAGCCTGCGGCATCGGCCAGCGCCAGCAGAAACAGCTCGCTGGCGATGAACTGGTCACCGCGCTTGAGGGCTTCTTTCTCCGAGGCCTGCAGCAGGCGGGCCAGCTCGGAGCCGACCTGCACATCGCCTTGCTGCTGCACGCGCGGCAGATCAGCCATGGCCTGTTCTGCCAGGTTCTTGAGTTGTTGCACATTGCCGCCGGCGCGCTGCAGCAGCGCACGCGGGCCGTCGTCCTGGCGCAGCATGGCCACCAGCAGGTGCAGAGGGTCGATGGTGGATTGATCAGCACCGAGCGCCAGGGACTGCGCGTCGGCCAAGGCTTCTTGGAATTTGGTCGTCAGTTTGTCAATTCGCATGGTTTGTCGCTTTCGCTCCAATCAGATTCATTGCCATTTATCTGATAGTCAAACAGGGGGTTTCAAGACCCGAATGCGCAAAAAACAGCAAAAAGCAGATCCGCAACCGCCCTGCTTGCGGTATATCAAGTTCAAGCATCGCGCCAGCACCGAGCCAGTTGCGTAGGAGTAAGCCCATAGTGCTTGCGAAAGCTGCGCAGCAAATGACTGGCATTGGCAAACCCCGTTTCGGCGGCCAGCCATGCAAGCTGCGGCGTGCGTCCTCTTGCACCGCCTGCGCTACCCAGCAGGCGGGCGCAGACCTGCTGCAGACGCCGCTGCATGACCCAGTCATGCACGGTGCATCCCATGCTTTGATGGAACATACGGGCAAAGTGATATTCGGACAAGGCCACGACCTGCGCCAGCGCGGGCAAGCTCAGGGCTTTGCTGTCGGCGAGATGAGCCTCCACATAGTCAAGCACCTTGCGCCGGGCCGTGGATGACAGGCCACCCAACGGTTTCAGCAGCTTGTGCCGCTGCCAGGGCGCCGCCGATTGCAGCACCAGCCGATCCAGCACTTGCTGGCTCAGGAAGTCCGCCTGCCATATGTCGTGAGCCTCACTCCAGTCCAGTCGCCACAGCGCCTGCGACCATTGCGCATAGATTGGATCCTGGGAATAAATCTGCGGTGTCAGCGTAATGCTGCGCGGCTCGGCATCCAGCAGGCGCACCACTCGGTCGGCCCAGGCAATGTCAGAGACATACAGGTGCAGAAACTGCACAGGCTCACGCACCAGCCAGCGCGATTCATGCTCGGCCGGGAGAACGCAAAAGCGCCCTGCTTCGCCTCGGGCCAGTGCATCGCCCTTGAGTTGCGATCCCCGACCTCCTGCCAGATAGACAGACAGCGTGTGATGGCCTTGCTGCCGGTAGTGCACCTCATCATCGTGATTGGTCCAGATTGCCAATTCCAGCGACTGACTCAAACCCGCTCTGCGCCTGATCTGGGCGCGTGACCGAGCCAGTACATGACTCAGATGCGATGGGGCGGATACAGCGCTGGCGGGCATGCCTGCATTGTGGCGCCAGCTATCTGGCCGCGCTTGCTGCAGCGCCACAAAACCGCAGGAATGTGCAATGCAGAGCCAATCCAGGCGCGCAAGATCTGGTTCTTCGAAGCACCAAGACTTGCCATGCTTTTACCTCTTTATGCCCTGGTCGTGCTGATCTGGGGCTCCACCTGGATCGCTCTCAAGATGCAACTGGGCAGCGTCCCCGTAGAGCTGTCCATCGCCTACCGCTTTGGTCTTGCCTCCCTGGTGCTTTTTGCCTGGCTGCTGCTGACCCGCCAGTGGCGCATCCCCCGCGGCGCAGCCATTCCACGCGTGCTGGGCCAGGGACTATGCCTGTTCAGCCTGAACTTTGTCTGCTTCATGCACGCCAGCGAGACCCTGACCAGCGGCCTGGCTGCCGTGGTGTTTTCCAGTGCCAGCATCTGGAATGCATTTCTGGCGCGAGTCATCCATGGCCGCAGGCTTGCGCCCAATGTGCTCGCAGGCAGCGCTCTGGGCCTGACGGGTCTGGTGATTCTGTTCTGGCCAGAGCTGCAGCAGGGTCAGCACGCCAGCTGGCAAGGTCTGTTGTGGGCGCTGGGTGGAACGCTGTGCTTTTCCTGCGGGAACATGCTTTCTGCATCGCTGCAGGGCCTGGGCTACAAGCCGCTGCACACCAATGCCTGGGGCATGCTGGCCGGCACGCTGCTGCTGCTAGCGTATGCGCTGATCGCCGGTCTGCCCTGGCACTTTGACACCAGCCCGCAATATGCAGGCGCACTGCTGTATCTGGCCATTCCCGGCTCGGTGATTGCCTTTACTGCCTACCTCACACTGGTGGGTCGACTGGGCCCCGAGAAAGCCGCTTATGCCACGGTGCTGTTCCCCATAGTGGCGCTCAATATCTCGGCCGTGGTGGAAGGCTATGAATGGACTGCTGTGGGACTGCTGGGCCTGGCCCTGGTGATGGCCGGCAATGTGCTGGTCTTCAGGCCGCCACGCTGGCTGCAGCCGAACGGTCTGCAAAAAGCATAGCATCTACCGCTCTTATGCACTTCATTTCAGATGATTTTTCGACTGAAACTCAATGAATAAATGCGAAAGCAGCTATCAATTCATAGAATTATTGCCATCGCGCCAATGCCTGCTCGTCGCTGACACGCGCATCCACCCAGCGTGCGCCCTGCCCTGTCTGCTCTTTCTTCCAGAACGGCGCCTCGGACTTCAGATAGTCCATGATGTATTCACAGGCCTCGAAGGATTTGCCGCGGTGGGCGCTGGTCACGGCCACCAGCACGATCTGGTCCATGGGCTGCAGCAGGCCGATACGGTGAATCACGCGCGCGCCATAGATACCAAAGCGCGCCACGGCCTTGTCGATGATGGCCTCGATCGACTTCTCGGTCATACCGGGGTAATGCTCGAGCTCCATGCTGGAGACGGCATCGCCCTCGTTGCGGTCGCGCACCGTGCCGACAAAGCTGCAGACCGCGCCCACACGTGCATCGCCGGCGCGCAGAGCGGCAATCTCGGCCGAGAGGTCAAAGTCCTGGGTCTGAATGGATACACGTGCTTCAGTCATGCCTGCATTGTCGCAGGCCAGCATGGGCATGTCTGCCGCATTAGCATTGGGCCATGGCCACACAAACCATCAATCTGCCGGAGTACACGCTGTACCCCTCTCCGCGCAATGAGCACCGGATGATTTTCGAGTTCCAGCTCTTTGTGCCCTATCCCTATGAGCTGATCCACCTGCCCGACTACAACTTCAAGGGCAAGGCCACGCTGTTTGCCGCCCACCGCAAGCGCGACAACAAATCGGGCCAGCTCATTACCTGCGAGCTGGCCGTGGACATCGAGCGCTTCGAGCGCCTGTTCGAACCAAGCTAAGCCATGGACGACACCAGCCAGATTCAGCCGCCGACCAGCTTTGCCGAGCTGTTTCGCACGCGCAGCGGCAAGCTGTCCGTACCGATTGCCGAGGTCGTCGCACGCTATGAGCTATGCGAAGACCTGGCAAGCCATCTGACCGAGCAGGCACAGACGCTCTATCACTCGGGCAACTCCTCCGAAGAACAAGTGCTGCTGGGCATGCACGCGGGCCTGGCCGCGGAGGGCTCGGTCGTCACGGCGCCTGAGGCGGGCTGGATCGTGCAGCGCCTGGCCGAGCTGCTGGAATGGCGTGCACCGCAGTTCCCCGCTCCAGCAGACCCGGCCTGAAAACCCGGGCACAACGGATCTTCAGCGCTTTCAGACAGGCATTTTTCGCTCCAGTTTCAGGAGTTTCCTCCACGTCGAAGCAGATCAGAAGGCTCCGACAGGCGCACGCAGACGCTGCCAGGCCAAGGCCCGCCAGGCAGGCGTTCCATAGGCAGCGACCAGATCTCGCCCTATGGCAGCCCAGGCCGGATCGACCGGGTTCAAGCCCAAAGCCTCGATGAATGGCGCTTGCACGATGAAGCACTGGCGCCGATAAGGCAGCAAAAAACCATCCGCCAGTTGTGCGAGCACACTGCGCGCCTGCGCGTACTCGCTGAACCAGATGTGCAGAAGAATGCCGCTACGCGGCACATGCCAGAAGCTGCCCATGTCATCTCCCGGTGCCGCCAGCGCCCCCAGCACCCGACGCGCCTGCTCCCAGCCGGCAAAGCCGACCTCGCGCGCCGCCTGATGCAAATGGTCGCGCAATGAGGCCGAGCCCGCAGCACCCTTGCGCCGCGCACGGTTCAGGCGCACGCGGGCGCGTACCTTGAGTTCGTCGACCAGGGCCTGCGGCGAAACGAATCCGCAAACAGAACCTGCCCCCATGGCCGGACTCGACGGATCAATGGCTGCAGCACCACCGAGCAGCGCTTGGCCTGAACACATGGCATTCACGGTTTCACTGCTCATGGCTGTACCCCTTGCAGCTCTTGCTGCCACAGGGAAAGCAGGGCCTGAAGTTCGGCGTCATAGTCGAACAAGGGGTCGTCGCGCTCCTTGACTCGGTCCAGTACCTCAAAACGAAATGCCCGTGCGCCATGGCAAGCCCAGGCCTGGGCCAGTGCCGCATCGCGCCGGGAGCCATTGCTCAGCTCGAACCGCAGGCGGTTGAGCGTTGCGTCCACATTGCGGCTGGCACCCAGGCGCAACAAGTCAGCGGCATCGCAGCGCACCGCGTAGATGCCCATGGCGGGAAAAGCCTGTTTGTAGTCCCGCGTCAGCGCGCGCCGCGCCTGGGGGTGGAGAGATGAAGTCATGACAGTGCTCCAGGTTGCATCGGAGCCTCCCGCGCTGGGCCCCTAGAACAACCATGGTCTGACAGAACATCGAAATCGAGCGTGAACACGCTGTCGAAAGCAAGGGTGAGAGCCTCTTGTGCGGGCAGGCGTCCCTTGGCACCTGTGAGCCGCGATTCTAGGGCAAGAGCCTCAGACCTGCTCAGGCACCAGTTGTTCGACCAGCTTGCGTCCGAACGCCACATCGGGCTGCAAACCATAAAGAATGCGATAGACGATGGGTGCCACCAACTGGTCCAGCATGGCTTCCACATCGGGCGCCTCTTCGCCACGCGCACGGGCCCGGCCCAGCACGATGCCAAGCTGGTCGCGAATGATGTCCACGCAGGCGCAGGTCACCTGGTCTTCCTGGGTTGCCACCAAGGTATCGCGCAGCAAGGTGCGCCCCAGGGGAGAGCCCATTTCCTCGATGTATTGCTCGGTCCAGGCCTGCAGATCGCCATGCAGGCTGCCCGTGTCCACAGGCTCGGCAATGGGGCGGATGCGCTCCAGCGCCACATCGGCCAGCAACTGCGGCAGATCGCCCCAGCGGCGGTACAGCGTGGAAGGCGTCACGCCGGCTTCGGTGGCGATCAGGGGAAAGGTCAGTTCCTCGCGCGGCATGTGCTCCAGCAGTTTCCTCACCGCCTGATGCACGCTGGCCTGTACACGGGAGCTGCGCCCGCCCGGCCGGGATTGGACTGGGTCTTTTGCAATCATGGTCATTAAAGCTAAATATTCGCGTTAACAGCAAACTAACGCAGAATACGCAAACGCAAAAAATTTGCTTTTATGGTAGCGGAGCCTGCTTTTCCATGCCCACATCCTCTGTATCCCTGACTGCGGTGTCCAGCACTCGCAATATGGCTGCTGTCGCCCTGACCCTGGCCAGCTTTCTGGCGGCATCCAGCGCTCCCACGCCCTTGTATAGGCTCTACCAGCAGGCCTGGGGCTTTTCCTCGGGCATGCTGACCCTGATCTTCGCGGTCTATGCCTTCAGTCTGCTCGTCGCCCTGCTCACCATGGGCGCACTGTCCGATTACCTGGGCCGGCGCCCCGTCATTCTTGCCGCCCTGGGACTGGAGGCGGTCTCCATGCTGATGTTCGCCCATGCACAGGATGCGCAGGCTCTGCTCTGGTCGCGTGTGGTGCAGGGCTTTGCCACCGGTATGGCGAGTGCAGCCCTGGGCGCGGCCCTGCTCGATCTGGACCGTGAACGCGGTGCGCTGATCAATACGCTGTCCCCCATGCTGGGTATGGCAGCCGGCGTGTTCGGCGCCAACCAACTGGCCAGCCACGGTCATGACGGGCTGCACCAGGTCTACTGGTGGCTGCTGCTGGTATTTGCGGCATCGGCCTGGGCCATTGCCGTGATGCCTGAAACCGTCAGCCGCCGCAGCGGGGCTGTGGCCTCCATGCGCCCTCGCATCCGCCTTCCCGCGCATATCCGCCCGGCCTTCCTGCGCATGGCACCGCTGGACATCGCTGCCTGGGCGCTGGCGGGCTTTTATCTGTCGCTAGGCCCCACCCTGCTGCGCGTGATCACCGGCTCCACCCTGATGGCAGGCCTGGCCGTGTGCATCAACACCCTGAGCGCCGCAGCGGCCATCTGGCTGCTTCGCCACTGGACGGCCCAGCGCATGCTGCGCTTCGGTGGTTCGGTTCTGCCGCTGGGCATCGTGATTCTTCTGCTGGGCGTGGCCAGCCACAGCCTGACGCTGATGGTGGCAGCCTCCATCATTGCCGGTGCGGGCTTTGGCGTGGGCTTTCAAGGGGCGCTGCGCAGCGTGCTGCCGCTGGCCGAGCCGCATGAACGCGGCGGCCTGCTGTCCACCATCTATGTGCTGAGCTATCTGGCCTTCAGCCTGCCTGCCATCGCCGCAGGCCTGCTGACCCAGAGCCTGGGGCTGGTGCCCACCACCTATGGCTATGGTCTGATGCTGATTGTGCTTGGCTTGCTGGCACTGGCTGCCACAAGGCAGAAAGCGGTCACCCGGCATGGTGCATAAGCTGTGCGTTGCGGTCTTGCTCTACATTGCCTGACTCATTCGTCCCCGACCTCCATCAAAAAAGCCGTGCGGCAAACGCAGCACGGCTTTTTGATCGGCATGACGGCCTCAGGCCTGGATCGACTCGGCAGCCTTCCAGTCTGCGTAGCGGTTCAGAATGCGCTGCACTTGCCCATGGGTCCACTCACCGCCCTTGACGGCCGCAATGCCCCGCGCATTGAGTTCGGCCGCCATGGCGCGGTGGGTCAGACCTTGTTGCAGCAATTCGGCGAACAGCGCTTCGTGCTGCCTGGCAAAGGCATCGGCCGCCGATTTACGTTTTTCCACCGTGGCGCGGATATTGGCCGCGCCGGCCGTGCCCAGCTTGACTCCGCGCTCACGCGCTTCAGCCAGGGCCTTGCGGGTACGGGCGCTGATCTCTGGGTTCACTTCGGTAGATGGCAAATCGGCGGTTTCGGTCATGGCATTACAGGGGGGATATAGCTCAGGGTCTGACCCAGGAACCATAACAGGAACAGCACCACGGGCGCATGAACCAGCAACTGCACAAAGTTGAAGCCGATCAGATCACGCGCCTTGAGGCCCAGCACGCCCAAGAGCGGCAGCATGTAGAAGGGGTTGATCAGATTGGGCAGCGCCTCGGCCGCGTTGTAGATCTGCACGGCCCAACCCAGGTGGTACTGCAGATCATTGGCCACCTGCATCACATAGGGGGCCTCAACAATCCACTTGCCACCGCCAGAAGGCAGGAAGAAGCCCAGCACGGCCGAGTAGGTGCCCATCAGCAATGCATAGGTGTCATGCGTGGCAAAGCTGGTGAAGAAGGTGGAGATATGGTGGGCAATGCTGGCACCGCCGTCACCCTTGACGTCCGTCATGATGGCCGCAATCGCACCATACAGAGGGAACTGGATCAGCACGCCGGTCGTAGTGGGCACGGCACGTGCCACGGCATCGAGAAAGCTGCGGGGGCGCCAGTGCAACAGCGCACCAGCCATGAGAAACAGCAGGTTGTAGGTGTTCAGCCCAGAGATTGCCTGAATGAAAGGCTTGCTCGAGAACTCCTCCACCATCCAGCCCACGGTCAGCGCCACCAGCAAGATGATGAGGATGGGGCTGTATTCAAGCCATTCGCCGGGGCGGCTGGGCTTTTTGACTTCCTGCACGACTTCTATGCCCAGGTCGACCTGGCATTGGGCCGCATCACGCGCGGTCTTCTCACCGGGTGCCGTCATGTAAGCCACGACGATGGAGATCACCATCAGCACGCCCAGCATTACGCCGGACTGCCACAGAAAGATCGTCTGCGTGAACGGAATCACGCCGGTAATGGCCAGAATGCCGGGAGGCAGGCTTGCAGGGTTGGCCTGCAGCTGCGCCGCCGAAGACGAAATGCCCAGCGCCCACACGGCACCCAGACCCAGATAGACGGCGGCACCGGCGGCACGGTAGTCCATCTTGATGTCGGTGCGGCGTGCCAGTTCCTTGACCAGCAGACCGCCGAACACCAGGCTCAGCCCCCAGTTCAGCAGCGAGGCGCTCAGCGCCACAAACGCCACCCAGGCCACGGCGCCACGGCCGGTCTTGGGCACGCGGGCCAGCGCCTTGATGAGTGCAGATGCGGGCTTGGAGCTGGCCACCACATAACCGCCAATCACCACAAAAGCCATTTGCATGGTGAAGGGGATCAGACTCCAGAAGCCCTTGCCGAAGGCCTTGCTGGTTTCCTGCACCGGCGCACCAATGGCAAACGCTGCCAGCACCACGATGAAGATGCCGACCACGGCAAACACCCAGGAATCCGGGAACCACTTCTCCGCCCAGCTGGCGCAGCGCATGGCAAAGCGCGCAGAGCGGGTCTCCTCCATATTGACGTGAGTTGTCATGAGTAAGTGCTTTCTGTCTTTCTTGTAGAAAGCGCGGATTCTCCAAAATGAATCTCGTCAGATTCACGAAAATACGCCCAGGAAAACCCTAGTAAGCAATCTCACGATCAAGGCTGGCACCTGGAAACCGACAGACAGCAAAAAGGCCTGTGCAAGCGGTTTGCACAGGCCTTCTGTGGACTTCAGGCTTCTTCAGAAACCGTTTTTAGAGGCTCACAAGCGCTCAGAGACTCATCAGCCCCCCGTCACTGGCGGAAAAAATGCCACTTCGTCGCCATTGCTGAGCACGGCATCGGCATCGCAGATATCCTGGTTCAGCGCCATGCGCACAGCCTTGCTGGCAGCCAGCACCTGGGCAGCCGCATCGCTGCGGCTCATCAGTTGCTCGCGCAATGCTCCCACGGTGGCTGCCGGGGTCTGCAGGCTTTCGCTGCCCGTACCCAAGGCTTCCCGGATAGAGGCGAAATATCGAATCGTAACGGTCTTCATCTACAACTCCATCAGGCCATGAGCTCGGCAAACGGGATAAAGCGCACACTGTCGCCCATGGCAATCGTGGTGCCGGCAGGGTTGTCCACCACGCCGTCGCCCCAAGCCGTGGAAGTCAGCACGCCCGAGCTCTGGTTTCTGAACAGCTCCAGTCCGCCACGCTCGTTGTAGCGCACTCGCAAAAACTCTCTGCGCTTGTCGCCCTTTGGCCAGACGAAATCGGCGTGCGCCTCTATGGCTCGCGGCAGCACATGCTGCACGCCCTGCAGACGCAGCAGGAACGGGCGCACCAGCACCTGGAAGGTGACAAAGCTGGAGACCGGGTTGCCCGGCAGACCGATGAAATGCGCAAAGCCCGTGCCGGACTCGCGATTGACGCGGCCATAGGCAAAAGGCTTGCCAGGCTTGATGTTGATCTGCCAGAGGTCCAGCTGACCCAGCTCCTGCACGGCAGGCTTGATATGGTCTTCCTCGCCCACGGAGACGCCGCCGCTGGTGACGATCACGTCGTGGTCCATGGCGGCATCGGCCAGTGCGGCAATCGTGGCCTCGCGGTCATCGGGAACAATGCCCAGATCCGTCACCTCGCAGCCCATGCGCAGCAGCAATGCACGCAGGAAGAAGCGGTTGCTGTTGTAGATGCTGCCCGCTGGCATGTCCTGCGGTGCCACGGTACCGGGCATGACCAGTTCGTCGCCGGTGGAGAACAGGGCCACACGCGGCTTGCGTGCCACCTGCAGGCTGGCAAAGCCCATGCTGGCTGCAAGACCCAGATGGGCCGGAGTGAGGCGGGTACCGGCCTCGATCACGGTCGCTCCTTGCGTGATGTCCTCGCCCGCGCGGCGAATCCACTGCCCAGCCCTGGGCTGGGCCTTGATGCGCACGCGGCCGTCCTCAAGCAGTTCGCAGTCCTCCTGCATGACGATGGCATCGGCCCCGGCCGGCACGGGCGCACCCGTGAAGATCCGGGCGATGGAGCCAGCGGCCAGCGCCTCGGGCGAGGTGCCGGCAGGGACGCGCTGCGACACCGGCAGCACCGCAGCGCCGTCAGCACATTCGGCGATGCGCACCGCATAGCCGTCCATGGCCGAGTTGTCCTGAGGCGGCACTTGCAGCGGCGAGACGGCGGCCTGCAGCAGCACGCGGCCATCGGCATCAAAGGTGTCCACCATCTGTGCGCCGGCCTGGGGCTGGGCATGGGCCAGCAGCTCCTGCAGGGCTTCATCCAGAGGCTTGAGCGGCTTGCGAGGCGTCTGTGGTGCTTGCATTGCTGTGTCTTTCCTTAGTTCTTGTATTGCAGAGAGTCCGAATGAGCCAGCAGCCATTGCAGCACAAGCTGGGGCTGGTTCAGATCCAGCACGGGCTGGACGGGCGCTTGCGGCAGGTCATGGGCAGCGTCGGTAGCCACTGCCAGCACCCGAGGGTCATGCGCAAACAGCGGCTCCAGACTTTTGCCTTTATCCAGCCTGTCCCGCTGCCGCCGCCAGACCTCTATCTTGGGCAGCTCGCCATGCTTGAAGCCTTCGACCAGCACCCAGTCCACGCTGGGATCCAGCTGCGCCAGCATATGGTGCACGCTCAGCTGAGCAGGCTGCTCGTATTCGCGCATCAGCGCCATGCGTCTATCGGATGCGAGCAGCACTTCATAAGCGCCAGCCTTGCGGTGACGCCAGCTGTCCTTGCCCTCGCGATCCACATCAAAGTCATGGTGGGCATGCTTGATGACCGAGACCCTGAGTCCGCGCTGCTTCATCAGCATCACCAGCGCCTCGACCAGGGCGGTCTTGCCCGCGCCCGAATATCCGGCAAAGCCTATGACCTTCATCTTGATTTCAATATATTTTTGATAGCTACCAACACTCTATGGGTAAGCGAAAAATACCAATTTTATCCAAAGAAAAAAAGCACCTGTCGCCAAGCCACAGATGCTTTTCAAGCTTAACGCCGCAGGACTTTATCTGCAGTTTTCGGCGATAAAGGCCTTGACCTTGTCCACGTCGGAGGACATGACGACCACACGCTTGGGCAGGTCTTCGATGCCGTTGAACTTGGCGGGACGGTCGGGCTGGCGGCCCAACGCTTCTTCGATAGTCGCCGCAAACTTGATGGGCAGAGCGGTTTCCAGCACCAGCATGGGCTCGGCGCCCAGATGCTCTCGCGCCACCTTCACGCCGTCGGCGGTATGGGTGTCGATCATCTGATCAAAGCGCTCGAAGGTGTCCTTGATGGTGGCCAGACGGTCGGCGTGCGTGCTCTTGCCGCTCACAAAACCGTACTTGCCGGCCGCATCCTTGAAGGCGGGATCTGTGCTCAGATCGAACTTGCCGGCCTTGGCCACGCCTTCGGCGAACAGCTGCCTGGTGCGCACGCCGTCGCGTCCCACCAGGTCGAACACAAAGCGCTCGAAATTGCTGGCCTTGGAGATGTCCATCGAGGGGCTCGATGTCTCGTAGGTATTGGCCGAGCCTCGCACCTGGTAGACGCCGGTGCGGAAGAACTCGTCCAGCACATCGTTTTCGTTGGTGGCCACCACCAGCTTGGCAATGGGCAGACCCATCTGGCGCGCCACATGGCCTGCGCAAATATTGCCGAAGTTGCCCGAAGGCACGGTGAAGCTCACCTTCTGGTCATTGGAGCGGGTGGCCTGCAGATAGCCGGCAAAGTAGTAGACCACCTGGGCCAGCAGACGTGCCCAGTTGATGGAGTTGACAGTACCGATCTTGTACTGGGCCTTGAAGGCGTGGTCGCTGGAGACGGCCTTGACGATATCCTGGCAGTCGTCGAACACGCCTTCGATGGCGATGTTGTGGATGTTCTCGTCCTGCAGGCTGAACATCTGCGCCTGCTGGAAGGGGCTCATACGACCGTGGGGGCTGGTCATGAAGACGCGCACGCCCTTCTTGCCGCGCATGGCGTATTCGGCCGCGCTGCCGGTGTCCCCGCTGGTGGCGCCAAGGATATTCAACTCCTCGTTGCGGCGGGCCAGTTCGTACTCGAACAGATTGCCCAGCAGCTGCATGGCCATGTCCTTGAAGGCCAGCGTGGGGCCGTTGGACAGGGCTTCGATGTGCAGCACGCCGTCCAGTTGACGCACGGGCACGATGGCGTCGCTGCCAAAGGCTTCCCTGGTATAGGTCTTGGCACACAGGGCGCGCAGATCCTCGGCTGGAATGTCGTCGATATAGAGCGACAGAATCTCGAAGGCCAGGGCCGCATAGCCCTTGTTGGCCAGCGTCTCGCGCAGCTGGCTCAGCTTGGCATCGTCGATCTGGGGGTACTCGACGGGCAGGTACAGGCCGCCATCGGGAGCCAGGCCTTCGAGCAAAATGTCGCAAAAACGCTTGCGGTCAGCATGGCCGCGGGTGGACAGATACAGCATCTCAAACTCGCCAAAAACTAAAATTCGGAACGGACAGCCAAACGGACAGAAGTCATGCCGCCAAGTCGACCATTATCGGTCAGCAAGCCCGATTTGACTGTGCGCGAATGCAGAGACCGGCCAACGCCATTGCCTCATATCGCGCCGGGCGGGGCTCAGGGCTGGAAATAGCGTTGCGCCCCCGGCTTGATATAGGGCTTCAGCTCTTGGAACGGAACGCTGACGCCGCTGCCAAGGCACACACCCATGGCATGGCCTATGCCTGAAATCACAAAACTCATCTTGTCGGGCTTGTCGAACATCAGCGCCATGTACTGGGGCAGCAGTTCGGTGCACTCCTTGTCATCCTCGGAATACCGGTTCACGGCCCTGTTCAGAAAACGCGACAGCCGATCACCATACTCCAGCTTGTACTCGCCATATTTCACGTCCTTGAGCAGGCGGGTGAAGTCCATATAGCCGCCCCGCAGCAAGTCCAGCACAAAGGGGTCGTAATGATTGTTGGGGTGCGCGCCACCGCAACCGGTTGAACCGGACTCCACCACACTCATCAAGGCACTTGAGAGGTACGTCACCTTGATCGACTCGTTATTAAAGTCCCCCAGTGAGCCTGCCGCCGGGCCAGCGTTCTGGTAGATCGAGCCCACACAGGCCAGCGCCTCCAGACTCATGCCCCAGTGGCGCTGCTCCAGAACGGTATTGGTCTGCGCCAAAATTTTGCTATCCGGGTGACGCGTGAGACGCGGATACCAGAACTGGGTACGCGCATCGCGCACCGGCCTCCAGGCCAGCGTGGAGCTGACCACCACTTCCTTGCCCTGCTCCAGCTTTTGCTCGGCCACTTTCAGATAGTCGTAGGGCGTGGCCTGTGCCGAGATGGCAACGCCCGATGCAATACCGCTGCCCGCACCTTGCACAATCGCCAACGTCACGGCCTCCACACCGAATGGTGCTATCTTTTCAGGGTCGTACTGCGCAATATGGGTAAGGGCTAGGGGCAGTTTTTTGCCGTGAATATCATCCACCCACTCACCTGCCAAAGCACTGCCTTGCTGGCGCAGTTGCCAAACGATGCGGCGCTGTTGGGAGTCGGTCAACACGGGAGGCTCGCCACCGCTTTCACGCGCCCAGTCGTTATTCAAAGGACGTGCCTCAGACAGCGCATTCAGCGAGCCCCGGAGTGGAATATCCACTCCATGCCGCAGATAGAAATAGCGCCCCTGGCGTTCACCATCCTCACCCGGCTTGCCCAGCTCCATCACCACCGCCGAGCCGCCCAGCGTGCCACGATAGACATCGACGGGCGCCGCTTGCGCACCCGCTGCCACCAAAAACAAAAAGGCTGGCGCCATAGGGCGCCAGCCTTTGAAGGAGTTTGCAATACCGACACCGCACTGAACAGGGAATAAACCGGTTTGAGTGCGACGGTACATGCTCAAGTCCTTAGTTCAGCTCTTCCTTGCGGATGCGGGTGATGGGAGCCAGCACCGTGGGCAAGCCCTGGATTTCGGCCAGGGCCTTGTCCATATCCCCTTCGCGCGTGTCGTGCGTGAGAATGATCAGATCGGTCTGGGTCGAGCCTTCGCCGCCCACTTCGTCGGCCTCGCGCTGCAGCACGGCGTCGATGCTGATGCCGGCACCCGCCAGCAGGCCGGTGATCTTGGCCAGCACTCCGGCTTCGTCGGCCACGCGGATGCGCAGGTAGTAGCTGGTCACGACCTCGGCCATGGGCAGCACGGGCAGCTCGCTGCCAGCGGCAGCCAGGCTGCTGCTCTGGAAGGCCAGGGCTGGCACGCGGTGAGCAGGATCGGAGCCGTCCATGCGGGCGATATCCACCAGGTCGGCCACCACGGCGGAAGCGGTGGGCTCGGACCCGGCGCCCTTGCCGTAGTACAGCGTGGTGCCCACGGCATCGCCGTTCACCACCACGGCGTTCATCGCGCCTTCCACATTGGCGATCAGACGCTTGGAAGGCACCAGCGAGGGGTGCACGCGCAGCTCGATGCCCTTGTCCGTGCGCTTGGTGATGCCCAGCAGCTTGATGCGGTAGCCCAGTTGCTCGGCGTAGCGGATATCGGCACCGGCCAGCTTGGTGATGCCTTCCACATAGGCCTTGTCGAACTGCACGGGGATGCCGAAGGCAATCGCGCTCATCAGCGTGGCCTTGTGGGCAGCGTCCACACCCTCGATATCGAAGGTGGGGTCGGCTTCGGCGTAGCCCAGACGCTGCGCTTCCTTGAGCACCACGTCGAAGTCCAGGCCCTTGTCGCGCATTTCGGACAGGATGAAGTTGGTCGTGCCGTTGATGATGCCGGCCACCCACTGGATGGAGTTGGCGGTCAGGCCTTCGCGCAAGGCCTTGATGATGGGAATGCCACCGGCCACGGCAGCTTCATAGGCCACCATCACGCCCTTCTCGGCTGCGGCCTTGAAGATTTCCGTACCGTGCACGGCCAGCAGAGCCTTGTTGGCGGTCACCACATGCTTGCCGGCCGCGATGGCTTCCAGCACCAGGGCCTTGGCAATGCCGTAGCCGCCGATCAGCTCGACCACCACATCAATATCGGGGTTGGCGATGACTTCACGTGCATCGCCGACCACCTTGACCTTGTCACCCACCACGCTCTTGGCGCGTTCGGTATCCAAGTCGGCGACCATGGTAATTTCAATGCCACGACCCGCACGACGGCGAATCTCGTCTTGGTTGCGTTCCAGCACATTGAAAGTACCGCTGCCTACGGTGCCAATGCCCAACAGGCCTACTTGGATGGGTTTCATAAGTTCTAAGGTCAAAAAAGCGCTGAAGCGCTCGAAAATCAAGCGCCACCAGCTATCAAAAAGATGTGTTACGCGGCTTTCTCAGCCTTGGCAGGCTTGAGTGCCTTTTCTGCCGGCACTGCCTTGGGCTTGTCCGTGCCATGGCGCTTGCGGTACTTCTCGAGGAAGGCTGCCAGCCGGTTGATGGCCTCGCGCAGATCTGCCTCATGCGGCAGGAACACGATGCGGAAGTGATCAGGCTCGGGCCAGTTGAAACCCGTGCCCTGCACCAGCATGACCTTGGTTTCCTGCAGCACTTCGAGGAAGAATTCCTGGTCGTCCTGGATAGGGTAGACGGCGGGATCGAGGCGCGGGAACATGTATAGCGCGCCCTGAGGCTTGACGCAGCTCACGCCGGGAATGGCGTTGATCAGCTCCCAGGCCAGATCGCGCTGCACACGCAGGCGACCGCCCTCCTGCACCAGGGCGTCGATGCTCTGGTGGCCGCCAAGCGCCGTCTGCACGGCCCACTGGCCGGGCACATTGGCGCACAGGCGCATGTTGGAGAGCATGTTCAGGCCCTCGATGTAATCCTTGGCGGGCTTTTTGTCGCCCGAAATCACCATCCAGCCGGCACGGTAGCCGCAGGAGCGGTAGGCCTTGGAGAGGGAATTGAAGGTGATGGTCAGCACATCGATGGACAGGCTGCCCAGCGGCGTGTGCTTGGCATCCTCGTACAGCACCTTGTCGTAGACCTCGTCCGCGAAGATGACCAGGCCATGCTCGCGCGCCAGCTCCACAATCTGCAGCAGCAGCTCCTTGGAGTACAGCGCACCCGTGGGATTGTTGGGGTTGATGACGACGATGCCCTTGGTGCGCGGCGTGATCTTGGCGCGGATGTCGTCCATATTGGGCATCCAGCCATTGGACTCATCGCACATGTAATGCACGGGCGTGCCGCCGGACAGGCTGGTGGCAGCCGTCCACAACGGATAGTCGGGCGCAGGCAGCAGCATCTCGTCGCCATTGTCCAGCAGCGCGTTGGTGGCCAGGCTGATCAGTTCCGAAGCACCGTTGCCCAGATAGATGTCGTCCAGCGTCACGCCCTTGATGCCCTGGCGCTGGGTTTCATGCATCACGGCCTTGCGCGCCGCGAAGATGCCCTTGCTGTCGGAGTAGCCTGCCGAGTTGGGCAGGTTGCGGATCATGTCCTGCTGCACTTCCTCGGGAGCATCGAAGCCAAACACGGCCAGATTGCCGATATTGAGCTTGATGATCTTCTGGCCGTCGTCCTCCATCTTCTTCGCCGCGTCCATGATCGGCCCGCGGATGTCGTAACAGACGTTTGCTAACTTGGCGGATTTTTGAACGGTTTTCATGCGAATCAATGCAAAAGGATTTCAGGCACGCCAGGGCGCATTAAACGCCATGGTGAAACCTATAATTTAAGCACAGTTCCGCGCTGCAGCAATGTCCCCACCCTCTCTGTATGGAGACAGCAGCCATCGCACCCGTCCAGCGCGCCGATTGCGCACACTCTCCATCATGAAATTTCAGGCAGACAAATCCGATGCGCAAACCATCACCGGCTATGGCCCGGGCTGGATCGCGGTTGACAAGCAAAACCACGAAACCAGTCTGCTGGTCGGGGCCCGCGGCCTGCTGACCGAGTGGAACTGCGCCCGTTTCGAAGACCTGACGGCCGAGCATTTCGAGGAACTCGCCAAGCTGGATGCGGAAGTCGTCCTCTTTGGCAGCGGCAGCAAGAACCGCTTTCCACCCGTGGCCTGGCTCAAGCCGCTGATCGCCAAACGCATTGGCCTGGAGAGCATGGACACCGCCTCGGCCTGCCGTACCTATAACGTTCTGGCCAGCGAAGGCCGCAACGTAGTCGCAGCCCTGCTGCTAGCATAGACTTCTGAGCTTACATTGAGAGAAATACGTATTTCAGGGTAAAATCGCAGGTTGCGGTTGGGGGCGATCGATTGATAAAAACAAAAATACCACCGACGCCCTCGGCATTTCAACGAACACACCCGAGAGATACAAGCGCATGGCGATCGTTGTCAACAAACCACTCCCAGAATTTGAAGCCAACGCCACCGGCGGCGTCAAGGTGTCCAACACCTCGCACAACGGCCAGATTCTGATCCTGTATTTCTACCCCAAGGACAACACGCCGGGTTGTACCACGGAAGCAATGCAATTCCGCGATAAGTACAAGGATTTCGTGAAGGCTGGCGCCACCGTGTTCGGCGTGTCGCGCGACAACATGAACTCGCACAACGACTTCAAGGAAAAGCTGGAACTGCCGTTCGAGCTGATTGCCGACACCGAAGAAAAGATGTGCCACATGTTTGGCGTGGTCAAGAACAAGATCATGTACGGCAAGAAGGTCAAGGGCATCGAGCGCTCCACCTTCCTGATCGGCGCCGACGGCATCCTGATGCAGGAATGGCGCGGCCTGAAGGTCCCCGGCCACGTGGACGAAGTACTCAAGGCCGTCAAAAGCCTGAAGACTCAAGACAAGAAGGTGGCCTGAGCCTCGCCCGAGACTGAAACCTTGCAATCATCTACACGCAAAGTATTTCAAAGTCTTTAAACAAGGCAAAACAGGAAATACTGCTTCAGGCCCTCGGAGCCTATGCATAATGGGGCATGCCTCAGTGCTACGCAGTATTCTCTGTTCACCCCACCAAAGCCGCCTCGGTTTCCAGGCGGCTTTGTGCTTTTTGAATCTTGTTGAGAACGGTTCGTCCACTATGCCCCTGCCCCCCGCACCCGGCCACCGCGCCGCAAAGCTCTCCGCAGAAGCCTTTTCGTCCATCCGCAAGACTGCCAGGCAGACTGCAGAACTTGACGAGGATCTGAACCCCTCCAACGGAGCCGCCCTGAGTGCGGCTTCTGAGCCCGTCCCTGCGGTCACCAAGTCCCGTCGCAGCGCCAGCAAGCCCACTGTCGCTGCAACTGCTGCAGCCAAGGCACCGCGCAAGACCGCTGCCACAACCGCCGCTGCAGCACCTGCCAAACCCGCCGACGCGGCTGCCAAGCCTGCTCGCCGCGCCCGCAATACGCGCACCGGCCCGACCACGCTGTTCGTGCTGGACACCAATGTGCTGCTGCATGACCCCAGCAGCCTGTTCCGCTTTGAAGAGCACGACATCTTCCTGCCCATGGTGGTGCTGGAAGAACTGGACAACCACAAAAAGGGCATGACCGAAGTGGCGCGCAACGGCCGCCAGGTCAGCCGCACCCTGGACTCCCTGGTTGCCTCCCAGCCCGCCGACGGTCTGGAAAAAGGCCTGCCGCTCAATGCCACGGGTCAGCGCAGCGCCACCGGCACGCTGTACTTCCAGACCAACCCTCTGGATGCATCCCTGCCCGAGAGCCTGCCACAGGGCAAGGCCGACAACCAGATTCTGGGCGTGGTCGCAGCCCTGCGCGAGCAGCACAAGGATCGCGAAGTCGTGCTGGTGTCCAAGGACATCAATATGCGCGTCAAGGCGCGCGCCCTGGGCCTGGCCGCCGAGGACTACCAGAACGACAAGGTGCTGGAAGACGGCGATCTGCTGTATTCGGGCGCACTGGCCCTGCCCCACGACTTCTGGGCCAAGGCCGGCAAGAATGTGGAGAGCTGGCAGGAAGGTGCCATCACCTACTACCGCGTCAGCGGCGCCATCGTCGACCAGTTGATGATCAACCAGTTCGTCTACTACGAAGCACCGGGCGAGCCCAGCCTCTATATGCGCGTGACCGAAATCCGCGACAAGACGGCCGTGCTCAAGACGCTGCGCGACTTCGGCAATCCCAAGAATGCCGTCTGGGGCGTGTCCACACGCAATCGCGAGCAGAACTTCGCCATGAACCTGCTGGTCAACCCCGAAGTGGACTTTGTCACACTGACAGGCACGGCAGGTACCGGCAAGACCCTGCTGGCCCTGGCCGCCGGCCTGGCCCAGGTGCTGGACGAGCGCCGCTACACCGAGATCATCATGACCCGCGCCACGGTGAGCGTGGGCGAGGACATCGGCTTCCTGCCCGGCACGGAAGAGGAAAAAATGGGCCCCTGGATGGGCGCCCTGGATGACAACCTGGAGTTCCTGGCCAAGGGCGACGGCGGCAATGCCGGCGAGTGGGGGCGCGCCGCCACCAACGAGCTGATCCGCAGCCGCATCAAGATCAAGAGCATGAACTTCATGCGCGGTCGCACGTTTCTGAACAAATACGTCATCATCGACGAGGCCCAGAACCTGACCCCCAAGCAGATGAAGACCTTGATCACACGTGCCGGCCCCGGCACCAAGATCATCTGCATGGGCAATCTGGCCCAGATCGACACGCCCTACCTGACAGAAGGCAGCTCGGGCCTGACCTATGTGGTGGACCGTTTCAAGGGCTGGCCCCATAGCGGCCATATCACGCTGGCGCGCGGCGAACGCTCGCGCCTGGCAGACTTCGCCAGCGAGGTGCTGTAAGTGGCGAGCTGGATCGCGGCACTCAAGCTCGTGCCCTGGGGCGAGGTCATCAAGGCCACGCCTCAGGTGGTGAAGGCCGCCCAGGGCATGCTCAAGAAGAAAGAAGCCCAGGCCGAGGCGCGCGAGCAGGACGCCAGCGCACAAAGTGCTGCGCAGCGCATTTCGCCACCGGCTTCCGCCGGCGAGCAGGCGCTGCTGCTGATCCAGCAGCAGGAGGAGCGCATCGCCCAGCTCGAGCAATCGCAGCGCCAGTCGCTGGAGATCATCGAGAAGCTGGCCCAGCAAAATGCCCAGATCGTCGCAACCGTGGGCGCGCTGCGCATAGGTGCACAGCGCCTGGCCTGGGCCTGCGGAGTGCTGGGACTGTGCGTGATCGGTCTTGGCGTCTACCTGTTCAGCCGCTAGCGCCGCAATCACTCAAAAACAAAGCCCGCAAGGTCTGTGCCTTGCGGGCTTTTCTTATGTCCTTCAATTTGATAGCTGGTAGCGCTTGATATTCATAGCTTTCATATTCATAGAGTTATGAAATCCACACCCAACAATCGCTAACAGCTATGATTTTTAGTATTCGTCCGTACCGTAGCCCTGCGCCAGGTTCTCGAAACGCGTCTGGTTCTTCTGGAAAAAGAGCTTCACCGTCCCCGTCGGCCCGTTACGCTGCTTGCCGATGATGACCTCAGCAATATTGGGCTCCTTGCTCTCTTTGTTGTAGTAATCGTCGCGGTAGATGAACATGATGATGTCCGCGTCCTGCTCGATTGCGCCCGATTCACGCAGGTCGGACATCATGGGGCGCTTGTCGGTACGCTGCTCCACCGAGCGGTTGAGCTGGGACAGCGCGATCACCGGGCATTGCAGCTCCTTGGCCAGCATCTTCAAACCCCGCGAGATTTCGCCCAGCTCGGTCGCGCGGTTGTCGGAACTGGCGGCAGATCCCGATCCGCTCATCAGTTGCAGGTAGTCAACCACGATCAGGCCCAGCTTGCCGCACTGGCGCGCCAGACGACGCGCATTGGCACGCAGCTCGGTCGGGGACAGGCCCGGCGTTTCGTCGATATGCAGCGACACGGTGCGCAGGCGCTCGATGGCCTCGGTCAGACGCGGCCACTCGTCGTCGCTGAGCTTGCCGGTACGCAGATTGCCCTGATTGACGCGGCCGATGGAGCCGACGATACGAACCGCCAGCTGGGCCGCGCCCATTTCCATGGAGAAGATGGCGACCGGCAAGCCCTCATTAAGCGCCACATGCTCGGCAATATTCACGGCAAACGAGGTCTTGCCCATGGAGGGACGCGCCGCCAGCACCACCATGTCGCCGGCCTGCAGGCCCGAGGTCATGCGATCCAGATCGACAAAGCCCGTGGGCACGCCGGTCACATCCATGGGGTTGTCGGCCATCTCCTGGACCCGGTCCAGCAGGTCCACCACCAGCGAATCCAGCGACTGGAAACCCTGCTTGTTGCGCGCACCCTCCTCGCCGATCGCCATGATCTTCTGCTCGGCTTCGTCGAGGATGCGCTCCACGGTCTTGCCCTGCGGATTGAAGGCATTGGTCGCGATGTCGTCGCTGGCCGTGACCAGCTTGCGCAAGATGGCGCGCTCGCGCACGATTTCCGCATAGCGGCGGATATTGCTGGCACTGGGCACATACTGCGCCAGCTGGTTCAGGTACATCAGGCCGCCGATTTCCTCGGCCTTGCCCATGCCCTGCAGATGCTCATAAACCGTGATCACGTCGGCCGGCTTGCTTGCATTGATCAGCTTGCCGATGGCTTCGTAGATCAGCTTGTGCTCGTGCCGGTAGAAGTCGCCGTCGCCAAGCAGATCACCAACGCGCTCCCAGGCATTGTTGTCCAGCAGCAGACCGCCGAGCACCGAAGATTCCGACTCCATGGAGTGCGGCGGCACACGCAGTTGCGCCACCTGCTGATCGGCAGTGGGAACCGGGGCGAATGCATCATCTTGCAGATCAAGCGGGGGCATTACTGACGACATGAGACTCCTAGAGACAAGTCCTCCATCGTAGCGGGAGGCGGTGGCGACGTCACGGCGGGTGACGATAAAAACGCTGGCGAGACAAACAATTACCAGAAAACAAAAAACCGCCCGAAGGCGGCTTTTTGCCAATTCAGAACAGAGCCTGAATTAGGAGTGGTCGCCGTACACGGAGACGGCCACTTCTGCAGCCACGTCGGTGTGCAGAGCCACCACCACAGTGGCATCGCCAACGGTCTTGATGGGGCCGTTGGGCATGCGCACTTGCGACTTGTTCACTGCGAAACCGGCCTTGACCAGTTCTTCAGCGATGTCGGCGTTGGTGATGGAACCAAACAGACGACCGTCAACGCCAGCCTTCTGAGTGATCTTCACGTTCACGCCGTTGAGCTTTTCGCTCAGTTCTTGAGCGGCAGCCAGCTTCTCGGCGGCAGCCTTTTCCAGCTCAGCGCGCTTGGCTTCGAATTCAGCCTTGGCAGCAGCTGTTGCACGACGTGCAGCGCCGGAGGGGATCAGGAAGTTACGAGCGTAACCGTCCTTGACCTTGACGATATCGCCCAGATTACCCAGGTTCACAACCTTTTCGAGCAGAATGATTTGCATAGTCGTGCTCCTTAGATCTTGTGCTGGTCAGAGTAGGGCAGCATAGCCAGGAAGCGAGCGCGCTTGATGGCTGTGTTCAGCTGACGCTGGTAGATGGCGCGCGTGCCGGTCAGGCGTGCGGGCACAATCTTGCCGTTTTCGGCGATGAAGTCACGCAGGGTGTCGACATCCTTGTAGTCGATTTCTTCGACGCCGGCGACTGTGAAGCGGCAGAAACGCTTGCGCTTGAACAGCAGCGACTGGGTGTTGCGCTTAGGACGCTTGTCCTTGTTGAATTTCTTGAACGTGGCCATTGCTGGACCTCTTGAAAATTAATTTTGTTGAATATCCTGAATGTGTAAAACCAGCATCTTGCTATTGCGCGGCGTGGCCAGAAAACCTTGAAAGGTCCATTGGCTACCGGGTGCTTGGCGGGCCAGCTTTTCAGCCAGGGCGCCAAAGGCAACAGCCTTGACAGATGCATTCACGTTGCGCGCACTGCCCAGCTCTTGTTGCTGCGAACTGTGTTCAATTCGCAAATCCAGGGCCGGCAATCCGGCGGGCGTGTAGCGCAAAGCAGCTTGCTCTACGAGAAGGCCCGTCAATACAACGCGGTTTTCCACTCCTTCAGTGTCTGATGCTATTAAGCGTGCTCAGCCTGGTTGGCCTTGCGGGCTTCTTCGCGCTCAACGCTCTTCATCATGGCGGAAGCAGCTGTTTCAGCCTTCTTCTTCTGCACAGTCAGGTGACGCAGCACGGCATCGTTGAACTTGAAGGCGTGTTCCAGTTCAGCCATCACAGCCTGGTCGGCTTCGATGTTCAGGCACAGGTAGTGAGCCTTAGCGAGCTTGTTGATCATGTAAGCCAGCTGACGACGGCCCCAATCTTCTTCGCGATGCACCTTGCCGCCACCAGCGGCAATCATGCCCTTGTAGCGCTCCAGCATCGCGGGAACTTGTTCGCTTTGATCCGGATGGATCAACAAAATGATTTCGTAATGACGCATAACGACTCCTTTTGGGTAAACGCCGCCCACTGCGTCTGTAGCGGTGCGGCAAGGCAAAACGTGAGATTCTAGCCGAGTGGCAGACTATCTGTACACTCTGGGGCCTATAAACCTGCGATTAGCATTGGTCAATCAAGGCGAGATGTCTTGAAATCACAAGTACTTACTCCCCTGGAATATCCCGCAAATGCTGCAGACTCACCCCAGCCGCTGCGCCCGCCGCCCTTTGTTGGGCGGCACGGGTCTTGAAATAGACCTGGCGGAGCGCATCTGGCAGACAGATTGTCTTAAGTTTTGAGAAACCTTCACCAACTATGACCGAGAACCACAACCCCAACACCATCAACGACGCCAGCCCCGAGGAACTGGAAGCGGCCCTGGCAGCCAATGCGTCGGACGAACTGGGACGTCTGCAGGCCGAGCTGGAAGAACTCAAGGCCAAGAGCGCCGATCTGGCCGACCAATACCTGCGTGCCAAGGCCGACGCCGAAAACATGCGCCGTCGCGCCGAAGAAGAGGTCGCCAAGGCACGCAAGTTCGGCATCGAGAGCTTTGCAGAAAGCCTGCTGCCCGTGATCGACAGCCTGGACGCGGCCCTGTCCATCCAGAACGCCACGCCCGAACAACTGCGCGAAGGCTCGGACGCCACGCTGCGCCAGCTGAATTCGGCCCTGGAGCGCAACAAGGTGCTCGCCATCAATCCCGCTGCGGGCGAGAAGTTCGACCCTCACCACCACCAGGCCATCTCCATGGTTCCCGCCGACCAGCCCGCCAACACCGTGGTTGCCGTGCTGCAAAAGGGCTATGTGATCGCCGACCGCATCCTGCGCCCCGCGCTGGTGACCGTGGCCCAGGGCTGAGCCAGCTAGACACCCCAAAAAAACAACCGTCAGGGCAAAAAATAGTAAGTGACGGCTCTTGAAGCCGGCCACTACGCCCACAAGTGACGAATCAAGCAAACATTCAACAGATTACGGAGAGAATTATGGGAAAAATCATCGGTATTGACCTGGGTACCACCAACAGCTGCGTTGCCATCATGGAGGGTAACAACACCCGCGTGATCGAGAACAGCGAAGGTGCCCGCACCACCCCCTCCATCGTTGCCTATCAAGAAGACGGCGAAATCCTGGTCGGTGCATCCGCCAAGCGCCAGGCCGTCACCAACCCCAAGAACACCATTTACGCTGCCAAGCGCCTGATCGGCCGCAAGTTCGCCGAAGCCGAGGTGCAAAAGGACATCGACCTGATGCCCTTCCAGATCGTCAAGGCCGACAACGGCGACGCCTGGGTGCAAGTGCGCGACCAGAAGCTGGCTCCTCCCCAGATCAGCGCCGAAGTGCTGCGCAAGATGAAGAAGACCGCCGAGGACTTCCTGGGCGAAGCCGTGACCGAAGCCGTCATCACCGTGCCCGCCTACTTCAACGACGCACAGCGCCAGGCCACCAAGGACGCCGGCCGCATCGCGGGTCTGGAAGTCAAGCGCATCATCAACGAACCTACCGCTGCTGCCCTGGCCTTCGGCCTGGACAAGGTGGGCAAGGGCGACCGCAAGGTGGCCGTGTATGACCTGGGCGGCGGCACGTTCGACGTCTCCATCATCGAAATCGCCGACGTGGACGGCGAAAAGCAGTTCGAAGTGCTGTCGACTAACGGCGACACCTTCCTGGGCGGCGAAGATTTCGACCAGCGCATCATCAACTACATCATCGACGAGTTCAAGAAGGAACAAGGCGTTGACCTGTCCAAGGACGTGCTGGCCCTGCAGCGCCTGAAGGAAGCTGCCGAAAAGGCCAAGATCGAGCTGTCGAACTCCGCACAGACCGACATCAACCTGCCCTACATCACCGCCGATGCCACAGGTCCCAAGCACCTGAACATCAAGCTGACCCGCGCCAAGCTGGAAAGCCTTGTGGACGATCTGATCGAGCGCACGATTGCGCCTTGCCGCACCGCCATCAAGGATGCCGGCATCTCGGTCTCCGACATCCACGACGTGATCCTGGTCGGCGGCATGAGCCGCATGCCCAAGGTGCAGGAAAAGGTCAAGGAATTCTTCGGCAAGGATCCCCGCAAGGATGTGAACCCCGACGAAGCCGTGGCCGTGGGCGCTGCCGTGCAGGGCCAGGTGCTGGGTGGCGAGCGTTCCGACGTGCTGCTGCTGGACGTGACTCCCCTGTCTCTGGGTATCGAAACCCTGGGCGGCGTCATGACCAAGATGATCAGCAAGAACACGACCATCCCCACCAAGTTCGCGCAGACTTTCTCCACGGCTGAAGACAACCAGCCTGCCGTGACCATCAAGGTGTTCCAGGGCGAACGCGAGATTGCCAGCGCCAACAAGATGCTGGGCGAGTTCAACCTGGAAGGCATTCCGCCCGCAGGTCGTGGCGTGCCCCAGATCGAAGTGACCTTCGACATCGACGCCAACGGCATCCTGAACGTGTCGGCCAAGGACAAGGCTTCCGGCAAGGAAAACAAGATCACCATCAAGGCGAACTCGGGCCTGTCGGAAGAAGAAATCCAGAACATGGTCAAGGATGCGGAACTGAACGCCGCCGACGACAAGAAAAAGCTGGAACTGGTGACTGCCAAGAACCAGGGCGAAGCCGCTGTTCACAGCGTCAACAAGAGCCTGGCCGAACATGGCGACAAGCTGGATGCTGCCGAAAAGGGCGCCATCGAAACCGCCGTCAAGGAACTGGAAGAAGCGCTCAAGGGCGAGGACAAGGACGCCATCGACGCCAAGACCACGGCCCTGATGACGGCCAGCCAGAAACTGGGCGAAAAGATGTACGCCGACGCACAGGCCGCTGGCGGTGCCGAAGCCACTGCTGCCGCAGCAGCAGCCTCCGCTGGCGCCAGCGCATCGGCTGCCGCTGACGACAACGTGGTTGACGCCGAAGTCAAGGAAGTCAAGAAGGACTAAGCGCGGGCAGGTCCTGGCCTCAAACCATTGACCGCTTGCCGCCGCGCCGGGCTCTCAGGAGCTGGCGCGGCGTTCCTGTTCCATCCGACCGAAAACTCACATGTCCAAACGTGACTACTATGAAGTTCTGGGCGTTGCCAAAAGCGCCTCGGACGATGACATCAAGAAGGCCTATCGCAAGCTGGCGATGAAGTTCCACCCTGACCGCAATCAGGGCGAGAAGGCCAAGGAAGCCGAGGAAAAGTTCAAGGAGGTCAAAGAGGCCTACGAGATGCTTTCCGACAGCCAGAAGCGCGCGGCCTACGACCAGTACGGCCATGCCGGCGTGGATCCCAATCGCGGCATGGGCGGCGGCGAGGGCTTTGGCGGCTTTGCCGAGGCCTTTGGCGACATCTTTGGCGATATGTTCAACGGTGGCGGCCGCGGCGGTCGCGGCGGCCGTCAGGTCTACCGTGGCAACGACCTCAGCTATTCCATGGAAATCACCCTGGAAGAGGCTGCCAAGGGCAAGGATGCCCAGATCCGCATTCCAAGCTGGGACAGCTGCGACACCTGCAGCGGCAGCGGCGCCAAGCCCGGCACCAGCACCAAGACCTGCACCACCTGCAACGGCATGGGCACGGTACAGATGCGCCAGGGCTTTTTCAGCGTGCAGCAGACCTGCCCGCACTGCCGCGGCACAGGCAAGATCATTCCCGAGCCCTGCACGTCCTGCGGCGGCCAGGGCAAGGTCAAGCGCCAGAAGACGCTGGAAGTGAAGATTCCCGCCGGCATCGACGACGGCATGCGCATCCGCTCGGCCGGCAACGGCGAGCCCGGCACCAATGGCGGCCCGGCAGGCGACCTCTATATCGAGATTCGCGTCAAGGACCACGACATCTTCGAGCGCGACGGTGACGATCTACACTGCAATGTGCCCGTGAGCTTCATCACCGCCGCTCTGGGCGGCGAGATCGAAGTGCCCACGCTGCAAGGCAAGGCGGCGATCGACATCCCTGAAGGTACGCAAGCCGGCAAGCAGTTCCGCCTGCGCGGCAAGGGCATCAAGGGCATTCGCTCCAGCTACCCCGGTGATCTGTACTGCCACATCGTGGTGGAGACTCCGGTCAAGCTCACCGAGTACCAGCGCAAGCTGCTCAAGGACCTGGACGAATCGCTCAAGAAGGGTGGCTCCAAGCATTCGCCCAGCGGCGAGAGCTGGACGGACCGCCTGAAGAGCTTCTTCAGCTAAACCCTGACGCTCACCCCCAAAGCCCATCGGCCATGCCTGATGGGCTTTTTTTCATGGGGTGGAAATCATTCCTTGCCCGGCTTCCAGTTACGCACCTCGCGCTGCACCTTCAGCCGCTCTGCGGGGCCCAATGCCTGCTCGGCTGTCTGCATGCGGCTTTGCAGCGAGGGATCCTTGGCATGAGCGATAGTCAGCCAGAAATAGGCCTTGCCCATGTCTTTCTGCACGCCCTGACCGCTGACATACATGGCTGCCAGATTCGACTGTGCCAGGGTGTAGCCCTGCTTGGCGGCGCGATCGAACCAACGCGCCGCCTGGCCTGCATCCTGCGGCACGCCCTGGCCGTTGGCATAGAGAAAACCCAGAGAGGACTGAGCCGCCGCATTGCCCTGACCGGCGGACTTCTCCAGCCACCGCGCCGCACGCGTCAGATCCTGCGGCACCAGCGCGCCTACGGCATAGATCATGCCGGTGTTGTACTGGGCGTCGGCATGGCCTTTCTCGGCAGCCTGTTCAAACCACTGCAGGGCGGCCCGGCCATCCTCCTTGACGCCCCGGCCGCTTGAGAGCATCACTCCCAGGCTGTACTGGCCTGCAGCCTCGCCACTTTTGGCCGAACGCTCGAACCATTGCACGGCCTGCGCATCATCGGCCGCCACGCCGCGGCCCTCGGCATACATCAGACCCAGATTGTTCTGCGCAATGCCGTCGCCCTGCTCTGCCGCCTTACGATACCAGCTCACGGCCTGCACTTCGTCCAGAGTCACACCCCGCCCGTTGGCGTAGAGCACTCCCAGGTCGGATTGCGCAGGTGCATAGCCCTGGTCGGCCGACTGGCGATACCAGTGCACGGCCTGTGCCAGGTCCTGATTCACACCTTTGCCAAAGCGGTAGCGCGAGCCCAGCAGATACTGGGCCTTGGCGTCGCCCGTCTGTGCTGCTGCACGCATGGCGGCCAGTTCCTTGGCATCTTCGGCCTGATTGTTCCTGGCCTCCGGCGTCCAATGCTCACGACCCAGCGGAGCTGCCGCTGCCGCACCTGCTGCCGCAGCACCAGCGACCGCTGCATTGCGGCCGGTGCGCCCTTTTTTACCGGCCTTGCCGGCGGACTTGGCCGATGAAGATTTGGCGGCACCTGCAGTCGTGCTCTTGGTGGACTTGGACGATTTGGCTGGCGCGGCCGCACTGGATTTGGCCGGGGTCTTGCCTTTGGCCACAGCTGGCAAGGCAGTGCCGCCCAGAGCCAGCGCAGCTGTCAGCAGGCAGACCTGACCCCAGCAACGGCTGCGGTGCAAGAGGAGCGACCCCGAAGCCATAGCTGGCAACTCGGAAGGCTCACTGTCGGACATCGGATGTTTGGGAACTCTCATAACTCACATTTTTGCAGCGAATAGCGTCGATTCCTGGCTGCTTTACTGACGATTTACTTTGTAAAAAGATGCCGGAACTCAGGCACCTGAAAAACTTCTGTTCCTCAGACCTGATCAGGCTTGAACGATTCTGGCATCTAGAGTCTTCGCTATGAAAATGCAAGTACACAAGACTGACAAATGCAACACAGCCTTCCCAGGTCTTGCCAAGTCATCGCAAAGCAAGAAATCACCCATCTCCAAAATTTACCCATCGCCAAGCAAGACATCTCATTCAAAGATGGATGCAGCTTAATTAATCGGTAAAAATGCTGAAAACTTCTCGAAACGAGAAGACTTGAGCCTACCCCATGAAGAATTCAGAGCGCAGTTTTGCGCGCCGCATCGATCTCACCTCGCTTCAGCTGTTCGTCGCCGTGTGCGAACTGGGCAGCATTGGCCGCGCCGCTGAACGCGAGTTCATTGCAGCCTCGGCCGTCAGCAAGCGGCTGTCCGACCTGGAAGCGACGGTGGACACCGCCCTGCTCTATCGCCACAGCCGCGGCGTGACGCTGACGCCGGCCGGCGAGAGCCTGCTGCACCATGCCCGCAATGTGCTCTACGGGCTGGAGCGCATGCAGGGCGAGCTCTCCGAATACGCCGACGGCGTGCGCGGCCATGTGCGCATGCACGCCAATATGTCGGCCATCGTGCAGTTTCTGCCCGAAGACCTGGGGGCCTTTGCACGCGAACACAGCCAGATCAAGATCGACCTGCAAGAGCACCTGAGCCCCGACGTGCTGAGCGCCGTGGCCGAGGGCACGGCCGATATCGGCATCTGCACACTGGGAAATATCAAGAGCAGCGAAGGCAATCAGGCCACCGTTCAGCTGACCCAGGGCAATGTGCCGCTGCAGTACCGCCGCTATCGCAAAGACCGACTGGTCGTCGTCGTGCCCGAGCGCCATGCCCTGGCCGACCGCGAGAGCGTCGCCTTCACGGAAGTGCTGGAATGGGACATCGTCAGCCTGCATGCGGGCTCCTCGATCAGCCTGGCCATGCGTGCTGCCGCAGCCCAGGCCGGCCACCCGCTGCACCAGCGCATCCAGGTCACCAGCCTGGACGCCATGTGCCGCATGATCGACAACGGCCTTGGACTGGGCCTGCTGCCCGACCGTGCATTCGAGCTGATGCATGGCGTGGGCCATCTGCGCGCCGTGCAACTCACCGACGACTGGGCGCACCGCGAACTCTGCGTGGTAGCCCGCGACTTCGAAGCGCTGCCGGTGACCACCCGCCTGCTAGTCGATCACCTCTGCCCCGCCAGCGCCAAGGCTTGAAACATCGCATCAAGCCACAACAGAATCCTCCCAACAAACCAACCTCACGAGACCACCATGGGACGCACCCTCTACGACAAGATTTTTGACGAGCACGTCGTTCACACCGAGGAAGACGGCACCTCCGTCCTCTATATCGACCGCCATCTGGTGCACGAAGTCACCAGCCCCCAGGCCTTCGAAGGTCTGCGCATGGCCGGCCGCAAGCTGTGGCGCGTCAGCTCGGTCGTGGCCACGGCCGACCACAACACCCCCACCGACGGCTGGGAGCGCGGCTATGACGGCATTGCCGACCCCATCAGCAAGGAACAGATCACCACGCTGAACAGCAATATCGCCGAGTTCGGCTCGGCCGCCTTCTTCCCCTTCATGGACAAGGGCCAGGGCATTGTCCACGTCATGGGCCCCGAGCAAGGTGCAACCCTGCCCGGCATGACCGTGGTCTGCGGTGACAGCCACACCTCCACCCATGGCGCTTTCGGCGCGCTGGCCCACGGCATCGGCACCTCCGAGGTCGAACATGTGATGGCCACCCAGACCCTGCTGGCCAAGAAGGCCAAGAACATGCTGGTGCAGGTCAACGGCAAGGTCGCGCCCGGCATCACCGCCAAGGACATCGTGCTGGCCATCATCGGCAAGATCGGCACCGCCGGCGGCACGGGCTACACCATCGAGTTTGCCGGCGAAGCCATCCGCGACCTGAGCGTGGAAGGCCGCATGACGGTCTGCAACATGGCCATCGAAGGCGGCGCTCGCGCAGGTCTCGTGGCCGTGGACGACAAGACCATCAACTACATCAAGGGCCGCCCCCTGGCGCCCACGGGTGGCGAATGGGATACCGCCGTCAGCTACTGGAAGACGCTGCATTCCGACGCCGATGCGAAGTTCGACCGTGTGGTCGAGCTCAATGCCGCCGACATCGTGCCGCAGGTGACCTGGGGCACCAGCCCCGAGATGGTGCTGGGCATCGATGCCGCCGTCCCCGATCCCGACAAGGAAAAAGACTCGAACAAGCGTGGCGCCATCGAACGTGCGCTGACCTATATGGCACTGGAACCCGGCAAGCCCATCAACGACATCTTTGTCGACAAGGTGTTCATCGGCTCCTGCACCAACAGCCGCATCGAGGACATGCGCGAAGCCGCGGCCGTGGTCAAGAAGCTGGGCCAGAAGGTCGCCAAGAACATCAAGCTGGCCATGGTTGTGCCCGGCTCCGGCTTGGTCAAGGAACAGGCCGAGCGCGAAGGCCTGGACCAGATCTTCAAGGCCGCCGGCTTTGAATGGCGCGAACCCGGCTGCTCCATGTGCCTGGCCATGAACGCCGACCGCCTGGAGCCCGGCGAGCGCTGCGCATCGACCTCGAACCGAAACTTCGAAGGCCGTCAGGGCGCCGGCGGCCGCACTCATCTGGTCAGCCCCGCCATGGCCGCTGCGGCAGCCATCCACGGCCACTTTGTCGATATCCGTAAATTTGCGTAACCCCCTGAGTCGCTGCGCGTCTTCCCCCAGGGGGGACGACGGCCTTTGCTGGGGGCGGCCCTTGCTGGCCGTCTCTGATGCAAGACGCGAACGTCGCCAAGACTAAAGATTCTGGAATCACACCATGCAAAAATTCACCGTGCACAAGGGCCTTGTCGCCCCCATGGACCGCGAGAACGTCGACACCGACGCCATCATCCCCAAGCAGTTCCTCAAGTCCATCAAGAAGACCGGCTTCGGCCCCAATCTGTTCGACGAGTGGCGCTATCTGGACCAGCCCGGCCAGCCCGGCGTACCCGAAGCCGACCGCAAGCCCAATCCCGACTTCGTGCTCAACCAGCCCCGCTTCAAGGGCGCCAGCATCCTGATCGCGCGCAAGAACTTCGGCTGCGGCTCCAGCCGCGAGCACGCGCCCTGGGCCCTGGACCAGTACGGCTTCCGCGCCATCCTGGCCCCCAGCTTTGCCGACATCTTCTTCAACAACAGCTTCAAGAACGGCCTGCTGCCCATCGTGCTGCCCGAGGCCACGATCGACCAGCTGTTCAACGACGTCGCGGCCTTCCCCGGCTACGAGCTGACCATCGACCTGGAGCGCCAGGTGATCCTGAGGCCCCAGGGCGAAGAGATCGCCTTCGACGTCATCGCCTTTCGCAAATACTGCCTGCTCAACGGCTTCGACGATATCGGCCTGACCATGCGCCATGCCGACAAGATCAAGGCCTTCGAGGCCGAGCGTCTGGCGCAAAAGCCCTGGCTGGCGCATACCTTGATTCAGAAGTAACCCCCTGAGCCGCGTTGCCTAGGCGGCCCCGCGGCTTCCCCCAGAGGGGGACGACGGCCTTTGCCGCGAGGCGGCTCTTGCTGGCCGTCTCTCACTTTGGCCATGTTGGAGGTAAGGCTCTCTGCTGTGCCGGTCTCACTCAGTTGAGGGATGCCCGCCTCTTGAGCCCGAAGTAAAACTATCAATAAATGAGCTGCTTACGATTGTCATCAATAGACTTCGATAAATATTCAATCTGAAATCTATGAATATCAAGCGCAAGCAGCTATCAAATTAATCAAAGGAACATCATGAAGATTGCAGTTTTGCCCGGTGATGGCATCGGTCCCGAAATCGTCGCGGAAGCCGTCAAGGTGCTTGAGGCCCTGAATCTGGGCCTGGAGATGGAAACCGCTCCCGTGGGCGGCGCCGGCTATGAAGTTGCCGGTCACCCCCTGCCTCCTGCCACGCTGAAGCTGGCACAGGAAGCCGATGCGATCCTGTTCGGTGCCGTGGGCGACTGGAAGTACGACACGCTGGACCGCCCCCTGCGTCCCGAGCAGGCCATCCTCGGCCTGCGCAAGGCCCTGGGCCTGTTCGCCAACTTCCGCCCTGCCATCTGCTACAAGGAGCTGACCCATGCTTCCAGCCTCAAGCCCGAACTGGTGGCAGGCCTGGACATCCTCATCATCCGCGAGCTGACCGGCGACATCTACTTCGGCCAGCCGCGCGGCCGCCGTGTGGCTCCCGACGGCCATTTCCCCGGTGCCGAGGAAGCCTTCGACACCATGCGCTACACCCGTCCCGAGATCGAGCGCATCGCCCATGTCGCCTTCCAGGCCGCCCAGAAGCGCAGCAAGCGCGTGACCAGCGTGGACAAGGCCAATGTGCTGGAAACCTTCCAGCTCTGGAAGGACGTGGTCAGCGAAGTCGCCAAGCAGTACCCCGACGTGGCCCTGGACCATATGTATGTGGACAACGCCGCCATGCAGCTGGTCAAGGAACCCAAGCGCTTCGACGTGGTGGTGACCGGCAATATGTTCGGCGACATCCTCTCCGACGAAGCCTCGATGCTGACCGGCTCCATCGGCATGCTGCCCAGCGCCAGTCTCAACGACAAGAAGCAAGGCCTGTACGAACCCAGCCACGGCTCGGCTCCCGACATCGCCGGCAAGGGCATTGCCAATCCTCTGGCCACCATTCTGTCGGCCGCCATGATGCTGCGCTTCAGCCTGGGCCAGGAAGCCGCCGCCCAGAAGATCGAAGCTGCCGTGCAAAAGGTGCTGGCCGACGGCCTGCGCACCGCCGACATCTACAGCGAAGGCACGACCAAGGTCAGCACCCGTGAAATGGGTGATGCCGTGGTCAAGGCACTGGCAGGAGTCTGAGGCCCGGAAACGGCTGATGCCAGGCCACCGCCGCAAAGCGGTGGCTTTTTTGTTCGACGCAATTTTCGGCGCCAAACAAAACAAAACGTCAAAAATAAATCATTTATTTCGACGTTTTGACTAGAGTTTCAAGCACTTTTAATTCTTCAAGCTTTGGCTCTAGTCGCTAGAATGACAACTCTTATGTTTGCCGCACGCACCTTCGCTCCCGAGACCCTCACACCCGCAAAGCTTGCCGGTGTGAATGCGCGCGCAATCACCATTAAGACGATTACAGGCTGACCCAGCCCGGTTCGTCGCGCGCCCCTTCCGGCCCTGACGAGCCGGACGAAGCAGTCTCAAGCTACTGTTTTCAAAACTGAAAAGGCGTTTCAAATGAGCAAGCAATTGGTAGGTTTGGTGGGCTGGCGCGGCATGGTCGGCTCCGTGCTGATGGATCGTATGCAGGCCGAAGGCGACTTCGCGCTGATCGAGCCCGTGTTCTTCTCCACCTCCAATGCCGGCGGCAAGGCCCCGGCCATGGCCACGGTGCACACCGAGCTGAAGGACGCCAACGACATCGCCGAGCTGTCCAAGTGCGACATCATCATCACCTGCCAGGGCGGCGACTACACCAAGGAAGTCTTCCCCAAGATCCGCGCCGCTGGCTGGAACGGCCACTGGATTGACGCGGCTTCTTCGCTGCGCATGGAGGGCGACGCCGTCATCGTGCTCGACCCCGTCAACGACGACCTGATCCAGCAAAAGCTGGCTGCCGGCGGCAAGAACTGGATTGGCGGCAACTGCACCAACTCCATCCTGCTGATGGGTCTGGGCGGTCTGTTCAAGGCCGGTCTGGTGGAATGGGTCTCCTCCATGACCTACCAGGCCGCATCGGGCGGTGGCGCCAACCACATGCGCGAGCTGCTCAAGGGCATGGGCGTGGTGCACGCTGCCGTGGCCGACGAGCTGGCGACTCCTGCTTCCGCGATTCTCGAAATCGACCGCAAGGTGGCCCAGACCATCCGCGAAGATGTGCCCACCGAATTCTTCGGCGCGCCTCTGGCCGGCGGCCTGATCCCCTGGATCGATGTGCAGCTGCCCAACGGCCAGTCCAAGGAAGAATGGAAGGGCCAGGCTGAGGTCAACAAGATTCTCGGCACCGAGGCCGCCATCCCCGTGGACGGCCTGTGCGTGCGCATCGGCGCCATGCGCTGCCACTCCCTGGCCCTGACCCTGAAGCTCAAGAAGGACCTGCCCCTGGAAGAGATCGAGGCCCTGATCAAGGGCGGCAATCCCTGGGTCAAGTTCGTGGCCAACGACCGCGCACTGACCGTCAAGGAGCTGACTCCTGCTGCCACCACCGGCGGTCTGGAAGTGGCCGTCGGTCGTGTGCGCAAGCTCAACATGGGCCCCGAATATGTCTCGGCCTTCGTGATCGGCGACCAGCTGCTGTGGGGCGCTGCCGAGCCGCTGCGTCGCATGCTGCGCATCCTGCTGGCAGCCTGATCCCGTCCACCATCAAGCCTGCGAATGGCTTGATCCAGCACAGCAAAGCGCCAGTCATCCTCGTGATGGCCGGCGCTTTTTTCATGTCCAAGCTCCAGGCTTGGGCGACAATTGCCCGCTTATTCGGGCGAATGCAAACCGTCAGCAAACCTACATTAGGTTTCATCTCGTTGCCAATCGACAACAATTGAGAGCCTTGCCAGCCATGCTTTTGCTCACATTGCAATAGCGTCGTTGACAATGCAAACTGTGTCCGCCGGGCCGAGAGACCTTTGCCGCCTGCTGGAATTTCCAATTTTTATGTGCACCGCAGCCACAAACCCGATCAAGAACAAGAGGGCTGTAGGCTGCACGAATCAAGTCTGAGCCCTATGCAACGCTGGAAACTATCTGCGCTCGCCGCAGCCACCCTCGCACTGTCAAGCCTCCCGGCCACCGATGCATGGGCATTGGCACTGGGTCGCATCACGGTGCAGTCGGCTCTGGGCGAGCCCTTGCGTGCCGAGGTCGAGATCCCTCAACTCAGCGCTGCCGAGGCCGACAGCCTGCAGGCCGCTATCGCATCGCCAGCTGCATTCCGTGCCCAGGGCATGGAATTCACGGGCACGGCCAACTCGGTACGCGTGCAGGTGCAAAAACGCGCCAACGGCTCGGCCGTGCTCAAGCTCAGCAGTTTTCAGCCGGTCAATGATCCCTTTGTCGACCTGGTGATCGATGCCAACTGGGCATCGGGCAAGCTGCAGCGCAACTACACCTTGCTGCTCGACCCTCCTGCAACGCGCCGCCCTGCTCCTGCGCCCACCACCGCTGCCCAGGCCACGCCTGCCGTGGTGCTTGCGCCTGCGCGTCCCGCTGTGACTGCACGCCCGGCGTCCAGCCCTGTCAACACGGCCGGCCGGGACCTGCGCAATGACCGCGATCAGGACGAAGCTGCAACCAAGCCTCTGCGAAAACGCCAGGCCGGCACTGCAGCACCGGCTGGCAGCAGCGATGAAGTTCGCGTCAGGACAGGCGACACCGCAGGTCGCATTGCTGCAGCGCACAAGCCAGCAGGCGTCTCGCTTGATCAGATGCTGGTCGCCATGCTGCGCAGCAACCCTCAGGCCTTTGTCAATGGCAATATCAACCGCATGCGCAGTGGCGCGGTGATTCAGTTGCCCGATCAGGCGGCCGCTCAGGCCACCTCGGCCAAGGAAGCCCGCCAGATCATGGCGGCCCAGTCTCAGGATTTCAACCAGTTCCGCCGTCAACTGGCTGGCGTGGCACCTGTGGCTCCTGTGGAAGCAGCATCGCGCAGCGCTTCGGGCCAGGTTCAGGCCCATGTCGCCGATGCCAAGGCCAACACCGCAGCCCCCGACAAGCTGACCCTGTCCAAGGGCTCCGTCAAGGGCGTGGCCGCAGATGAGCAAGTGGCTCAGCAAAAACAGGCCGCAGACCAATCTGCGCGCGCCGATGAGCTCAAACGCAATATGGCCGAGCTGAGCCAGATTGCGGCAGCCACCAAACCTGCAGGTACGGCTGCAGCTCCCGCAGCAGGCACACCGGCAGCAGCTGCACCAGCGGCAAGCCCTGCAGTCACCGTACCTGCGGCCAGCGCCGCCAATGCTGCAGCGCCTGCCCCCGCTCCGGCTGCTGATGCGGCTGCAACGTCTGCTCCCCCAGCCACACCCGAGGCGGCTGCAGCCGATGCTGGCAAGCCAGGCGACACCGCGCCTGCACCAGCTCCGGCCGAAGGCGAACCGGCACAAGCCGCAGCCGAGCCTGCAGCACCCGCACCGGCACCGGTTGCACCTCCCAAGCCTGTTGCAGCACCGGCCCCCATTCCCGAAGAGCCCAGCTTTATCGACAGCCTGATGGAAGACCCGACCATCCCGCTGGCTGGCGCAGCACTGCTGGCCCTGCTTCTGGGCTATGGCGGCTACCGTGTTTCTCAGCGTCGCAAAGCCGCAGCGGCAGGCGCGGACAGCACGCTGGGCGACAGCCAGCTTTCAGCGGACTCCTTCTTCGGCGCCAGCGGCGGCCAGCGCGTGGACACCACGACCAGCAGCAGCCAGATGTCGGGCCAGTCCATGCAGTACTCTCCCAGCCAGCTCGACGCCGGCGATGTGGACCCGCTGGCCGAAGCCGATGTGTACCTGGCTTACGGCCGCGACCTGCAGGCCGAGGAAATCCTCAAGGAAGCGCTGCGCAGCGACCCCAACCGCCTGGTGCTGCACCAGAAGCTGGCTGAAATCTATGCCAAGCGCCATGACCGCATGGCCTACGCATCTGTAGCCAACAACGTCTTTGCCCTGACCCAGGGCAAGGGGCCCGAATGGCAGCGGCTGGCCGATCAGGGCCGTATCCTGGATCCGGAAAATCTGACTTACCAGCTGGGCGGAGCTCCCCAGGCTCATGCAGCGGCAGCTGCGACCCCAAGCGCCTTCAGCCCCACCGATCCATCGACCGCCCTGCAAGGCGGCGTGGCCGCTGCCGTGGGCTTTGGCTCGGCCTTGGCTGCTGCACAGGCTGCCGAAGCCGCTGCCAGCCACGAAGGCCCTCCCACAGAGCCCGCCGGCATGGACTTCGACATGGATCTGGAGCTGCCGGCGGACCTGCCTGACACCGCAGCCAGCGCAGCGCCTGTGGCCTCCGAACCCGTCTCCTTGCCCAACGAGCAGGATTTCGCGGCACTGGCTCAGTGGGACACCCCTGTCACCGCATCCGAGCCAGCACCCGCAGCAGACAATGGCCTGAACCTGAACCTCGACGATCTGGCCTCGTTCAGCCTGCCCGCCACGGCATCTCAAGCCCCGGCCCCTGTCGCAGCTCCCGCGCCCGCCGAGCAAAGCTCCCTGAATGCGCTCGAGTTCGACCTCGACAGCTTCACACTGCCTTCGCAGGCACAGCCCGAGGCCGAGAGCGGACAGGAAACTGCGCCGCTGGAACTATCTTCCAGCCAGGAGCGCCTGGACACAGAGCAGGACATCGAAGCCCTGACCTTGCAGCAGCCGGGTGAAGAGGCCGCCAGCCCTGCCGCCGCCCCTGCGCAAGCCGATGTGACTTTCGACCTCAGCGGCCTGTCGCTGGATCTGGGCACATCCGATATCGCTGCGCCAATCGATGCCGTGCCAGCGCCCTCCGAACCCGAAGACCCGCTAGCCACCAAGCTAGCCCTGGCCGAGGAGTTCAATGCCATAGGCGACAGCGACGGAGCGCGTACACTGATCGAGGAAGTGATCGCCGAAGCCCATGGCGATCTCAAGGCCAAGGCTCACAGCCTTCTCTCTCAGATTGGTTGATTGATTTGATACATTCAGACCCCGCGCCGGGAGCCATGCCATGCGCATAGCTCTCGGCGTCAGTTACAACGGTCAGGCCTATCGCGGCTGGCAAAGCCAGCCCGATGGCAACACCGTACAAGACAAACTCGAAGCGGCCCTGGGCCGCTTTGCTGCTCAAGAAGTCTCCACCATCTGCGCCGGTCGCACCGATTCCGGTGTGCACGGCCTGATGCAGGTCGTGCACTTTGACACCGAGTTGCAGCGCGCGCCCAACTCCTGGGTGCGCGGCACCAACACTTTCCTGCCCAAGGACATCGCCGTGCAATGGGCAGCCGAGGTCGCCGACGGCCCGAATGGCTTCCATTCCCGCGCCTGTGCTACTGCACGCCGCTATGCCTATGTGCTGCTGCAGTCGCCCGTGCGCCCCAGCGTCGACCATGGCCGCGTGGGCTGGGTGTTTCAGGCCCTGGATGCGCAGCGCATGCGTGCAGCCGCCGACCTGCTGCTGGGCGAGCATGATTTTTCGTCCTTTCGCGCGGCAGGCTGCCAGGCCAAGAGCCCGGTCAAGACCCTGCGCCGCATCGACATCCACTACCGCCCCGCAGGCCAGGCACCCATGCGCGACGGACAGATGGAATGTGGCTACTGGCGTTTCGAGTTCGAGGGCAGCGCTTTTCTGCACCACATGATCCGCAACATCATGGGCTGCCTGATCTACGTGGGCCAGGGCTCCAAGCCCGTGGAATGGATGCAGCAAGTGCTGGAGGCACGCTCGCGCGAGGTGGCCGCCCCCACCTTCTCCCCTGACGGTCTGTACTTTCTCGGCCCCATTTACGATACGCGCTGGGGCCTGCCTGTAGACACCCCCCCGTTTGCCTGGCTGCCCTGAGCGGCCAGCGGCCAACGATTGCTGCAACGCCAGAGATTTGCCATGTCTTCCATTGCCCCCCGCACCCGCATCAAGATCTGCGGCCTGACCCGCGAGCAGGATGTCGACGCTGCAGTGGCCGCCGGTGCCGATGCCGTCGGCTTTGTGCTCTATGCGCCAAGCCCGCGCGCCGTGACGCTGCAACGCGCGGCCGAGCTGGCCCGGCGACTGCCGCCCTTTGTCACACCTGTTTTGCTCTTTGTGAATGAAACAGCTACCAATGTGATAGCTGCTTGCAACCTAATACCCAACGCCTGCGTGCAATTTCATGGTGATGAATCGGCTGCGGATTGCGAGGCCGCCACCCGTGGCGTGCAGCCCTGGTTGCGCGCCGCGCGCATACCCCTTGGAGACGATGCGGCGCGATTTGACCTCGTAGAATATGCCCAACGTTATTCAAAGGCCCAAGCCATCCTGCTCGACGCCCATGTCGATGGTTATGGTGGCGGCGGCAAGGCATTCAATTGGTCACTTCTGCCAACAAGCGTCGACTCTCACCTCGTTTTGTCTGGTGGACTCACGCCTGCAAACGTGACCGATGGCATCTTGCAAGTGCGCCCTCGCGGGTTGTCTCTGGCCGTTGATGTGAGCTCTGGAGTCGAGGCCGAAGGCCCCGACGGCAAGCCCCTCAAAGGCATCAAGGATGCCCACAAGATTCATCGCTTCATTGCTGCCGTACGCGCAGCTGATGCCCAAATTTTGCAGACTGACACATGTTTGAATACCAGTATCCCGACGTCCACGGCCATTTCGGCCGCTACGGCGGCAGCTTCGCCAGCGAAACCCTGACCCACGCGCTCACCGAGCTGCGTGAGGCCTACGCAAAGTATCAGAACGACCCCGAATTCATCGCCGAATTCCAGTCCGAGCTGGCACACTATGTAGGCCGTCCCTCGCCCGTCTATCACGCCTCGCGCATGAGCCGTGAAATGGGCGGCGCGCAGATCTATCTGAAGCGCGAGGACCTCAACCACACGGGCGCACACAAGATTAACAATGTGATCGGCCAGGCCATGCTCGCCAAGCGCATGGGCAAGCCGCGCATCATTGCCGAGACAGGTGCCGGCCAGCACGGCGTGGCCACGGCCACCATCTGCGCTCGTTACGGCCTCGAATGCATCGTCTACATGGGCGCCGAGGACGTGAAGCGTCAAAGCCCCAATGTCTACCGCATGAAGCTGCTGGGCGCCACCGTGGTGCCCGTGGAATCGGGCTCCAGAACGCTCAAGGATGCGCTCAACGAAGCCATGCGCGACTGGGTGGCCAATGTGGACAACACCTTCTACATCATCGGCACCGTGGCCGGCCCCCATCCCTATCCCATGATGGTGCGCGATTTCCAGAAAGTCATCGGCGACGAGTGCCTGACGCAGATGCCCGAGTTCCTGGGCGCCGACAAGCAGCCCGACGCGGTAGTCGCCTGCGTGGGCGGCGGCAGCAATGCCATGGGCATCTTCTACCCCTATATCCCCTACGAGAACACCCAGCTATTCGGCGTGGAAGCGGCGGGCGAAGGCCTGGAGTCCGGCAAGCACTCAGCCTCGCTGCAAAAAGGCAGCTCGGGCGTGCTGCACGGCAACCGCACCTTCATCCTGCAGGACGAAAACGGCCAGATCACCGAGACCCACTCGGTGAGCGCCGGCCTGGATTACCCCGGTGTGGGCCCTGAACATGCATGGCTGCAGGAAATCGGCCGTGCCCAGTATGTGGGCATCACCGATCAGGAGGCGCTGGACGCCTTCCACTATCTGTGCCGCGCCGAAGGCATCATCCCGGCTCTCGAGTCCAGCCACGCCGTAGCCTATGCCATGAAGCTGGCCAAGACCATGCGCGCCGACCAGTCGATTCTCGTCAGCCTATCGGGCCGTGGCGACAAGGACATCGGCACCGTGGCCGACCTCTCGGGTGCCGAATATTTCGACCGTCCCTCCATGCGCGGTCTCACCGTCAAGGGCGCTCCCGGACATGATGCAGCCAAGGCTGCTGCAGGGGGCAACAAGTTATGAGCCGAATTACCGCCACTTTCAGCAAGCTCAAGGAAGAAGGCCGCAAGGCCCTGATTCCCTATGTGACTGCAGGCTTTCCATTTGCCGCCATCACCCCCTCCCTCATGCACGGCATGGTGGAAGCCGGTGCCGACGTGATCGAGCTGGGCGTGCCCTTCTCGGACCCCATGGCCGACGGCCCCACCATCCAGCGCGCGGGCGACAAGGCCATCGCCAACGGCGTGGGCCTGAGCCAGGTACTGGCCTATGTGGCCGAGTTCCGCAAAAAGGACCAGACCACGCCCGTGGTGCTGATGGGCTATGCCAACCCCGTGGAACGCTACGACCAGATCCATGGCGAGGATGCCTTCGTCAACCATGCGGCCGCTGCCGGCGTCGACGGCGTGCTGATCGTGGACTATCCACCCGAGGAATGCGAAGAGTTTGCAGCCAAGCTCAAGGCCCGCGACATGGATCTGATCTTCCTGCTGGCTCCCACCAGCACCGAGGAGCGCATGCAGCAGGTGGCGCGCGTGGCCAGCGGCTATGTCTACTATGTCTCGCTCAAGGGCGTGACCGGTTCGGGCGCTCTGGACACTTCGGCCGTGGAGGCCATGCTGCCGCGCATTCGCCAGCATGTCAGCGTGCCCGTGGGCGTGGGTTTCGGCATTCGCGATGCCCAGACCGCACAGACCGTGGGCCAGGTGGCCGACGCCGTCATCATCGGCAGCCGCATCATTGACCTGCTCGACAACCAGCCCCACGAGAAGATCGTGCCTCTGGCAATAGACTTTCTGCGTGGTGTGCGAAAGGCTCTCGACGCATAATGCAGCCCTGAAATCAGCCACCCCCTGAGCGGCTTCGCTGCTTCCCCCTTGAAGGGGGACGACAGCCTCGCAGCGGGGCGGCCCTTGCTCGCTGTCCCTGACCGGGATTGCGCCAGTGCCTGCGCCGCGCCGCCCTCATGGGTTGCGGGTGGCGCGCAGTGCAGTGGAAACTGAAAAGGAAATAACCATGTCCTGGCTTGAAAAACTTCTGCCTGCAAAAATCCAGCAGACCAATCCGACGGAACGCCACCAGCAGATTCCCGAAGGTCTGTGGATCAAGTGCCCCTGCTGCGAAACCGTTCTGTACAAGACCGATCTGGAAAAGAACCAGAACGTCTGCCCGACCTGCGGCCACCACCACCGCATCGGTGCGCGCGCGCGTCTGAATCATTTCCTCGACGCCGAAGGCCGCTATGAAATCGCTCAGGAAGTCATTCCTGTCGACCCGCTGAAATTCAAGGACAGCCGCAAGTACCCCGAGCGTCTGAAGGAAGCGCTGGAGAACACCGGCGAGACCGATGCACTGATCGTCATGGGCGGCTCCGTCAAGAGCATCAATGTGGTCGTGGCCTGCTTCGAGTTCGACTTCATGGGCGGCTCCATGGGTTCCGTGGTCGGTGAACGCTTTGTGCGCGGCGTGGAAACCGCCATCGAGCAGAAAGTGCCTTTCATCTGCTTCACCGCCACCGGTGGTGCCCGCATGCAGGAAGGTCTGCTGTCGCTGATGCAAATGGCCAAGACCAATGCTGCGCTGACACGTCTGGCCAAGAAGGGTCTGCCCTATATCTCCGTGCTGACCGACCCGACCATGGGCGGTGTGTCCGCCGGCTTCGCCTTCGTGGGCGATATCGTGATCGCCGAGCCCAAGGCCCTGATCGGCTTTGCCGGCCCCCGCGTGATCGAAACCACCGTGCGTGTGAAGCTTCCTGAGGGCTTCCAGCGCGCCGAGTTCCTGCAGGAAAAGGGCGCCGTGGACATGATCGTCGACCGCCGCGAGCTGCGTGATCGCGTCTCCAGCTCTCTGGCCATGCTGCAACGCCTGCCTGCGGACGCCGTGGAATAAGCACCGGCCGACCAAAAGCAAAAAGGCTGACGCAGCATTCATCTGCGTCAGCCTTTTTTGTCAGTTTTAGCACCTCGGAACATCCAAAACACACCACACAGCAGGCTTTGGAATTGACGAGGCTCCGGGCAATACGGCTTTCCCGGCCCGGGCAGCCCCCCTAGCGCACCCCGGCAATCATGGATAGGCCGCCAGCCTGCACATAGTTGAGCACCATCAGCAGCACTTGCAGGCCAATCAGGGCAATCAGCGCCGAAAAGTCCACATTGCCTATCAGGGGCACCACCTTGCGGATAGGTGCCACCAGCGGATCGGCCAGACGCTGCAGCACGCCGTAGATGGGCGAATAGGGCTGCACCCAGGACAGGATGGCGTAGATCAGCAAGATGCCCATCATGCCGGACAGAATGACCTTGATCAGCCCGCACAGCGCCAGCCATGGCAGCGCCAGAACCGAGCCCTTGGCACCCAGCAGCAGCCAGATCAGCAGCACCTGCACCAGTTGCAGCAGCAAGGCAGCAATAAGACTGGATTTGTCCCAGCGGCCCTTGGCGGGAACGACTTTGCGCAACGGCATGACAATCCAGTCGCTCAGCGCAAAGACCAGTTGTCCCACGGGATTGCCGAACGGCACACGCTGCACCTGCATGTACATGCGCAGCAGGCAAGCCCCGCTGATCAACCCGACGACGACATCCAGCAGAAACAAAACGATTTCAAACAGCATGTGACCCAATTCAGAAAACAGTGAGCAACTCACCCATTCGTGGGATGATAGCCGGGCACCATGACTGATACACAAAGTCTGCATTCCCTGCCCCTGTTCCCGCTGAACACGGTGCTGTTTCCTGAAGGCCTGCTGAGCCTGCAGGTCTTCGAGGTGCGTTATCTGGACATGATCCGCAAATGCCAGCATGCCGACGCCCCTTTCGGCGTGGTTGCGCTGCAGTCGGGACAGGAGGTGCGCAAGGCCGGCGCCCAGACCGAGCGCCTGCACTCGGAGGGCGTGCTGGCCCATATCGCCCGGCTCGACTCTCCCCAGCCCGGGCTGCTGCACCTGCAATGCAAGGGCGTCCAGCGCTTTCACATCCAGCGCTGCTGGCAACTGCCGCATGGCCTGTGGGTAGCCGATGTCGCCATGCTGCCCGACGACCCCAAGGTCACTGTCCCCAAGCATTTGATCAGCACCTCCCATGCACTGGCTCAGGCCTTGCTGAACCTGCACAGCCACGACCCCGACCACGCGCAACTGCCCACCCCTACGCAGATGCACGACTGCGCCTGGGTTGCCAATCGCTGGGCCGAGATGCTGCCCCTGCCGGTGCGGGTCAAGCAGCAGCTCATGACACTGGATGCCCCGCTGCTGCGACTGGAGCTGATTGCCGATGTGCTGGAGCAAAGCGGCATTACCGGATCAGGCCCGCAGGAGGAAGCCTGAATTTGGCACCTCCCTTTAACGGCGGTGTAAAAACACTACTTTTTCGACAGCATTCAGCTGGCTTTCTCGGCTGCAGTCTGGGCCATGGAGGCGACATTCCGCAGTTCCTGCGAGCGCTTTGCCCGGTCGCTTACCGCTGACTCGGCAAAAAACTTAAAATCACCGGTTTCGGGCAGCGGCTATCCTTGCCGCGCCCCCATTCCTGGCCTCCAACCGGCGCTTGTCGCTGGCGCTCTCTTTTCATGACTGAACAAAACATCTCTTCTGCGGCAGAAAACACCGCCCCTCAGGACGAAAACAAACTCATCGCCGAGCGCCGCGAAAAACTCAAAGCCCTGCGCGAGTCTTCCAGGGCCAATGGCGGCGTTGCCTTTCCCAACGACTTCAAGCCCGAGCACCGCGCCGCAGCCCTGATCGCCGAGCACAGCGACAAGGATGCCGAAGCCCTGGACGCTGCAGCCGTCGCCGTCAGCGTGGCTGGTCGCATGATGCTCAAGCGTGTGATGGGCAAGGCCAGCTTTGCCACCGTGCAGGACGCCACGGGTCGTATCCAGGCCTATGTCACCCGCGATGCCGTGGGTGAAGAGGTCTACGCCGACTTCAAGAAATGGGATCTGGGCGACATCATCTCCGTCGAAGGTCAGCTGATGAAGACCAAGACCGGCGAGCTGTCGATCAAGGCCACGAAGATCCGCCTGCTCACCAAGAGCCTGCGCCCCATGCCCGACAAGTTCCACGGCATGGCCGACCTGGAGCAGAAGGTGCGCCAACGCTATGTGGACCTGATGACCGACGAAGAAGCCCGCAAGCGCTTCGTGGCCCGCAGCAAGGCTGTGGCCGGCATCCGCGACTTCATGGTCGAACACGGCTTCCTGGAAGTCGAGACACCCATGCTGCACCCCATCCCCGGCGGTGCCAATGCCAAGCCCTTCATCACCCACCACAATGCGCTGGACCAGGAGATGTACCTGCGCATCGCGCCCGAGCTCTACCTCAAGCGCCTGATTGTCGGTGGCTTCGAGCGCGTGTTCGAGATCAACCGCAACTTCCGTAACGAAGGTATCTCGGTGCGCCACAACCCCGAGTTCACCATGATGGAGTTCTACGCGGCCTACTGGAACTACCAGGATCTGATGGACTACACCGAAAAGCTGATCCGCGACGCGGCCATGAAGGCCGTTGGCACGCTGGAGCTGAGCTATGGCGGCAAGCCCGTGGACCTGGCCAAGCCCTTTGAACGCCTGACCATCCCCGAAGCCATCGTCAAATACACCGAAGCCGGCGACAACGTGGGCAACCGCGAATGGCTGACCAATGCCCTGAAGAAGCTGGGCATGAAGGAAGACAAGGACAAGCTGTCCACCCGCACCCTGGCCAGCCTGCAGGTGCTGTACTTCGAAGAGGTGGTGGAAGAGAAGCTGTGGAACCCCACCTTCATCATGGAACACCCCACCGAGATCTCGCCGCTGGCGCGCGCCAACGACGAGCGCCCCGAAGTGACCGAGCGCTTCGAGCTCTACATCACGGGCCGCGAATTCGGCAACGGCTTCTCCGAGCTCAATGACGCCGAAGACCAGGCTGCCCGCTTCAATGCCCAGGTGGAAGCCAAGGACGGAGGCGACGACGAAGCCATGTACTTCGACCACGACTTTGTGCGCGCCCTGGAATACGGCATGCCCCCCACCGGCGGCTGCGGCATCGGTATTGACCGCTTCATGATGCTGCTGACCGACAGCGCCAGCATCCGTGACGTGATTCTGTTCCCGGCATTGCGCCGCGAGGTCTGAGAAGCGGCTGTGCGCCCGGCTCGGGCGTTGCGGAACAACATGGCCTGACGGGCCTCTGACGATCCGTGACTGAGACACCAATAGCCACCGGCACAGCCAGATTGCGCACCGGCCACTATTCAAAATAGGCTGTCGCAATACTGGCTGGCTATACTGCTTGACATGCAGATTCCCCAATACTGGGCTCAGGCAAGACTACGTCATCAGACCGGCGTACGCCATGGCGTCACCGTTCAACGCTGGGGCTGGTCCGACAACAGCGAGTCAGATGCCCAGGCTCATGCTCAGCAAAGAGCACAGCAGGCACTGGAGGCAGCTCTCGCTGCCGCAGCCAAGCGCAACCTGCCCGAAGACTTCGAGCGCATGGAATGGCGCACCGAATACGGGCTGGACGGCGGCACACCCATTCGCGAAGAGGTGCTGGAGCGGCGTGATGAAGCCGTCATGACGCGCAATAGCTATGGCGCACACTGCCTGAATACAGAGAACGTGGCCATTGCCGATATCGACTTTCCACATCAGAAAAAGCCTGCCCGCTTCCCAGTCATTTCGTCGCTGCTGCTGGCTCTGGCCCTGCCCTGGCTGTGGCTGACCCCGCTGACCTGGAGTCTCGGTGCGGCGATGCTGATGCTGCTGGTGGCCAGCATCGGCCTGGTCTTCTGGTCAGGCCTGAAGCAATGGCTGCATGCCCGCCAGACGCAGCGCAACAATGCCCACCTGCCACCGCCTGTGGATATTGCACTGGCAAAAGTTCGGGCGTTCTCAGCCAGGCACCCGGACTGGGGCTTGCGCGTCTACGAAACGCCCAAAGGACTGCGCGTCATTGTCACCCACACCGCACTCGCCCCCTCCTCGCCCGAGGTCCAGGGGCTGTTCCAGCAACTGGAGGTTGACCCGCTCTACGCCATGCTGTGTAACCAGCAGCAGTGCTTTCGCGCCCGAGTCAGCGGCAAACCATGGCGCATGGGGCTGAACGGTCTGTCGAGCCAGGAAAGGCGCTGGCCCCTGCCTGCCGCCTCTCAGACTGCACGCCAGCAGTGGGTGTCGGTTTATGAAACAAGATCGACGCAGTTCGCGGCCTGCCGCTTTATCGCTCAACTGGGCACGACGACGCTGTGTTCAGCGGCACAGACTTTCGTCATCTGGCACGATGAACGCAGCAAAGCGCACTCCTCTCTGGCATTGGCCTGAGCATGTCCGTGACCATTCACAAAGCCTGTTGCTTAAAACCGGCGTATAAAGTAACAATATATTTCCCAGACCATGCCTGAACTACCGATGAGTCTGACCCTGACCTTCCTCTCATGACAGCTCTGCCATCTTCTGCATCAGCTTTGTCTGCCATCGAATCCAGCGGGGCACGGTTCTCGTCACCCGATTCTGCGACGCCGTTCTCCGTACTGGTCGTCGAGGATCAAGCAGTCATGCGAGCTGCTCTGGTGACGGAACTTCGCCAGGCCGGTGTGACACAGGTGCTGGAAGCCGAAAACGGCCGCACCGCGCTGGCACTGTTTCGCAGCGAAAGACCCGATCTGGTGCTGCTGGACATCCGCCTTCCCGGCGAAGACGGCTATTGGGTCGCGCGTCAGCTGCGCGAGGCCGAGCCCGGCGAGTGGACACCCATCATCTTTCTCTCCGGCCTGGACAACGATCTGGACGTCTGGCGCGGTATTGAGGCGGGCGGCGACGATTACCTGGTCAAACCCGTCAAACCCATTGTGCTGGTCGCCAAGCTGCGCGCCATGCGCCGCCTGCTGGACATGCGCCGTCGCCTGGTCACGGTCTCTGCAGAGCTGCATCTGGCGAATCAAAAGCTCAACGAAATGGTGGAGCTCGATGCGCTCACGGGTCTGGTCAATCGTCGAGGCCTCGATCGCATGCTGCATGCCGAAATTGCTGCGGCAAGGCGCGAGAGCAGGCCGCTGACGCTGATGCTTTGCGACCTCGATCACTTCAAGCACTTCAACGATACCTACGGCCATGTCCAGGGTGACGAATGCCTCAAGCAGGTCGGGCGTCTGCTGCGCGAAGTCTGCGTGCGCCCACGCGACATCGCCGCACGTTATGGCGGTGAAGAGTTTGCCATGATCCTGCCCAATACCCCGCGCTCCGGTTCGATGACGTTCGCACGTGCTCTCGGCCAAATGCTCAAGTTCCTCAAGATTCGCCCGCCAGGAGCCGCCGAGGATATTCCGCTGACCCTCTCCGGCGGGATTACCACCTGCATTCCCGACGAGCACACCAGCGCCGAATCCATGCTGATGCGAGCCGACGAAGCCCTGTATGCCGCCAAGTCTCAAGGGCGCAACCGCTTCTTCAGCTTCGAGATGCAGATGGACACCATAGAGCAGAGACAGATCTAGCAGTCCGCCAAGCAGCGTTGCGGCACTGCCTGCCCAATCGACACTTATCAGCTCCGCTCTCAAGAGACGCTAGGATTGGCGCATTGTCCTGTCAGCCCTTCGGGGCTGACCTCTGCCGTTTTTCTCGAGTGACTGGTTATGCGTCGTCTTCAAATGCACCTGCCCGATTGGATGCAGGACTGGCTTGAAATCCTGATTCCCGGGGTTCAGATCTTTCTCATCATCCTGGTGGCCTGGCTGATCAACTGGCTCATCAAACGCATCATCTCGCGTGCAGGCAAGGCCTATGACCTGCCTCATGAGCTGCTCATGCCGCTGCGCGGCGTGTTTCGCTGGATCATCATCGCCGCCGCCATACTGGCGATTCTGGAGCGCCTGGGCATGTCGGCTACCGTGCTCTGGACGGCTTTCACCGGCTTTGCCACCGTGGGTGCCGTTGCCTTCTTCGCAGCCTGGAGCGTGCTCTCCAATCTGTTTTGCGCGCTGCTGATCGTCACCGTCGGCCCCTTCCGTCTGGGCGACTATATCGAGGTGCTCGACACTGCCGAGAAGCCTGGAGCCAAGGGCCGCGTGATCGACCTCAATATGCTCTACATCACCTTGCAGGATGACAGCGCACCGGCAGGCATGCCCAATCTGCTGCAGATTCCCAACTCACTGATCTTCCAGCGCGTCATTCGCCGCTGGAAAGGTGGCATGCCGGTGGTGACGGAGAACACGCCGGCCACCAGCCAGGAGGAAGCCTGCGCGGTGGCCATCACGACTCCTGGCGGCAGCGCCGCTGCCTCGGGCTGAGACCGACCGATACCCGGTCTTCATTCAAAAGGGCTTCCTGAGAAGCCCTTTTTTGATTCCATCAAGGCAGACGCGGCCTGACCTTGCTGGCAGCCAGCTTGGCATTCATGCGGGCTTGCTCCACATCGCTGGCGCGCGCCAGGGCCACGCCCATGCGACGCTTGACAAAGCTCTCGGGCTTGCCAAAAAGGCGCAAATCGGTGCCGTGCACTGCCAGGGCCTGGTCCACTCCATCAAACACCAGGCCTTCTGCATCCTGACCACCGTAAATCACGGCACTGGCACCAGGGTTGCGCAGGCTGGCATCCACGGGCAGACCCAGAATCGCGCGGGCATGTAGTTCGAACTCGCTTTGCCACTGCGTGCACAGCGTCACCAGACCTGTGTCATGGGGACGCGGCGAGACTTCGCTGAACCAGACCTGCTCGCCCTTCACAAACAGTTCCACGCCAAACAGGCCCAGGCCGCCGAGGTCATCGGTAACGGCCTTGGCAATCTGGCGCGATTTCTCGAGTGCAGCTGGGTGCATGGGATGAGGCTGCCAGCTCTCCACATAGTCGCCGGCCTGCTGGATATGGCCCACGGGACCGCAGAAATGGGTTTCGATCTGACCATCCGCACCCTTGGCGCGCACGGTCAGCTGGGTGATTTCGTAATCGAAGTCGATAAAGCCTTCGACGATCACGCGGCCCTTGGCCACACGGCCGCCGGCCATGGCGTAATCCCAGGCCTTGGCCACATCGGCAGGGCCGTCGATCTTGCTCTGGCCCTTGCCCGAGCTGCTCATCACGGGCTTGACCACACAGGGGTAGCCGATGGCGGGCTGGCCGTCGCTGCCGTCGATCGCGGCTTGCAACTCGACCAAGGAGTCGCAGAAACGATAAGGGCTGGTGGGCAGGCCCAGGGTTTCAGCGGCCAGACGGCGAATACCTTCACGGTCCATGGTCAGACGCGCGGCTCGGGCCGTGGGAATGCAGGTGATGATGCCTGCGGCCTCCAGCTCTTCCAGCATGGGCGTGGCAATGGCTTCTATCTCGGGCACGACCAGATCGGGCTTGACTTCTTCGATCAGTGCCTTGAGCTGGGCCGGATCGCTCATGGTGATGGTGCGCGCATGATGGGCCACCTGCTGGCCAGGCGCGTTTTCATAGCGGTCCACGGCAATGGTTTCCACGCCCAGGCGCTGCAGGGCAATCAGCACTTCCTTGCCCAGCTCGCCGCTGCCCAGCAGCATGACTTTGGTGGCATTGGGGGAGAGAGGGGTTCCTAGGGTGGTCATGGTTGCATCCTGCATATATGGGGCCGAGCCCCCGATCATAGGCGAGCAGGCAAGCCTCTCGTGACTGCAGCCTGGCAATTCGGCCGCTTTCAGCGCCGAGCTATGAAGCGCATGGCACGGCTGATTGAAGATTCAGTGCGGCATCGGCGAGTAATGCTCGATGCGGCAGGCGCCGCGATTCTTGCATTGCCCGTCCAGATAGCGAAAGCGTACCGTCACGGCAGCACCGGGACTGGGCCACTGCCTGCGCGGCAGCTCGCTTTGATAGTCCGCCGTTTCAGGCCTAAAGCTCAGCGCCGTGCCCGGCTGCGGACATTCGGCATCGCCGCTGGCTTTGGCTTCGAGCACGCGGGTCTGCAGCGCGCGGCCACCGCTTTGCTTTTCTCGCACCTGCACCTTGAGATCGCAGATCTGCCAGTCTGCAGCCTGGGCGGCAGCGGCGCAGGCGGTCAAAGCCGCCGCGATCAGAATTCGGAAAAGAGTCATCTGCCTACCTGCGAGTGAGTGATGTTCATGGCCCAGCATCTCTACCAAATAGATAGCTTCAATCGCTCCAAGACAAAGGGAGTGAGGCCAATATCATGGATTTTTTCGGTGGGTATCAGTGCGTCAGACCGACAGCCTTGCCGCCACGCTGCGGAATGCTTCCCGCGTCGAATCGCATCTCGGAAGTCCAGACCGCATCGTCCCAGACCCAGGGGCTGCTGGCCTGCTCCAGACCCAGCACATGCACGCCGCTCAGGTCCTTGACGCGTTCCTTGAGCCAGTCGATCTGATCGCTGCGCACAAACACCAGGCAGGCAATCTCCCAGTCGGGCTGCGTGATGCCCAGGCCGTGCAGCTGCGACAGCAGCGGGGCATACCATTTCTCGACCCGCTCGTTGAGACGGTGGACCAGCGCCAGCGGATAGCCGGAAGCCGATACCTCGACCACATAGACCTGGCGACGCGCCGGGCGCAATGCCACGAAAGCCGGGCATTGCCAGCCATCGGCCACCTCGTACTTGGGGGCCACAAAAGTCTCACCGTTGGCCGTGAGCAGCTGCATCACGGCTTCTTCATGTCGGTCCATGCTGAATTTCTCCGGCGCGCCGAAAGTGCGCGCAGGCTCACACCTTAGCGCAGCTCAGGCCTCGCCGAAGCAAATACCGATATCACGCGCCATGGTCAGCAGCGGGCTGTCCAGCGGCACGGTGCGCTGGGTGTTGGCCACATCGGCAATCGCCACACTGCCGATGCGGCCGTTCTGCAGCGTGACCATATGGCCCAGCTGGCCGCCCAGCACCAGTTGCGCCGCATGGTGGCCGAACTGCGTGGCCAGCACCCGGTCAAACGGCGTCGGATCGCCGCCGCGCTGCACATGCCCCAGCACCGTGGTGCGCACCTCGCTCTGGAGATGGGGTTGCAGGCGCTCGCGCAGCACATGGCCGACGCCGCCCAGACGCACGGGGTCGGGACTGTGCGCAATCCGCTCGCGCACCGTCAGGCTCTGGCCGCTTTCCTTGGCCCCCTCGCCGATGCAGATGATGGTGTAGCGCTGACGCCGCTCGCGCTCCTGACAGACCTTGATGATGGACTGCAGGTCGTAATCTATCTCGGGCAGCAAAATGATGTCGGCAGCACCGGCGATGCCGGACTCCAGCGCCAGCCAGCCTGCGTGGCGCCCCATCGTCTCCACGATCATCACCCGGTGGTGGCTCATGGCCGTGCTCTCGATGCGGCGCAGGCTTTCGGTCACCGTGGCCACGGCCGTATCGAAGCCGAAGCTGCGCTCGCAGTTGGCAATGTCGTTATCGATGGTCTTGGGCACGCCCACGCATTGCAGTCCCACCTGCGCCAGGCCATGGGCCAGGCTCATGGTGCCGTCGCCGCCGATGGCAACCACCACATCCAGTGCCAGCGCCTGGACATTCCGCCCCACCTGGGCCAGCGTGGCCGCATCGCGCAATGGATTGGCGCTGTTGCTGGTGCCCAGGATCGTGCCGCCGATATGCAGAATGCCGCTGACCTCGTCCCAGCTCAGCGCTCTGACGCGCGGACTGGCATCCATCAGCCCTTCAAAGCCGTCGGCAATGCCCAGTACCTCGCACTGGCCATGGTTGATCAGGGACTTGGTGACCGCACGGATCACCGCATTGAGGCCGGGGCAATCGCCGCCACCGGTCAGCACACCAACGCGCATGGGCTCGCTCTCCAAAGATTCTCGAATGCACATCATCCCACGAGAAAGTCGCTGCCAAAGCTTCCCTGGCCTGCACTGCGGTTGAGACTGCTTGTCCCCGAACCTGCCTGCCTCAGCGGCTCCCGGGCAAGTCGGCCTCCCGGATCCCTTGCTGCGGCTGCAGCAGCCAGCGGGCCGTGTGGAACTCCGTCACGCTGTCGCGGTGGGCCACCGAAACCAGTGCCCCGCCTCTGCCCTGCACCAGTTGCACCAGCCGGCTGTAGATCTGCGCTTCGGCGGCATTGTCCAGCGCGCTCGTGGCCTCGTCCGCAAACACCCAGGCCGGACGCTTGAGCAGGACCCGCGCCACGGACAGCCGCTGCTGCTCGCCTCCCGACAGGCTGCTGTTCCAGGCCGCCTGGCTGTCCAGCCGCTCCTGCAGCTGCGGCAATTGCGCTTCGCGCAAGACCTGTTTGAGCTCAGCGTCGCTGTAGCTTGCCGCCGACTCCGGATAGGCCAGGGCATCGCGCAGGCTGCCGTCGGGAAAATAAGGGCGCTGAGGAATGAACATGGCGTCCATAGGCCGCTCCACCCGACCTCGCGCATAGGGCCAGATACCAGCAAACGCTCGCAGCAAGGTGGACTTGCCGCTGCCCGAAGGCCCGCTGATCAGCAACCTCTGGCCAGGGCGTATCTGCAGCCCGGCGTCCGCCACGATGGGGCTTCCTGCGGGCAGGGATACATCGAGATTCCGGGTCTGCAACTGGTTCGAAGCTTCAAGCTGCACGCCGACCGGATGCTCCTCCTGCTCGCGCAGGCTCTCGTCGAAACCGGCCAGGCGCGCAGTCGTGGCCCGCCAGGCAGCGATATCGGAGTAGTTGTTGACGATCCAGCTCAGCGAGTCCTGCACCTGATTGAAGGCCGAGCCTATCTGCATCAGCTGACCCAGCTGGATGGCGCCGCTGAAAAAACGCGGTGCCGCAATGATGAAGGGAAAGACCACGGCCGCCTGGCCGAAGAAATTGGTAAACCAGCCCAGACTCTTCTGCTTCTTGATCAGATTCAGATAGTTGCCCAGGGCGTCGCCGAAACGCAGGCCGATCTGGGCACCCTCCACGCGCTCGCCACCGTCCAGGGCGATCGCCTCGGCATGCTCGCGCACGCGGATCAGGTGATGGCGGAAGTTGGCCTCCAGTTGCTGCTGGCGGTTGTTGAGTCGGACCTGGGGTTTGCCGATCCAGAAGGTGATCGCACTGCCGACCAGACAGTACAGCACGGCCATCCAGACCATGAAACCGGAAACCTGCAGCTGCCCGCCACCGAGCAGTGCCGGCAGACCGATATCGACGACGGAACTCAGGCTCCACAGAATGCCGACGAAGCTCACAAAGGTGACGGCCGCATTCAGCAGCCCCATGGACAGCGACACGGTATAGGTGGTGAACAGATTCAGGTCCTCCTGAATTCGCTGATCGGGGTTGTCGGGGGCCTTGGCATTGCCGTCCACGCCATAGCGCCCCAGCTCCAGCCGGTAGAACGCCTTGGCCGACAGCCAGCGCTGCAACATGTGCTCGGTCAGCCAGCGCCGCCAGTTGAGCTGCAGCAACTGCGTCAGATAGAACTTGTAGACCGCGATGACGATATACACCAGGGCCAGCCAGAGAAAGCGCCATAGCTGCTGCCAGAACACCTCGGCCTGCTTGTTCTGCAATGCGTCATAGAACACCCGGTTCCATTCATTGATCTGCACCAGCATGAACACCGCGGCGAGATTGAGGCCCACGATGGCGGCCAGCAGCCCCCAGGCCCGCCATTTCTCCTTGGACTGGAAATAGGGCCGGGTCAGGGTAAAGGCCTGGCGCAGCACGCCCGGCTGGTGTTTGCGGGACTCAGGTCCCAGGCTCTTGGAATTCATGCAGGCTTTCGGTGATTCATGAACCGCTGGCGCCGCGGCGATGCCGCTGCCAGGCTCCTGAGCTCACGCTAAGCCGGTTAACTGAGGCCAGACTTAAATGCCGGTAGCCGCCCTGCCCGGCCTTCGAAAGGCATAAAAAAATCCGCTGCCCTTGCGTCAAAGGCAGCGGATGACGGGGTCGGCCCAGTGCCGCCTAGGGCAACAGATCCAGCGCCTGCAGATAGGCTGGCTGGCGCATCAGATCGTCCCAGGTCTGGGGTTCGGTATCGGGCAGCAGCGAGACACGGCGCGATTCGGAGTCGATATCAGGCACCCAGCGGCCGTCGCGCAGCGCGGCATCCATGCCGTCCAGCAACTCGTCCACATGCTCGCCCAGACCCAGGCTCTGGTTGCACAGCAGCACCATGTCGCAGCCCGCATTCAGGGCCGTCAACGCGGCATCGGTGTAGCTGATGAGTGCGCCGTCGATGCGGCGCGCGCCCTCCATGCTGAGGTCGTCGCTGAAGATGGCTCCGTCATAGCGCAGACGGGCGCGCAGGATGTCCTTGAGCCATTTCTCGCTGAAGCCTGCCGGGCGCTTGTCCACCTTGGGATAGATCACATGGGCCGGCATGACGGCCGTGAGCACGCTGGACAGCCAGGGATAGGGGGCAGCGTCTTCGTCGAGGATGGCCGTCAGGCTGCGCTTGTCGACGGGAATATCCACGTGCGAGTCGGCCTTCACAAAGCCATGGCCGGGAAAATGCTTGCCGCAATTGCCCATGCCGGCCTGCAGCAGACCCTGCATCAGGCTCCTGGCCAGTGTGGCCACCACGCGCGGGTCGCGGTGAAAGCTGCGATCGCCGATGACCGAGGATTCGCCATAGTCCAGGTCCAGCACGGGCGTGAAGCTGAAGTCCACGCCGCAGGCGCGCAGCTCCGTGCCCAGCACATAGCCGGCGGCCGTGGCGGCGTTCATGGCCCGCATGGCACCGCTGCCTTCGCGGTATTTCCGGCCCTTGCCACCGTCATCCATCCACATCTCGCCAAAGGCGCGCATGGGCGGCAGATGCGTGAAGCCATCGGTGCGAAAGCGCTGCACGCGACCGCCCTCGTGGTCCACGCTGATCAGCAGATCGGGCTTGACGGCCTTGATATCGGCACACAGCTGAACCAATGCGCTACGGTCCTGCCAGTTGCGCTTGAAGAGAATGATGCCGCCCACCAGCGGATGGGCCAGGCGCGCGCGGTCCACATCAGTCAGCGATGTGCCGGCAATATCAATGATCAGAGGTGCATGCATGCTCATGATTTATATATTTCTATAGCTTCCAGCGCTTATATATCAAGCACCAGAGGCTAATTTCACTCTTTTCTTTCGACGACACAAAAGCTGGCCGCGTAGTCGGACTCGTCGGTGACGGACAGGTGCGCCGTCAGATTGTTTTTCTCGAACCATTCCTTGAGTTCGCCATGCAGACGAATCGCAGGCTGGCCGCTGGGCAGTTTGATGACTTCGCAATGACGCCAGGTCATGGGCATGACCATGCCCATTCCCACGGCCTTGCTGAACGCCTCCTTGGCCGAGAAGCGCGTGGCCATATAGCGGATGCCGCGTTCGGGCCAGCGCTCGCTGCGTGCCTTCCAGGTCGCCAGCTCGCCATCGGCCAGAATCTTGCGGGCAAAGCGCTCGCCATGCTTTTCCAGGCTGGCGCGTATGCGGCGCACATCGCAGATATCGGTGCCGATGCCGTAAATCATCCATGGTTCCTTTAGAGAGAAAAAGACCTTAAACGCTTACCTACAAAGCGCTAGCAGCTATCTTTCAGGAATTTTTACCTGCCATGCCGGCGTCGATACAGGCCTGATAGGCCTTGACGGTCTCGGCATAGCCCAGCTCCAGCGCATCGGCAATCAGCGCATGGCCGATGGAGACTTCGGCCAGACCGGGCACCCGGGCCACAAAGGCGGCCAGATTGTCGCGATTGAGGTCATGGCCGGCATTGATGCCCAGGCCCGCATCCAGCGCGGCCTGCGCGGCCCTGGCATAGGTTTGCAGCTGCTGCTCCTGCTCGGACTTGCCCCAGTTGGCAGCAAAAGGCTCGGTGTAGAGCTCCACGCGGTCGGCACCTACGGCCTTGGCCGCCGCCATCTGCTCGGGGATGGGGTCCATGAACAGGCTCACGCGCACGCCCAGGGCCTTGCACTCGGCAATCAACGGCTGAAGGCGTTCGGCATCCAGGGGAAAGCTCCAGCCATGGTCACTGGTGAACTGGTCTTCGCTGTCGGGTACGAACGTGGCCTGATGCGGGCGCGTCTGGCGGATGAAGTCCATCAGGTTCTGCGTGGGATTGCCCTCGATATTGAACTCGGCGCCAGGCCAGCTCTTGAGCAGCTCGTGCAGCTCGAAGACATCCTGAGCGCGGATATGACGCTCGTCGGGACGCGGGTGGATGGTGATGCCCTGCGCTCCGGCCTCCAGGCAGATCTGCGCCGCACGCGTCACCGAGGGAATGCCCAGATGGCGGGTATTGCGCAGCAGCGCCACCTTGTTGACATTGACCGAAAGCGCGGTGCGAGGGGAGGCAGGGGTATTCATAGCGATTGCAGATCCATCATCAGCTGGCGGGTGCGCAGCATGGTTGAGCCGCAATGGTATTGCAGAAGATGGCGCAATTGCGGCTTCAGGGCCTGGGCCACCTCCGGCTCGGCCAGCGCGTTCAGGGTTCTCGGAAATGGCTGCTCGGCCTGCAGCGCCAGCTCTATGGCCTGCCACTGCTGGCCGCTCAACGCCGCGCGCTCGTAGCCGGCGGCCTGGCGCAGGCCGCCGTCGGCCACCAGGGTGTAACGCAAAACACTGTTGAGCTGGCTGAGCGTTGCGCTTTCCTGCCTCAGATCGGGCAGATGACCGAGTTCGCGCAGCAGCACCAGCTCGAAGGCGCGCAGCACGGGCTCGATGGCCTCGGTCGTGCCGCCATGCTGGCCAGCCAGCACACGCACCACACCGGCATAGATATCGAACAGCGCCGTATAAGGGTCATCGCGCGCCAGCAGGCGCAGCAGCAGCTCGTTCAGATACATGCCCGACCACAGCGCATCGCCCTGGGGCATGACATGGCCGCCCACCCATTCCGCCCCCTTCAGGCTATGAATCTCGGCATTGCCCTCTGCTCCCAGCGTGTAGCTGAGCTTGAGCGGCTGCAGCGGCAGCAGCACGGGGCGAAAGTTGGAGGTATGGCGCTTGACACCCTTGGCCGCAAGCGCCACGCGCCCGCGATGGCGTGTAAACACCTCCAGAATCAGGCTGGATTCGCTCCAGTCGTACTGGTGCAGGATGTATGCGGGTTCGTCGCCGACGCGTTTGGCGCTAGCCATGACTTGCTCCGTACCACAACAAAAATGTGAATGGGGCGGTTTTGCCGCCGGGCCGCCCCAAGGCAAAACCCGGCCTAAGCCGGGTCAGGGCCCCCTCGGGGGGCAGCGGGCACACGCAGTGAACGAGCGTGGGGGTCAAAAAGTTTTACTCGTAGCCGAAGGATTTGACCCGGGCCTCATCGTCGGCCCAGCCGGACTTGACCTTGACCCAGACTTCGAGGAACACCTTGGCATTGAGCAGCTTTTCGAGCTCCTGACGGGTTTCGGTGGAGATGCGCTTGAGGCGCTCACCGCCCTGACCGATCACCATGGCCTTGTGACCGTCGCGCTCGACCACGATGGTGGCTGCAATGCGCATGAAGCGACCGAACTTGGGGCTGGGCTCTTCCTCGAACTTGTCGATGACAACTGTCGAGGTATAGGGCAGCTCGTCGCCCGTGAAGCGGAACAGCTTCTCGCGCAGAGTCTCGGAAGCCAGGAATTTCTCGCTGCGGTCGGTCAGTTCGTCCTCGCCGTAGAACCAGGGCTGCTGCGGCAGGTATTTGGCGCAAATGCCATACATGCGCTCGATATCCTTTTTGTTCTTGGCCGACATGGGTACGAACTCGGCAAAAGGATGGCGCTCCTGCATGTCGCGCAGCCAGGGCGCGATCTCGGCGCGGCGACCCACGGTGTCGAGCTTGTTGGCGATCAAGAGCGTGGGAATGCCGGGCTTGAACAGGCTCAGCACCTTGGCATCGGCCAGCGTGAAGCTGCCCGCCTCCACCACGAACAGGATCAGGTCCACATCGCCGATGGCGCCCATCACGGTCTTGTTGAGCGACTTGTTCAGGGCAGTGGAATGCTTGGTCTGGAAGCCGGGGGTATCGACAAAGACGAACTGGGTCTCGTCCTTGGTGCGGATGCCGGTAATCCGGTGGCGCGTGGTCTGGGCCTTGCGCGAAGTAATGGAGATCTTCTGGCCCACCAGCGCGTTCATCAGCGTGGACTTGCCCACATTGGGCTTGCCGACGATGGCGATCAGGCCGCAGCGCTGCTCTTCGGGCGCGTAGACGCGGGCCGGAGCCTCCTCTTCCTGGTCGCGGATGGCAGTCGGCGTGCTACCGGGCTTGGCAGCGGCCAGCATGGCGCTGATGTAGTCCAGGCTCGGGTCGCTGATATCGGTAGTAACAGACTTGGGACCTTTTGGGCCCTTGGCTTTTTCTGCACCTGCGGTGCCCGCTATCTTTTTCTTAGCAGCATCGGTCATGGATTTTTGGCTTTCACTTTTTCCAGCAAGGCAGCGGCGGCTGCCTGCTCGCCCATGCGACGGGATGCTCCCGAGCCCTGGGCGCTGATATTCCATTCGGCAATCGTGCACTCGACCTTGAAGGTCTGCTTGTGCGCCGCGCCACTGATTTCCACCACATGGTATTGCGGCAGCTTCATGCGCTTGCCCTGTAGCAATTCCTGCAGTGCGGTCTTGGGGTCTTTGTCCGCCGCACGCATATGGGGGTTGATGTCCACGCCCTCGAAGAGGTGGTGGACGACTTTCTCGCCTGCGGCAAAGCCGGCATCGAGGTAGACGGCACCGATCAGCGCTTCCACGGCATCGGCCAGGATGGAGGGACGCTGCTTGCCACCGGACTTGGCCTCACCTTCGCCCAGACGCAGCAGATCAGGCAGCTGCAACTTCAGCGCAATCTTGTGCAGCGTGCCTTCCTTGACGAGATTGGCCCGAACGCGCGAGAGATCGCCTTCGGGCATGGAGGCCAGCTTGGCATAGAGCAAGCTGGAGATGGCCAGACTCAGCACCGAGTCGCCCAGAAACTCCAGTCGCTCGTTGTTGTCGGCCGAAAAGCTGCGGTGCGTGATGGCACGCTGCAGCAGTGCCGGGTTGGCAAATTGATGTTGCAGCCTTTGCTGCAGAGCGACTAGAGCAGGTTCCACCTGAAAGGTCTATTTCTTGAAACGGTAAACAAGGTAGGCAGGGCCTGCCAGATGAATCTCACGGGAATACTCGAAGCCCACGACGATCTTGTCGTTGACCTTGGTCACGTTCAGATCGTTGCCGGAGATGGACTTGAAGTCGTCAATGGAGGCCGAACGATCGAAGCTGGCCTTGACTTCGGCAACGGTACTGCCTTCAGCGGCGGCCTTGTTGGCCGCCTTGGTGATGGCCTGGTACTCCAGGAAGACGGGCACCGATTGTGCGCCAATTGCGGCAACCGCCACGATGATGGCCACGAGAAACACCAGACCGATGAAGGACAGACCACGCTGCCTGGAGCGCAATGCCAGATTTTTCATGCTTTTCCCCTCTCAAGCCGGGCATGTTCCTGCCCGTGTATCCCAGAAAAATGACGAAACGATTGCCGGTGCTCAGTGGAAACGGCCGATACGGCTCAGGTCACCAAAGTTCATCCAGACAAAAAAGGCCTTGCCCACGATGTTCTGGTCGGGCACAAAACCCCAGTAGCGTGAATCCAGCGAGTTGTCGCGGTTGTCGCCCATCATGAAGTAATGGCCCTCGGGCACCTTGCAGGTCACGCCTTCCACGCTGTAGCGGCAGTTTTCCTTGAAGTCGAAATTGCTTGCCCCCTGGATGAAGGCCGGCACATCGTTGTTGACGATGGAGCGGTGCGGCTGCTCGCCCAGAGTTTCCTCGAACTGCTTGAAGTAACGCATCACGTCACGGTCCAGAAAGTCCGGCAGCTCGCGGGTGGGCAGCTCCTTGCCGTTGATGCTCAGGCGCTTGTTGATATAGGCCACCTCATCGCCGGGCACGCCCACCACACGCTTGATGTAGTCCAGCGTGGGCTGGGGGGGGTAGCGGAACACCATCACATCGCCGCGCTGGGGCTTGTTGCCTTCGGTGATCTTCTTGTTGATCACGGGCAGGCGGATGCCGTAGGTGAACTTGTTGACCAGGATCAGGTCGCCCACCATCAGCGTCGGAATCATGGAGCCCGAGGGAATCTTGAACGGTTCGAACAGAAAGGAGCGCAGCACGAAGACGATGGCGATCACCGGGAACAGACCGGCGGTCCAATCCAGCCACCAGGGTTGCATGAGAATGCGACCTTTGGCGTCTTCGGAGACTTCGATGTCGGTCTTGGCAATGCCCATGCGGTCCAGCTCGGCGCGGCGCTCGACCGCTGCCTGTTCCAGCGCAGCCGCAGCCGCGCGGCGTCGAGGCCAGAAGTAAAAGCGCTCGGCCAGCCAGTACACCCCGGTCACCACGGTTGCCAGAAACAGCAGCAGTGCGAAGTTGCCTTCGATGGAGCCGGTGTACCAGGCCGCGATATAGCCTACAAAGGCCGCCAGGATGGCGGCCGTGATCCACTGCATGACTTGCATCAATCCTCCACTTGCAGAATGGCCAGGAAGGCTTCCTGCGGCACTTCCACCGAACCGATCTGCTTCATACGCTTCTTGCCGGCCTTCTGCTTTTCGAGCAGCTTGCGCTTACGCGTGATGTCGCCGCCATAGCACTTGGCCAGCACGTTCTTGCGCATGGCCTTGACGGTCTCGCGCGCAATGATGTTGGCGCCGATCGCTGCCTGAATGGCCACATCGAACATCTGGCGGCTGATGATCTCGCGCATCTTGGCCACCACGGCACGGCCGCGGTAAACGGACTGCGAACGGTGCACGATGATGGACAGCGCATCGACCTTCTCGCCGTTGAGCAGAATGTCGACCTTCACCACGTCGGATGCGCGATATTCCTTGAACTCATAGTCCATGGAGGCGTAGCCGCGCGAGACGCTCTTGAGCTTGTCGAAGAAGTCCAGCACGATTTCGCCCAGAGGCATCTCGTAGGTCAGCATGACCTGACGGCCGTGGTATTGCATATTCATCTGCACACCACGCTTCTGGTTGGCCAGCGTCATCACCGGACCCACATAGTCTTGCGGCATGTAGAGGTGCACGGTCACGATGGGCTCGCGGATCTCCTGGATGCGGCCGATGTCGGGCATCTTGGAAGGATTTTCCACGTCGATCAGCTCGCCATCGCCCTTGATCACCTGGTAGACCACGCTGGGTGCCGTGGTGATCAGGTCCTGGTCGAACTCACGCTCCAGGCGCTCCTGCACGATTTCCATGTGCAGCAGACCCAGGAAGCCGCAGCGGAAGCCAAAGCCCAGAGCCTGCGAGACTTCGGGCTCGAACTGCAGCGCCGCATCGTTGAGCTGCAGCTTTTCCAGCGCATCACGCAACTGGTCGTATTCAGAGGCTTCGGTGGGGTACAGACCCGCGAAAACCTGGGGCTTGACTTCCTTGAAGCCCGGCAGAGGCTTCTCGGCAGGACCCAGGTTGTTGGGCAGCTTTTTTTCCAGCGTGATGGTGTCGCCCACCTTGGCGGCCTTCAACTCCTTGATGCCGGCAATGATGTAACCCACCTCGCCGGCCCTGAGCATGTCGCGTGGCTGGTTGGCCGGGGTGAACACGCCGATGTTGTTGGCTTCATAGGCAGCGCCGCTGGCCATCATCTTGAAGCGCTCATTCTTCTTGAGCTCGCCATCGACCACGCGCACCAGCATCACGACGCCCACATAGGGGTCGAACCAGCTGTCCACGATCATGGCACGCAGCGGGCCATCGGGATTGCCCTTGGGGGCCGGCACCTTGGCCACGATGGCTTCCAGGATCTCGTCGATGCCCATGCCGGTCTTGGCCGAGCAGGGAATGGCATCGCTGGCATCGATACCGATCACGTCCTCGATCTCGGCCTTGGCGTTCTCCGGGTCGGCCTGAGGCAGGTCCATCTTGTTGAGGACGGCGAATACCTCCACGCCCAGGTCCAGCGCGGTGTAGCAGTTGGCCACGGTCTGGGCTTCCACGCCCTGGGAGGCATCGACCACCAGCAGACCGCCTTCGCAGGCCGACAGCGAGCGCGAGACTTCGTAGGAGAAGTCCACGTGGCCGGGGGTGTCGATCAGGTTCAGGTTGTAGACCTTGCCATCCTTGGCCTTGTACTGCAGGGCGGCGGTCTGGGCCTTGATGGTGATGCCGCGCTCTTTCTCGATGTCCATCGAGTCCAGCACCTGGGCTTCCATATCGCGGTCGGCAAGGCCTCCGCAGCGCTGGATCAGGCGGTCCGCCAGAGTGGACTTGCCATGGTCAATGTGCGCAATGATGGAGAAATTACGGATGTGATTCATCAACGAGAAAGACAGCTTTGGAATTGAAAAAAGTGGCCTGCAGCAGCAAGAAAAAAGGGCGCGTCCCTCAAGCGGCGCGCCCTTAACCAACAATCTCTGGCAACTGCGATAGTTGGGACTTTATTGTAGGCAAAACTGGCCGCAAGCCAAGACCCAGCAAGGCTTGACAAGTTTCGGTTTGTGATTTTCGAATTCATTTATCAACAAATTATCCACAAACCAGAAAACACCGTTTAGCCATCAGCAGCCGGAGATTGCAAAGGCTTTTGCACCGCTTGAAAACCGCCTGTCAGCGTGATTTTTTGCGTCCAACCACCATGCATTTGCGTGGGATTCTACCCAATGGCATAGGGGCACTGACAGGCTGAGGGCTTGTTGTCATTTCAGATCACGAAATGGCAACAAGCCCATGCAGGCTTTTCGCCACATTTATTTGGCAGGGCGAATCAGCACATACTGCGCCCAGTCACCACGGCGCACCAGCACATTGACGGGTTTGGACTTGTCGGCCTTGGCCCAGGCAGCCTCGAAGCTCTTGAGATCGGAGACTTCCACATTCGCCAATTGCAGAATCACATCGCCTTCACGCAGGCCGGCACGGGCTGCGGCATCCACCGCAGCCGACACGCGCACGCCGCCCTTGATGGCCAGCTCCTTCTTCTGTGCAGACGTCAGCTCGCTCAGCGTCAGGCCCAGAGCCTTGTTCTCCAGCGTACCGGATGGAGTCTTGCCTGCACCACTGTTGCCTGCCTTGGTCTTGGCAGATTCGTCGGAAGGTACTTCGGCAATCACCATGCTCAGTTCCTTGAGCTTGCCGCGGCGCAGCACGGTAATGGTGCTCTTGGTGCCAGGCTTGGTATTGCCCACGAGACGCGGCAGATCGGAGACCTTCTCGATGGCCTTGCCATCGAACTTGGTGATCACGTCGCCCGCCTCCACGCCGGCCTTTGCGGCAGGCGAGTCCGGCTCGACGGCCGACACCAGAGCGCCCTCGGGCTTGCCAAGACCGATGGACTCGGCCACATCCTTGGTCACGGGGCCGATCTGCACACCGATACGGCCGCGCGTGACCTTGCCGGTGGCACGCAGCTGATCGCTGACACGGATCGCTTCATCCACGGGAATTGCAAAGCTGATGCCCATGAAGCCGCCCGAGCGCGAGTAGATCTGACTATTGATCCCCACCACCTCGCCGCGCATATTGATCAGCGGGCCGCCCGAGTTGCCGGGATTGATGGCCACATCGGTCTGGATGAAGGGCAGATAGTCGCCGGTATCGCGCTGCTTGGCCGAGACAATGCCGGCCGTCACCGAATTTTCGAGTCCGAAGGGCGAGCCAATCGCCATGACCCACTCGCCCACGCGCAGCTTGCTCACATCGCCGATCTTGACTGCGGGGAGCCCTTTGGCATCAATCTTGACGACAGCCACATCGGTGCGCTTGTCCGCGCCGACTATTTTTGCCTTGAACTCGCGCTTGTCGGTCAACGTGACAATGACTTCATCGGCACCATCGACCACATGGGCATTGGTCATCACATAGCCGTCAGCCGTGAGGATGAAGCCCGATCCCACACCACGTGGCTGCTCTTCCTCGGACTGACCGCCCTTGGGCGAGCGCTGACGCGGTACATTGGGCACGGGAAGGCCGAAGCGGCGGAAGAACTCCAGCATGTCTTCATCCATGCCCAGAGCTTCGGCGCTGTTGTTGGAGACCTTCTCCAGTGTACGGATGTTGACCACCGAAGGGCCGACCTGATCGACAAGATCCGTGAAGTCCGGCAGCCCGCGCGCCGTTGCAGCACTTTGGGCATGAGCGGCAGTAACCGGCAGCATGCCTCCTGCAGCCAGGGCCGCGATCGCCATCGAACTGGCAATGGCTGTAGCCGAAACACGGGATTTGAGCGTCATCCAGGATGGTGTGCGCATCGTTTTTATTCCTTGTTCGAGTCGTCGGACAGAACGGGCCGCCAAATCAGACCCATGAGAGAAAACAGGTGAGAGCATTGAAGCGCATTCTGGCAAAAGCCGCCATCAACTGAAAGCGCTCCAGTCCCTGAAATCGGGCGCAGATCAAACAGTATCTGCACCTAACTGATCCTAAATCAATAGCTGAGTACGCAATCTGCATAAAAGCTTAGGCCTGAAAACCCTGCATTTCAGGCCTAAGACTGCTGTGCGGAGAAGCATCAATGACGGGTAGCCGTGGCAAAGCTTGCATTGCGCAAAAAGCTGGCAGGCATCTGCAGATTGGGCACGCTGCTTTGCTGGGGGTGAGAAGCCAGCAACTCGTCCAGACGCGGATCACGGAGCATCACGGTCTGGCCGTTGGGACCAGCAACTGCCACCACGGTGGAGGACTGGGCTTCCGAGCCCAGAGGCATGGCAGTCTCTTCACCACCCGAAACGGGCTGGCTCAAGCCCAATGATGTGGCAGGCGCAGCGGCCACTACGACATTCGGGCTGAGAGCAGCGAGCTGCGCCCCACCCTGGCGACCGTACAGCCCCCCCGAGCCCGCGATCATGACCCCCCAGCCAACGGCGGCCACGGCAGCAACCGAGGCAAAGCCGGCAGCCATTTTCCAGCGAAAGACCGATGCATTGGCCGCCTGACGTGCAGGCAGGCTGACCACGGTTGCGCCGTTGCTCAGCGCCTGGCCCCGCTCCTCGGCAGCTGTGATCTGCTCCAGACCGCCCAAGCTCAATGAGCTGGCCGCATCTGCGGTCACACCGGGCAGATGAATGCCGCGGATCGGCTCGCGCTCCATATGGGCACGCACGCCGCTCAAAATATCGTGCTGACTGTGATGAGCCAACTCGGGAGAACGCAGCACATCGCCAATCAGGTGGTACATGGCCCAGGACTGCTGGCCTTCGTCGCTTTCCGCATAGGAGAGCACAGCCTGCATCTGGACCGAGGAAGCCTCGCCATCCACCAGTGCCGACAACTGTTCCTGCTTGATCAGATCGTCATTCATGAAGTTCACCTGCTCGTCTTGCCTGTACTACCAACGCTTTCCACCCTGGCGCTCCAGCAAGGGCTTGACCCTGGCCGAAATCGCCTCGCGTGCCCGAAAGATGCGCGAGCGCACCGTGCCTATGGGACAGTCCATCGCCTGCGCGATTTCCTCATAGCTGAGCCCCTCGATTTCGCGCAGCGTGACCGCCTGGCGCAAATCCTCGGGCAAAGCCTCCATGGCGGCATTGACGGCTTCGGCAATTTCACGCGCCGCCAACACTGTTTCCGGGGTTTCCTGAGTCGTTAGTTCCTGTCTGTGAACAGAAGTTTCATCCTCATCGTCCCCAGTGTGTAACGCGCTCTCGGTCATCACCGGCGAGCGATGCATTTCCATCAAGGCCTTCTTGGCCGTATTGACGGCAATGCGGTACAGCCAGGTGTAGAACTGTGCCTCGCCGCGGAACTGGTGCAAGGCCTTGTAGGCGCGAATGAAGGTTTCCTGCGTGATGTCAGGCACCAGATCGACATCGCGCACCATGCGACCCACCAGACGTTCGATGCGACGCTGGTATTTGATGACCAGCAACTCAAAAGCCCGTGTGTCGCCAGCATTGGCTCGTTCGACCAGAGCCAGATCGCTGTCGGCAGAGGGAGTGGGAAAATCGGGAGGTGTCATGAAAGGCCAAGCGGCGTGCTGCCATAACCGGCGAGGGCCTAGCCCTGCTCTGCCAGCGGCACGATGGAGGAATATACCGCACGCCGCAAGTCTCCCCACTGCTCGGGGCTGTGTCGTTGAGACAGGAAAATCCATAGCAGCTTGCGCCTGCCGCCCTTGGTCCTGAACACCCAAACATCCGAAACGCTGATCCAAAGCCAGCTGCCACCATCAAGTCCCACCGCCAGCCGCACAGGAAGTGACCGAGCGGTTGACAGGTTTTCGGCCTCCAGCAACCAATACTCTCCATTCCAGAGCAGATGTCCTTGCGGCCAGTTGCGCCACTGTTCGCAAAGCAGCACGGCTGCCAGGATCGAGGCCGGTAAAGCCAACAGCACCTGCAACCAGCCCGACTGGACTTGCAGGCACCATGCCAGCAGAGCCATCAGCAAGACCATCCCGGTCAGCAGCAGCAGTCCTCCGGCCCAGCCAGGCCGGACGAAGATATAGGCAACGGCTGGAGCATGGTAGCGGGCACTCATGGGCCGACCATGTGCGAAAAACCAGCTGCCGCAAAGCTAGGGAAAGCACGATCAAGCCGCACATAGAACAAAGCCCGCAAGGCCTGGGCCAGTGCGGGCTTGTGCAGAAGCTGCTCGAAGCGACTTAGACGCGCTTGAAGACCAAGGTACCGTTGGTGCCACCGAAACCGAAGTTGTTCTTCACTGCAACTTCCAGCTTGGCGTCACGCGCCGTGTTGGCGCAATAGTCCAGATCGCACTCGGGATCCTGATTCACCAGATTGATGGTCGGAGGAATCTTCTGGTCGTGCAATGCCAGCACGGTGAACACGCTCTCGATGCCGCCAGCGCCGCCCAGCAGGTGGCCGGTCATGGACTTGGTCGAGCTGACCACCAGCTTGCTGGCATGCTCGCCCATGGCCGCCTTGATGGCGTTGGACTCATTGATATCGCCCAGCGGGGTCGAGGTGCCGTGCGCATTCAGGTAGTTGACCTGATCCTGGTTCACACCGGCGTTGCGCAGAGCATTGAGCATGGCGCGGCGCGGGCCGTCCATGTTGGGAGCCGTCATGTGACCGGCATCGGCACTCATGCCAAAGCCTGCCAGCTCCGCGTAAATCTTGGCGCCACGGGCCTTGGCGTGTTCGTACTCTTCGAGCACCAGCACACCGGCACCTTCGCCGAGGACAAAGCCGTCACGGTCCTTGTCCCAGGGGCGCGAGGCAGCCTTGGGGTCGTCGTTGCGCGTGGACAGCGCACGCATGGCAGCAAAGCCGCCGACACCCAGAGGCGAAACAGTGGCTTCCGTGCCACCGGCCACGACGATGTCTGCATCGCCGTATTCGATCATGCGTCCTGCTTCGCCGATGCAGTGCAGGCCTGTGGTGCAGGCTGTCACTATCGACAGATTCGGCCCCTTGAAGCCGAAGCGCATGGACACATGCCCCGCCACCATATTGATGATGGAAGCAGGCACGAAGAACGGCGTGATGCGGCGCGGACCGCGGGCAGCCAGTTCTGCGTGGGTGTTCTCGATCAGCGGCAGGCCGCCGATGCCCGAGCCGATCACGCAGGCAATGCGCGTGGCCAGGTCTTCGGACAGGGCTTCGCCTGTGGGCAGGCCTGCGTCTCGAATGGCTTGCTCCGCAGCCGCAATGCCGTAATGAATGAAGCTATCCATGGAGCGCGCATCCTTGGCGCTCATGTACTTCTCCACCTCAAATCCCTTGACCTCACCTGCAATCTTGCAGGAGAAGTTCGACGCATCGAACTTGGTGATGAGGTCAATACCGGACTGGCCGGCCAAAAGATTGGCCCAGGCTTCGCCCACCGTGTTACCCACGGGGGAGATGCAGCCCAGACCGGTCACGACAACGCGACGACGGCTCATGCGTTCAAACCTTTAACTGATCGCTGAAAAAAGACCTTAGGCCTTTTGGTGGGTATTGGCGTAGTCGATGGCGTTTTGCACCGTCGTGATCTTCTCTGCGTCTTCGTCAGGGATCTCGATGCCGAATTCATCTTCCAGGGCCATCACCAGTTCCACTGTGTCCAGGGAGTCAGCGCCCAGGTCAGCCACGAAGGCCTTTTCGTTGGTCACTTGGGACTCTTCAACGCCGAGTTGTTCGGCAATGATTTTTTTGACACGTGCTTCGATATCGCTCATGGTTTCCCTCAGGGGGTTGTGAATGAACCCGCGATTCTAGCCGTTTCGGGAGAAGCCCCTTGGCGGCTGGCCGTCGCGAGGAAACGGCCACTGAACTTGCAAAAGTGTTCAGCTTCTGGCAGCAAGTGCGGCAAACACCGCGCAAACTGCCGAAATTTCTTACATGTACATGCCGCCGTTGACGTGCAATTCTTGTCCCGTCACATAGCCAGCACCGGCAGAAGCCAGATAGGCCACGGCATGCGCGATGTCGCTGGGCTGACCCAGATCACCCATGGCGATCTGTGCCTTGAGCGCAGCCTTTTGCGCCTCTGGCAGATCTGCCGTCATGTCCGTGGCGATGAAGCCTGGGGCCACGCAGTTCACGGTGATGCCGCGGCTGCCCAACTCCTTGGCCAGAGCACGGGTCATGCCAGCCACGCCGGCCTTGGCTGCAGCGTAGTTGGCCTGACCGGCATTGCCCGAGGCACCGACCACGCTGGTGATGCTGATAATGCGGCCGAAACGCTGCTTCATCATGGGACGAATAGCCGCACGGCTGACTCGGAAAACAGCCTTCAGATTGGTGTCGGTGACGGCATCCCAATCGTCATCCTTCATGCGCATCGCCAGGGTATCGCGGGTAATACCTGCGTTGTTGACCAGCACATGGAGGCCGCCGTCATTCTTGACGATGGAGTCGATCAGGGCATCCACGGCAGCGCCGTCGGTCACGTTCAGCGTGACACCGCGGCCACCGAAGGCGGACAGAGCCTGGCTGATCTTTTCAGCACCAGCATCCGATGTAGCCGTGCCAATCACTTGATAGCCCTTGGAGGCCAGCTCCTGCGCGATGGCGGCACCAATGCCACGGGTGGCACCGGTGACCAGGGCAACCTGGGGCTTGGTCTGGTTATCAGTCATGCGAGCAATTCTTTCACGTCAGCCAGGGTGGCTGTATCAAACAGGGGAACACCCGTCAGGTCGGCGTCAATACGCTTGACCATGCCGGCCAGCACCTTGCCGGGTCCACATTCCACGATATGGGTCACGCCGCGAGCCTTGATGGCCTGCACGCACTCCACCCAGCGCACCGGACCAAAGGCCTGACGATACAGGGCATCGCGAATCGCATCAGCGTCCGTCTGGACGGTGACGTCGATATTGTTGATGACGGGAATCAGAGGAGTAGCCAGCGTCAGCTCGGCCAGCGCGGCCTTGAGCTTTTCTGCAGCAGGCTTCATCAGGCTGGAGTGGAAAGGTGCGGAGACCGGCAGAGGCAGGGCGCGCTTGGCACCGGCCGCCTTGACCGCTTCACAGGCCTTCTCCACGGCCAACTTGCTGCCGGCGATCACGGTCTGACCGGGATCGTTGAAGTTCACGGCTTCCACCACTTCAACACCGCCCAGCTGGGCCGTCACTTCGGCGCAGACCGCCTTGACCTTTTCCGCATCCAGGGCCAGCACGGCCGCCATGCCACCCGTGCCAACGGGCACGGCATCCTGCATGGCTGCGGCACGCAGACGCACCAGCGGAGCTGCCTGAGCCAGCGTCAGCACGCCGGAAGCGACCAGCGCCGAGTATTCACCCAGGGAGTGACCAGCTACAGCATCTGGCAGTGCACCGCCTTCTGCCTGCCAGACACGCCAGGCCGCAACACCGGCAACCAGCATCACGGGCTGGGTATTGGTGGTCAGCGCCAGAGCTTCCTTGGGGCCTTGCTTGATCAGCAGACCCACATCCTCGCCCAGAGCCTCGGAGGCTTCGGCCACGGTCTGAGCCACGACGGGATGATCCCCCCAGCCATCCAGCATGCCCACGGACTGCGAACCCTGGCCAGGAAATACAAATGCGAATTTCTTCATATTTCTTAGTATAAAAATTGCCTGAAACGCTTATTTATATTGCGTCTACAGCTACATCTTAAGGAGCACCGCACCCCAGGTGAAGCCACCGCCTACCCCTTCGAGCAGCACGGTCTGGCCTTTTTTGACCTGTCCGCTGCGCACGCCGCGATCGAGTGCCAGAGGAATCGAAGCCGCCGAGGTGTTGCCATGCTGATCGACGGTCACCACCACCTTATCCATGGACAGCTTGAGCTTGCGCGCCGTGCTTTGCATGATGCGGATATTGGCCTGGTGCGGGATCAGCCAATCGATGTCGGCATCCGTCAGACCCGCTTTATCCAGCGCGGAGCGAGCCGCCTTGTCCAGCACGCTCACCGCCAGCTTGAAGACAGCCTGACCGTCCATCTTGAGCAAGGGGTCGCCCAGCACATTGCCGCCGGAGACATTGCCCGGCACGCAGAGAATGCCCACATGGCTGCCATCGGCATGCAGCTCGGTAGCCAGAATGCCAGGCTCGTCGGAAGCCTCCAGCACCACGGCGCCTGCGCCATCACCGAACAGCACGCAGGTCGTGCGGTCGTTGAAATCCAGGATACGGCTGAAGACTTCGGAGCCCACCACCAGCACGCGCTTGGCAGCGCCGGTCTGGATCATGGAATCGGCCACCGTCAGGGCATAGACGAAACCGCTGCACACGGCCTGCACATCGAAGGCCGGGCAGCCATTGCTGATGCCCAGCTTGTGCTGCAGGATGGCGGCCGTCGAGGGAAACACCATGTCCGGAGTGGACGTGGCGACAATGATCAGATCAATGTCCGAAGCCTCGATGCCTGCGGCCTCGATGGCCTTGCGGCTGGCCTCAAGAGCCAGGTCGCTGCTGGTCACATCGGGCTCGGCGAAGTGGCGGGCACGAATGCCCGTGCGCTCGACGATCCACTCGTCCGAGGTTTCCAGGCCGCGCTGAGCCAACTCGGCTGCGAGGTCGTTATTGGTCAGGCGGCGGGGCGGCAGGTAACTGCCGGTGCCAATGATGCGTGCGTAGCGTCTCATGTCTTCTATCAGGGCGCCGAAGTTCCAGATTCCGTCTGCGCTGCCAGCAGCAAAGGTGCGGCAGCAGCAATACGGCTGCGGACACGGTCAAGCAGGTTGTTGCGTGCCGCATCATACGCGCGGTTCAAAGCATGCTCGAATGCCATTGCATCAGCCGAGCCATGGCTTTTGAAGACCAGCCCTCGCAGACCCAGCAATGCAGCGCCGTTGTAACGACGGTGATCAACACGCTTCATAAGCGCAGATAGCACCGGATAAGCAATGATGGCAGCCATCTTGGTGAAGATGTTGCGCTTGAACTCTTCCTTGAGAATTCCCGAAATCATCGAGGCAACCCCCTCGGTGGTCTTGAGTGCAACGTTACCAACGAAACCATCGCACACGACAATGTCCACCACACCCTTGAAGGTGTCGTTGCCTTCCACATTTCCGTAGAAGTTGAGATTGCCCGCATCGCCTGCAGCGCGCAGCAACTCGCCGGCGCGCTTGATGACTTCACTGCCCTTGATCAGCTCTTCGCCGATATTGAGCAGACCGACGCTGGGCGCCTCGGTGTTCTTGAGTGCTGACACCAGGGCCGAGCCCATGACCGCAAACTGCAGCAGATGCTCTGCCGTGCAGTCCACATTGGCCCCCAGGTCCAGCATGGTGGTGTCACTGCCCTTGGCGTTGGGCAAACCAAAGGCAATGGCAGGACGGTCAATGCCATCCAGAGTCTTGAGCAGATAGCGCGAGATCGCCATCAGCGCCCCGGTATTGCCGGCGGACACAGCCGCCTGAGCCGCACCATTCTTGACCTGCTGCACGGCCACGCGCATGGACGAGTCCTTTTTCTTGCGCAGAGCTATTTCCACGGGATCATCCATGCTCACCACCTCCGTGGCGGGAACAATGGTCACGCGCTCATGCTTGAAGCCGGCCAACTCCTCGGCCTTGCCGACCAGCAGCAGATGCGCATCGGGGTGTGAATTCAGAAACTGACGGCACGCGGCCAGCGTGACGCGGGGGCCATGATCGCCCCCCATGCAGTCAACAGCCAAATTAATCATGGGCGACTGACAAATCCAATTAGGCTTGGGATGATGAATTGAAGGATCCGAGGACCACAACAGAAGCTATTTGCAAAACCAGCATTGAGATTTTGCAGCCATGCCCGTCATGACAGGCTTTGCAAATATCTCCCATAAAAACAAAAGCCTGTTGCTACAAAAAATGTAGCAACAGGCTTTGCAAATGCAGTCGTCGCTTAGGCTTCGGACTTGTTCTTCAGCACTTGACGGCCACGGTACACGCCGTTGGGGCTGATGTGGTGGCGCAGGTGTGTCTCGCCGGTAGTGGCTTCGACAGCGATGCCAGGCACATTCAGTGCGTTGTGCGAACGGTGCATGCCGCGCTTGGAGGGAGACTTCTTGTTTTGCTGAACAGCCATGATGGCTCCTGTGTATCTTGAAAGGGTTGGTAACACGACTTACACAGCAAGACCGGGCAAAAAACTCTGCCTTTCGACGCACCCACCGAGAGTGAGAGTGCGCCCTTGTCCGTGCAAGTCCTAAAAAAACGCGATCAGCCCATTAAAGACACGAGGGGGTTTCGCGCGAAGCTCACGATTATAGCGCAAACGCTTTTCGCGGCCCAGGCAAAATCAAATCCCCACCGTGCTATGGGATGGATCAGTCGGCAGACTTGCCTACATTGAGAGATTGCAGCACGGCAAAAGGGTTTTCCTTTTGCTCATTGGCCTGCTCGAAGGCGTCATCGCTGACCTCCAGCTTGACGGGGACCGGGCAGACCTCATGGCGAGGCACTACAGGCACTTCCATCAGCAACTCGTCCTCGATCAACTCCAGCAGATTGAACTCGCTGCTCAATGCCAGCACATCCTCATCGCTGTCGTCATCTTCCAGTTCTGCCGTCGCTTCGTCCGGAACGAAGCGAAATGACCGATCCACGTAAAGGGGAATATCGGCCTCAGTCAGGCAGCGCTGACAGGTCAGCGGCAAAGCCACCTCGGCACTCAGATGCAGCCACACATGGCCGCTACCGCCTTTTTGCTCCACCAGCTCGCCTTCGGCTTCCCAGCGCACCAGAGGCTGCTCGCCGGTAATCGCCAGCGCATCGGCCGCCAGACGCTTGAAGTCCGACAATGGTGCCTGACCATGCAAATGACCTTCAGCCTGCGCGAAAGCACGCACGTCCAGCCGGGTCGCAGAAAAATCCTTGCTCATGCAGCCAGTGTAAGAGAATCCCGCAATGCCCGACTTATTGATTGCCGGACGACTTGAGCGTCCATTGATTCTTGGCTCCACCTCGCGCTACCGCCGTGAGCTGCTCAGCCGCCTGCAACTGCCGTTCGAGACGGTGTCTCCCGAAGTGGATGAAACCCCGCTCAGCGACGAAACGCCCCACGATCTGAGTCTGCGTCTGGCCATAGCCAAGGCACAGGCCGTGGCCCAGTTGCACCCCGACGCCATTGTGATCGGCTCCGACCAGGTGCCCGAGCTCGATGGCCAGCCCCTGTCCAAGCCCGGCACCCACGAGCGCGCCACCGAACAGCTGCGCCAGATGAGCGGCCGCCAGATGAATTTCCACACCGGCGTCTGCGTGAGCTGTGCCGAAACCGGCTTCACGGAATCCAGCGTGATCACGGTGCAAGTGCGCTTTCGCGAACTGAACGACCTTGAGATCGAGCGCTATCTGCGCGCCGAGCAGCCCTATGACTGCGCAGGCTCGGCCAAGAGCGAAGGCCTGGGCATCGCCCTGCTGGATGCCATCGTCAGCGACGACCCCACGGCACTGATAGGCCTGCCGCTGATCCGCACCTGCCAGTTGCTGCGTGCCGCAGGAGTGGTTCTGCCATGAGCGAAACATCGAAAAGCAAAGCGGGCACCCTTTATCTTGTACCTGCTCCGCTCGATTTCGGCTGCGAAAGCCAGACCGCATTGACCGAGGTGCTGCCCGAGGGCACGCTACGCCGCGCCGCCTCCCTGACCCACTGGATCAGCGAAAACGCCAAGACGGCCCGCGCCTATCTCAAGCGCATCGATGCCTTGTTTCCGCTGGCCGCTCCGTTGCAGGCCCAGAACATTGTCGAGTTGCCGCGCGAAGCCCATAAAAAAGGCGACCATGGCAACAAGGGCGCGGCCGTCTTCGACCCCAAGCCCCTGCTGGCAGCGGCCCTGGCCGGGCAGGACATGGGTTTGATCAGCGAGGCGGGCATGCCCGCCGTGGCAGACCCCGGCAGCTCCATCGTGCGTGCCGCCCATGACCTGGGCATTCGCGTCGTGCCGCTGACGGGACCGGTGTCGCTGCTGCTGGGCCTGGCAGCCAGCGGCCTCAACGGCCAGAATTTCGCCTTTGTCGGCTATGTGCCTCAGGATGGCTCCGAGCGCACGGCCCGCATCAAGGAGCTGGAGAGCCTGGCCCTGCGTCACGGCCAGACCCAGCAGTTCATCGAGACGCCTTACCGCAATGCCTCCCTCTGGCAGGCATTGCTGCAAACCTTGCAACCGAATACCAGGCTGGCCCTGGCCAGCGGATTGACGCTGGAGACGGCACGCATTGAAAGCCATCTGGTGCGCGAATGGCGCCAGCGCAACGCGCCTCCCGACAACCGTACGCCGGTGGTGTTTGCCATAGGCCGTTGAGCGCCAAGAAACAAAAAAAGCCTGCGGCCAATACCGCAGGCTTTTTTTTGATAGCAACCAGCGCCTATCCAGAAAGGTCCAGCAGCCTTCTGATGCTTGATCAGCGAATGCTTGGCACCAGGCCGCGCATGGCTTTGACCGAGCCCTCGCCGATGGCGGCGCCAAAGCGCTTGGCCAGGCGCTCGGCCACATTATCACGGCGGGTGTAGTCGATGACTTCCTCGGCCTTGACCACCTCACGCGCTACATAATCGAGGCTGCCCAGCTTGTCGGCAAGACCCAGCTCCACGGCTTGCTGGCCGGTCCAGAACAGTCCGCTGAACATCTCGGGGGTTTCATGCAGACGGTCGCCACGGCCGGCCTTGACCACGCCGATGAACTGCTGGTGAATCTGCTCCAGCATCTGCAGCGCAAATTCCTTTTGCTGCGCCGACATGGGGCTGAACGGATCGAGAAAGCCCTTGTTCTCGCCAGCCGTCAGCAGGCGGCGCTCCACGCCCACCTTGTCCATCACACCGGTGAAGCCGAAGCCGTCCATGAGCACGCCGATGCTGCCCACGATGCTGGCCTTGTCGACGAAGATTTCGTCGGCCGCCGCCGCGATGTAGTAGGCCGCCGAGGCGCAGGACTCCTCGACCACTGCATACAGAGGCTTGTTGTACTTGGCCTTGAGACGCGTCATCTCGTCGTTGATGATGCCTGCCTGCACGGGGCTGCCTCCAGGCGAGTTGATCAGCAGCACCACGGCGCGCGAGCCCGAATCTTCAAAGGCGCTGCGCATGGCCGCCACCACGAACTCGGCACTGGCGTCCGCTCCCGAGGCAATCTCGCCCTTGATCTCCACCACCGCGGTATGGGGCGAGGTGCTGGTCTTGGTGGCCGTATCCTTGAAGAACACCGCCCACAGCACCAGCAGCACCACCACGGACCACAGCAGACGGCTGAAAAAGCGCCAACGTCGTGCTGCTCGCTGTTCTTTGATGGAGGCGAACACCAGCTTTTCCAGCACATCGCGCTCCCAGCCCCCGTTCCCGGAGGCCTTGGCCGCAGCGGCGGGCGCCTCAGCGGACGCAGCAGATGCCTTGGACCAGAGGTCCGCGCCCGGCGTCACATGCGACTGGGAATCATGGTTGTCAGGAGTACTCATCTCAAAACTTCAGAGGTTTCAGGTGTGGCCCAGTATGCCAGCGCACCAAGCCGCCGCTTTCGCTCAAGGCGATTTTTACCAACCCACCGCGGCAAGGACCGCCTGCACAGGCGCCGCTGTCAGGTTCGTAGGCAGCTCCGTGGGTAGAACACAACAGCCAGCGACCGGAATCGTCAAAAAACTGACCTTCCTGGTAGTCCATTTCCATGGGGATATGGCTGCAGCGATTCAGATAGGCATGAACCTGCCCCTGGTAGCGGATGGCAAACGCGCGGCTGCTCTGACCGGCATACAGCACATCAAAGCTCACCGCCCGACCGCCGTCGACCAGATCCGCACTGGCGCACAGCTCCACGGCATCTGTCATATCTGGCTTCACGCGTTGGCCAGCAGCCAGGCCCGCAACTGTGCCGCGGAGTCGGCCACGAACAGCGGATTGAACTGGGCGAAGCCGTCGGGTGCATGGGCGCCATAGGAAACCCCCACACAGGCACAGCCGGCGTTCTGCGCCATCTGCAAATCGTGCGTGGTGTCGCCAATCATCAGCGTTCGCTCGGGTTCCACACCGAATTCGGCCATCAGCTCGTGCAGCATCAGCGGACTGGGCTTGCCAGCAGTCTCGTCGGCCGTGCGCGAACCGTCGAACAATCCCTTGAGCTGCGGGTCCTGCAGCGCATGGTTGAGCCCCATGCGGCTCTTGCCCGTGGCCACGCTCAGCCAGTGGCCGCGCTCGCGCAGCTCGGCAAGCAGCGGCAGTATGCCGTCAAACACACAGATATCGTCCTGATGCTTGAAGAAGTGAAAGCGATAGCGATTGGCCAGCTCAGGATATTTTTCGGGCGGCACATCGGGTGCCGCGCGGGCCAGGGCCGGCATCAACGCCATACCGATCACATAGGCAGCCTGCTCGTCGCTGGGCACGGTGCCGCCCACATCACGCACCGCCTCCTGGATGCTGCGACTGATGATGGCGGTGGAGTCCGCCACCGTGCCATCCCAGTCGAATGCAATCAGATCGAAGCGGCGTGGTCGCCGGGCGCTATGGTTTTCAGTAGTCATGAGCCTAATCAGTTCACAAAGTCCGCCAGCTCAGGCGGCAGCTCGGCTCGCAGCTCGACACGCTCGCCGCTGGCGGGATGATTGAACTGTAGCCGCCAGGCGTGCAGAAACATGCGTTTGAGCCCCTGCTTTTGCACACGACGGTTGAGATCAAAATCACCATATTTGTCGTCGCCCACGATGGGATGCCCCTGCGAGGACAGATGCACGCGGATCTGGTGGGTGCGACCTGTCTTGATGGTCACCTCCAGCAGACTCATCGCAGGCAGCCCCTGCAGGGGACGCGGCTCGATCAGCTTTCTGACCTTGACCAGGGTGATGGAACGCATTCCATCCGGGTCATCGGCCGTGGTCACGCGCACGCGGCGCTCGCCGTCCGCCTGTAGATACTTGTGCAGCGGCAGATCGATGACCTTCTTGTTGGCCGGCCAGGCACCTTGCACCAGTGCCAGATAGGTCTTGCCGGTCTCGCGCTCGCGAAACTGGTCCTGCAGATTGATGAGTGCGGAACGCTTTTTGGCCACCAGCAAAATGCCCGAGGTTTCGCGATCCAGCCGGTGCACCAGTTCGAGGAACTTGGCATCGGGACGCGCCTGGCGCAGTTGCTCGATGACGCCAAAGCTCACGCCCGAGCCTCCATGCACGGCCACGCCGGCAGGCTTGGACAGAGCAAGCATGTGTTCGTCATCCAACAGGGCGGGAAAGTCCTTAGCCGGTGCCGGGCGTTCCGCTTTTTCAGCCACTTTGTCGGAAATCCGGACCGGGGGAAGGCGCACCACGTCGCCGGGCTGAACCCGGGTCTCGGCACTCACGCGCCCCTTGTTGATGCGCACCTCACCACTGCGGATGATGCGGTAGACATGGGTCTTGGGCACCCCCTTGAGGTGGCGCATGAGAAAGTTGTCGAGTCGCTGTCCGGCGGAGTCTTCATCGACCTCGATCAGCCGTACCGAGGCCGCGGCCGTATTCTGGGACCGGTCCTGTGCCGGTTTGCCCTCTATAATGTGTTTCACCTGTGCCGAGCTTAGTTGTAAGTGATTGATTCGCATGGAGTTTAGTCCAAACAATCATTTCCCACCGCACAGGCAGGTCGATGCCCGCCAGTTTTGCACACGCAAATTGCAGTCAAGATGAGCTGCAGCAGCCTGTGAGAGCCTGGCAAAGGCTGACGAATTGAAACACTGATACGGAATCTCATACCGTGCAGTTGTCCAGGCAAAAGCAGCCTGCAACTGTCGGTTCTCTCAACGAGCATGTGGATCTTTTGGACATTGCTGATCAACCTCTGGGGCAAGGCACGGCCGGCCCCCGGGACGAGTCATGTCTCGAAGAAACCACCCACCTCCCTAGCACGCGCGTCGGCTTCTTTTGTACCCCGTCTGCATGCGCGTCCTCTCCCGCTCGTCCCCCGGCCTGTACCTCCGCTACTGACTTGAGATCAGGCCAGTAGCGCCGTCCTGTACCGCCCCAGATTCCTCATCCGTTTCAACTCGTTCGTCTGGCATCACGGCTCCTGTTGAGCCTGTCTTTGATTACCAGTCAAAGGTGCGTTGGTCTGTGACCAACGTGCCTCATAAAACGAATAAAGGAAACGCATCATGAAACGGATGCTGATTAACGCGACGCAGTCCGAAGAACGCCGCCTGGCCATTGTGGACGGCCAGAAGCTGCTGGACTACGAGATCGAGATCGAAGGTCGCGAACAACGCAAGGGCAATATCTACAAGGCCGTCGTGACCCGCGTCGAGCCATCTCTAGAAGCCTGCTTTGTGGACTACGGCGAAGACCGCCACGGCTTTCTGCCCTTCAAGGAAATCTCCAAGCAATACTTTGCCGAAGGCGTCTCGCCCAGCCAGGCCCGCATCAACGACGTGATCCGCGAAGGTCAGGAGCTGATCGTCCAGGTCGAGAAGGAAGAGCGCGGCAACAAGGGTGCAGCCCTGACCACCTTCATCTCGCTGGCCGGCCGCTATGTCGTGCTGATGCCCAACAACCCCCGTGGCGGTGGCGTTTCGCGCCGCATCGAGGGCGAGGACCGCGCCGAGCTCAAGGAGGCCATGGACCAGCTCGAGTACCCCAAGGGCATGTCCATCATTGCACGCACTGCCGGCATCGGCCGTTCGGCCCCCGAGCTGCAGTGGGACCTGAACTACCTGCTCAAGCTGTGGAGCGCCATCGACGGCGCCGCCAAGGCCTCCAAGGGCGCCTTCCTGATCTATCAGGAATCCAGCCTGGTGATCCGCGCCATCCGCGACTATTTCAACAATGACATCGGCGACATCCTGATCGACACCGATGACATCTACGAACAGGCCCAGCAGTTCATGGCACATGTGATGCCCGAGCACGCTGCCCGCGTCAAGCGCTACCGCGACGACGCCCCCCTGTTCTCGCGCTTCCAGATCGAGCACCAGATCGAGTCCGCCTATTCGCGCACCGTGACCCTGCCCTCGGGCGGCGCCATCGTGATCGACCACACCGAAGCCCTGGTCTCCGTGGACGTGAACTCGGCCCGCGCCATCAAGGGCGGCGATATCGAGGAAACCGCGACCCGCACCAACCTCGAGGCAGCCGACGAAGTGGCGCGCCAGATGCGCCTGCGCGACCTGGGCGGCCTGATCGTGATCGACTTCATCGACATGGAAGAGGCCAACATGAAGA
>NZ_JBCPWO010000060.1:0-367 GCF_039581385.1 Comamonas sp. A7-5
TTCAGGTCACCGGGGCCGGGTTGAACAGCACCAGCGCGTTATGCAACTGCCACTGCTCGGCCCAGGTCTTTTTGCGGCCGCTGGCGACATCGAGCATCAGCCTGAACATCTCCCAGCCTATGTCTTCGATCGTGGCCTCGCCGTCGGCAATGCGTCCGGCGTTGATATCCATCAGATCGTGCCAGCGCCGCGCCAGGTCGCTGCGCGTGGCCACCTTGATCACCGGAACCTGTGCCAGGCCGTAAGGCGTGCCGCGGCCCGTGGTGAAGACATGCAGGTTCATGCCGGCCGCCAGCTGCAGCGTGCCGCAGATGAAGTCGCTGGCCGGCGTGGCCGCATAGACCAGACCCTGGCTGATGTCGCGATC
>NZ_JBCPWO010000061.1:0-365 GCF_039581385.1 Comamonas sp. A7-5
TGTAAGCCAAGCCGCCGCCAGGGCCGGCGCCAGTTGCAGCAACATTCGCGGTCTGAGAAGAGGCGCCGCCGAAGGCCGTGCCACTGACGGGTCCTGCGTTATAGCCGGCCGCAGCAGTCGAGCCCGCATTGGCATTGGTAGCCGCTACGCCGCCTGCAACACCGTTGCCGGTGGTTGCGGAAAGGCTCTTCACATTACCGAAAGTAGTTGCGCTACCGCCGACAGCTGCCCCACCGATGCCAAAACCGCCTGCGCCGATAGCGCCGCCAGCAGCGTTTGCATTCGACGTTGCACCGGAGGTTGCACTATTCATGCTCAGCGCACTTCCGTTGCCCGAGCTGGCCGCACCCGACAGCGTGGCAGAC
>NZ_JBCPWO010000062.1:0-365 GCF_039581385.1 Comamonas sp. A7-5
TTCTGGCACGGTGTCGGGTGCTGCCAGCTCGGGCAACGGTGCTGCGCTGAGTTCAAATAGCGCCACCTCCGGTGCAACGTCGAATGCAAACGCTGCTGGCGGCGCTATCGGCGCAGGCGGTTTTGGCATCGGTGGGGCAACTGTCGGTGGTAGCGCAACTACCTTCGGTAACGTGAAGAGCCTTTCGGCAACCTCGGGCAACGCAGTTGCTGGTGGTGGCGCAGCAACTAATGCCAACGCAGGTTCTGCAGCTGCAGCGGGCTATAACGCAGGACCCGTCAGCGGCACTGCCTTCGGCGGCGCCTCTTCTCATACCGCGAATGTTGCTGCAACTGGCGCCGGCCCTGGCGGCGGCTTGGCCTACG
>NZ_JBCPWO010000063.1:0-357 GCF_039581385.1 Comamonas sp. A7-5
GCATTGCTGATTGCCGGCACCATTGCGTTGATGTTAGTTTTAGGCGCCTGGCTCCAGCATGTCTTTGGCAGCACTGGCGTGCTGGTCGCGGCGGCATTTGCAGCTTTGGCCGAACTGCATGCCGCTGCTGCGAGCTTAGGCCAGCTTTTTGCGTCAGGTAGTTTGCCCCTGTCCACCGCTCAATGGGGATTGGTTGTGATTCTTGCTTCCAGCGCAATCGCCAAATCCGTACTGGCGTTCACCATCGGGGGAGCCAAATATGGAACACGAATCAGTCTGGGACTAGCCTCTATGGTGACAGGAGCAGGCCTGTCACTGCTATGGATTGGCTAATACGAATTCCCCATCAGCGATGGG
>NZ_JBCPWO010000064.1:0-353 GCF_039581385.1 Comamonas sp. A7-5
GGGGGCAGCGACGCCTTCAGCGGCGTCACCGCCAACCCCGCAGTGGGCTTTTGCACCGACCTGCTGGTGCGCGCGGGCGCCACCGTGATGTTCAGCGAGGTGACCGAGGTGCGCGACGGCATCGACCAGCTCACCTCGCGCGCCGCAAGCCCCGAAGTGGCCGAAGCCATGATCGAGGAAATGGCCTGGTACGACGCCTATCTCGACAAGGGCCGCGTGGACCGCAGCGCCAACACCACGCCGGGCAATAAAAAAGGCGGATTGTCGAACATCGTCGAAAAGGCCATGGGCTCCATCATCAAGAGCGGCACGGCCCCCATCACCGGCGTGCTGTCGCCGGGTCAGCGGCTGGC
>NZ_JBCPWO010000065.1:0-352 GCF_039581385.1 Comamonas sp. A7-5
GCTCTCCTGCACGCCGTCGGCAGCCTCGCGCACCCGGCCCATGCCGGTCACCATGCTGCTAACGGCCCTGGCCGTGGCGCGGTCGGTGTTGAGCACGGCCTTGCCCGCATCGTCCACCGCGACTTCGTAACCTTTGACGGCGGCCTGGGTCTTGAGCCATTCAGGCGCAATGCCGCCATTGGCCGCAATCACCTTGTCGGCCATTGACTTCCAGGCCTCGGCAATGCGCAGGGGCGGCTGCTTGCCGTCCTTTTCCAACTGATCAAACGCGGCACGCGCCTGCTTGGCCATGCGCTGCAGATCCTCGCTGGTGGTCATGCCCAAGTCTTTGTAGGCCTGCTCCAGCAAGGCC
>NZ_JBCPWO010000066.1:0-352 GCF_039581385.1 Comamonas sp. A7-5
ACTCTCCTGCACGCCATCTGCTGCATCGCGCACCCTACCCAATCCGCCCACCATGCTGCTCACGGCCCTGACTGTGGCGCGGTCGGTGTTGAGCACGGCCTTGCCTGCATCGTCCACCGCGACCTCGTAGCCCTTGACGGCTGCCTGGGTCTTGAGCCACTCGGGTGCAATGCCGCCATTGGCCGCAATCACCTTGTCGGCCATGGACTTCCAGGCCTCGGCAATGCGCAGGGGCGGCTGCCTGCCATCCTTTTCCAACTGATCAAACGCAGCACGCGCCTGCTTGGCCATGCGCTGCAGATCCTCGTTGGTGGTCATGCCTAGGTCTTTGTAGGCCTGCTCCAGCAGTGCG
>NZ_JBCPWO010000067.1:0-339 GCF_039581385.1 Comamonas sp. A7-5
ATGCGCGCAAACATCATCAACTATCGAAAGCAAATCATGAACTCACGCGAAACACTGATTCTTCACACCCTGAAATTCAAGCAACTGCATACCTCTGGATCTAACTTTTCGGGAGACATCGTCGACAAGCTGCTTGAAGCCGATTCGAAGGCGGCGGACGAGATCACGAAAAACGTCTGCGCCCGGATTCCTCTCGAGCTGGCCAATGAGATGGAGCAGTTGGGCGGAATGATTGGCTTGAATAAGCGCGAGATCATCACGATGGCTATTCACGATTTCTTGGAAAAGGCTCGCGGCGTCATTGATGAATTTGATGCTCTGCCAGAGGAGCAATAAATG
>NZ_JBCPWO010000068.1:0-326 GCF_039581385.1 Comamonas sp. A7-5
CGCAGCGCTGCAAGCCGGAGAGAGCACCACGGTCACCATCACCTTCAGTGAAGCGGTGACGGGGCTGGATGTTGGTGACTTCACAGTTGCCAATGGCAGTCTGAGCAATCTGATGTCCAGCGACGGTGGCTTGACCTGGACGGCGACGCTGACGCCGACTGCCGGCATCACCGACGCCACGAATATGATCGGCCTGAACAACGCCAGCTACACCGATCTGGCGGGTAACACGGGAAGCGGCACAACCGACTCGAACAACTTTGCCATCGACACCCTGCGACCTACGGCCACCATCGTCGTAGCGGACGCAGCGCTGCAAGCCGGAG
>NZ_JBCPWO010000069.1:0-304 GCF_039581385.1 Comamonas sp. A7-5
GGCCGTCACGGTGTTCAGGGTCGCGGTCTTGATCGAAGCGTTGTCGTGTTCTGCAATAACGAGAGAAGTCATATCAACCTCTAAATTTCTTTACGTTCTGGCGAAGTCCGAGAGAGGACATCAGCCCTTGGCAGCAGCGCAGCCTGGCGAGGGACGGCCAGCAAGGGCCGCCCCGCAGCCAAGGCCGTCGTCCCCCTTTGGGGGAAGGCGCCGCAGGCGACTCAGGGGGAGTCAGATCACTTTGGCTTCATTTTTCAGCTTGTCGACCAGGGCGGCCACATCGGCCACCTTGACGCCAGCGCCA